>JAQGOG010000039.1 GCA_028293765.1 Gammaproteobacteria bacterium
TTGCGCCGGTTCAGCTCTTCGAGCAGAGGCGACAGGCGCGGGTCGCCAAGCCAGAAGTCACCGTAATTGGTCCACATATGAATGCCGTCCGCGTTCAATTCGTCGAATGCGTAAGCCATTTCCGCCAACGAACTGTCGAGATCCGGAAGTGTCAGGGTCGCGAACATTCCGAAGCGTCCCTTGTGATCGCTCACCAGTCTGGCTGCGCATTCGTTCGCATCGCGGGCAACTCTTTGTGCAAGCTCCACGTTTCCGTACCACGTTCCCGGCGATGGAATCGAGAGAACCGCGCTGGTAACGCCGTTTCGATCCATCTCGTCTATGGAGCGGCCGACGCTTAGCCCATTTAGCGCCGGATTAAATAAATTTCGCTCGCGTGCCGCCTGCGCAAACAACGGCGGTACGAAGTGATGATGGACGTCGATTCGCCGCGGCGAGCTTACCCCGCCCGCGAACGCGGTAACGGCGGGAAGTCCGGACGCGAGTGCCGCTGCAGTGGCGGTCAATCCCCGCAGGAATTCGCGGCGTTCAACGATTCGGTCATTCAACGTGAGCGACCTCGTGTTCGTTTCGCCTCTGATGCCAACTCCGCTCTCTCGCACGCCTTGCGCTCACTGCTATGGATTTTGCCGCTCAGAATCTCGTTCTAAGCGTCACCCCGTAGGAGCGGTACGGGCCGGGTTGGATCTCATAAAGATATTTCGAATGGTCGAAGAACTCCGGGGCGGTCGCTATGTAAACTGCCGCGCTCTGGGCATATACGGCGTAGTGTAAATTCGTAATGTTCTTACCCCAGAGCAACACCTCCCAGCGATCGTCATTCGAAGACCACGACGCGTGCAAATTGACGAGACCGCGCCACGCAGTCAGAGCGCGAATTGCCTGCGGTGTGTCGTTTTCGGCGGTAAATTCCTGGGTACTTCTGTAAGTATAGTCGCCCCCGACGGCGATTGTTCCAACGGAAAACCCGGAGTGGACCTCAGCACTGGCGGTAACCCGGTGGGTTGGCGTGAATGGCACTTTGTGCCCGGCATTATCAGTATACGTGCCGTCGCCATTGTTGATAAGGAATTCTGTGAACCTGCTGTCGAGGTAGTCATACTTTAAACCGAGCGTCAGCCACTTGACAGGCGTGCCCTCTATGTCGGTTTCGATCCCGCCCACACGCGCGGCACCCGCGTTGGTGGTGATGACGTCTTGGGTGGTCGTATCGAGCTGAATTACCTGCAGGTTCGTGTAGCGGTCGATAAAAGCCGCGAGGTTCGCATGCAAGCGGTTGTCGAGGCCGTTGAACTTCGTGCCGACCTCATAATTCCAGACATATTCAGAGTCGAAGGGAACCGCCAAGCCTTTGGCAGTGCTGCTGTTGGCGTTGAAACCTCCGCTCAAGAATCCGCGTGACACCGTGGCGTAGGACATCAACGAGCTCGTCGCCTGATAAGTCAGCGTCGCGGCCGGCGTGAACGCGGTCCAGGAAGCGTTCTGAGCGGCGTGGAGGTCCGAGCCACGTATGACCCCTCCGGTCGAGTTCAGGTACGCACTACCTGCCTTTTTCTGCCAGGTGTATCTTCCGCCTACATCCACTTTCAGTTTGTCGGTAATGTCGTACGCAACATCGGCAAACGGTGCACCGCTTGTCGTGTGTGCTACCTGGACATTCTGATAGAGAATTGGCGCCGGGAAGCCGCTGGCCTTGCGCGCGAAAAATGACCCCGGCAGATAATCCTGAAAAGCGTCGACCGGTCGGTCCTTGGAGTTGTGGAGAAAATATACGCCGGCTATCCACGTCAGAGGCTGGTCCACAGGTGACGCCAGGCGCAGTTCTTGCGTGACTTGGTTGTCGTGCTCGTGCGCATTCAGGATCAACGCATCTACCGGAAACAGCGTTTTGGTGTTATGGGAGTCCAAATGCCGATAGCCCGTAATGGACGTGAATGTTCCCATTTCCGTCGTCCAATCACCGCGTTCGGTCAGCCCCCAATTGGTTTGCCCTGCCTCACCCGGTTTGCCTTGCGCGGTTTGCTCCGGAGCGTATGTCAGCCCAGGAACCAGCGCCGGTTGATAGTTGCCCAGCAGCCATTCCGCCTGAGTACCTTGTCTGTGCAGGTAATCGAAGCTCGACACGAACCTGAGAGCATCGGTCGGCGTGAAAAGCAGTTTGCCGCGGAGGGACAATTGGTGTTCACCATTGAGCTCACCGCCGGTTGCAACGTCTCTGACATTACCGCGGACGGAAGAGTCCGACAGTATGAAACGGGCAGCCAAGTTGTCATCGATGAGTGCGGCGTTGTACACACCTTTCAGCTCCACCAGGTGATGCTCGCCGTAGCTGACTTCCGCGCTACCGCCGTTCTTGAACGTCGGCTGGTTCGTGTACAGCGCCACGACGCCGCCGATCGAATTGCGACCGAAGAGCGTTCCTTGCGGGCCTTTCAGGACTTCAACCCGGTCAATGTCGTACACATCCGGTTGCACGTCGGCCACGCTGACTCTCACTACATCGTCGATGTACATGCTGACAGCCGGATCAGTTCCCGGTGAATCGTCAAAGATGATTGCGCCGCGCAGCGAGAGATAGCCTTCGGAACCGCCGCGCGGCATGTAGACGAGGCTCGGTGTGAGCCGCGTTACGTCGGTTAGATCGACGACATGACTCTTTTCGATAGCGGCGGCAGCGAGGACCGAAATTGAGATCGGTGTCTTTTCCAAGCCGGTTTCCCGTCTCATAGCCGTGACAACGATTTCCTCGAGTCCCTGGCCGTCCGGCGCACTGGCGTTCTGCGCATGCGCCTGACCGCAGAGCAACGCGACCACGCTGCACGCCACGAACATTTCCCGTGAGCGTAACCGAATCCCCAGATATTTCATTTAGCTTCCCCCCTCTTCCAACATCTTCGCCGTTGCTGCCAATGGCGCGCATGGTCGCGCGCCTTGGGTTCGTCAATTCACGCGATGCGTATTCCCCCAAAACCAGAGCGCATCGGATCGTCTCGTTCACAACGCAAGGCGCGGTGAACGAGACCAGTCGAGCCGAGCCGCGCGCCCTCACGATTTCTTCTTCGGTTCGTGCCGCGCGCAGCGCTATCAACAGATCGCGTCGATCATGCACACAACCAACAAACAGATGTCGTTAGGACGCAGCTCTCTCGCGCAATCACGCTACGCAAGCCTCAAAGTAGTGTCAATTCGATCGGCCATCTCGAAAATGAATACACAGAATCTACTTTTCACGCTGCGGGCAGCGCGCTGCGGGTGATAAGGTTCGGCGCGACGATGCAAGCATGAGGAGGGCTGCCGGCTCGGCCGCAGCAACAGCTCGCAACGCGGCTGAGTTGAGCCGGGCGGAGCTAGCTGCCCGGACCTCAGGCGAGACTTGCTCGGTCCCTTTATTGATGCAGGTCAACGCGCCCCGGGGCGCGAGCGGAAAATAGTCGGGTCGAGGAGCTGCCTTTTGCGCTTTTGTAGCGCCTCATCGAACGCGACGATTCAGACAATGGATGGCCCGCACGATCTTGGTGGGCGGATGAGCTTCGGTTCGGTGCTCAGGGATATCGAACAGCCGAGAGTCGTCGAGAGCGCGCCCACTATCCATAACGTTGTCGTCCGCACGCTGTGCTCGTGCTGTCCATGGGCGGTGCTCGGATTGCCGCCGGCCCGCCATATCGGTCGCGAATGATTCGCGAACCCCGTGTGCTGCTCGCCGAGATGGGATGCGGGATAGATGACGCGGCCGAGATCCATGTGTGGGACAGTTCGGCGGACATGCGCGGGGGACGTCGAGGGGTGGCCTGAGTAGTCGAAGGCGCTCGACGCGGGCTCTGGCCGGGCGGGCGTAGACGTGACCATCGCCGTTCGTAACGTCGACGCAGGCAACCGTACGCTTGAGAGCTTCGCGGCCACCACCTGGCAACGCCAGGGTCCGGTGGCCCCGCTGGACGTTATTCAGGGCTTTCGGCGTTTCTCACATCGCTGCCGTATGAACGGTACGCGCCGAGTGGCTGCTCGAGGCTGCCAACCTCGTATTTCTGTGCCGTCCACCACCCGATCAGCGCCACTACCGCCCCAGCAAGCAGGTCTACGAAGTAATGGAAGCGCAGATACATCGTGGACCACCAAAGCACCATGCATGGCACCAAAGCCCACCAGAATCGACGCCGCCCATGGTGCCAGTCGAACAGCAACAAATACAGTGAGGCCGCCAGGTGTACGCTGGGAAATACATCCACGGTGTTGCTCCCGCGGTCCACCGCGTCGAGCGCCCAGTCCAGGAGCCATGGCCCATGGAGGGGGGTGTGAAAGGTCATCGAGAGGTGCGGGCCGCCAGCCGGGAACACGGTGTAGCCCATGAACGCGAGCCCATAGAGGGTGAACAGGCCGACGATGCACTTGCGGAACACCGGAATGCTCCGAATGCAATAATATCCCGGCCCCGCAAGGAGGTAGTAAAAGAAAAACAGATACCCCGCCATTGCCAGGTCTTCCAGCCAGGGATACAGCCAGCCCTCCCAGGCCACCGCTGGCGTTTCGCCTAACAACTCGCGGTCCCATTGCAGCAGCAGAGTGTCCACCCTGGGATTACCCAGCAATGGCACGCCCGCGCGCATCGCATAAAAAGCGACGCCCATTACGACGAAATAAGACGAAAGCCGAACCCGCCAACGCCACGGCGTGGGGCTACGCTCCGCCCAGGCGACCATGCCGATGGCGGCTGCCAGGGATGCAAAAAAAACGAATGACCAGCCGCGCGCGGCGCCGCTCGCGAATAACCGTACCCCGGTTACCAAAAGGAAGGTGCCGAATACCCATTCATGCGGCAGGACTGCTGCGACCTCGAGGGGCCACTTATTTGCTGATTTCACCCACGCTCACTCGTTCCCAGTGACTGCCGATCCGGTTTTCGAGGCCGGAAGATGCCTCATCGAGCAGGTGCGAGGGTAAGCGAATTCAAGCGTTTGCGCCATTCTGGCCCATCTGACGATGGGTGGAATCGCGGCTAAGCGCGGTGCTTCGCTTCGCAACGAAGCAATCGGGCGCAGTCCCTTGAGGAGATGCCCCAGCGAACGTCGGAAAATGCCACGTCTGGATCGAGCATCCCTCATGACTCGCCCCATCACCGCAGACGCGAGCTGCCCCTCGGCGTGGAAGAATCCTTCGCTTGCCCGGTGCCACGCGGATGCCCACGACTGCAGGGAGGGGAGGCGGAGGCTGGCCATAGCGGCGCTGGTGGCGCTAGTTCAAATGTTGGTACACGATCTGTTCAAAATCTCTCGACGTGCGTATCGCCCCGTCGTCATAGAATGGAAGCAGCTGCATCAGCATGACTCCTGCGACGTGCCTGCGCGGGTCAATCCAGAACTCCGTGTTGAAAAGGCCCGCCCAGCTCAGGCTCCCAGGGCTGCGGTAATTCGCGTGGCCGTCTTGTTTCGCAGCAATCTCAAACCCGAGCCCCGGTGTTTTTCGCCGTCTCAATGAATTTGAGAACAGCCGGCGAGGCTTCGCCCGTACGATGAGCGATCCCGAGGAGAGCCTGCAGAGGTTCGCCGCGCAAGGGTACATAGGTCACCGCTTGGGGCTGCAGTCGTTCCATGCACTTGGGCACGACGGAAATTCCGAGCGATGCCGCCACGAGATTGATCGTCGAAGATAACTGCGGAGCGTACTGCCCCACTCTGGGCGTGAAGCCCGCCTGTTCGCAGGCTGCGATGACCGCATCCGCAAGCCCCGGCCGCACGGCGCGCGGATAAAGAATGAACGTCTCATTCCGCAGATCTCGCAACTCGATCTGCGCGCACGCAGCCAGGGGATGGCCGGTTGGGACGGCCACGACCATTGACTCCGCTTCCAGCAGATGAAGCGTCAGCCCCTCGCTCGTCTTCAGCGGCGGCCTCACGAAGGCCACATCGAGTCGGCCGTCACGCAACGCCGCGGCCAGTTCCGTGGATTGACGTTCCTCGAGCGAGACCTCCACGTCGGAATGGCTCGATCGAAACGTGCGGAAGGTCAAGGGCACGAGGGGATTGAACGAGGCGGACTCGGTAAAGCCCACCCGGACCAGCCCTACCGGACCGCGCGCCGCCCGCTTCGCAAGCAGCACGGCATTACGCACATCCCCCAGGATTCGTGAGACTTCGGTCGCGAACACCGTGCCGGCGCGCGTGAGCTCAATGCGGTATGCCGAACGATCAAACAGCGCCACGCCTATTTCGGCTTCCAGCGCCTTGATCTGCTGGGTTAGCGGCGGTTGCGAAATGCTGAGGCGCTCGGCCGCCCGAGTGAAGTTCAGCTCTTCGGCCACCGCGAGAAAGTACCGTAGATGCCGCAGCTCCATGACGATACTTTTCTCATATGGAGATGCGATCTTCAATGTATTTTGATCTCGGGTCCCTGCGCCTTAGTCTGCAGCGCATCGCCACTCCCGGAGTAAGTCAGTGTCCGTGCATACCCACGCTGCGCGTCCGAAGCCGGACCAGGTCCTCCTCGACATCGCCGACTACGTCATCGACCATGAGATCGAAAGCGATCTTGCCTACGAAACGGCGCGCCATTGCCTGATCGACACCCTGGGCTGCGGACTCGAGGCGCTGGAATACCCGGCCTGTACCAAGCTGCTCGGGCCAATCGTGCCGGGCACAATCGTGCCCAACGGGGCGAAGGTTCCGGGGACGCCGTTCCAGCTCGATCCTGTTCAAGCTGCATTCAACCTGGGCGCGATGATCCGCTGGCTCGACTTCAACGACACCTGGCTCGCCGCGGAGTGGGGTCACCCATCTGACAATCTCGGCGGAATCCTGGCTGTGGGCGACTGGCTTGCCCGGCAGGCCATCGCGGCCGGCCGCCAGCCGCCCGTGATGAGGGACGTGCTGACCGCTATGATCAAGGCGCACGAGATCCAGGGCGTGCTAGCACTGGAGAACTCGTTCAACAAGGTAGGCCTCGATCACGTCGTGCTCGTCAAAGTTGCCTCGACCGCCGTCGTGGCACGCATGTTGGGGTTGTCGCGCGACGAGATCGTCAACGCCATCTCGTTGGCATGGGTCGACGGTCAGAGTCTGCGTACTTATCGACACACCCCCAACACCGGTTCGCGCAAGAGCTGGGCGGCGGGCGATGCCACGAGTCGTGCCGTTCGACTGGCGCTCATCGCGAAAACCGGCGAGATGGGCTATCCCTCCGCACTGACCGCGAAGACCTGGGGCTTCTACGATGTTTCCTTCAAGGGGCAGCCTTTCAAATTCCAGCGCCCCTACGGCTCGTATGTGATGGAGAACGTGCTGTTCAAGATTTCCTATCCGGCCGAATTCCATTCGCAGACCGCGGTGGAAGCCGCGATGACGCTCCATCACCAGTTGGTCACAATGGGCGTGAGCGCCGACGCCATTGCCCGCATCACCATTCGCACGCACGAGGCGTGCATCCGCATCATCGACAAGAAAGGGCCGCTCGACAATCCCGCGGATCGGGACCACTGCATACAATACATGGTCGCCGTGCCACTGCTCTTCGGGCGTCTCACAGCGGCCGACTATGAGAATGAGGTCGCCAAAGATCCGCGCATAGACACACTGCGCGCGAAGATCGACTGCATCGAGGACCTGCGATTCACCAAGGACTATCACGACCCGGAAAAGCGCTCCATCGCCAACGCCCTCACGGTTGAGCTCGCGGACGGGCGCAAGCTTCCGGAAGTCGTGGTCGAATATCCGATCGGCCACCGGCGCCGGCGCAGCGATGGCATTGCGCTGCTGGAAGCGAAATTCAGGAAGAACCTCGCGCGGCGCTTTCCCGAGAAGCAGCGCAGAGCGATTCTCGATGTGTCGCTCGACCGGGCGCGGCTTGCTGACATGCCGGTCCACGAATATGTCGACCTTTACGTAACCTGACAGGAGTGGCGCCGATGACTTATCTCATCGCCGATGACTTGCCGAGGGCTCCCGCCGGCGAGCGGTTGAGGGAGCTGCTCCGCCGCGACGCTATCCTCGAGATGCCCGGCGCCTACAACGGACTCGCGGCACTCCAGGCCAAGGCACAGGGGTTCGAAGCGTTGTATCTGTCGGGCGCAGCTATGACTGCCTCGATGGGCCTACCCGATCTCGGAATGATCACCGTCGACGAAGTCTGCTTCTTCATCCGGCAGGTGAACCGCGCATCGGGCCTTCCGGTCATCGTCGACGGCGACACCGGTTACGGCGAAGCCTTGAACGTGATGCATATGGTGCGCTCCTTCGAGGATGCTGGCGCCGCGGCGGTTCATATCGAAGATCAGCTGTTGCCGAAAAAATGCGGCCACCTCAACGACAAGAAGCTCGCGAGCGCGCACGACATGGCGGTGAAGATCGCCGCAGCCGTGCGCGCGCGCCGTCACCTCTACATCATAGCCCGGACCGATGCGGCGGGCAGCGAGGGCATCGACGGCGCGGTGGCGCGCGCCAAGCTGTACCTTGAAGCCGGCGCCGACGCCATTTTCCCTGAAGCGTTGACGACAGCGGAAATGTTTCGCGAGTTCGCGCGCCGCGTGCAGGCGCCGCTCCTCGCAAACATGACGGAATTCGGCCGCACGCCCTATTTCACGGCGCGCGAATTCGAGGCGATGGGCTATCGTATGGTGATCTGGCCCGTGAGCGCACTACGGATCGCCGCCAAGGCACACGAGGCTCTCTACGCCGCGCTCAAACGCGACGGTGGGCCTCAGAGTGTCATAGGTCAAATGCAGACTCGGCAAGAGCTCTACCAGACCATCGGTTACGCTGAGTACGAAGCGCTGGACGCCTCGATCGTCAAAACCGTGCTTCCGGCCTAACGCGGCACGCGCAGATGGACGGACGCCGCGTCGAGATATTGCTCGCGATAGGAGCGATCGACCATCGCTTCACGGAAGCTGCGCCGGCCCAGGTTCTCGGTGTACCAACCCGGCCGCGGCAGCGAACCGATGATCGTCGTAGGCAGCAGTATTGCCGCAGTCGCCGTGTACATTGTAAACCTACCCTTACACCCTGCTCGCCGGCTGAAATCCCGCCGCCGCCATGATCCTCATGCCGATCTGTGCCGCTTGACGACCCTCAGCGGGTGCTGACCCGACCGGACGGTGCCGGAATTTATGCACTCGACCGCCGATCATGACTGTCTCCACATTGGCGACACTGCCATGGAAAACGACCGCCTGGACGGGATCCGCCAGCGGCGAGGCCTGATGGGGCGGCCACGACAGGATCGTCAGGTCGGCATCCTTGGACGGCGTAATAGAACCGATTCGAGTCGCCATCCCCAGAGACTCAGCGCCTTGCAACGTCGCACAATTCAAAACATCCCGCGCACTGATCGGCAATCGGTCGAGCATGCGACCCAATTCATGGGCCTTGGAGTTTTCGAGCATTCGTTGCGACTGAACAGCGAAGCGCATTTGGGAAAACATGTCCGCGCTGACGCTGGAGACAACGTCCGTTCCCAGGGTTATGCGTCCGCCCGCTGCCTGAACGCGCCCAGTGACCGGCAGACCGTGACCCATTTGCATCTCCACTTCCGGGGTAACCGAGATGCTGGCGCCCTGGTCGATGGCCATCGCGATCTCATCGTCCGTCAAGCGGTTACAGTGAACGAGATTGATATCCGGGCCAAGCAGGCCGGCTGCCCCCATCGCGCGACAGTGGGGCAGGTATTCGCCGAAAACACCGGCCGCCAGGTGCATGCTCGACATGATCCCAAGTGAGCGCGCCAGCTCGATATCCGCGCGGTTGATTTCGGCCGCTGCGTAATCCGGACCTCGCAGCGACATACCGAGCGTGACGAGGGCCTGGTCCGAGGCGAGCCGAGTCTTGCGGATCCGGACGATGTCCTGCGGATGGCCCTCGCGGCTCTGAAACCACCATTTGACAACATCATCACCGGGCGTGCCATGACCGAACACCGCGCGGATCCCCGACTGTTCGAGCGCGTCGATTGCGCCATCGGCATGGTCTGGCGTGTTGAGAACGTGAGACCAGTCGTAGACGGTGGTAACACCGGCGTCGATCTGCTCGAGTGCGCCCAGCAAGGTCGCCACGCGCACATCCTCCGGACGATAGTGTTTACCCGCCGCTCCCAATATGTGCTGCAGGTATTCGCCGAACGACCAGTCCCCGGCACAGCCCTTGATCACCGTCTGCCATAGGTGGATATGACTATTCACGAACCCCGGGATGACGACGCGGTCCGTGCCGTCGATCACCGCAGCACTCTCGCATACCAGCTCGCGCCCCACCTCGGCTATCTTGCCATCCTTCACGAGAACATCGCCCAGCAAGTCGCCGATCCGGTCATCCATGGTGATGAGGTGCGCCTTGCGAATCAAGATCGGCCTGCCCCGATCCAGCACGCCCGCCTCCTGCGCCGTTTCAGAAATGATCTCGGACATGTCGCGTGCTCCGAAAGCTAAGTGATATCCGTCAAGTGTAAGCCGACTGCCTGGCGGATCCTGCGTCCGCATTCGCCGAGCTCTTCGAGTGCTGAGTCGAGGCCATCGTGGAGCAGCCGGCCGTGGCGCTTGCGCCATACGCCTGCGACCATCACAGAGTCGATGTTCGAGGCATTAGACTGCATCACTACAGTGGAAATCGGGTCGTGAATGGGCTGCAAGTTGAGGCCATCCGCCCGCAGGATGAGGAGGTCTGCCTGCTTTCCCGGCGCGATGGATCCGATGCGGTCTTCCTGACCCAGCATCCGGGCACCTTCCATCGTCACCCAGTTCAGGGCATCGCGTGCGCGCAGCCCGCTCTTGCCGCCGAACTGGCCACGAGCACGCGCCTCGATGTTGTCCAGCGAACGCTGGCACGTGAGTGCCGTGCGCGCCGCGGTCAGCATGTCCCCCGAGTGGGCGCTCTCGATATCCGCCCCAATCGAGGGCCAAGTCCCCAGGTTTCGCAGTCGCCCCAGAATGGGGTGGCCGTGTCCGCAGATCAGCTCCGACTCCGGTGTGACGGTAAACCGCACGCCCCGGTCCACGAGACGGCCGAGCCGGTCATCGCTGAGCTCGTTGCCGTGGACGATATTCACGAGCCCATTCAACAGCCCCTCTGACTCCAGACGCGCCCAGCCCTCAGGGCAGCGAGAAGGGCCATAGCCCTCGTGCACGGAGGCGATCAGGCCGAATTCCTGCGCTAGCCGGAAGTCATGCAGTGTGACCTCGAGTGTAGCGTAGTGCGGGCCGAGCACCGCCAGCCCCAGTGAGATCATGCCCGCATCGGGCATCAGAGCCTGGCGCAGCCGCACGATCTCTTCACGAGGATGAGCGACTTCCCAGAAAGGCGACTTCCCGGGACGGGGGTCAGGTTTAGGCGTTCCGTGCAGGAAGGCGGCACGGATACCCGAGGCGCGCAATGCCTCGACTGCCGCATCGGTGTGGGCTGGTGTTGGATTGTTGTGGCACCAATCGACGAGAGTCGTGGTGCCGCAATCGAGCTGGTTCAGCGCCCCAACCAGTGTTGAAATATAGATGTCCCGCGGGCGGAAGTGCGTTGCGAGCCCGGCGTGGACCCAGCGCAGGTATTCCGGAAAGGTCCAGTTGGATCCGATGGAACGCAGAGCCGTCTGCCACGTGTGCATGTGCGCGTTGACGAGCCCTGGCATCACGATCAGGTTGCGGCCATCCACCACCTCATCGGACCCCTCAGCAGTGATTCCGGGGCCCACGGCCGCAATGATATCGTCACGGATGAGCACATCGCCCCGGAGCACATCCTCGGAGCCGCCGTGCATCGTCAGGATAGTAGCGTCCTTGATCAGCATGGATTTCATCCGCCGTCACCCTACTCGTTCGCTGTGGGCTCGTCGCGGCCGCGAGCCCACAGCGGTTCCAGTGTACCTTTAGAAATGAACGCCGAATTGGATGCCGAAGGTGCGCGGATCGCTGGCGGCGCGTTGAATGGCTAACGCTGCTTCGGAAATGAACGCATCGTGGTATTTATCGGTGCAGTTCTTGCACCACAGCTGCACGTCGTACTTGTTCGACGGTGCCGTCCAGGTCACGGAGGTATCCAGCAACCCATAGGCGGGCTCCGGGTACTGGCCGGAAGGATCCCAGCTGAAGGACGACGTGCGAAAGTAGCTGGCGACCAGATCCACAGTGCCGCTGTCAGTGCGGATCACATAGTCGCCGCTCACGTTGCCCGTAAAGGTCGGCGAGCGGACCGTTTGCAGGCCGGCGGCGTCAATGGAGCACAACAGGTCCCCGCCGGTGAGTGGCCCCGGCAGGCGCGTTGGCGTCGGCGCGCAGGTTGCCGGGTTTTGCAGGTAAATGGGTGCCGCGGGAAAGCTCTCATAGCGACTGTGCAAATAGCCGAAGTTGCCGCGCAGCGTGAAATTTGCGCTCGGTACGGCTACCACACTCAAATCGGCCCCGGACATGCGTGAGGCCGCCGCATTGACCTCGGCAGCGCCGTTCGCGATAAAGATTTCGACTTGCTGATTTTTATAGTTGTAGTGATAAGCCTCGAGATTGACCTGCAGATGATGCTCGAGCCATTCGGATTTCAGGCCCACGGCGTAGGCATCCAGCGTCTCCGGCTGCACAGGCTCGCTGCCTCCGGCAAACAGCGCAAACCCGCCGCTCTTGAAGCCGCGCGAAATCGATGCATAGGCCATCACATCACGCGTAAATTTATGGTCGAGCACCGCTCGAAAGGTGGGTTTGGAAGCGTCCGCGTGCTGTTCGGGTGCCGGGATGATCGTGTGCGTGCCGCCGGGGATCCCCAGATCCGTGTAACCGGTATTCTTGATGCGATCAGCGGTTTCGCGAATGCCCAAAGTCAGGCTCGTGGCGGGCGTGAAGTCATAAGTCGTATCGATGAAGGCCGCGTACGAGTGAGTGTCGGAAATGCTGGCGATGCCCAACGAGGACAATCCGCCGATTGCACCGGCAATCTGCAAGGGCAAAAGCGCATCGCTCATCTTGAGCACGTAGAGCCCCGCGAGCCAATGCAGCCCGTGACCGCCCAGTGTGGTCCCTTCGGGGGAGGACAGGTGCAGCTCCTCCGAGTATTGCTCCAGCTTCGAGGGCCATTGTAAATCCGAGATGTGCGCCGGCCCCATGTCCTGATCGTACCCGGTCACATCCGTGATCCGCCGCGCGGCGGAAACACTCTTGAGCGTCGCCCAACTGAACTGCTGCTCCGCCGTCAATGTGACGCCATCCACATGGCGAGTATGCCCGGAGGCCCCACCTTGGAAGGCGTTGATGCCCTGGGAATTGTAATCTCCCGCAAATGTGGCTCCCCCAGCCGATAACGTACCGCGGGGGACATTTGGATTGAGGCTGTAGTCGTAGTCATCCCAATAGTGCTCCAGCGCCAGAGTGACCGCCGTGCTCTCCCCGGGAGTCCACTTGAGCTTCGAACGCACGCCGTATTCACTACCCAGGTAAATAGGCTGTCCGGTCGCCAGGTCGTGTCCATACCCGTTGCGTTGGTCGCGCGCGTTCAAAGCGATGTCCACCGCCAGGTTTGGGCCGATGCCGGTCGTGCCGTACAGGCTCGCCGAAAATGTGTTGTAACTGGCATACCCAGCCCGCAGGTCCATTGAGGGACTCGTCGAGGGATCCTTGGTTACGATGTGAATGACCCCGCCGGTGGCGTTGCGGCCAAACAGTGTGCCTTGCGGCCCATTGAGGACTTCGACATGGTCTATGGTGTTGAATGGCACGACGGTGCCAGAAAATCCGTTGATATACACATCATCGATGTACGTCGCCACGGCGTTCTCATTGCCAGGGGCTGAGCTCGTGCCGACCCCGCGCAGGTAAATCGTCGCCCCGGTGAGTTGGCGCGAGGTATTCAAGCTCGGCACCTGAGTAAAGAGCGACAGGTTGTCGTTATTACCCATCTTCTGTGCCTCGTCCGCGGTTAGTACCGACACGGCGATCGGCACATCCTGCAACCGTTCGCTGCGGCGCTCCGCCGTCACAGTGATTTCTTCCAGCTGCCCATCCGCCGCCGCTTTGGCGGTCTCGGATCCCACGCTCTGCTGCGCGAAGCTCACGCCGGCCCCACAAACCCCGGTCAACGCGAGAATCAAACGATGGATGTTCACAAATCGGCCCCCTGTGTCTTACTTTTAGTACCGATCCGATCCGGCGCGGCGCCCCTCGAAGTCGGCTTTCCCCGCACGCGTTGCTTGCCACGACCCCTCAACCTCGGCAGCACCAGCCGCCCTGTATGAGCGGGCGGGTCACTCCAGGGCGCGCTTCTACACGTCTCTTATCGCAATCGATTGCACCCAGGCGCCCACCCCGCCTCTCCTTAGCGTCATCTATGTCGTTGCAAATACTGTGCAAGCGTTTGCATACCGTATTCGCACGGAGTGGTGCTTGTCAAGCCGTGTAGCGGATGCCACGGGTGGGGCTCGGCGGGGTTCGGGTCGGTGTGTTCCGGCAGACAGTCAGGTGTCCGCCAGCGGACTTGCGGCTAACGGATCGAGGTCAACCCGAACGCGGGGGTGCGGTCGAGCTGCGAATCATGAGCTCCGGCGCAAGGGTCACGCGGACGGGCTTGGCCTCCGGAGAAGCCAATCGCTCCAACAGGAGCTGGGCGGCCTGCCGTCCCATCTCGCGGTGCTGGATGCGAAGCGTGGTCAACGGAGGATTGATCATGTCCACCAGTGGGATGTCGTTGTGGCCCACGACCGAGATATCGTGTGGGCAGCGCAGCCCCGCGGCAGCGAGTGCGTCATAGCAACCCAGTGCGATCAAATCATTGGATGCGACGATCGCCGTGGAACTGCGATAGCGCTTGAGTAGCTCGGTGCAGGCGATCAGGCCCGCCTGGCGGGTAAACTCTGTCGCCTCGACCATGTGTCCCGCTGCAACCCGGTGCGACTGCGCCGCCATCTGGAATCCTTGCCAGCGCGCGAACCCCGTGGACAGGTGCAGCGGCCCCGCCAGGTGCGCGATCTTGCGGTGTCCCAGCCCCACGAGGTGAGCCACCGCCAATTGCATCGAGTGGAAATCGTCGTTGACCACCTCGGGCGCGTGCCGGTGCTCCTCGGAGCGATTGACCAGAACGACAGGAATATTCTCGAGGATACAGCGCCGGATCATCTGGTCATCCCGACTCGCGGTCGCCACCACTACGCCATCGACCTGGCGCTCGAACATCTGCTCGAGGACCCGTTCGCGATCAGCGGCCGCCCCGGCAGCGTTGGCAATCAAAACGGCGTACCCGCTGACCGCGAGGCGTTCCTCAATTCCCCGCACCATGGGCGGGAATACAGAATTCTCGATGTCCGGAAGTATGACGCCGATAACTTGAGACCGACCCCGCGTCAGGGCTGAGGCCACCTTGTTCTTGCGGTACCCCAGGGCTTTGCTCGCTTCCATGACGCGAACCACCACTTCATCGCTGATCAGGTGGCGCGCATCAGGGTTCAGGGCACGCGAGACAGTCGATATATCGACACGCGCGCGCACGGCCACGTCCCGAATCGTCACTCGGGAAGGCGGCTTGGGGCGGTTTGGGGCTCGCATGCCCCACATCATAGCAAAGCCCGTGAATGCACTACCGCGCCGCAGTGCGGTGTTGACACGCATTTTCACCGCGCCTACTATTGCATACGTTTGCATTGATTGTTGCATTCACGAAATGCACGATTTGCATCTTAGGAAAGGACGAAAAGGCATGGCTGGACAGCATGAGCCGACGATCGTTCGCCCGAGCGACATCGATCCGCATCACAACTGGGATCGCCCCCTTCAGGCGCCCGGACAGATGCAGGTGGATTTCGAGGAGCGGGTCAATTTTCGTCGACTGCACGATTATCGATTGGCGCGGGTGCGTCAGGCCCTGGCGCGCTCCGAGCTGGGTGCGTTGCTCAGTTTCGATCAGCACAACATTCGCTATACGACGAGCACGGTGATCGGCGAGTGGGCCCGCGACAAGCTCACGCGATACTCATTGCTGACGGGAAACGGGGATCCGTACGTCTGGGACTTCGGCTCCGCGGCCAGACATCACCGTCTGCATGCACCGTGGTTGCAACAGGATCATTGCAAGGCCGGCATGCTCGGGCTGCGCGGTGCCGTGCATTCCGACGCCGGGCTGTTTCGCAGCGCCGCCCAGGAAATCAAGGCAATCCTGCAATCCGAGGGCGTCGCCGACATGCCGGTGGGTGTGGACGTCATTGAACCGCCCATGATGTTCGAGCTACAGAAGGCGGGCATCGATGTCCGCGACGGCCAGCAGGTCATGCTCGAAGCCCGCCAGATCAAGAGCGGTGACGAGATCACCTTGCTCAACATCGCCGCCTCGATGGTGGACGGCGTTTACCAGGACATCTACGAGGCACTCAAGCCCGGCATTCGCGAGAATCAGATCGTTGCCATGGCAAACAAGCGCCTGTATGAAATGGGTTCCGACTGTGTCGAGGCGATCAATTCCATTTCCGGGGAGCGCTGCTGCCCCCATCCACACAACTTCACCGATCGGTTGATTCGGCCCGGCGACCAGGCGTTCTTCGACATCATCCAGTCCTTCATGGGCTACCGCACTTGCTACTACCGCACGTTCAGCGTTGGCCGCGCAACGCAGCCGCAGGTCACTGCGTATAAACGCGCCCGGGAATGGATGGATCGGGCGATCGACTTGATCCGGCCCGGCGTGACGACCGACAAGATCGCCCTGGCCTTTCCGCCGGCGCAGGACATCGGCTTTGAGAGCGAAATGGCGGCATTCGGTCTGAATTTCTGCCACGGCCTGGGACTCGGACTGCATGAGCGGCCCATCATTTCGCGCCTCACCTCGCTTCAGGATCCGATGGAGCTCTCGGTCGGAATGGTGTTCGCCGTGGAAACCTACTGTCCCGCGACGGATGGCGTGTCGGCGGCCCGAATCGAAGAAGAGATCGTGGTTACGCCGCGCGGCGCGCAGATCATCAGCCTGTTTCCGGCGGAGGAGTTACCCATTGCGAATCGCTACTGAGTGCCATGGCGCGCGGTCGCGAGTCAAGTCAACTCACTGTCGGTCGGACGCTAACCAAAGGCGCACCAAATAGATGAACACAGCGAAATTAACACCGGCCGCAACGAGCGCAACGGAATCAATACCGCTGCCCACGCGGATGGCGCTGTATAAGCTGCTGGTCGAACTTCGGTACTGCGAGAAGCGGGCCCACGATCTTTTCCTGCAAAACCTCGTCAAGGGCACCAGTCACCTTGCGCTCGGGCAAGAGGCGGTAGCGGCCGGGTTCGGTTTGGCGATGGAAAAAGGTGACTACACATTCTGTACGTACCGAGGTCACCATCACACGCTGGCGCGCGGAGCTCCGATGAGCGGTGTGCTGGGGGAGCTCATGGGGCGCCAATGCGGCCTGCTCGCGGGTAAAGGAGGCTCGATGCACTTGACCAGCGTCGAGCACGGTGTGATGGGCTCGTACGCGATCGTCGGCGGTCACTTGCCGATTGCAGTCGGAGCAGCGTGGTCGGCACAGTATCGCGGCACCCGGCAGGCGGCGGTGGCCTTCTTCGGCGACGGCACTACCAACATTGGAGCGTTTCACGAAGCGTTGAACCTTGCGTCCGTCTGGAAACTGCCGGCGGTCTTCGTCTGCGAGAACAATCTCTACATGGAATACACGCCGATCCGCAGTGTCACGGCAGTGGAGCACCCGGCCGCGGACCGGGCTGCCTCTTACGGGCTGCCCGCGATCATCATAGACGGCAACGATGTGGATGCCGTGTATCTCGCGGCACGCGCTGCCTTGGCCCGAGCGCGCGCCGGCGAGGGTCCATCATTGATCGAATGCGAGACCTACCGGCACAGCGGTCACTCGCGTGCAGACCCTGCGAAGTACCGTCCCGCCGGAGAGCTCGAAAGCTGGCTGGCGCGCGACCCCCTTCCGACGTATCGCGCGCGTTTGCTCACGCACGGCGTTCCGGAATCGGACCTGTCCGATATCGAGCGCGACGTACTCGCTGAGGTCGATCGTGCAACGGAGGTGTCGAAGGCATCGCCGCCCCCGGCGCTTGAAAGTGCGTTCACCGATTTATGGGCCGATGGAGGCGCACAATGGCGGAATTAAGTTATCGCGATGCGGTCGCCGCAGGCATTGCGCAAGAAATGGCGCGTGATGAGCGGGTCGTATTTCTCGGCGAGGACATCGGGGCAGCCGGGGGGGTCTTCAAGACAACCGTAGGACTGTTGGATCGCTTCGGCCCACGCCGGGTGCGCGATACGCCGATATCCGAGCTGGCGATCCTGGGGGCAGCCATGGGAGCGGCGATGACCGGGTTGCGCCCGATTGCCGAGATCATGTTCTCTGATTTCCTCGCGTGCTGCTGGGATTATGTCGCCAACGAGATTTCCAAGACGCGCTACATGACCAATGGTCAGTTCACGATGCCGCTGGTGATTCGCACGGCCAATGGCGCGGGCTCGCGCTTCGGCGCGCAGCATTCGCAGAGCGTCGAGAATTGGGCGATGGCGATTCCGGGCATCAAGGTGGTTGCACCCGCGAGCCCTGCCGATGTCAAAGGCCTGCTCGCAGCGGCCATTCGGGATCCTGACCCCGTGTTGTTCTTCGAGCACAAGTCCTTGTATGCGACCAAAGGAGAAGTTCCAGACGGGGAACACGTCGAGCCCCTGGGTCGCGCCAAGGTGCTGCGCCGCGGCGATGACATCACGATCGTGGCATTGGCCGCCATGGTGCCGCGCGCACTCCAGGCCGCGGACGTTCTGCAAGCGCAACACCGTATCTCCGCGACGGTCATCGATCTGCGGTCATTGGTTCCACTGGATACCCAAACGCTGCTCGCTGAAGTGATCCGCACGGGGCGATTGTTCACTGTGGAGGAAAATCCGCGCCTGTGCGGTTGGGGGGCGGAGATCTCCTCGATTGTCACAGAGGAGTGCTTCTTTCACCTCGATCAGCCGGTAGTGCGTATCTCAACCCCACATATCCCCCTGCCGGCCGCGGACGCACTCGAGGATGCGGTGATTCCCTCCGTCGCGCGCATCGTCGATGAGGTGCTCCGAGCTGCTGATTTCCGGCCGCGGAGTGCGCGTGGACTATAACCTTTCCAACATTGGCAAAGAGCTCTACATCCGGGGCGCCTGGCGCGCTTCGAGCGATGCAGCGCGCTTTACGGTCGCGGATCCCGCAACCGAGGAGATCCTCTCCGAGGTCGCCGATGCAAGCTGCGCCGATGCGCTCGACGCCGTTGAAGCCGCAGCTGCGGCGAACTTCGCGTGGGCGGCACGCGCCCCACGCGAGCGCGGTGAGATCTTGCGTCGGGCATTCCAGTTGCTCATTCGACATCGGGATGCCTTTGCGCGGCTGATTACTCTGGAAAATGGCAAGACACTGGCGGAGGCCCGCGCGGAAGTCACCTATGCGGCCGAGTTTCTGCGCTGGTATTCGGAAGAAGCTGTCCGGATCCCGGGGCACCTGTCCACAGCGCCATCCGGCGCGAACCGGATCATCGTGACGCGGCAGCCGATCGGCGTGTGCGTTCTCATTACCCCCTGGAATTTTCCGGCCGCCATGGCGACGCGTAAGATCGGGCCCGCGCTCGCGGCAGGCTGCACGGTCATTCTAAAGCCCGCCAAGGAGACACCGCTCACGGCGCTCGCGCTGGCCTCGCTGTTCGAGGAAGCTGGCGTACCGCCCGGGGTGATCAACGTTTTACCAACGCAGCGTTCCGCGGCGATCGTGGCTGCAATGTTGCGGGATCCTCGCGTACGCAAGTTGTCGTTTACGGGATCGACCGAGATCGGCCGTGTCCTGCTCGCGCAGGCAGCGCAACAGGTCATCAAGTGTTCCATGGAACTGGGTGGCAACGCCCCCTTCCTCGTTTTCGCGGACGCTGACATGGACCTCGCTGTTGCCAGCGCGATGATCGCAAAGCTACGCAACGGCGGTGAGTCTTGCACCGCCGCCAATCGCTTCTACGTGCAGGCGCCGATTGCGGCAGAGTTCAGCCAACGCTTCGCCGCAGCGATGGCCGAGGTCAAGCTGGGGTCGGGCCTCGATGAGCGTGTGCAAATGGGGCCGTTGGTGAACTCGCAGACTCGCGCGAAGGTCGCTGCCCTGGTGGATGACGCCCACAGCGCGGGGGGACGAATTCTCACGGGCGGACGAATTCCGCAGCGCGCAGGCTATTTCTACGAACCCACCGTGATCGCGGATGTTCCGCACCACGCGCGGGTGTTCCGCGAAGAGATCTTCGGTCCTGTGGCGCCCATTGCGACGTTCGAATCGACCGAAGAAGCGGTTCGTCTGGCCAACTCGACTGAATTCGGCCTGGTCGCCTTCGTGCACACGCGCGACCTCTCGAAGGCGCTCGCCGTGGCGGAGCAAATCGAATCCGGCATGGTCGGCATCAATCGAGGGATGGTTTCAGACCCTGCCGCACCGTTCGGTGGTTGGAAACAGAGTGGCATCGGTCGCGAGGGCGCGCACGACGGTCTGCTCGAATACCTCGAAACCAAATACATCGCCGCGGGCTGGTGAAAGGTTCACGCATGGACATCATCATGCCGCAACTGGGGGAAACCGTCCTGGAGGGTCTCGTCACCGTCTGGTACAAAAACCCGGGCGACGTAGTCGTGGCGGACGAATCGCTGTTCGAAGTCGAAACGGACAAAGTGACGACCGCCATCCCCTCCCCCGTCGCCGGGGTGTTGCGCGAAATTCTGATCGAAGCCGGCGTTGCCGTGAAAGTGGGTACCCGGCTCGCGGTCATCGACTCATCATCCGAAGCCGCCAGCGCTGCACCATCACTGCCCCCTACAGGACCGGCGCCAGCAACCGAGTCAACGGCGGCCCTGTCGGACTCGGATCCCGCCCGGCCATTGGGGCGCAGCGCGCAGAGTAAGTTATCCCCGGTCGTGCGTCGGTTGCTCGGCCAGGCGGGGATTCGCGCCGATCAGGTGCGTGGCAGCGGCCGGGACGGACGCATCACGCGTGAAGATGCCATTGCGTATGTTACGCATGCCCCAGCGGCGACCCCCTCGCCCGCTCGACCGGCCTCAGGCTCTGCGGCAATTGCGGCCCAACGCTCCAGCAGCGCCAGCCGGGACTCTGCTGCAAACAGTACGGCCGCATCAGATGAATGGGTGGCGCCGCTAAACAAGATCCGACGCGCGACCGCCGCGCATATGCTCCGCTCGGTTGCCACGAGCCCGCATACCTTGCAGGCGGTGGAAGTCGATTTCCGCAACATCGAGCATGCCCGCGCGAGCAAAGGCAGCGACTGGAAGGCGCAGCAGGGCTTTACTCTTACGTATCTTCCGTTCCTGTGCGCGGCGACCTGCGAGGCCATCAGGGAATATCCCCTCATCAATGCGAGCTTCAGCAACGATACGCTCCTCGTACACCGACGGATTCATCTGGGCATCGCCGTGGATCTGGCCTTTGAGGGTCTGCTCGTGCCGATCGTTCGGGACGCGAACCAAAGGGATGTCCGTGGCCTGGCACTCGAGATGCACTCACTGGTGAGCAGGGCGCGCGCCAATACTCTGGTCCCCGACGATCTCAACGGAGGCACCTACACCATCTCGAACTCCGGTTCCTTTGGGACCCTGATTACGGCACCGATCATCAATCAGCCGCAGGTGGCCATCCTCTCGTTGGACGGAGTGCACAAGAAACCGGTGGTGATCGAAGGGCCGGAGGGGGATTGCATTGCTGTCAGGCCAATTGGCGTCATAGCGCAGTCCTTCGACCATCGCGCCTTCGATGGAGCCTACTCTGCAGCGTTCCTGCGGCGACTGAAGCAGGCCTTGGAAACCAGAAACTGGCTCGCGGAGCTGAGCTGACCGCGCGCCCCAGTGACAGCACATGCCGCGTGCCTCGACACCGGCGATTGCGGCACCTGGAACCACGGAAACTGTTCCGACTGCCGCCACAGCACGTACGACCTTCAGAGGATTGAAATGACATGAGCAACGCCAACGCCAACGCAAACAAGAAACTGGGGTGGATCGGCACCGGCCGAATGGGCTATGAGATGGCCGCCCGTCTCGGGCGTGCAGGATGTGACGTCCTCGCCTGGAATCGCACCCAGACAAAGGCCGAGCCGCTCGTCAAATACGGCGTGAAGATTGCCGAGCGCCTCACGGCTCTAGCCGAGCGGGATATCGTCTTCACCATGGTCTCAACAGCCGAAGACCTCGAGGCACTGCTGACGGGGCCGCAAGGCCTGCTCAGTCACCCTCACTCCCGGCCGCGCATCATCGTGGATTGCTCCTCCATATCGATCCAAGCGTCGGCAGAATTGCGCCGCGCCCTTCGACAACAAAACATCGAATTCCTCGCCGCTCCCGTGTCGGGCAATGCAAAGGTCATCAAGGCTGGCAAGTTGTCCGTCGTTTGCTCAGGGCCGAAGCCCGTGTTCGATGAGTGCCAGGAATTTCTCGGAATCTTCGGAGCCGGAGGGGTCAGTTACGTAAGTGACGGCGAGCTCGCCCGCATCGCAAAGATCTGCCACAACGTATTTCTCGGGGTGGTAACGCAATCTCTGGCCGAGATCACGGTACTCGCGGAAAAGGCCGGCCTGCCACGCCATGCGTTTCTGAATTTCATGAACAACAGTGTGATGGGCTCTGTCTTCACACGCTACAAGACGCCGGCGTTCGTCAACCTCGATTTCAAGGTCACCTTCACGCCTCAGCTGCTGCGCAAGGACATGGATCTCGGACTGGAGGCCG
This sequence comes from Gammaproteobacteria bacterium, assembly GCA_028293765.1. Taxonomy (GTDB): domain Bacteria; phylum Pseudomonadota; class Gammaproteobacteria; order Steroidobacterales; family Steroidobacteraceae; genus 13-2-20CM-66-19. The sequence continues at coordinate 22,665 of JAQGOG010000039.1, forward strand.
GCCGCCATTTCCAGGTTCCCATGCCATTGGCGTCGGTGACGCGCGAGCTGGTCCAGGCGCAGTTGGGCAATGGCTACGCCGATCAGGACTTCTCTGCGCTATTGCTGATGCAGGCGAAGGCATCCGGAGTGGAGCTGCAACCGGAGAATGTACCGGTCACCGACGGCCTGGATTGATGCGGTGAGCGCGCCCGCCGGTGAGGCTGACAGATGATCTCACGCAACAGCTGAGTCGGCAGCCGCGCTGACTTCGAGCATGCGCAAGGTGCACGGCCGGAATCAAAATTGCTGCGTATCCACTTCTCGCAGACTGTGGAGATTCTGATGGCCATGATGAAGGCGGTGGTGCTCCCTGAGGCATTCGGCGGCGTCGGGCCTCTGACAGTGACGGAGATAGAAAGGCCGCAGCCCGGCGACGTCCAAGTCCTGATCAAAGTGCACGCGGCAAGCGTGAATCCGGTGGACTACAAGATGGCCTCGGGCAAATACCCAGCAGTGAAGCAGTCCGTGTTGCCGATTGTGTTGGGCCGCGACATTTCTGGCACGGTAGTCAGCTGCGGCCCTCAAGTCACCGGCCTCCATGCGGGCGATGAGGTGTATGCCATGCTCGACAGGGGACACGGCGGCTTTGCCGAGTACGTGGCTCTGAACGCCGATCTGTGCGTACCGAAGCCCGCGAAGCTGGATCACGTGGCAGCCGCAGCGGTCCCGCTCGCCGGGATCACTGCCTGGCAGGGCTTGTTCGACCACGGCCAGCTCATCTCCGGTCAGCGCGTGCTGATTCACGGCGGCGCGGGCGGCGTCGGGCATTTCGCCATCCAGTTCGCGAAGGAGCGCGGCGCGAATGTGTCCACCACGGGTTCGGCGCAAGACAAGGACTTCGTGCGGTTGCTCGGTGCCGACCAGGCCGTCGACTACAAATCCGACCGGTTCGAAGAAGTCGTGCACGACGTAGATCTCGTGTTTGATCTGGTGGCAGGCGAAACGCAGGAGCGATCGTGGAACGTGCTGAAGGACGGCGGCACGTTGATCTCCACGCTGGGTAAGCCCTCCGAGGCGAGAGCCTTAGAGCATCACGCTCGCGCGACGGGCTACATGGCACAGCCAAACGCCTCCGAGCTCGCTGAGATCGGGCAGCTAATCGTTGCCGGCAAGGTCAAGCCGTACATCGAGGCCACGTTTCCGCTCGAAGCGGCGGGAGCGGCATTGCAGCGACTGGAGCAGAGGCACACGCAAGGAAAGATCGTTCTTGAAGTGAGCGCATGAAGAGAGGAATTCATCATGGTTGCACCTGCCGAACGCGTAGGTAAGAAAACCTCGCAATCCATATACACGGGCTTCGACCGCATGCTTATCGGCGATTCGTGGCGTCTCGGCCGTTCCGATCAGCGCATCCGGGATCTCGACCCCTACAAAGGTGACACTCTGCTGGAACTCGCCTCGGCAAACGCGCAAGACATCGACGATGCGTATGCCGCCGCGGCTGCGGCGCAGCCGGGGTGGGCCGCCCAGCCGCCGGCCGTGCGCGCGGCCGTCATGGAACGAGCCGTGGCAATCATGACCGAGCGCGAAGAGGAGATCGTGTCCTGGCTCATTCACGAGTCCGGGAGCACGCGGCTGAAAGCCAAGCTCGAATGCGCCACCACGTCTGCAGTGATGCGCGAAGCCTCGCGCATTCCTTACAACGTGCAGAGCCGCGTTCTACCGGGGGACGTGCCGGGCAAGGAGTGCCGCGTGTATCGCAAACCGGTGGGTGTTGTGGGGATCATCAGCCCGTGGAATTGGCCGCTGCATTTGACCAGCCGCTCTCTGGCACCTGCCCTTGCGGCCGGCAACGCAGCGGTAGTCAAACCCGCGAGCGATACACCCGTCACCGGCGGATTGCTGCTAGCCAAGATCTTCGAGGAGGCGGGGCTTCCCGCCGGCTTGCTGAGCGTGATCGTTGGGTCCGGTGACGGCGTCGGAGCAGCATTCGTGACTCATCGCACACCGCGCGTGATCTCGTTCACCGGATCCACGAAAGTGGGTCGCCACGTCGCGGAACTCGCCGCGGAAGCAAAGATCATCAAGCGTGTGGATCTCGAGTTGGGAGGCAACTCGCCCTTCGTCGTACTCGAAGACGCACCAATGGATCAGACGCTGGACGCAGCGATCTTCGGCAGGTTCCTGCACCAGGGCCAGATCTGCATGAGCGCCAATCGCTTCATCGTGGCTGAAGCGATCTACGATGAGTTCACGCAACGCTTCACCGAGCGGGTGCGCGCCGTGAAGTACGGGAATCCGGAGGACGAGGACACGCTTGTCGGCCCTCTAATCAATCAACGTCAGCTCGACAATTTGCTGCAGCGGATCACCGAAGCGCGTCAAGCTGGCGCGCGCGAGCTCGTCGGCGGTAAGCCCGATGGCCTCGTACTTCCGCCGCACGTGTTTTCCGAGGTGCGCAACGATATGACAGTTGCGCGCGAGGAACTATTTGGACCAGTGGCTCCGGTCATCCGCGTGGGCGACGAAGAGGAAGCGCTGCGCACTGCGAACGACACGGAACAAGGGCTGTCAGGTTGTGTGTTCACGCGCGATCTGGAACGAGGCACACGGTTCGCGCAGCGCATGGAATGCGGCATGGCACACGTAAACGACCAACCCGTGAACGACCTGCCCAACAATCCGTTCGGCGGCGAAAAGAACTCCGGTATCGGGCGCTTCGGTGGAGAGTGGGCAATCGAGGCGTTCACAACGGACCAATGGTTGACCGTGCAGCACGAGCCGCGGGTATTTCCGAAGCGGGCGAGTGAAGTCAGCGGAGCGGCTTCCGTGGGCGGATAAGCGGGTCGCGCGCGGGGTCGGTAAGGCACGAGGCGAGCGGTCGTGAAGATCGTCGTCTCCGACCCGCCCACGATTGATCCCGTGGTCGCCGCGAAGGCCGCGCGCTTGCATTACGTGAGCGACCGCATGCCCGGCATCACTCGACTTCGCGTCGGCAACGGTTTCGTATACCGCGATCCCAGCGGGCGCACGATCCGGCATCCCGCAGAGCGACGGCGCATCGAATCCATCGGCGTGCCGCCAGCATGGACGGACGTGTGGATCTGCCCCGACGCCGACGGCCACATCCAGGCAGTAGGATACGACGCGCGCGGGCGCAAGCAGTACCGATACCATACGCGCTGGCGAGAAGTGCGCGACGAGACGAAGTTCGAGCACATGCTCACGTTCGGCCGCGCGCTACCGCGCATCCGAGAGCGCGTGAAGGCGGATCTGAGCCGGCACGGTCTGCGGCGCGAAAAAGTGCTGGCGGCGGTGGTTCGGCTGATGGAGCGCACGCTCGGACGCGTAGGCAATCCCGAGTACGCGAAGGAGAACAACAGCTTCGGTTTGACCACGCTGCGCCGTGATCACGTCCGCATCGAACGGGGGCAGATCGAGCTGGATTTTAGAGGCAAGCATGGCGTTCACCATCACAAGGTGATCAGCGATCCAACGCTCGCACGCATTCTCAGGAACTGCACCGATCTTCCGGGTTCTGAGCTGTTCAAGTACATCGACGAGGCCGGCGAGCTGCATCGGATTTCCTCGGAGCATGTCAACGCGTATCTACGCGAGACGACGGGGCACCACATCACGTCCAAGGACTTTCGCACCTGGGCGGCGACGAACCTCACGGTGCTGGAGATGATTGCGTTGGGCGCTGCGAAACCGACCAAGCGGGCAGCAGCTGCAGTTGTGAAGCGCGTCGCCGCGCAGCTCGGCAACACACCAGCCGTTTGCCGCAAGAGCTACATTCATCCGCGCGTACTCGCCTGCTACCTCGACGGCTCTTTGTGGCCCACGCTTGCGAGGTACAGAGCGAGGGTTCGGGTAGCTGAGATGTGGGCAATTGAAGGAGTGGTAATGCGCCTGCTCGTGAGCTGGCAATCGGGCGGCGCCAGGGCGACGGAGGCAGCTGATCGAACGATCCACGCCGCATTCGCAAGATCGAGGGCGCGATCGCCGGCGCCCGGTTCAGCAAGGCAGCATGAGCGGGTTGCACGGGCACAGTGAGAGCCGAGCCCCATCACGGCAGCGTTCACAGCCGACTACACTGATGGATCGATAGCGAGTCCAGTAGTTCGCATCACCTGATCGAGCTGGGCGACTATGTCGACGCCGTGGTGTGCCGTGATAAGGCTTCTGCGCATCGAGTTCAGGTAGGTAGAGAGCGTCGTTGGGTTCGGCAGAGGACGCTTGAGCTCGTTCTCAATCGATGCTGAGAGCTCGTCGATGTCCGATACATCGCAGCCGTCGGAAACGGCGTCATGAGCGAAGCGCTGTGCGGCCTCGGCCGCCTCCCGAATGTGCTTCACGTCGGTGGGGTGCATAGCTTCACCTCGATCGGTAGTAGGATCTGAGGCTCGATGATGACCGGTTCCCAAGCATTGGGCCGCTACGCCGAGTGTCAAAGAAAAAGGGCCGCCGGCGCGGCCCCCTTCTGCTGTAGAGGGACTTCGTCACGAGGACTATCCCGAACCTACGCTTGCAGTTTGCCCACTAACGCGTGGCCCCGCCAATTGGCGCTTTGCTCATCGCGTTGTCGGACCTTTCCGACGGACTTCACGCCCGTTGCAACTCCTGCGACAAAGTGGCGACGAGTTTCGCCGCAGGAAGCGCCCGAGCGAGGGGCGCCGCCTGCCCGGCCCAGTGCGCGCCATAGTCCGCCTCGCCGGCGGCTCGACCGGCGCCGTTGAGCGCCGCTGCGCCCTCCATGGCAGGCGACCGAGTGCTATCAGACACTACCGGGCAAGTCGGCGCCGCCAAAGGTGAGGGCAGAGTCCAGCGCGTCCGGCTTGCCGTAGGTACGGAATTTCTCGACCACGCGATGCATCTCGTTCTCGTCGAGTATCTGGACATTCCCAATGGCCAATGCAGCACAATATTGTGCCGCCAGATCTTCGACTTCGCCGGCGAGTGTGAGGGCGGCAGAAACATCGGCACCGAGCGCTATAACCCCGTGGTTGGCTAGCAAGCAGGCTTTGCGGCCGGCGATGGCGGCGACTGCGGCGTCGGAAAGTTCCTGTGAGCCAAAGGTGTGGTATGAGGCGCAGCGGATGTCGACGCCGCCCGCGACTGCCACCATGTAATGGAAGGCAGGAATGCCACGGCCGGTGCATGCGAGTGCGGTCGCGTGTCGGGAATGGGTGTGGACGATGGCGCCTGCGTCACTGCGAGCCTTCAGGATATCGCGGTGAAAACGCCATTCGCTCGATGGACGACGGCGGCCGAACCAGCGGCCGTCGAAGTGCACGAGCGGAATGTCGTTAGGTTCGAGGGCTTCGTAGGCAGTGCCGGTCGGACTAATGAAGAAACTCAACTCATCGCGACGCACACTGATATTACCCGTAGTGCCGGGCGTCAAGCCGCGGCGGGTCAGGTCGCGACATGCCGCAATCAACGCCTCGCGAATTTCCACGTCCGCGCCTGGCCCCGTTGAACCGGTCATTTTCCCTTCTGCCAATCCGGATAGAGGCCCCGCAGTCCGTCGCGAGTTGCGGGACAGACCCCGCGCTCCGTGATCAGCCCCGTTACAAAGCGCGCGGGGGTGACATCGAAGGCGAGATTTAGCGCGGGGCTCGCCTCGGGCACTACCCTCACCGT
>JAQGOG010000099.1 GCA_028293765.1 Gammaproteobacteria bacterium
AGCAGGTCCTCGAACGGTTTGAACATCTCGTCGAGCACCTCCTGGGCCTCGACCCAGGCGCGCCCGGCGAGGCCGTTCCAAAGCGTCGTCTGTTCGTCATCGGTCTGGTGCGTAACATCCATGATCGTCTCCTTTTGCTTGCCTTCGAGATCCGGCACTTGCACTGTGCCACTTCAAGTCGACTTGAGGTCAAGAGGGTGAGAGACCTGGACATCACCGAGGTGGCACAGCGGTCCGGCGTTCCGGCCTCGACTCTGCGGTTCTATGAGGAAAAGGGCCTGGTCGCCTCTGTCGGCAGGCGGGGCCTGCGCCGGCTGTTCGATCCCCGCGTGCTGGAACGGCTAGCGCTGATCGCGCTGGGGCGCGCCGCGGGCTTCTCGCTCGATGAGATCGCGCTCATGTTCGCGCCGGACGGGCGGCCGCGCATCGACCGACTGATGCTCGCGGCCAAGGCGGAGGAGCTGGACAGGACGATCCGCAAACTAAGCGCCATGCGCGACAGCCTACGGCACGCCGCTGCCTGCCCCGCGCCGAGCCACATGGAATGCCCTACCTTCCGCCGCATCCTGCGGGCCGCCGCGTCTGGAGCTCTTGGAGCGCCAAGGAAACGGGCAGTAGCTGGCCGAAACCGGACTGTCGGGTAATGGTCGCCTCGAGCACGAAAGCGACTAAATATCAGAGTCGACTGAGCCACCGAGTCATTTCCGCTGCGTGCAAGCGCACGCACCCCGCAGCCAGCGTGCCGAGCGTAAAGGCCCGAACGCAACCGCCGCGTCGGCCTACTGGACCCGATTCGCGAGAACAGGCGACCCGAACGGCCCTGGAATTCCCTCGTGGCCCGCCTTCACGAGCCAGAACAACACTGCCCTTCACATAGGGGATACATTCGACGTGCGAGAGGTTCCGGATCTTCCGGCACACCGAGTGATGGACGCGTACATTAACAGCCTGCGGGGCACTCGCTGAGATTGCGGCTCCTGTTAGCCGAACGTCGCTCCGGCACCCATATCTCCAGATCCGTAAGGTAGGGTGACAAGCCGTGACAACTACGGCATGTGTCCACCTCGGGCGAAGTTTCCGGGGGATTCACCCTACAAACCTAAACGGGCCGTCCTTTGCCGGTTGGATTTTGTATTCCAAGCGCTCCTGCAACCCCGACCATCGGGTCGCACTCTTGCCGCACGACAGACCGTCGAAGTATCGGGGCAAACAGCCTCAAAACTCGAGCAGCCTTTTCAGGCTGCGCCGCCCATCATGTGTCATCGGTGAGAGCTTCCCTCTGAATTCCCCTGAACTGATGTCGGGTTAGCGCCCAGCAAAACAGTAGCAAGTCTGGATCGGCAAATCAGTCGCGCTGACCTCTCGCAAGGAGCGACCACACCATGAAAAATCGCGAGCTGTATTCAATCCGAGAAACCCGAGAGCTGCTCGGCGGCATCTCCCGGAACTCCGTCTACGGGTTGCTGCGAACGGGCGCTCTTCCCAGCGTCGTGATCGGCTGTCGTCGGTTCATCTCGGCGGTGGCGATCTCGCAGCTGATCGCGCAGTCGACGACTACCGTGAGTCCCTCACAAGACGCGGCACGATTGCGGTCGCCGACTCAGTGCCGCCTCCCGCCTCTAGCACGGACAGTTGTGAAAAATCAGTATTCCGAAATCCCTGAGGACCCCGCGCACCTGCGCCCCGATGGAAGTCATGGCTCCGCCACCGATCTGTGAGCGGCTGGGGAGCTCGATGACGGTTCTCGTGGCCCATCGTGGAATGGTCCTACGTTACGCCACAGCGGTGTCCAGGCCAGCGCGCAGGCGGTCCAGGTAGTCTGCCCACGCCTGCATCATTTTCCGCCGTTCTCCCAACCGCTGCGCCTTGTTGTAGGCGGCGCGAACCTTGTTTCGCTCGGCATGCGCCAGTTGCAGCTCGATCACGTCCGGGGGAAATCCTTGCTCGTTCAACAGCGTGCTCGCCATGCTGCGAAACCCGTGCCCCGTCTGCTCGTCGCCGTTGTACCCCAGGCGCCGTAGAGCGGCATTGATTGTGTTGTCAGATATTGGCCGATCGCGGGTCAGGAGCGAGGGGAAGACATAGCGCCCGCGATTTGTAAGCGGTTGTAGCGCTTTCAAAATGTCGATTGCTTGCCGAGCGAGCGGAACGATGTGTTGCTCCCCCATCTTCATCCGTGCGCCGGGGATCCTCCACTCCGCTTTTTCGAAGTCGAACTCGGACCACTCGGCGGCCCGCAGTTCGCCAGGTCGCACGAACACCAGCGGCGCGAGTTTCAGCGCCGGTGCCGTCACCGGCTGCCCGGCGTAGCCGTCAATCGCGCGTAGCAGAGCGCCCACGCGAGACGGCTCGAGGATCGCGGCGAAATTCTTTGTCTTAACGGGCGCGAGAGCGTCCTTGAGATCGGCTGAGACATCATGCTCCGCGCGCCCGGTTGCCACGGCGTATCGAAATACCCTGCCGGCGAGCGCACGCACGCGATGGGCGGTTTCGTGCGTCCCACGGGCCTCGGCCCGGCGCAAGACGCTCAGCAGCTCCTGCGCGCGAATCGATTTAATAGGCTGACGACCCAGGTACGGAAACAGGTGGCTCTCGAAGCGGCTATTGAGGATCGACATCGTCTCGTCAGCGAGCCGCTTGCTCTGCAAGGCAAGCCATTCGCGCGCAATCGCTTCGAATGTGTCGGCCCGCGAGCTTTCCTCAGCGCGACGGTGCGCATTGGGGTCTACGCCATCGGCAACGAGTCACCGGGCATCCTCGCGTTTTTCGCGCGCCCGCTTCAGGGGTACATCGGGGTATGCGCCTAAGGTCAACAACCGCTCTACCCCGGCGAACCAATATCGCATGCGCCAGAGCAGACCGCCGGACGGCGTAACCAGCAGAAAAAGGCCTCTTTCGTCGAAGAGCTTGTAGGGCTTCTCTTTGGGCTTCGACGCGCGGATTCGCGCCTCATTGAGCGTGGGCATAGGGTCCGTACCCCTGAAATGGCAACATACCCCTGGCATGTACCCCTGCCGGTGCTATGCTGTCAAGGGACAGCCCAGGACATCACGGGTCCAGATTCGAGGGGATTTTCAGTGTTTTCGTGACGTCGGGTGACATCACGGGACGTCGCTGAACAGGTGATTGGAGGCTAGGGTCGGAATCGAACCGGCGTAGACGGCTTTGCAGGCCGCTGCATGACCACTCTGCCACCTAGCCTCGCGACGCAGTGACGGCGGGACCATCACGGTTGCGCGAAATCGAACAACCCCACGCGGTGGATGCGACGGGGATTGCGGGTCGAAAATGATGCCTGAGCGAATTTGGAGCGGGTGACGAGACTTGCTCGCGCCCCCCCGACCTCGGCAAGGTCGGGCCCCATCGCCAGCAGGGCGCTGATAATACAGGAAATTGCGTTTTTGACCAGCCCTTCGGAGGGCGTTCGAACCCGAGAGCCGCGCCGCGGTTCACGAACGCGAGACTGCTGTTTCCCGTAATCAAATGGCGGACATGACCAGAACCGCCGCCGGCGCGGACCGGGCAAGCCAATCACGAGCGCCAGGCAGGGATTGTCGGTTTCAGGCGCGCCCCGCGATCGATGCCTGCGTTGGTTGCCCGGAGTTTCTCGCTGTCAGATAAACACCGATGCATAGGAAGTGTGTGTTGGATGGCGCCTTCAAATCGAAGTTTCCACTGACCGGCATAGCCTCAGACAGTTGCTGGGCCGATGTCGATGGGTCTATCGGGCCGGTGAGGGTTGCGCCACACTCTGTCTATTCGTTCGAGAGGTCTTCTGAAAGATGGCGGGCCCGCCGGCCAACTTGCCGCTCAAGAATGTCAGAGAGCTTGCGTGAGGCAGGCCTCTGCTGCACGCAAAGACGAGCCCACAATCCGCGATGCCAACAGGGCCAGACGCATCAACAGTCTTCAGCGCCGCCTTGTCTGCACGATGCGACACATTTCGGCGGAACCTAGGCGCGACCGAGCGTTTAACCTCGTAATGCTTGTATCCCCACCCTCGATGGAGGTTTTGCATGAAGACGTACATCGTACTCGCGGCGGCCGCGCTCGTTTCCACTGCCGCATTTGCTCAGCGGCAGCCCCAGAGCCAGAGCCCGCCGTCGACGCCCAATGCCGCCACGAAACCACCACCGGCCACAGCATCCCCGGCCATGGCGGAGATCTTCGACAAGCTCGATACGAATCACGACGGGAAACTCAGCCAGGAGGAAGCACAAGTCCAGCCCACGGTCGCGATGAATTTTGCCAACGCAGATGCCGATCACGATGGGACATTGTCCAAGGAGGAATTTCTCGCCGCCTTCAAACCGGCGCAGTCGCCGTGATCTCGGGACGTCCATGACGCGAGCCATCGCGAGGCGGTCGCTTGGCCACCTCGCGTGGCTCCTCACTCGCGCGATATCCGTTACGAGACGAAATCTCGCTCGCCACGATCCTCTTCAGCGGCGGGGGCTCGTGCGATGCGAGGCTCCTGACATTCCCGACCACCCATCAGAGGCCCGAGATCGTCATTGATGAGAGCCGAAGCGCCGGACATACGCCGCCGGAGTCGTGTCATTCCATCTCTTGAAGGCGGGACTGAAGCTCCGCAGGTCGCAAAAGCCCAGCTCCTCGGCCACGTCTCCCGGATGACGACGTTGCGCAAGAAGCGCTCGGGCAGCGCAGTTCAACGCGCGATCGTGCAGCGCTCGAAAACTCGGCTGGCCCTCTACCTGAAGGCGTCGCCGTAGGGGTCGGGACACTCAGGCCCAACCGTTTCGCAACGGCAGTCTGCTCAATACGCTCCCGTCGAAACGCCTCCATCAGGTCGTTATCGTCGATGATGTAGGCGAGGCGATCGTCGACGACGACGTTAGCCGCCGCCTACGGAAGACGGATTTCGACTTGAAGCTCGATACCGACCGGACGCCGCTGCCGATCCTCGACATTCCGGTACGGGAGCGCCAGAAACAGTTCAGTCAGTAGCTGCGTGCGACTTACGATGCATCCGGAAAATTCACGTTCATCGGCGGCCTACGAAGACAGGCACAGCGGTTGCGGGCAAGTCTAAAAGGAAAGCGTCTCACCCGCAGGAGCAGCGGATACATGCAGATCCTCGTCGGTTCCGACCATAACATCACCCGAAGCGAAGCAGTGACAGGATGTGGAGGTGCCCCATGAATCAGATCCGTATTCACCATGGGGCACTGCTGGTGGTAGGCGATGGAAGTAGAGTGCGTTTCCTGCGCAACAAGGGCAACCCTGAGCATGTCGATCTCGTCCTGGAGCGGGAGCTCGAACAGCAGAATCCCCCGACTCACGAGCAGGGCACGAGCCCACCGGGACGCTACAAAGCTCCTTTCGGGGTAGCGCGCAGCGCATTCGAGGAAACTGACTGGCATCAGCTGGCCGAGGACCGCTTTGCCCACGAGATCGCCGCGGCACTTTATCGGGCGGCGCACGCAGGCGCGTTCAAGGAACTCATCGTCGTCGCGGCGCCCAAGGTTCTCGGGAACCTGCGCGCGTCCTTTCACAAGGAGGTTGCGGAGCGAGTCGTGGGGGAGATTGCGAAAGATCTCACGGGAGTGCCGATTGCCGAGATTGGCAAACTGCTTTCGACTTAGCCCTCTCACCCCCTATTGTCGGGCCCACGAGCGATCCGTGAGTCCGTCTCCTCCCACCCGCCGCCCAGAGCTTTGTACAAGCTGACGGGCGCGTTTCTTGAGCATAGCGATGCCTTTCCCATCGGGCTGGTCTGTGTCACTGCATGTCTGAAGGCCATCATCGACCACCCGACTCTGCGTCGCCCGTTAGACGTTGCTGGAAGTTGTTATGGACACGCGCGAGACCGGCACCTGAGCCTCAGGCTCTCTACGAGCAATCCCGCTCCTTCGTCTAGGGCATGCACATCCGTTTGCGCGGAGGGTTGCAGTCCGCCCGCCGGAGTATTTCAATTGACACATTGACGGTGGCCACACGGTGCTCCATCGGGTGCAGCTGAAGCGGTGGCTGCGAAGGGGATAGGCAGCGCACAAATGCAAGCTCAGGGATCAGACTGAGCGCAAGCACTGCCCATCCGATTTCGCCGATCGGGCTCAGCGTGTCCCTAACCGACTGCGGACGCAGTCAGCGTTGTGGCTGCCCTGGAATCGGCAGGCACTCCATGATCTCGACCGAGTCGCCCGGAAATATCGTGAAGTGCGGGTGATTCTCGAACATCCTGGCAGCCCCTTCGTGAGACTCAGCCTGGACGACTATGTACCCCGTCATGCTGTTTTTCGTATCCGACACTCCCTGCGCAGCGGTGCGTTTCGTTTTCCCGAGAGGACCTCCCTGATCGACGATAGCGGCGCTATTGGCCATCATCCAGTCTCCCCACGCTTTGATGCCCGATGCTTCCAGCTTTTTGCGCTTCGCTTCGTCCATCGTGTTCCATTCCGAGTTTCCAAGCGCAGATGCCGTACCAATGTAGATGGCTAAAAACTTCTTCATAGATGCTCCAGTCCGGGCGTTATTAGAAGCGCATGACATTGGGCCCAGGAGGCAACCGACTCGCCATGCTCACACAGACCAGGACGATGGAGAAGCCGCAAAACCGACAGTCAGGGGAGACGATTCTTGCGCCTCGCGTCGAGCACGGCATCGGTCGGCTGACGCTTCCGGGGCCGAAAGGCGCTGCTCGTTTGCAGCCAGCCTGAGGGTGTTTCACAGCGGCCGGACTGCCCTGGGACTATAAACTCTTCATTATAATCAGTTACTTACGTGCACCCTGAGGTGGTCGGGTGTACGACGGGCACGGTCTGTGTCTTCATGTCGCGCGCCACATCGCGCGGGTGTCTCGGTGCGAGCGTCTCGACTGCTCGAGTATCAATTCCGTTGCCCCATGTGATGTACGCCCGGCCAAACACTCACGCCAGCGCTACAGTGGGAATCCACGTACGATTAAGAAGAGTGATCGGCCGGTGTTGAAGAAAGTCGCTGTGAATCAGCTCACAGTCGGAATGTTCGTCCATGGCTTCGACGAGGGCTGGCTCAAACATCCCTTCTGGCGCAATCGATTCCTGATCAAAGAGCAGTCCAGGCTGCGTGAGCTGCAGGAAAGTGGCCTGCAGCACTGCTGGATTGATGTCTCGAAAGGGCGGGATGTGCCGGAGGAGAAGCCGCAGGGACCCGCGGCGGCCGGGTTGGCGAATTTGAAGCGGCCGCCGGAACCCAAGCGCGAACCAGTATCGCTGTCCGATGAGCTCGAGCGGGCCGCGCAACTGCGCGCACGTTCAGCGGAAGCCATGCGCCGCATGTTCACCGAAGTGCGGCTCGGCAACGCCATCGAACCGGGTGAGTGCGTATCACTGGTCGATGACGTCGTCGAATCGATCAATCGCCATCCAGACGCCCTGCTCAGTCTCGCGCGCCTGAAGACTGCCGACGAATATACCTACTTACATTCGGTGGCGGTGTGCGCGCTGATGGTAACGCTCGGGCGCCAGCTGGGCTTGGACGCTGCACAGTGCCGTGAGGCAGGGATGGCCGGGATGCTGCACGATCTTGGCAAAGCCGCCATGCCTCAAGAAGTCCTGAACAAGCCTGGAAAACTGACGCCCGCGGAATTCGAGATCATCAAACAGCATCCCCTGCGTGGCTACGAGATGCTGCTCGCCGGCGCGGATGTCAGCGAAGGCACGAGGGATGTCTGTCGTCACCACCATGAGCGCATGGATGGCACAGGTTACCCGGATGGGTTGGCGGGAGAACAGATCTCGCTGTTGGCACGCATGGGCGCAGTTTGCGACGTGTATGACGCGGTGACGTCCGATCGCCCGTACAAGGCCGGCTGGGATCCCGCGCAGGCCCTGTCCCAAATGGCCACCTGGAAAGGTCACTTCGACCCAGTGGTCTTTCAATCATTCGTCAAAAGCCTGGGTATCTATCCGACCGGCTCGTTGGTGCGGATGCGCTCCGGCCGACTGGCCGTCGTGCTCGACCAGAACCCCTCGGCACTGACCAAGCCTCGCGTGAAGCTGTTCTTTTCCACCAAGGCGGGGTTGCCTATGAAACCCCAAGTCCTCGATCTGGCGGCTCCCAACGTTGTGGATCAGATAGAGGCGCGGGAATCTCCCGACAACTGGCAGTTTACGTACCTGACGGAATTGTGGGGCGGCGATGCAGCGCTGCGCCAGGCACGTGGCTAGCGGGGGCGGCGCCTGCTCGCGGCACGGCCGCGCTCATTCTTCTTTTTGATAGGTGCCGACCAACTGCGCCTCCGCAATCACATGACCCTTCATGGCCTCCAGAAGCTGAGGTTTCATCGGGTTCCCTAGATCGGGCAGCACCATGTCGAGCGCATAAAGCCTATGAAAGTATCGATGTCTACCGATTGGTGGACAGGGTCCACCGTAGCCGACGCGTTTCCAATCGTTGAGACCCTGCTTCGCCCCCACGGGCAGCCCACTACGCGCAGCATCTTCAGGCAGACCGTGCTCGTTAGCAGGAATGTCGTAGACGACCCAATGCACCCACGTCATCTTCGGTGCGCGCGGATCGGGCGCGTCCGGGTCCTCGATGATCAGCGCGAAACTCCTCGTGCCTTGCGGAGCCCCAGACCACGCCAGCCGCGGTGAAATATCGGCGCCTTCACAGGTATATTGCCTCGGGATTGCGCCGTTATTGGCAAACGCGGGCGACGACAGGATGAACGCCATAGCTAATGTTTCCACGTCCCTAAGACTACGCGCGGTGCCTGGCGTGCGTAAACCTTCAATGCGCGAGAGTTACCAGGCCGAATGGACGCCATCGCGCAACTCGTGACGGGTCGGCCAGCCGTCTGGCTCCGGCCGTCCGCGGGGCAGGCAGTCAACAAGACCCCTATCACAGCAGCGGAGATCCACGACGCTGAGCTGCGACTGAGCCGCTTTCGCCCGGTCCTGTCAGCCCTATTCCCGGCGGCAGGCTGGGACGGCAGAGTGTGTTCGCCGTTGATCGACTACCCGCAGCAGGCCGGCCTGCCATCTTTCCTCGTCAAGGCCGATCACGCTCTGCCCATGACCGGCTCAGTGAAGGCCCGCGGCGGCGTTTACGAGCTTTTGTGCCGCGTCGAAGCGCTTGGCGTGATGGAAGGTGTTATCACGCCGGGAAAGGCATTGACTGCGCTCGCGAGCGAGGCTGCGCGCTCTCTGCTTTCGAAGCACCGCATCGTCGTCGCCAGCACCGGCAACCTCGGCTTCAGCATTGGCGTCGTCGCGCGGGCGTTCGGTGTAAAGGCTGAAGTCCACATGTCGCATGATGCCAAAGCGTGGAAGAAGGACAGGCTCCGTTGCATCGGTGCAAACGTCATCGAGCACCTCTGCGACTACACTGAGACGGTAGCTCGCGCACGCGCGGCGGCGACCGACACTGGCAGCTACTTCGTCGATGACGAGACCTCACGCTTGTTATTCGTCGGGTACGCTACCGCCGCCACCGAGCTCGCTGAGCAACTTGCCCAGCGCCGGTTCGAGATCGCGCCAGGCGCGCCATTGGTCGTGTATCTGCCGTGCGGCGTCGGTGGCGCACCTGGCGGAATCACGGCAGGCCTCAAGACAATCTACGGCAACAATGTGATCTGCGTCTTTGTCGAGCCGGTGGCATCGGCCTGCGTGTTTGCGGCGCTCGCGGTCGGGAAGGGCTCGCCCATCAGTGTGTATGACCTCGGTCTCAATAATGAAACGATCGCCGATGGTCTCGCGGTCCCCGTCGCATCCGGACTCGTCCTGGAGTCGATCGGTGCGAGCATCGATGCCGCCGTAGCGGTGACCGACGCGGCGATGCTGGAGTGGGTTCGCCGCGCCTGGGTCGAGGCCCGACTGCGCCTGGAGCCGTCGGCCGCCTCGGGTTTCGCCGCGATGTCCCTATTCCTCGCGGCGGCGCATGCGGCAAACGCCGCGCCATCTGCAAATGCGGTACACGTCGTATGGACCACCGGCGGCTCGTTACTTCCGGAAGATCAGTTCGCAGCGCTGCTGGCCAGCACGACTCCAACCGTTCGCGGTTGAAAAATCACGCCGCAATACGTCGCTGTGGGAACGCGGTCACGCGCCCCATGTTAGGTGGATTCATCGTTGGCTGCCGCTAACTCTACTTATTGCGCCGCTTGATCGCATAGCCATACTGAATAGGCCACGCTGGATCCTCTCCCAGCTCCTGCTGCGCCTTCACGGCCCAGTAAGGATCACGGAGCATTTCGCGCCCGATGAGCACCAGATCGGCGTCGCCACTCTTGATAATCTCGTCTGCGTGCCGAGGCTCGGTGATCAGTCCAACCGCGCCCGTAACGACATCCGCCTCCGCGCGAATCCGCGTGGCGCAAGGCACCTGGTAGCCCTTCACGATCGGGATGCGCGCTCGGGGCATCGTGCCGCCCGAGGATACATCGATCACGTCCACGCCGAGCCGTTTGAGCCTCTTTGCGAGCTCGATCGACTGCTCGACGTCCCAACCGCCCTCGGTCCAGTCAGTTGCGGAGATGCGCACGAAGAGCGGCAGCTCCGCCGGCATCAGCTTGCGCACGCGCTCGGCGACCTGCAGCAACAGGCGCATCCGATTCTCCAGACTGCCGCCATACTCGTCGTCTCGGCGATTCGAGAGAGGCGAGAGGAACTCGTGCAACAGGTAACCATGCGCTGCGTGGACTTCGATGATCTCAAAGCCTGCAGCCAGAGCGCGCTTGGCCGCGGCCTCGAAGTTAGCGATGATCTGCTGGATGCCGGCATTATCGAGGGCGCGTGGGGCTGGGTCGCCGTCATTGAACGGCACCGCGCTGGGGGCGACTACCGTCCATCCGCCCTCCTCGGGCCTCAGACGACGCCCGCCTTTCCACGGCGGCTCGCAACTGCCCTTCCGGCCGGCATGCGCGAGCTGGATCCCTGCCGCCGCGCCTTGCGAGTGCACGAACCGTGCGATGCGCGCAAGCGGCTCGATGTGCTCATCGCTCCAGATTCCCATGTCCGCCGGCGAGATACGGCCGTCGCACATCACGGCGCTCGCTTCGACGAACAAGGCACCTGCTCCGCCGACAGCTCGGCTGCCCAGATGCACGAGATGCCAGTCGTTCGCCATGCCTTCGGTGGCGCTGTACTGACACATCGGCGACACGACGATCCGATTGCGCAGCGTAATACCGCGCAGGGACAGCGGCGTGAGCAGATCTATTTCGGGGATCTCCTGATCATGCTCCATATCAGCCGCCGCACCCGGGCCGCTCGGGTACGGGACTTCCGCTTGGCGCGTGCTGAGTTCGTTCATGGCCTGCCCTCGAAAAGCGAGCCAGCAACAAAGCAAACCCCATGCCCGCTTACCGTCGCACCAGGTACCCGCAGCCAAAGCGCTTGCGCGGCCGCATCGTTGCACCATCGACAACCACCCCAAGGACTGTCCTAACGGGTAGTGCGCGACGTCGAGCCCTGCGGACCGCCGCCACGTCGCGGCGCGATCACGAGCTACCGGTCGATCATTTTGCTCATGGCTTCCCCGTACCGAGGTCCGGCCACGTTACCGCCGATGGAGTCCAGCTGATCCAACTCGTTCCGGGTCAATGTTATGGAGGCGGCGGCGACGTTTTCCTCCAGATAGGTGCGGCGCTTGGTTCCCGGGATCGGCACGACATCCTCGCCCTGCTGCAATAACCAGGCGAGAGCCACTTGCGATGGCTCAACCCGCCGGTCTCTTGCGACCGACGTGACGATGTCCACCAGCCGCATGTTGCGATCGTAGCTCTCTCCAGCGAAGCGGGGATCACGGCGACGATAGTCGTTGTCTGGCGTCGCTTCCGGCCGCGGAGCCTTGCCGGTGAGAAATCCTCGACCGAGCGGACTGTACGGCACCAGGCCGATGCCGAGCTCGCGCAACGTGGGCAGAACGTCGGCCTCCAGATTCCGTTCCCACAACGAGTATTCGCTCTGCAACGCCGCAATGGGGTGCACGGCATGGGCGCGCCGCAGGGTCTTCGTACCGGCTTCCGACAGACCGAGGAACCGCACCTTGCCTTGCTCTACCAACCGACTCATGGCACCTACGGTGTCCTCGATGGGGACCGCGGGATCCACTCGATGCTGGTAGAACAAATCGATGTAATCGGTGTCGAGCCGCTTCAAGCACTGGTCGGCGACTTGCAGCACGTGCTGGGGACGGCTGTCGAGGCCGCCCAACGGATTGGATGCGCTGATACTGAAGCCGAATTTGGTAGCGATGACGGCGCGGTCGCGACGGCCCTTGAGCGCGCGGCCCAGCAGCTCTTCGTTCTTGAAGGGCCCGTAAACCTCAGCCGTGTCGAAAAAATTGAGGCCCAATTCGAGAGCCCGATGGATGGTCGCAACCGATTCCGCGTCGTCCGGAGTGCCGTAGCTCTGGCTCATTCCCATGCAGCCCAGACCCAGTGCCGAAACAGTGAGATTCTGTGTGCCCAACTTGCGCAGCTGCATGGTGCCCTCGCTTGGCGATCCGATCGATTGACGCTCACGTCCGTTATACAAATATGACGAGCGCTTGTGTATCTACCAAAAGGGTGAGCGTCGCTCGTGGCGAAATCCAGGTGCGACACGAACCTCGCGATGCAATTGACCAGCCGCAGCGTCACGGCAGGCGCATATCGTGCGGCCGGTGGTGAGCCCCTGATTACTCCATCGCGTCAGTCGGACGACATGATACTAACTTCGGCCGAAACGGATCTAACGGGTAAATGAGTACAGGCTGACTTCTCATGGAACCAATCAGAACGTGCTCGCGGTGCGGTCGTGAAGCTGCAGGCGCAATAGACACGCAGACCTGCCGGACTCGCGACTCTTCAGTCATGTTCATTTAAGCCGCATCTCGTGACATGATGTTCTCATGGATACGCCGGCCAGCCCTGTCATAGCCCCGCCCCGTCGCCGCTGGCGTCTCCGCGACACGTTCCGTTCGCTCGCAGGAGGTCCCGGCTACGCGGGGCCGCGATCAGATCATTTCGACGGCCACCGTTTCTTCAACCCGGATGTGCAGACCGGACGTTCCTTCAGGGATTTTCTCCGTTGGCAGCGGACCCGGCAGCGCAAACCATGGCCTGAGTGGGTCGAAAACCGTGCCCGCCCATCGCTGCCGACTACGCTTTCACCCGGCGAGGTCGCGCTCACGTTCGTCAATCACATCACCTTTCTGCTGCAATTCCCTGGCCTCAATGTCCTGACCGACCCTGTTTATTCGCAACGTGTCAGTCCGTTCCGTAGCATCGGCCCGAAACGCGTCCGTGATCCCGGCCTCCCGTTTGAGCAACTGCCACCGATCCATCTGGTGCTCATCACGCACAATCACTACGACCACCTCGATATCGAGACACTCCTGCGTCTCGAGGAGGCGCACGCGCCGCGATTCGTGACCAGCCTGGGCAACCGCGCTTTTCTCCAGCAGTTCGGCTTGCACACCGTGGACGACCTCGACTGGTGGCAAAGCGTGGAAGCGGCGGAGGCGACAATTACTCTCGCCCCGGCACAACACTGGTCGAGCCGTCGCCCGCGTAACCGCAATCGCACGCTCTGGGGCGGATTCATCGTGCGCACGCGCGAGCGACAGGTCTATTTTGCGGGGGATACGGGTTACTGGAAACACTTCCGCAACATTCGCGAAAGGTTCGGACGCATGGATCTGGCGCTCCTGCCGATCGGCGCGTACGAGCCCCGCTGGTTCATGCGCGATCAGCACATGAATCCTGAAGATGCAGCGCGCGCCCACCTCGACCTCGGCGCCCGGATTTCTGTGGGCACCCACTTCGGCTGCTTTCAGCTCACGGACGAAGGAATCGACGACCCGCCGCTCGAGCTTGCCGCCGCGCGCGAACGACACGGCATTTCGCCAGATGCGTTCCAGGTGCTGGAGACCGGCGAGACGCGCGTGTTCGACGGTCGGGATGAGTCATTCAGGTCCAATTCAACGTAGCGTTCTCCTCCAGACGAGTCCTCCCGCGCGCGAAAGCGTCAGCCCTCTTTAATCACCCTCCCCAAGAAAAGACAGCACTCCGTTCCACGACTGCTTGTCTAGAGCGGCGTTGTGGTCTTCCGACAGGTGAAATTTCCTGCCACTGCGACAATCGCGCTTCCGCCCACCGTGCGCTTATCGAACGACTCAGTGAGGCGTATCGGGACTAAGGGCGCAAGACCTGCGGTTGAATCCGTCGCTCCGCTGTGTGAGCCAGCGCAGCTTGCCGTAAGGAAAACGACCAGGACCCTCCCCACACTGGATTTGCCTGGCTCCGAGCTCAACCTCAATACCGACACGACACCGGAGCGTGATTTTTCAAACAGCGCGCGACATGACGGACTAACGAGACCAGCTCTCAATGGCGTCCGCGATTCTGGACGGAGAACAGAGCGTCGGTCACTCTGTGGTCATCTATTTTGTTACTAACTGTTGTCGCGGACGCGCGCGCCGTAGTAGTGTAGAAGGCAAGTACTGTGAATAAGGGGACGCCAAGATCCCTCTCGCAGTTACAAGACAGCTCATCGGCCGGTGGGAGGGGGGACGTGGCGATGAACAGAGCGGGATCTGCCCTGCGGGGCGGGCGTGGGAGCGCTGTAGGTCAGCGTGTTGCGTATCTGGCCCTGGCCGTGAGTGTCCTGACCATGACGGGACTCGCGGCGGCGTACGCCGAGGATGACACCGGGCCGGTGCAGGAGGTCGTGGTCACTGGCTCGCGCATTCGCCAACAGACTGGAATGAATACGCCCGTTCCCGTGACGACGGTTACGACTTCGGATCTAACCGCTCTGAACCCCGGCGCATCGATCGCCGATCAGCTGGATAAGTTACCACAGCTATTTCAGACGGAATCGGCGCAGCGTGGCAGCGGTGCACTTTTCGGCAACGCCGGCGGCACTTACCTCAACCTTCGAGGCCTGGAAAGCAAGCGGACACTCGTGCTGCTCGACGGGTCCCGTGTCGTCGAGGACGACCGCGGCGGCACCGTAAACGTCGGTGTGTTTCCAACGGCGCTCATCAAATCCGTCGACATCATCACCGGCGGCGCCTCGGCTCAGTACGGCGCCGACGCGGTAGGCGGAGTCGTCAACTTCGTCCTGGATCGTAACTTCGAGGGTCTGAAGGCGAGCGCTGCAACCGGGATCACCGCGGTGGGTGACGGATTCAGCCGCAAGTTCGGGATTGCGGGTGGCATTAAGATTGGCGAAAAGCTGCATGTTACAGCATCGGTAGACTATAACCGTATCAACCAGATCCAGCGCGATCCGACCAAGCTCGGGAGCTGGTTCCAGCGTTGGGGCTTCGTCACCAACCCGGCCTGGAAGTCGGCGACGCTCACTCCAGGAGTGCCGCAACGCCTGACGTTACCCAACGTGATCTCGTCTGTACACTCACCCTATGGCCGGATCGATACGGCATATAGCACGCTCGCGCCGAGCACCGGCTTGGGAGCGAAAACGGTGCCCAACTTCCCCTATTTGAACTACGTCTTCACCCCGGACGGCACGGGTGTGCGGCCCTTTGTGCCGGGCTCGATTTCCTCCGGGTCGGGCGGTACCCAATCAATGTCGGGTAGCCCCGAGTACGCGTCCGGCAATGCAGCGTTCCCGGGCGGACCGTTTGGCGCTGAAGTGAAGGAACCGTCCGCGTTCGTAGGCTTCAAATACGATCTTACCGACCGTGTGCGCCTGATAGCTCAGGCAATGTACGGCGTCTCGGAGTCGAACCAGTACAACCAGCGGGGCCTGCCCCACCTGCAGGACATCTGGTACGCGACGATCTATTCGGGCAACCCATTCCTGCCGGCTGCCGTGCAGCAGGCCATGACGGCGCAGAACGTAGCCGCTATCAAAATGCTCAAGCTGGGTCAGCTTCCGGGCCTGCAGAACTGGGCAGACAACCAGACCAACCACAACGTGCATACGATGTTCACGTGGAACGTCGGCGGCGAGGCCGACCTCTGGTCGGATTGGCAGGTGCGGGCCAACTGGCAAACGGGTCGCTCGCACAAGTTCACCGAGGTCATAGGCGATCTGCGGGTGGATCGCGAGTTCCTCGCGCTGGATGCCGTTACGGGCCCGAACGGAACTCCGATCTGCCGCGTGCAGCTCTACAACCCGACGCCGGCGCAGCTGGCAGCCTCCGTGGCCGGAAAGACCAACAAATTCGGGACGCCGTTGCTCTCCCCTGTGGGCCTGGACAACACCATCAGCGGTTGCGTGCCGCTGAATCCCTTCGGCCAGGGCAATGTATCTCAGGCGGCACGGGATTACCTGGTCGGCACCAAGTGGGGTGTCAGCGATGTTCACCAACACTTCGGCGAAGTCATTCTGACGGGGAAACTCGTCGATGGGTGGGCAGGCCCCATCTCCTCGGCCTTCGGCGCGACCTACCGCAAGGAGGAATTGGTGCAGACTCCCTACCCGTACGACGTCGAATCGCTGGGACCGCCACTCAATGCGCCCTCGCTCGGCATCCGGGGAATTCCGGGGGGCTTCACGGGGGGTAGCCCGAATCTGATCCAGTTCTCGACGGTTCCTCCGATCCAGGGCAAGTACGATGTCAAGGAGGCATTCGCCGAATTGCAGCTGCCCCTGTTCAAGACCTCAACCGGACAGAGGCTCGACTCGGACTTCGCGGTGCGCGGTTCGCGCTACTCGAGCGCAGGATCCGTCGAGGCACACAAGTTCGGCCTCGACTTTCAGGTGTACCGCGACCTGCGGCTCCGGGGCACTCTGTCCCGCGACGTGCGCGAGGCCACGTTCGCCGAGCGCTTCGACAACCAGGGATCCGGCGGTACCGTAAACGATCCGGCGCCCGTCGGACTCAACGGCGCGACGAACCAGTCGTTCCAGATCACTTCGGTCGCCGTTGGTAACCCGAACCTCAAACCGGAGAAGGCCGACACCATGACGCTGGGAGCGATCTTCCGTCCGAGCTTCAACTGGCTGAACGGATTGCAGCTCTCGGCCGATTACTACAGCATCAAGGTGAAGGACGCAATCGGTCAGCTCGGCGTCCAGAACATCACGCAGTTCTGCTATACCGGCCAGACGTCATTGTGCCAGTACGTAGAGCGCGATCCGCTGGCCGGAACCCTCACCCGCGTATTCAACCCGTATCTGAACATCGCGCAGGTCAAGGTCAGGGGCATCGACTTCGAAGGGCAATACCTCGCGCATCCGTCGTTGTTCCCGCACGTGCCGCAGACGCTGAGCCTCCGCGCTTTCGTCAGCCGGCTGCTGGAGAGAACCAACATCCCGACTCCGGGCGCGCGGCCGGTCCGCTTGGAGGGCGGCTTCGATCAGAGCGGCGCCAATGGTGCGGTCCTGTATCCCACCTGGAAGGGCAATCTATCCATGGCGTACGGGCTGGGCTCATGGACGGCCCAGGTGCTGGAAGAGTGGCTCGGCGTCGTGAAGATCAATACGGCCTGGGTCGAGGGCGTCGACGTCGACCACAACACTCTGCCAAACTACTTCAACACCAACTTGAAACTGGCGTACAGTGCGGAGGCATTCGGGAGTCACACCTGGGAAGCCTCGCTCTTCGTGACGAATCTGCTCAACCGGGACCCCATGATCATCCCGAATTACAACTCGCGGACGGGCTCGCAGCTGGTCAGCGACAACTACGACGCGTACGGGCGCAGCTACGAGCTGAGCGTCAACTTTCGCTGGTGACCGATCAGGTGTGCTGCGCGGGTTGCGTCGGCGAGCTCGCGAGCCCTGCGGCGCTATCGCCCTCCGGTGTGAAGCTGCAGCCTGCCTCCACTAGTTTTTGGCGCAGATACGCGCGCGCGCGTTCGAGAACCAGCGCAGTCTCCGACTCGGGCTTGCCCAGGGCTTGCGCAAGAGCCGCGCCCTTGAGGCCCCGTGTAAAGCGCAGCGTGAGCGCTCGTCGCCATTGCGCGGGCATGCCGGCAAGCGCGGAGTTCACGCACTGCTGCCATTCGGCTGTCTCGACAGCTTGCTCCGGAGTAGGAACATCGAGGTCCGGCACTACATCCTCGACCTTGAGGTCCTCATCGGGCTCGAAGAACTCGAAGATCTGTTCGCCCAGCAGACTCACGTCTTCTTCCGGATGGGCCTCCGCAACGTCTTCTTCCTTGCTGATGGTCAGCTCGCGGCGCGCGATCATCCGCCTGACTTCATTCTGCACATAATTTCGGGCGATCCTCATCAATCGCCTTCTGAGATCCGGATCGCCTCCCAGTTTGCCGAGTTCGCGATAGGCTCCGAGCACGGCCGTGTCGATGACGTCCTCCGCGTCGATCTGTCCAGGCGGCAGGTCACCGAGTGCCTCGTAGTAACGCAGCAGATGCTGCGCGTACCGATACAGACCGTTCAGGTATCGGCTGAGCTGCGCGAAGAACATTTCCCGGTCGCGTTGCTCTCGAGACGAAGCATCATTGGCCATAGCCTCGTAGTGAAGTCCGGCACCACACCCGTCGCCTTGATGCGCGTCAATCCACGACGGGCAGCATGAGCGTTAGGCTCCTCGGTCGCACAGTGCCCGAAAGCAGTTGCGGCTATCCTGATGAGGCGGGTGACGCAGCCCCGGTGCGGTCTGCAATTGCTGGGCTGTCTCGATGGCTCGGTCGCAATAGCGCAGAAGTGCCCTCGCAAAAGCAGGTCTATGCATGACGCCATCTTCGCCGTCCTCGCTCATCGACCGTCGCCGTGAGCAGATGTTTCCGGTGTTGAATTCAATGCAGGTCCAGATCGCGCGTCGATTCTGCGGTGAGCCGCGACGGTTCAAACCGGATGAGATCGTATTTGAGGTCGGACAAGTGGGTACGCCCGCGTACCTCGTGCTCTCGGGTTCAATCAAAGTGACCCGGCGCAATGCGCTTGGACACGTGAGCGCGATCACCACACACGGACCGGGCGAGATGACCGGTGAAATCAGTCAGCTCGCGGGTGGTCCGTCACTCGCTCAAGGCCGAGCCGGCGTCGACGGCGCAGAAGCTGCGCCATTCGATTCCACGCAGTTGCGAGAACTCGTAGTCGCAACTGCGGAGGTCGGCGAAGCCATCATGCGTGCCTTCATTTTGAGGCGCGCATTCCTCATCGAGACCGGTGCGGGATTGGTGCTGCTCTGCGCGGGCGACACGCCGGCCGCCCTGCGCTTGCAGAACTTCCTGAGGCGCAACGCTGTGCCGTACACGATGCTCAATCCCGACACGGATCCTGACGCTGCGAGCCTGATCGACAATTTGGGCATTGCCAAAGCGGACCTGCCGCTCGCCATCTGCCCGGACGGCGCGATATTGCGCGAGCCGCACGAGAAAGCTCTTGCACAGTGTCTGGGTCTGCTGCCGAGCTTCCTGGCAGACCGATCGTATGATGTGGCGATTGTCGGAGCCGGTCCCGCGGGACTTGCTACCGCTGTGTATGCCGCATCCGAGGGACTTTCGGTCCTGGTGCTCGACGCGCGAGCCTTTGGCGGTCAAGCGGGCGCTTCGGCGCGTATCGAGAATTACTTGGGATTTCCAACGGGCATCTCCGGCGAAGCACTCGCGGGCCGGGCGTACACGCAGGCGCAGAAGTTCGGTGCCGTGATGGCGATTCCGGCAGAAGTCAAGCTGCTGAAACCAGCCCCGAGCGACGTACAATCCAACACACACGCCTTCGAGCTGGAGCTGGACGAAGGCCAGCCCATACGCGCCTCGGCCATCGTCATCGCGAGCGGGGCGCGCTACCGGAAGCTTGACCTGCCGAACTTGAGCAGCTTTGAGGGCCGCGGCGTGTACTACTGGGCTTCACCAATCGAATCGAAGCTGTGCGCGCGACGCGAAGTCGTCGTGGTGGGCGGTGGCAACTCAGCCGGCCAGGGCACCGTCTTCCTCTCGAGCCACGTCGCTCAAGTGCACCTGTTGGTGCGCGGTCGAACTCTCCGCGAAGGCATGTCGCAATATCTCGTCGCTCGCGTCGGGGCGCTGCCGAACGTCGAAGTTCATACCGAGACCGAGCTCACTCGGTTGATAGGGGAGCCACCCGAAGGTCTACAAGGGGTTTGCTGGCGCAATCGGTCGACTGGAAGAGAGGAAAGGCGCCCAATACGTCATGTGTTTCTATTCATCGGCGCCGTGCCGAATACCGACTGGCTCAAGGGATGCGCGGTGAGCGTGGATGCCAAGGGATTCGTGCAGACTGGGGCCCCAGGCAACTGCGCTGCGACCGCGGAGGGTATCGAACGAGGACCTCTGCCGCTTGAGACCTCCCAGCGTGGCGTGTTCGCGGTAGGTGACGTCCGCGCCAATTCGGTCAAGCGCGTATCCGCGGCGGTGGGTGAAGGTGCGGCCGCCGTCGCGCAGCTGCACGGTTATCTGCACACAACTCGCCGGGAACACGAGTCTGCGCAACAGTCACCCTGAAGGTCATCCTGGTGACGCCCCAGGGGCCCAGCGAGGTCGCCCTCGCCGCCCGCGAGGAATTCGATCTCAAAAAACGAATCTCGACGAACCGTTGAAGCGGGGGTGGCGCTCGTCAGCTCACACTCTGCTGCTTATCTCGCAGATAGACGCGAACCCTCTTCGCTGAATGCCCCATCGCCTTCACGGCGGCACCGAGCTCCGCAGCAGTGCATGCGAAGGCGCGGCACCATTCTTCCACTTCGCCCTCGTCTTCCAGGTTGATGTCGGCGTTGTATCGATCGCCGCTACTATTGCTATCCTCGCTCATGTCTCACTCGCTTGGCAGAAGTCCAGTTCTCGCCACTATGAGGTCGTGGTGGAACTGCGCGCTGACCGCCGTCAATTCCGCAGCCTGGCCGGTGTGCCATACTCTTTAGCAGCCCATGCCGAGCTCGGGTTTCGAGTGTCGATGTGAGTCTCACAGTCCTCAACGTTCCGTTCCCGTTCGTGCCCGTCAATGACGATCCGATCGGCGGCGCCGAGCAGATCGTCGCACAGCTCGACCGTATGCTCGTTAGCAATGGCCATCGCTCCATTGTCATCGCCGCCGACGGATCGCGAACAGCCGGACAACTGTTGCCGCTGCCTCGCATTCCAGACGTAGTTGACAACCGGGCATGGGGCCGTGCCCATCATGGAGTCAGAAAGTCCATCGCCACGGTGCTCGCCTCTGAACCGATAGACCTCATCCATCTGCACGGATGCGACTTTCCAGCCTATCTTCCTCCGCCGGGGCCGCCCGTCCTGGGCACACTACACCTGCCGATTGGCTGGTATTCCCCGGCGGCATTCCAGTCGGGGCGGCCCTTGACCTTCTTCAACCCGGTCTCGGCAAATCAGGCGCGGACGGCGCCGCACGATCTCGAGCTGCTGCCTTTCATCGAGAACGGTGTAGCTATGGAAGACTTCCCCTGTAATGTGGACAAGCGGAGCTTCGCTCTCGTGCTCGGTCGCATATGCCCGGAGAAGGGCATCCACCACGCCATCAGCGCCAGCGCGCTCGCAGGCGTTCCGCTGCTCATCGCCGGAGAGGTCTTTCCCTGGGCCGAGCATCAGCGCTATTTTGCGGACGAGATCGTGCCCCGCCTGGACAGACTTCGCCGTTGGATCGGACCGGTCGCGGGAGTGCCCAAACGCAGGCTCCTGGCTGCGGCTCGCTGTGTGCTCATTCCGAGTCTGGCGCCCGAGACCTCCTCGCTCGTCGCCATGGAGGCGCTGGCCTCGGGTACTCCAGTGATCGCCTGGCGAGCCGGCGCATTGCCGGAGATCGTCGATCATGGCAAGACCGGGTATATCGTAGATGACGTGGCAGGCATGGCTGACGCCATTTCTAAGGTAGACAGCATCGATTCCGACGCGTGTCGGGCGGCAGCCCGTCATCGGTTCGCCCAGGCACGTATGCTGGAGTCATATCTTAGGCTGTATCGGTGGCTTGCCGACCGCGGAGCGGCAAGTATCATCCGGAAAAACTCCATGGGCGCCAGAGCATGTTGACTCGCGGCGATTTGGGTACGCACGGGCGATTCACGCATCCGCCGACGATCCGAATCGAGGAGATACCGTCGCTGGCTCATCTCGAGGCGCTGCGCGAAGAGTGGTCGTCACTGTGGAAATGCTGCCCTGACGCAACGCCGTTCCAGGCTCCAGCGTGGATACTCGCCTGGGCACGCCATTTCGCCCCGGACCGCACCCGGGCCTTGGCACTCTGGCGGCGTGGTGTGCTCAGCGCGCTGGTCCCCTTTTTCACCTGGGATGGGACTTTGCTGCTGGCGGGCACGGGCCCCACTGACTACTGCGACGGCCTGTTCGCACCCGGGCACAAAGACGAGGCTGCACACATGCTCGATGCGTTAGGAAATACGGCAGAGCGCGAATTGCTGCGCCTCGACCTGCAGCAGCTCCGTGAGAGATCACCGCTGCTGCTGGCTCGCACTCCCGCTGGATGGTTGGAAGAGGTGCGCGCCGGGCCCGAGTGCCCAGTCGCGCGACTTTCGGGCAGCGCGGGACTAGATGGAATTTCCAGGGAGCGGCTGAAGAAGCTCGGCCGTATACGGCGGCATCTACAGGACGAGGACGGTTACGCGTTAGGCCCGGGAACCGACGAAGATCTCGGCAACGCTTTCGGGACACTTGAGCGCCTACACGCCCGTCGGTGGGAGGGCTGCGGAAGCCCGGGTGTTCTCGCCGATGCTCTCATGCGCGCGTTTGTTTGCACGGTCATACCTGAGCTGAACGCGGCGGGCTTACTCCGCATTGCGCAGCTGAAAATTGGGAATCGCACGATCGCAATCGTCGTTGCAGTTCAGAGCGGCCGGGCTGCGTACTATTATTTGGGTGGCTTCGACCCCGAATGGTCGCACGTAAGTCCAGGAACCCTCGCCATCGTAGCGGCAATGAAGCAGGCAGCCACTGAAGGGGCAGACGAGTTTCACTTTCTGCGCGGCGGCGAAGCTTACAAGTATCACCTTGGTGCCCGTGACCGGCCAACGTATCGACGCGTGCTCAGCAGGTCCTGAGTTCCTTCTGCATGATCTGCAGATCAACCGGCGGCGACCTCCTCTCGTTTGCAACGCCGAACTCCAACTTCGGCCGCCAGCCGACAGGGCGATACCCCAAACGCGCATATAGGCGCAACGCGAGTATATTTTCTGGCTCGACTTCGAGCTTGATGTCGCTGGCGCCACGAGCGCGCGCTGCATCCTCGGCTGAAGCGATGATCCAGGCGCCAATCCCGCAGCCTTGCAGGGGCGGAAAGACCCGCACCGCCCACAGCGAAGGACACTGTTTCGACCCCCGACCCGTGAAGTCCAGCCACGCTTGTGCAAGCGGCACGTCATTCGACACCGCAAGCAGCATGAGTGCCGAGCCTGCCCGCTGTTTGCGAAAGGTCTCGTGGATGATCGCACGGTCACGCGTGTAGAGGCCCATCCACTCCAGTGCCAGTAGATCCTCTTGCCGGCAATGCCGTAGATGAATGTCGAGGCATGCCGTGAAGGTGCTTTGTGCAATCCTCGGACGCGGCGGCGCGCTCCGAGCTGCTGTGTATCTCCATAGATGCACAGTGCCGCCCGCCGTCAGCTCGCGCCCCGCCGGGGCTCGGCCGAGCTGACGCCGACGAGTTCGTAGAGGGGCAGACGGCATTGGCGCCAATGTTCACGCCGCACTTCCGAAGCCGGTCGTCCACAGTATTCCCACGGCAGATTACGCGAATTGAGGCCTACGAAGTGAGCACCACAACTGCCGAGCTCGCGCGAGTGGGGCGGAAACGGCGAGCAGATGCTGACCTCGCTCGTCCGGACCACGGCAGGTGTCCCGGTTGACTGCAGTGCCGCGACTTGCAGGCCCTGCTCGTCGGTTTCCGAAGATAGGCGGCATGGCCGTCGTTGCAACGTGCGGCGCAGCGCACTCGCCAGATCGAATCCAGGGGGTGTGCAACGAATGCCCGTATTACGGGGCTCGGCTCCGCACATGTCAGCAAACTGCCCGAAGCAACAGCGCACATCCTCCGCCAGCACGCATAGGGGCGACTGGCCCGCAAGCGTGAGTTGCAGCGCGCGTGGCATTTTCCAGATGATGCAATCGTTATCCAGCGCGATTTCATAGCGATCCGGAAACAATCGTAGCGGGGAGAACTTCCACCCCACCCCTTCCGCCATATGCCTGTCCAGATACGGGCGCAGCCACTCCGGCAGGCGATGTGTCGCTTCGATCCATTCCACGCCCGGCGGTAGATCGCCCGTCTGTTCGCGCGCGTACTCCAGCGAAACCGAGTTGAAGCAGACGGCATAAGCCGCCTCAGTACCGAAACTCTTCGCTGCGCCCCAGATTGAGAGACGTAGCGCCTCGAAACCCTCCCCGCTGACGTCGCCGATCGTCCAGCGGATCCCCACCCGCGGTGCAGACGCAGGGGGACTCATGATTGCAGTTCATGAGGCCGGCTGTTGATGGAGTAAGCCGTGTCCGTGTCCACGCTCGCAGGTTCACTCAACATGATTTGTCCCAACTACGTTGCGGGCCATCGCCGTCTCCTGCTCCGTGGGTCTGAACCCACATGAAACGTGCGAACCGCGCTATTTATATGATGATCTACCGCACATTTATGCGCCCGTCCATGACGAGGATCAATCGGCGCCGACCACCTGATTGTTGTCGGAGCGAATGGACCAAAGGCAAGCCGTACTGGAAGTATGTGCACACGAGCGTGTGTGCGAAGTCTCTGTCTCCGTTGCCACGTCGACTCCCATTCCTCCCAAGCACCTGCACCCTCCTTCCCGCGCAGTTCGCGGTAAACCTGACCAGATCACGGGTCCTTAAGCGTCGTCTACGCCACACAACACCTTCAACGTTGAGCGGAGTCTGGATGCGCGTGGGCGTCCCGATCACCTGTCCGCAGATGCCTTCTACGCGGCGTCTCCAGATCTATCGCTCAAGCGAAGGGACTCTCCTAAATCCACATGTTGCGGGCAGCTATCAAGCGTGGTGAAGTAGGCCGTCCTTGGTCGAATTCATGTACTTCGCGCCCCAGACAATGCGGTATCCAAGCAAGTCCCGCGTGCCTGGGGAGAGCAGCCACCACCGCAATGGAGGCACCGCCATGCCGTACCTTGATATCAGTCCGATGATCACTGCCCTGCACACAACACCCGATGAGTTTGAACTTGTTGACGGCTGGCTAAATCATACGCGCAGCTCTCACAGCTTCAGATTGTACCTCAATGACGAAGTCGAACTCCGAGCCGCGTGCAACTGTACGCTGCTCGCCATACGGCCGGAGCAAAGGCGGGAGCTGGCAAACTGCTTCCGTGAGTGGGAGAGCAGTTATTGGCGACCGCTGCAGATCAATCGCGAATTTGCGTCGCACTTTTCGCGCAAGCCCGGATTGCATCAGATGTTGGTCGTGCTGACGGGCGGCCTGCACCGTTGGCTACTGCGCCCACATCGCTTCCGTCGGGCCGCGGGAGCTGTGATTCAGACAGGTTGAGTTAGACCGACAAGGCGAGGCGGCGGCCGTTCGCGACGGGAATTGCACGGCCGCCGCTCACGCGTCCAAAAGGAAATCCGGCTGCCGATTTTCAAGGCCGTCGCGAGCAACGTCGAAATCAAATGAATTCAACGACCTACGTGCGTAGGCCTCCGAGGTGAGTGAGTCAGGCCCGATGACCTTCGCTATCGGCGGAAATCACCGGCAGCGCGCCGTCGCCCACGCCCGCCCAAGAGGAATGCGATCTCGAGCGACGCGCGTCTGTCCGCTTGCGACAGATCATTTGCCGCAAGCCCAAGGTGTTGGCTTTTGATCGATCCGAGCAGATGCGTGCAGCAGGCTGGTCCACAGATTAGGTCAGTCTGGCCGGATGGCCGCCCACGACCCGTTGCCGCCATCCGCGAGCGGCGGCTATGTCGGGGTCATTTCAACGATCCTGCAAGGCGCAAGACCTCAAGGCCGGCCAAGGCGGCATACTGCAGGAGCATTATCGTCTTGCCGTCTTGAATCGCACCATTAGCAATCATCTGCAGCGCGCTTGCCAGAGGTACCTCGATCACCTCGATGTCCTCGCCCTCGGCGGCATCACCGCCCCCCTTGGAAACGCGGTCTCGAGGCTCGTATTCCGCAACGAAGAAATGCAGCTTCTCGGTGACGGATCCGGGGCTCATATAAGCCTCAAGGATTTTGCGAGGTGTGCGGACCGCAAAGCCCGTCTCTTCTTGCGCCTCACGGCGAATGCAGGTGTGCGGATCTTCGCCATCAAGCAACCCGGCGCAGGCTTCGATCAAAAGACCATCCGGGCAGCCGTTCACATAGGCAGGAAACCGAAACTGCCGCGTCAAAACCACCGTGTCGCGATCAACATTGAACAACAGCAGGACGGCACCGTTCCCGCGATCATAGGTCTCCCGGCTCTGCCTTTGCCAGTGGCCATCCCGACAGCGATAGTCGAACGTCGTTTTCTTCAGGACGTACCAGTCGTCTGAGAGCAGGCGTTCTTCGACGATGCGAACCCGATCGCTGTCCGATGAGTTTGCCATCCCGCTCATGGATTTGTGTCCGCAATATCGGGGCGCAGCGGCAGCTCGCTCAAGGCCCTGTACACAGGAAGGCCCAGTTGGAGGGCGCGGGCAACGTCCAGGTCGGCACCGTGCGATTCACCCGGAATCCGCAGCACGGCATCACAGCGCTCCAGCAGGCGATGGGCGACCGGGTATTGGTAGGCCCGGAAGGCCGCATCGCCAGCGCTGCGCCCACCCGCAGCGTGAATGATCGGTAACGCCAGCCACTCGCCGACGATCGGCAGGTGCCCGCGCTCATAGATCGGCAGTGCAAAGCTCTCGAGACGCTCCCGGTTGCATGCAATCTTCTGCAGATTGCCATCGGTGCCCGATAGATAGGGCCCGGCAATCAGCACCAGAAGTGGCTTGGATACGTCAGCGAGCGATACTGTAGTCATGGCATTATCGTGCATTATCGTGCAGACTCATGCAAGTAAGCTGCGGTATTATTGACAAGCGTTGCGAGGGTGGGTCCGGGAACCCCGCGACACAATCACCGGTCGTCTCCTTACAGGAATGGGGTCTGTACCGTGCTCACTGCACAGCGCAAGAAACTGATTTTGAGCCGCCTGGCTATCGAGGGCCAAATCGTGGCCAAGGATCTGGCGCAAGAGTTGGGCACTTCGGAAGACACCATCCGTCGCGACCTACGTGAGCTCGCCCAGGGCGGCAAATTGCAGCGGGTCCATGGGGGTGCGCTGCCCGCTTCGGCGGCGGTGGGCGATCTCAAGGTGCGCGAACAGGTCTCGCCTAAGGACAAAATTGAACTGGGTCGCGCCGGCGCGTCCATGATACGTCCTAAGCAGGTTGTCATCCTGGATGGTGGAACCACCGCGCTGCAGGTGGCCTCTCATCTCGCTCCCGACCTGCGCGCTACGATTGTCACTCACAGTCCCACCGTGGCGGTGGAGGCGGCAAAACATCCTTATGTGGATATCATCATGCTGGGAGGGCGGCTATTTCGGCACTCGATGGTCAATGTGGGTGCCGCGCTCATCGACGCCGCTTCGCGCCTGCGGGCAGATGTCTACTTTATGGGTGTGACCGGCGTTCACCCCAACGCGGGTCTGACTACCGGCGATGCCGAGGAGGCCGCCGTAAAGCGAGCCCTGCATGAACGTGCCGCGGAGACTATTGTTCTCGCGTCAGCCGAGAAACTCATGGCCGCTTCACCGTTCCTTGTGACACCGTTCAAGGACATCACTCTGCTTGTGGTCCCGCCGAGGACGCCCGATCGCACCATTCGTACGTTGCGCGCCGGCGGTGTCAAGGTTGAGCGCACCCAAAGATCGTAAACGACCCTGAATGTCCGGGTTTGGCCCGCCAACCGCCGGTTCGCGATAGACGCAGACCTACCCTTTGTGACTGGCAGGAATCGGGCGTTTAAATGTTACGAGGAGCTATGGAGAACCACTAGTGCTTGCACTGCACCTCGCTCGATATCCTCAATCCGAAAGCCCATCCCACTTCAGCATATGCTTCCATTGTCGAAGCCGCTGCAGACGTACTCGTTCCTGAACGTAGTTGCTGCCGCACTCCGAGCAGAGGGAAGCTGCTGAGCCAAAGCGCCCGCCCGGCCACGGCTGCGTCCGACCTTGCCGAACGGCACGCGCGACGGCTGCCGCACCGACTTCGACGGGTAAGGGTGGCAGAGTGACCGCAGCGGGGCCCATGCAATGGATGAATCGTGAGCTGCGAGCAGCGAATATTTCTTTCGAAACTCCGCTCGCCCGACTTGTAACACGCCATTTACAGACCACGCGTACCGTTTACACAGTGTCAGAGGCCGCCCGCGTTCGCGGAGACAGTTGTGAAGACGGACCGAATTTTTGGACTTGTTGCGGCCGGGTTCATCACTTTGGCCCTAGCCCGGGCCTTCGCCCACGAGAGCGTCAGCACCACCGACGCTTCAAGCGTAATCCGCGCGGTACGCCGCGAAATCGAGTGGAAATGGCAGACATCAATACTGATTCCGCCGGCGGACAGTTACCCCAGGGCTGATTCCCGGTCTCAGGGGATTCCCGACGTCAGTCATCGGGGCGGACCGGCCATCCCATCCGGCAGGATCGCCGGAATTCCCCCTGGCCCCAACGGCCCGATCTCAGATGCGCAGCACCGAGCGCGGCTTACCCGTCTAACTGCCGATTTCTGAATGACCGCCCGCGACCCAGAGGAGACAATTGCGCCGCTCCATAGCGAACATCGAAAGTAACCGAAGCAGACGTTTGAACCCGATGCCCCATTTGGAGGACGCGGCTCCGAGGCGGAAACGTTTTCAGAGTCATTGCGCCGGGAAGGGATCACGCCACGCAGGCAAATCATCGATGCGTGCGTACCATCGCTGAATCGCCGGAAACTCCGCGAGCGGCAATTTAGCCGAGTCTGCATAGGCCAGCGCACTCGCGACAGCGAAATCGGCAACACTCAACGAATTGCCAACGAGGAAAGTACGGTCCCGCAAATGCGCATCGAGAATGCGAGCGTGCGCCGTGAAATTCGCCGTCGCTACAGTAGCGACGGCAGGATCTGCTGCGCCCATCCCGAGTCGCGGTTTGATGTGGTACTCGAAATAGAGCGTGCCGCCAGAACGGGTGAAATGTTGCGCGTCCCAGCTGAGCCAGCGCATGACCTCTATCTGTCGTGCATCGTGCGGCCACAGATCGGCCTTAGCCACATCCGACAGATAGCACATGATTGCGTTCGCCTCCCAAAGCGACCAGTCGCCGCTCTGGAGCACGGGTACTTTGCCATTTGGATTCAATGCCAGGAATTCGGGGTGTCTGTGCTCTCCCCGGCCGAGATCCACACGGACGAATTCTACTGGCGAACGCAAGTAACGTGCGACGGCGCATGCCTTGCGCGGGTTTATCGTCTCGCAGTAATAGAGCTTCACTTCTTGATCTCCTTTGCCGGGCTTTCGCTCCGAAACGCTGCAAGATGCTCGTCCAGGCGGTCGAAGCTGCTCGACCATCCTGCCCCGTGTCCATCGCGCGATGCGGCCGATTCGAAGAAGGCCTGACGGAACGTCATTGTGGTTTTCCCTGCCTGCTCGGAAAACGTTATCGTCACCACGGTCTCCGGGCCGGCATTGCCCTGTTCATCCTCCCACGCATGGGTAAAGACGAGTCGCTCCGGCTTCACGATCTCGCGGTAGACGCCTCGGACCCAGTGATCAACACCCTCAGGCGAACGCAGGCACGCTCGATGCTTGCCACCCACGCGGAAGTCCATCGTGTGATGGGGCGCCGTAAAACCGCGCGGACCGGGCCAGCACGCCAGGTGTTTCGGGTCACTCCAACATTCGAAAACTAGCGTGCGTGGTGCATCGAAGACGCGCGTAATCACCAGCTCATGTTCGGCCGGCCTCGAGGCAGCATTACTTTTTCTTCCGGCCATGCTTCTTCTCCTGTCGCTGAAGTTCAACCAGGTACTCCCCGAGTCGATCGAAGCTCTGCTCCCAGAAATGGCGGTAGCGCTCCGCCCATTCCACGATTTCCTTGAGCGGAGTTCCCTCGAGCCGACATGGCCGAGATTGAGCCTTGCGGCTGCGGACGATCAACCCTGCCTGCTCAAGAACCCTGAGGTGTCTGGAAATGGCGGGTTGGCTGATGTCGAAGGGCTTCGCAAGCTCCATCACACTCGCTTCGCCGGATGCCAGCCTTGCCAGGATGGCCCGCCGAGTAGGATCTGCGAGTGCCGCAAATGTAGCGCTGAGTCGATCGGTGCGCATCTATAATACTATCGTTATATAACCGTTTCGTTTTATACGACGCGACCACGAATCTGTCAAGGCCCGCCCAGGCTGCCACGGCTCAGGCAACGCCGGGATCGGTTTTTGGGGCGGTCCTATTTCAAACCCCTGCAGGAAATCTATCGCGTGTCACTACCGCAGTGGCGGGAGAAGGTGCGCTTTGCGGTTTGGGATAGACTCACAAGCCGCCTGGAGATTTGGCGGGCTGCTGGTCAACTCAGGCCGTTTCCTCGCGCTTTCGTGCCTATCTATTCGATGACTGCGCCACAGAAGCCGACTTGTCTGCGTCTAGCGAGTGGCGCGGGCACCTTCAAGGGAATGAAGCGGCCTGGGCCGCGCGCCGCTCGTCACTCCGCGTGTTTGTCGTCCGCGTGCTCATCAATCCAAGAGAGAATCATGTCCCCGACATGGAGATTGTTCTTGTCCTGGAACAGCATGTGGCTGTTGCCGAAGACTCCGGCCGCGGGCAGGTGAAGCAAGGCCGCATTTCCTCCGACCTGATTGATCTCATTCACGTAATGCTCGCAATCCGCAAGGGCCGCCGGCCAGTTGACAACCGAAGCCGAGACATCGGCGAGGTGGTCACCGAAGACCACCAGGGTCGGGAGCTTGGCCAGTTTCGCGATCTGTTGCTTTGAGAGCGTCGTCGCCGCGCACGAGGCCGGCTCCATCGAGATCAGTCCGCGGAGACCGGCGGCGTTCTGGAGAGCCGCAAGCTCCGGAAAGAAGCCCGATTCCGAGTGACCCACAAGCACCGCGCCGCCGACCTTCACACCCAAGTCCGCGAGGCGGATCGGCGTCAAATTGGTGCCGGGTGGCTTTTGGGAATCGGCGTTCTGATCGGGAATCGATTGCTTCGCGAACTCGTCGATCGCGTTGACCGGGAACTGCTCGTCGGGAAACGCCGTCCCGGGGGAAGGTCCGAAGCGGAATATCTGCCAGGCAGCTGCCTTGGTCAGCACCAACACGTTCGGCAGCGCACTCGGCGGACGGACACCGGCAGCTACCTCGTTAAAGGGGGTCACGTTGAAGCCGGAGCGGGCTCGGGAGACCTGGTCCGGCAGATAGACCGCGTGCCCCTTCCGAGCGAAATACTCGTACCACCCCATACGTCCGTCGGGCGTGGTCTCGTAGCAGGCCCCGCTCAGAGTGCCGCCATGCATGAGAATGATCGGCACACCGCGTTGGACCTGGGGCACCATGAACGTGACGTACATCTGATTGATGGCGATATCGCCTGACCGGGGAATGGATGCTAGCAACCCGCTCGGCCCGTTGGCCCAGTCGGTATGCACAGTGTCGCCGCCCACGAAGAACATCCCTTGTTCCTTAAGCACCAGCGGTCCTTGGGTGCGGCCGGGGTCGGGGTCCCAGGCCTCCGCCCTCCCCGAATAGGTCGACACCACGACTAACGCCAGGACCGAAGCCAGCGCGGAATGCGCCGCGGTTCTAATGAGGGATAGTTTGCGCATGGGGCGACCCTCCGACTTGAGATGTTAGAACAAACTAAGATAGGCACTGTAGCCCCGTCTCTCGGAATCCTCCGAGATTGTCGAAATCCTCCACTACCCGAGCGCGCCCCGACGATGGACGGCGGAGATCAGGCGGGGCGCCGTATTTCAGGTGAGGTGGCTGAAAGCCGAGTGGCGGCGCGCCTCCCGGTATTGCTTTGGGGTCATGGCGGTCGCGCGGTGGAACACGTCGGCGAAGTGACTTTGGCTCGCGAAGCCCAGCATGTAGGCCACCTGCGCTACCGGGGTGTCGCCGTTCGTGAGGAGGGTTGCGGCCTCTCGGATACGCTCACCGAGTACGTACTCATGTGGAGTCGCGCCGACCGAGTTCCGGAAGACCTGTGAGAAGTAGTGTGGGCTGAGTTGCACCACGCCGGCGAGCTCGCTGACGGACAGGCGACTCCCGAGGTTTGCACGGATATGCTCACGTACCATCGAGATCTGACGCGGCGAAAGCCGGCCCGCTCGCGACTCTACTCCTCGGGTGCCGGTCGAGTAGCGCCCCGCCACGTAGGCGGCGAGCGCGAGCGAGAGCGACTCGCCGTACAGCGACCCGGCCAGGCACCCGCCCGTGGCTTCGGTCTCCATCCCGCGGATTAGCGCCGCGAGCTGCCGATTATGAATGGCGAGTTGAGGCGTCAGCTGGGCAACGCTCAGGCGGGCGCTGCCACCGATGAGTTCCTGGAGCATGGCCAGGTCCATCTCCACTTCCAGTAACTCGCAATCTCCGGTCCAACTAAGCGACTGCACCTCGTAGTCGCCGGGCCATATCATGATGCTTCCTGAGGCCGCTAAGACACGGCGCGGTGTGAACCCGGCCCGATACGCGATCGTCAGGGTTCCCGAGGCAATCAGGACGGCGCGCGGGACCGGACAGACTAACCTCGTGGCGTCTCCCACCTCCGCCACTTTCCGCCGCTCAAACAGAAAGCCGGGCCATCCCGACTCCCAGCTGGAGAATAACAGCACGCCCACGCCTGGTCGCAGCTCGTCGTCGATGATGGACTGGATCCGCCTTGAGCTGTCGGGTGCTTGAGTAGGCATGTGTCTCAACGCCACTTCGAGTCCAGTACACACTACGGGTTGGACCCTCGCCGCCGTCACGTGCACCCGGCAGCCGGTCTCTGAGCATTGGCGCCCATAGTAGTTCCTTCTCCTTCACATTGCTCACGCCACCTTTCATAGCTTGACGGAGGCGGCGCTGGCTTCCTGGACGCGCGAATAAGCTGACCTCGAATTTCTCTTACCGACGTTTGGTTATGAAAGAAAAATGACGTTGGAGGCGTTGCGCAATGGGACGGGGGTCGATGGTACCGCGGAAGAGGTCTTCGACGTCAATGAGACGATTACGAGCATCCAGACAGTTCATCCCGAACACCTCGTGCTCGCACGCCCGTGCGGCGCCTGGACCGCCCTCCGCTGGTGAGACACGTAGGAACGCCTTGAAAGCATAGAGTCAGCTCGTTGTCCCGAGAGCGGTGTGATGGGCTGTCCCCGCGCTCGTGCCCGCTGACGCAAATAGGCCTTCCTTAGAGTGCCGGAAGATCGATCGCTTACCGTGAAAAAGTCTAGCGACTCTGCCTGTAACGCATTGGTGTAACTCCGGTCGTCATGCGGAAAGCA
This sequence comes from Gammaproteobacteria bacterium, assembly GCA_028293765.1. GTDB lineage: Bacteria > Pseudomonadota > Gammaproteobacteria > Steroidobacterales > Steroidobacteraceae > 13-2-20CM-66-19. The sequence goes on from JAQGOG010000099.1 coordinate 33,308, forward strand.
GCGGTGAAGTGGCTCTGGCTGTTAAAGCCCAGCGCAAGGGCCATTTCGGCAAGGTCCAAGTTCTTGCTGCGAAGCATCAGCTTCGCACGCTCGATACGCCGTCTGATCAGATACCGATGCGGCGAGAGGCCGGTCGAATTTCTAAATGCGTGACAAAACTGTCGCGTCGACAGTCCCACACATCCCGCCAGTTCGGAAAGCATGATGTCTCGTCCGAGATTGGATTCGATGTAGTCGAGCACCATCCCTGATCGAGCAGCTGAGAGCTGCCCAGCGCGATTCACGATCTCCGTCTTGCTGACTGGTAACAACGCGAAGCGTTTGCAGCATCGATGGGGAAACTCTGCAAAATCTGCTTGGTCCTGCAAACCCGCGGTCGTCTCGGCACGCACCACCGGATCCTCCGGTGTTCCTGATCGCACTTCGCGCACGTATTCCTTTACCTGGCTGTAGCAGCCCACATAACCGGCCGCCCGGATTTCGTCGTGCAGGCGTGTTGCGCTGAACTTGGGATACTCACTTAATCGCTGCCGGATCAACACCTGGTATCGGTCGACCTTGCACGCAACTGAGGGTCGCGTCGCGTACCGCACAGGCTCGTTATCTAGCTCCCGGTCCAGCTGCCCGGTGTTGATCCATTGGTAGAGCGTGCGTCGACTCACACCTAGCAGTCCAGCGATCTCAGCCTTGCTCAGCCCCTGCTCCAGATAGTGACGTAGCAGCATTCGTCGCTTCCGTCCGTACATGGGTAGGTCCAGGAGCCCTCATACAGGTGCCGAAACTGTCCGAGTGTGCAATTTTCGTCCGCCACCGACACTCGGAATATGAACTCTAGAACAAATCAGAAGAACAGCTTTTTGATATACATAATCGCACACCTAATGTAAACACCAGACTGGAATATTTCGACATTGTCGAACAGGTATAAGGGGGAACTGAAATGAGACCAACAGTAAGGCTGCAGACAAGCCGCTCAAATCGGCGCAAGGTCTTGGCAGACATGGGAAGGCACGTCGCGTCGGTACCCATGGCGCTATTAGCCACCGGCCTGTTACTCGGATCGGGTGGCTCGGCACACGCCCAGACGCAGACCTCGGCACCCATCACAACCCTCAAGGAAGCGCCCGTCGGCCCGGACGGAGACGGGCGACCGGTCTTTCTCAAAAAGCAGGGAAGTTTTTTCGCCGGGGGGACTGTCGTAACTTCTGCTAGCGGGGATACCTTCCACGGCGATGATGCCTATGTGGAGTTCCAGATCCCGTCTGACGCCAGAAAGTTACCCATGGTCATGTGGCATGGTGGAGGGCAATTCAGCAAGACGTGGGAATCCACGCCCGACGGCCGCGACGGCTATCAGCAGATCTTCACGCGCAGAGGCTTCGCCGTTTACATCATCGATCAACCCCGGCGAGGTGATGCCGGAAGGACGACAGTCGGTACGACGATACCTAACGCGATTCCGGCTGAAAGTTCGGTTTTTTCAGTCTTTAGGCTGGGTAGCTGGACACCACCCGAATCCCCGAGCTACTTCCCCAATACGCAATTTCCAAAGGATGTCCCAGGCGCGTTAGACCAGTACTTTCTACAACAAACTCCAAATACCGGCCCTGAAAACATCGACGAACCGACCCGCGAGCTGGAAAGCGGCACGGTTGTGAATCTGTTCAATAAGATCGGACCTGGCATTCTTCTGACTCACTCGAACAGTGGGCAGTATGGATGGAAGACCGCAATCCTGGCGCCAACACTGGTGAAGGCCATTATTGCTTACGAGCCCGCTGCCTTCGCGTTCCCGTCCAATGCAGTGCCGGCCGACGTTCCGACGCAAAATGCTTCGGTTGCCGCGATCACAGCACCCCAGCTCTATTCCCCAGAGCAATTCAGTAACCTTGCGCGAATGCCGATCCTAATCATCTATGGCGACAATATTGATTTCAATAAACCGAGCTCGGACTTTGGGGTTGAACTGTGGCGCGTCGTTGTCCAGCGCGCGGCACAATTCGTGAAAGCAGTAAATGCTCAAGGAGGGCACGCGGAAATACTTTACCTTCCCAGTATCGGGCTTCGTGGAAACACGCATTTTGCATTCTCAGACATCAATAACGTTCAGGTCGCGAACCAATTGTCGCACTACCTTCACGAGCACGGACTGGATCAGCGTGGCGAGAGCCAAGATCTCCTGGGCAACGAAGGCAACGAGGACAAGCAGGGCAACGAGTAGGCCTGCGCGCCACTTTCAAATACAAGCCCGCGGAGGCCGTCCAGGCGCCAGGCCAGCGGAGGTAAGGTAGCCGGGTCGGTTGCAGAATACCTTCGCAATGAATGCGAGGCGGCAAGGACGTATCCACGGCGGCGCGATGGAAAGAACGCGCAGCGAGTGCGGATATCACGCCGGTTGGCGGGACGTTCGTCGCGAGCGACGCCTGTCCCGCCAGAAAAGAACCCGAAACCGCTCTTCAACCGGCGTAAATCGACCGATCAGGTGCCGTAACCCAGGATGGGATCCCAGAACGCGCAATGATGCTCCGCTGCAAATTGTGCATCGGTAAACGTGCTCAAACTAGGTACGTTCTCGGACAAAATAGCCGGCGCGCCGGATTGATTAGTGAATTGGGGCCAAGGTGAGTTCCCCGATCCGTTCGGATTGCCGGTGCTCGCGAAGTTCGTCCAGAACGCAATCATCTGGTCAGACAGCGCCGTCTCGCTCGAGTCCAGCTCGCGTGGTTGCCCCGTCGTTTGATCCAGATTCACGCCCAATTGGCCACCGTGCCAATTCCGAAACAGGAACTGGATATCGATGGTGTGGGATGCCAGCGCAACAAAGCCAGGCATCTGTGGAAAGTAATACGGCGCATTCTGGTAATTGAATTCGTACTGATACACGGTCACGAATTTGGACCATAAGTGCACTACATGGTGAGACTGGCACGCAAGAAAGGGGTCCGTGCCGGCTGCGCTGGAGGCCAGCTGCGGCGAGGGGTATTTGGAAACCGGGTACTCAGCTAGCACCGCGTCAGCCGTTGCTGGCGGGTAGGAACTCCTGATGCTCGCCTCGTATTGCGCCGCTGTCATGGGCTTCTGGGGCGGCCCGGAGAAATACTCCGTTATAGCGTTTATGAAGGTTAGCTCGTGCTGCGTGTTCCCACCCATGATCGGCATCTTGTTGAACCGACCCGTAGCGTAGGCCGTCTCCGGTGCGATCGGGATGACGGTGCCGTCCACCATGGTGCCGGTCACGTACGGACCGTTTGCATTGGGCGTTCCTTGAAGCTGGAGGATCCGCGCGGCCGACAGCTTTCGTAGACACGCGGCAGCAGCAGCATCCTCGCCCGGGCAGCCAGCAGCACGCGCGAAGTTCGTGCCATTGGCCGATCCGACCGACAACGGAAAATAAGCGTTGCTGCCGGTTACTGGATTGCTCTGGAAGATCGCCCGGTTGAATAATTTCGCAGCCAGCGGCGATAGCAGGTTAGCTCCGGTGTCTACCGCACCGGCCGACTGTCCGCCGAGCGCAACTCTGCTGGGGTCGCCGCCAAACGCCGCGATATTGCGCCGAACCCATTGCAGTACTGCCTGGATGTCCAGAATCCCGTAGTTGGCGAAGGGATGGCCCTCGTTATCCAACGCCGGATGCGCCAGAAAGCCGAAGAGGCCCAAGCGGTAATTGATCGTGACGACCACCGTGGGGGTCCCCTGTGGCCCGCCCGTTGCGAGCTTGGTCGCGTCGTAGTCGTTGGATTCGCCGTCAACGTTTCCGCCTCCGTGGATCCAGACCAGGACCGGGTCTCCCTTGCTTCCGCCTCCAAGTCGCGTCGTGAAGACATTCAGATAGAGACAGTCCTCCGTGAGGCTGGACGGGCCCGCAAACGCACCCAGCTCGGTAACCTGCGGACACGTGTGCCCAAATTTCGTCGCCTTGCGCGGTTCCCACCAAGGCTCGACGGGTTGCGGTGGCATCCAACGCAGCGCGCCGACCGGGGGAGCCGCGTACGGGATGCCTAAGAACTCGGATACTCCGTCCCGCACGAATCCAAGAACAGGGCCCTCGGCGGTCTTGACGACCGGTCCATTCTCCCGCTCCTCATCATGGTCCCAGGCCATCGCGGCAGTCGCCAGTACGCCTGCTGTAAGCCAGGAGCCGAGCAGCAGCGCCCGGGTCATGACTTTTCGAGGCGCGCGTGAAACGAAGACTATGTCTTCATGCTTCTTCATGGTGTCACTCCCCTGGACGCTTGCTCTCTTTCAGACGCTGCTTCGCAAAAGCGTCGAGAGATGAGTGCGCTCAATGTTCGCCCTGGGCTGAACCAGCCTCGACGGTGCGTTTGTGAAGTTTTCGACGTGAGCTGCCGGACGTCTAGGAAGATCATCCGCAATCCGTTGAACTTTTCCGCCCTGAGCATGTGCTTAGCAGTGTGATCTGGCTCGCTGTACCCATCCCTTCACACATAATGAATAAAGCTGCCGAGAATATCTGCGCGGCTTTGTTGTTAAGTTGTTCCTCTTTCGCACCAGGGAAAGACCTCGTGCGCGAACGGCAATTCACCACAATCGCGGGCCGGGATTTGTGATTAAATGTGTTAGAGCAGGAACGATGTAGTTACTTCCCTGCTCGAGGGGGGCGCTGTGCAACACGGGCGCATAGCCTTGGCGCTTGATAAGTGCCACCGGCCCATTGAAATCAGCACATTTCAATGGTCCAGCGCAGAGACCCAATGGGCGGGGTTCCCCGTTGAATCTCACGTTCTCGGCCCACGCGGGCAGTTGGCCGAGTACGGGATAGACCATGCGCTGCTAGGACTATGCCTGGGCGGCACGGGAGAACTGCAAGTTCGAGATGCAAAAGCCGTGCGGCACGTAACTTCATCGCCCGGCCGATTTTCTCTGCTTGGTCAGGGCTTCGAACAGAAGCCTCTCGCTTGGTCCGGTGCACGGCAAATGCTTTACGTTGCAATTGATGCCGAGCAGCTCGAGCGTTTCATGAGCCATGACTCGGACTTGGCCTGCCTCAACGTCGAACCCCAGTATGCTGTCTCCGATCCACACGTCGTCGCGCTCGTCCTCAATATGCGGGATGAGATACAGGCGGGCTGTCCCACCGGGAAACTCTACGGCGAGGCGCTTTCGATGGCGCTGGCCGCACGCTTGCGAGCGCGGTATTCGCGTGAAACGGCGCCGGATGGTCGTCGCGGACCAACACTGTCGCCAAGACAGGTCGGGCGTGTACGTGAATATGTCCGAAAGAACCTCGCGTCCAACATTGGTATGGGCGAATTGGCCGACCAGGTAAATCTGAGCCCGCACTATTTCTCGATGCTGTTCAGGCATGCCGTCGGCATTCCGCCGCACCACTACGTGCTGCAAGAACGCATTCACGAAGCTCAACGAAAGCTTGCCGAGGGTCGAATGTCCATTTCCGAACTGGCCCTCAACCTCGGGTTCTCGGACCAGAGTCATTTCTCACGAGCGTTCCGAAAGATGACGGGGACGACGCCAAAACGGTATCAAAACACCTGCTAAGTCCGGCGAATCCAGTAGTTGACCGCAGACCGATCGCAGCGGTTCCCTATGTCTGTGATCCGGATTTCCGGTAATTCGGATATCCAGCGCGCGATGGCCGGCGGAATCGACACAAGAAATCGGCCGCGAATGCCTCGGCATCCTGTGTCGACTCTCTGTCTTGGTACGGTCCGGGCGGCGAATCATGGCATCCAACCGGTTTTGCGACCGGGCTCTCCGCTCGATCCCCAATCTGTAAACATCGCTTTGAACGAGTCCAAATCTAACTCATACGACGGCTCGGGCTGGCTCAACACCGAAAAACCGTAGCCTGCATCAGGCAAATGCTGCGTGAGCTCCCGAATCTCGTCGTAATTGTCAAAAATGAGCATGCCGTTCACGCCACTCAGATCAGCACGACGTGGTCAGTCGGCGTGGGTGCCGAACATCCCCAGAAATGGCGTATCGCAAAACTTACCCTTTTGCGCGACGGCCAGGGAGTCTGGGTTGACAACAGATAACCATCCGGTTATGGTTTTGCTATGCTCACCAGAACAGCTACCCCAGGTCCTATATCGATGACTGCCGCACCAGCGTCCAATCGTAACTTGTCGCTTACGTGACCGGCAAAGCGAGAAATCCAATGCGCGCCGAGCCGACCGCAATTTTCAAAACCTTGAGCGACCCGACCCGTCGTGCACTGTTCGAACGATTGAGCCGTGAAGGCGAACTAACTGTCCACGCTCTTACTGTCCCTTCCGGCGTTTCGCAACCTGCCGTGTCGAAACATTTGAACAGTCTAAAACTCGCGGGCCTCGTGCGTGACCGTCGCGACGGCCGGGAGACCTATTACCACGCCGAGCCGAAAGCGCTGGCACCGCTGATTGACTGGATTGGCTTCTATTCGACCTTCTGGCATAACCGATTTGACCGTTTAGGAGCCCTCTTGAAGAGGATGGATCAATGACGCAAACCAACGACACCAAAACGCTGATTGTAGAGAGGGAGATGCCGCATTCTCTCGAAAAAGTCTGGCGGGCGCTCACGCAGGGCCCGCTAATTGAAGAATGGCTGATGAAGAACGACTTCAAGCCTGTCGTGGGCCACCGTTTCGATCTTCGCGCAGACTGGGGCGTCGTTGACTGTCAGGTCCTGGCGGTCGAGCCGAACAAAGCGCTGTCTTACGCGTGGGAAGCCCTTGGCCTCAAGAGTGTCGTCACTTGGACTCTCACCCCTACGAGCACGGGGACCCACGTGCGCATGGAGCAGTCGGGCTTCCGGCCGGATCAGCAGCAGGCCTATCAGGGCGCCAAATACGGCTGGCAGAAATTCTTTGCAGGCCTCGAACGCGTGGTGGGAGGCCTGTCGTGAGCCGTGCCCTCGCCTCGCGCTACCAGCCCGTGCTCGTCGCGCTGCACTGGTTGCTCGCGCTGATGATCATTGGCCTTCTGTGCCTCGGCTTCTTCGTGCTTGCGAATATGCCGAACACCGATCCGAAGAAAATCGATATCCTGGTGTGGCACATGGCGGGCGGCATGTTCGTGCTCGTATTGATGATCGTGCGCTGCATCATCCGTATATGGAGCGCCCATCCGGCCACGGCGACGACCGGTTCGCCCCTGCTCGACCGGCTGGCCTCGGTTGCGCACTACAGCTTGTATGTGATCGTGTTCTTGATGATCGCCAGCGGATGGTCCACCGGGTGGCTCATTCGCAGCGCGTTCCAGCGCCATGGCGAACCTCTGCCCAACACTTTCGCCGTGTTCCCCACGTTCCAGGCCCATGCGGTTCTTGCAACGCTGCTGGCCATTCTGATCGCGGCCCATATCGCGGCCGCGCTCTACCACCAGTTCGCACTGAAAGACGGCCTTTTCCGCCGCGTGTGGTTCGGGCAACGCATGATCGCTCCCGCAGAAAAATAGAAAGAAGCGGTCACTGTCTTGCAAATGAAATATATCTGGAACTTCTAGGATGAGAACATGAAAAAGTCGGGCGCGAGCCAAGGCCAGCCGGCAGCGGAGCTTATCTCGAAAAGAATCGCCGAACTCGGGGACTGGCGCGGGGAAACCCTCAGCAGAATGCGCAAGCTCATCAAGGAAGCAGACCCGGGCGTCGTCGAGGAGTGGAAGTGGATGGGCACTCCGGTTTGGTCGCACGACGGCATCATCTGCACTGGCGAATCCTACAAAAAAGTCGTGAAGCTCACCTTCGCCAAGGGCGCGACTCTGAAGGATCCGGCCCGTCTCTTCAACTCGAGTCTCGAGGGAAACGTACGCCGCGCGATCGACATCCACGAAGGAGAAGAAGTTGACGAGTCCGCCTTCAAGGCGCTCGTTTGCCAAGCGGTCGCCCTCAACAGTTCTGGCAAGTCGAAGCCTTCGAAGAAGGCGAAGTCCTAAGGGATTCCGCGCCCCTGAACGGGTCCGACATCGGGGCCGCAGAAGTGTGAGAAATCCGACTGAGACGATGGTAGCGGTTCGGAAGAAGCGCCTGCAACCTTAACTCCACGGGTAAGCGCACGCTATCAGGCAATGACGCTCCCATGAGGTGGGACCGAGAGCTGCCGACGCTTTAAGGACTAACGCTGCCTACTACCAGCTCATTTTGTTTTCGCGTAGATCTTGTTGCCGAACGTCGGCGATTGAGTGTTGTAAACCGTCGTGATCGCATAGCGTGGGCTGCCAGCGGTCCGTGTCACCACGATGAAGCCAGATTCGGTGCCCTTGATCAGCAGCTTGTCCTTGGCCGGGTCATGATGTATCTCGGCGATGGTCAGGTTGTCGAAGCGTCGCATCCCGGATTGCAGCGACAGCATCGTGCGATAGACGTCATCGTTCGCCTCGCCCAACGACGCGACCGTGTAAGGGCCGACGTTGCGCACCGCTTTGTCATGGCCCGCCAGAAGGTGGATCAGTCCGAAGGCCGCGTTTCCCAGCTTCACCCCGATTTCGATGGTGGCGGGAAGCGTCCCCAGGTTGTGCGCCCCTATAAGCGCGCCCAGGTTGAAGGAATGCCACAGCGCCTTGTCAGCGCTCACAGTGAGCGGCGCGTTCAACCACCAGTCTTCCTTTGCGCCGCCCTGACTCGTGTTCAGCAGGCCATCGACCACCTTGAAGTGCTTCACGCTGCCCCAGTTTCCGGCCGTACAGTAGCCGAGCATCAGCTTAATCGTCATGTCCATCTGGGCAGCGTTGCGGGTGATTTCCCACGTCACCTGTTCATGTCCGGGGTTCATGCCGCTGCCCGAATAGACCGCAATTTCGGCGCTCGAAATCTTAGGCAACACTGGCGCGTTCGGCAGGGGCGGCGGAACCGGCGGAACCGGGTGCACGTCCGCCGCCGCATTTCCCGAATTGTAGAGCTCCATGGTCCTGTGGCAGGTCGGGCATTTTGGACTGGCAAGGACACCCGGCATATTGTCCGGCTGCTTCGTGGAGTATTTGACCGGGGGGACATGCCTGCGGCAGCAGAAATAGTTGTATGGCACCCGTCACATCCTTAAAATGCAGTGAGAGATTATGATCCTGATGGAGACAGGAGACCGGCACGGCAACTATGCGTTGACCTCGGGATTGTGTCCACAAGATTTAGGGCTGCGGTGCCGCCTGTCTACCCCTAAAACATCTGAGTGAGATCTGATTTACCCCGTGTCTTCGTCTTCGTCATCGCCATCGTCCTGCTACGTACAGTCCCCTGTATCACTCGTCCGCAGGGCTGCCGGATGGCCGCCGCATCATCGAGGGTGGAGAGTACTGCTGAGTGCGGACCAAACTGCCCTGGTCCCCTCCTGGACGGCTCAGGGGGCCATCTACGACCCCCTCGCTAACACCTGGACTTCCGTGAAGCCGCCCGGTTGGTGGGAGATGAGCTCGTGCGCGATAACACAGAGAACCCTTTGGCGCTCCGGCATGTCCGTCGCCCGACAGTTGCTTCGGCTTCACACCGTGACCAACCGGCAACGCATCAGATACTCGCCGGCATGCATCAAGTCCTGGACGATTACGATCAGGTGGGCTGATTGGCCAGACCCGAACGGTCGGAGTAATAACCGCCCCCTAACGCACGGGGTGGGCCGCCCGGTTGAGGAGAGGGCCTCGTGGTTATCCACGAATCAAATCATGCGGCCTGCAAATCGCCCCGCGTGAGTTCAGTCCCAAGCATCCACTGTATGTTGCTGCGACCGCCGTTGAGGGGAATCCCCGAATGGACAACCGGAAATCTGTGACTCGCATTGCAATGAGCTCTGAGACGCGGGCGCCCGGTCGGGCGCGTGCCATTTCGGCGCTGCCGAAAGCGAAGCCTGTGGGGTCAACGTCGGTTTGGTTCTTTCACGGCAGCTTCCTCGCGCAACCGCGCGACCGTGTCGGTGACGAGCCGTTCCGGTGCGGTCCCCAGCGCATCGGCAAGCCGAAGCAGCATTCGGAGCGTGATCGCGTTTTCGATTGGGAGGCCTCCGCCCCATAACTGACTGCGCTCAGAGACGCACACCTACAGCTCGCCTGAGGCGCGAGCTCCTCGCCGCCTTGCGATCTACACGAGATCGCAGCGGTCAGCGAAGCCTGTCACGGGTCGAGGTGATGAGAACGCACGTGCAGCCCGTCTCGCTCCGTACGCGTGCGTCGGCAGTTCCGACTTCTGCCCTGTTGTAGTCCCCGGGATAGAGTTTGCGCTCATTAATCCATAACTCTCCGTGAAGCAGATGCAATTCCTCCACACCCGCATGGCTGTGCGGCGGATACTCACCTCCCGGTGCGAGTCGCACGAGCATGCTGACCCGATCGTTTTTTGTATCGTTCGCGAGCAGTTTGCAGGCAATTCCCGGCGCAACGTGTTCCCACTCTGGCTCTTTCCAGCGCCGAGTCGCATCGAGCACCGGGGCGCGGCCAGTCTCTGCGGCGATGCGCCGGGCGAGACGACTCCAAAGCGATTTCGATGGGCGCAGTACGTCTGTCGGCCAGGCGGCCAAGGAGTCGATGATCGGACGCAACAGCTCCAACTCCTGCCGACAGTCAGAGCAGGCGGCGAGATGAGCTTCCACGACGGACACTTCTGAGGCAGAGAGGGCGAGAAGGGCATACTCGGTCACCCGTTCCGCTTGGTCGCATCGGGGCTTGTCCGATGCCGCACTCATCGCTCGTTCTCTCCCGTGTTCAAGGCGTGTCGCAGCTTCCCCAGCGCGGAGCGGATTCGCGTCTTGACAGTTCCGAGTGGCTGATCAAGTTGGGCAGCCACTTCCGCATAGGTCAGCTCGGAAAAGAAAGCCGCCTCGATTGCCTCCCGCTCCCCCGGCGTAAGAACGGCCAGCGTACTCTTCAGCCGACGGGCCTGCTCTCCAGAATCGAGAACCTCGTCCGAACCAATATCGGCGGCGTCAACGAGCGCATCATGTGCATGAGGGTTCACGCGCTTCTTTCGTTGCACGTATCGCAAATGGTCGATTGCTCTGGAGCGCGCCTGATTCATGATCCATCCCAGCACGGTTCCCCCGGCAGCATCGTACTTAGCCGCCCGGTGCCATAGATCGTGAAACACGTCCAGGGTCAGCTCTTCCGCGCTTTCTCGGCAGTGGGTGATTCGTATGATCAACGTGAACACGAGCCGATGAGTCCGCTCGTACAGGTCGTGCAACGCGAGCTGATCGCCCGTGGCGATGGACTGGACCAGCGCCTCCCAGTCCGCCTCGGGTACACGGAGCGGGACCTTCTTGGCGTACAGCACATCGCCCAACGTAGTGGGGGCGCAGTCACTCCGGTCCCCGTTTGGAAGTAATGTTGCGCTCACGGTTGACAATCGTGCCGTGGTTCTGCGCGCTTTGCAACCCACTGCCGTCCACGCCCGGGTCGGAGGGGAATCCTGTTCCAGAGCGATCCGTCGCAGCAGTGGAGGGCTCGCCCGCGGAAGGGGAGCCGGACTTCGCTATGACGCTTTCGCGCTCGAACTCCCACGCCGCGAAGCATCGCATATGCAATTCGTGATTGACCGGCCCCGGGCGGGCGCCGTCACCGGCGAACTCCAGGTCGAAGCCCATTTCCTCTCGGGTCACACATTGGCCACAGACGGCGCAATCGCCGCCGCTGCCCGGCCCTCCCCACATGCGTTCGGCGCGACGATTCGGCAATTTCCCGCTCTTGAGCGCTGATCGGGCTTTCTCCCGTAGCGTACTCTCGTCCATCTGGCTAATGACCTCTCGAAGTCTCTATGCCTTGGGGCATTCAGCCCATAGGACGACAAGCAGGTCGGTTCGGATTTGTGCAGCCGAAAATAAAGCTGAGGAGCCGACGAATGAGAGAGGCTCAAGACTGGACGACGGCGCGATGGCCCTGGTAAGCGCCCCCAAGGTGTAGGCACAAGTTTTTCCGCAGGTGAGTTGCCGGCCTTTTTTGGGTAGACAACACCGAAGTCTTCATCAGTGACGTGCCCGGCGAGTCGGCCCAGCGATATCTAGGGAAATGGCTCCCACGGGCAAGCGAGGCGTCATGGAAAGGCGGGCTACGTTGGCGCAGGCGCTTCGGCAAGCTTGATGCGGTGGACGTAACGCGTCTGCGGCAGATCGAGCACGAGAATACGCGGCTGAAGAAGCTGCTCGCCGAGCGCGACCTCGAGATCGAGGTTATAAAGGACGTCGCTGCAAAAAATGTATGGCCCGCCCCGACGAGGCGAGCCGGCGGGGAACCGGCCACACCAATAAATCAGCACGATGCGCCCAACCGAGGTCAGAGCCCCAGCTGCTTTGCGGCAAGGGAACGGCTACGCGCGACGCAGTCGGCTATTGCGGTAACCGTAAAAGGCGTAAATCAGGAAGCCGATCACTGTCCAGACGACGAGGCGTACCCAGGTATCGAGCGGCAGGACCAGAATCATCCCCGCACACGCCACAGCTCCACCAATGCACGTGAACCACGGCCACGGCACACGGAAAGGTCGTGGGGCCTCGGGACGCAGCTTGCGAAGCACGAGCACCCCGACACAGACTGTGATGAAGGCGAGCAGCGTGCCGATCGAGACCAGCTCGCCCAGAATTCTCACCGGAAAAAGGCCGCCGATAACCGCCGCGGCGAGTCCGGTCAGCCAGGTACCGTTGGCCGGTGTCTTGAACCTCGGATGTACGCGCGCGAACCAGCCGGGAAGTAGTCCGTCGGCACCCATCGTCATGAAGATGCGCGCCTGCCCAACCGTCATGACGATCATGACGGAGGTCATACCCGCAATCGCGCCGATCTTTACGGGAATACCCAGCCAGCGAAGCCCTTCGTATTTGTCGAGCGCGAGAGCGACGGGCGCGGCAACATTCAGCTCGGTGTAATGCACCATGCCTGTGAGCACCACGGCGGTCGCCATGTACAGCACTGTACAGATGGCCAGGCTGCTGAGGATGCTGACCGGCAAATCGCGGTTCGGATTCCTGGCCTCCTGGGCGCAGGTCGAGATCGCATCGAATCCGATATAGGCGAACACGATGACACCCGAGGCGGCGAAAATACCGCTCCAGCCAAACTGCCCGAAATGTCCGGTGTTAGGCGGTATGAACGGATGCCAGTTGGCCGGGCTGATGTAGGCCACACCGACGACTATGAACAACGTTATGACAGCGATTTTCACGGCCACGATGATGGAGTTGGTCATCGAGGACTGAGTGATGCCGATGTAGCACACGGCCGTAACGGCCGCGACGACGAGCACCGCGGGGACGTTCACGAGCGCGCCGGTCGTCACGATGCTGAAACTGCCCGGGCCGCGGTCAAAAGGGGCTTGAGTGAGCGTCTCGGGTAAATCGATCCCTAACTGTTCGAGCAGGCTCACTACGTAGCCCGACCATCCGACCGAGACAGTGGCGACCGAGAAGGTGTATTCCAGGACAAGGTTCCAACCGATGAACCACGCGACCACCTCGCCCAGCGACGCGTAGGCATACGAATATGCGCTGCCGGACACGGGGATCATCGCGGCGAGCTCGGCGTAGCACAGGGCTGTGAGACCGCAGCCGAAGCCGGCGAGAATGAACGAGAGTGCCAGAGCGGGGCCGGCGTGATTCGCCGCCGCCGTGCCTGTGAGCACGAAAATACCAGTCCCGATGATGGAGCCGATACCGAACGCCGTCAGGCTGACGACCGACAGCGTGCGCTTCAACTGTTGGGTCGAGTCACCGCCCGCACGCAGCTCGGCCACCGTCCTGGTGGCGAACAGGCCTTTGCCGGCCATTATGGAAGTAACACGACAGCGCCTGATGTGGCGCGCGACTCCAATGCAATGTGCGCTTCCGCTGCC
>JAQGOG010000135.1 GCA_028293765.1 Gammaproteobacteria bacterium
AGAGCTTGTAGTTTCAGTAGGACATCACGCGCGTGGGGACGCTGCGGATCACTCGCATGCACCACGCGAAGAACTACGTTCCGACCGCGCCGGTCTCAGTTCGGCCGCTCCTGACGATTTAGACTGCCGCGCGGAGGAGTGCGTTCGTCCCGGGGCGGGAGCGCATGCTGCTGCGGTGGCGGTGGCGGCGGCGCGGCACGAGGCACCGGTGCCGGCGGCGGCGCCGTGACGCGTGGAGCAGGAGGTGGTGGCGGAGGCGCCGCCATGCGAGGAGGCGGAGGTGCCGCCACGGGAGCAGGTGGGGGTGGCGGCGGCGCAAAACGGCGCTCTTCGATCTGGCGGTTCTCCATCTGCGGCCGGGAATAGTTATTCACCGGAGGGCGAGCCTGTTCACCGCGGTTGGGAGCTCCCGGCGGCGGGAAATTGCCAAACGACCTGCCCGGGCTCTCCGTCGAGCGCTCTACATTCGGCGGACGCTCCTGTTGCATCGGCTGCATCGGCTGCACCGGCTGCGTCGCGGGAGCGGGAGCGGGAGCGGGAGCGGGCGCGGTCTGGAACGTCTGCGAGTGATCGCCACCGCGTGGCGCCCCGTTTGGCGTAAAGCTGTTCTGCGCAGGAATCCCGCCGCCGTCCCGCGCTGGCGCCGGACGGTCATTTCGCGGACCCTGCGACCGCGGCAGGCTGCTGTTCTCCAAGGCATGCTCGCGGTCCGCCAGACTGCGAGCATCAGCGCCCGATGAAGCCGGCGGAGCCGGAGTACCCGGCCGAGCCTGCTGCGCCTGCTCAGGGCGCTCAACGCTGCGCCAATGGCCCGTCTGCTGACCCAGGCCACCCGGACGGTCGGCGCCGGGCTCGCGCCCTCCAGGTACCGCGGACCCATTGGGACGATTGAAGCCCGGCCCGGGCCCTGCCTGCTGGGACGGCTGATCAGGGCCCACGGCACCCGGTTCACGCCCTCTCGGAGCGGCCGTCGCGCCGGGACGAGCAACGTCAGGGCCCCGCCCGCCCTGCTCCGCCGCCGAGCCCGGCCGATTGAAGCCAGGCCCGCGCCCAATATGCTGTCCTGGGTTGACCAACCGCACCTGCGCATTGGGCGTGCCCGGTTGCAGCCGCACCATTTCATCTCTCGCCAGAGGACGCCCGCCATTCGCGCGAATAGCGGCCTCCTGCCTGTCGAATGATGCCGGCGCCGGCGGCGGCGCCGTCCTGGCCACCACTTGCCGATTCAACAGTGCCGGCGGCGGTCGGCGCACGACGTGCCCGGCCGACCCACCCAACACGCTCTGCCGATCCGGAGAGATGGCAGGCGGCGCTCCGGTCGCGGAGAACCGTTCACCCTGGTTCTGCGGTAAACGCATCCGGTGCCCGCCGACGGGCTGAGCAGACGTAAATATGTCCCGCGGAACGGCCGTTACCGCCCCCGGAATGCCGCTGTTGGCGTAACGGATGTTATTGACGTGACCCCGATAGACATTCGTAATGTATGTGTTGTTAACGATCGTCGTGTTCGTGATGTTGACATTCCGGACGTACCGATCGCTTACGCGATAGCCCGGTACATACACTTCCCGGGGACCGAGCGGGAACCACCCCACTCCACCCCCAACCGCCACGGATACCCCCCCGCGCGATCCGCCCACCCATGCCACCATCGCCGGCGCATACACCGGGCGAATGTGGCGCGGACCCGGTACCCAACACCACGAGTCGTGCCAACGGGCCCAGCGTCCATAGTGGAAAGGCGCGAAGCCCCACGGCGCATCATCGACCCAGGTCCAGCCCCACGGCCCGACCCACGCCCAGTGACCGAAGCTATACGGCGCCCAACCTGCAGCGACCACCGTGGGCGTCCAGACATAGCCGTAGTCCGGCGTGTTCTCCCACTGTCCGTTGTCATCGAGATCCTGCGTCCCGGCCACGTCGTCCGCGACATACTGTCGCGACCGCGCCTGGTCGGACCGGCGATCCCGCTGCATCGACCAGTCGTCGAGACCGTCCGGAGCACCTAGCGTCGCCATAGAGGCGGACAATTGGTTCGTCCCGTAGAACGTCACCATCTGCTGACTGTTGATGGAAGTGTTCTGTCCGTTACCGCTGGCTTCTGCCTGGCCGTCGCTCACTCTGACGACAGTGGTATCGCCGGCGTCGTTCACTTCGACACGGTATTGGCCCGGGCTTTCCAACAGCACGGCGAGATTCGGGGTATCGATCTCGTAGGTCTGGTTTTCCAGCAGCTCACGCACGTGGACGAGGAGCGTCCCGGCTGTGACCTGCATCTGTGCCGTATTGTCATCGAGACTCAGGAAAGAGAATCCCGTCGTGTCGCCGAGCCGGATGACGGCTGCGCCGATATCGAGCTCGGCACGGGAACCCTGATCGGTCCAGAGCTTGTCGCCAGTGGTCAGAGGGCGGTTCACCACCGCGGCGGCCCAGTCCTGCACGCCCGCCGGCTGAAGCGAGACCGACCCCTGCGCGTAACTCAATCGCGCGACGCGGCCCGGTGGATCCGCATCATCGGCGACGGCAACGCCCAGGGCGGCGAAAGAGAGCAGGACGAATGCGGCGAGGCGGCCAGCCGTGATACGAAAACGTGTACTCATACGCATCGCTACCCCTCACCCTAGGAATCGAGCTGTTAAGGCCGAGTTGTCGCAGGGTTGCAAGCTACTGCGCGATCACTGTTCCCTCGGCCCCTCACATTGTAAGTGAATTGTATCCGTCCGAGGCCGCCCGCCGGTGGCAGCCCCACTGCAGCAGCGGCGCGCAACCTCGGTACGCCCTCATTTATGGGACCTGCCCACTGAACACACGGTGAACCCGCTAGCGTCCGACGCGTGACGGCCCATTGCGCCGCCAGTGAATCAGTGCGAAAGCGATGGCGGCGCCTCCGAGTACCTCATGCACGGCACCGGCGAGGTCGTGCAAACGGTCGTTCGTGTAATAGAGCGCGTACCCGCTCACGACGAGTACCGCCGCGAGGCTCGCAAGCGAGAAGCCGGAGACGCGGTTGCGCGCTCTGTGCCAGCGATCGCCGATGTGCTCGGCAGCGATCCAGCCGAGCAAAAACACACCGCCTACGGCGAGCCATCCATGAACGCGCATGATCGCCGGCTGCCAGGGGCTGGGCCCCGGACCGAAGTCGGTCGGCGTGGGAAAGGCGAAATGAGCGACCAGCCAGAGGCAGCCGCTCAGCCACAACAGTGTGCAGATCACAAAAACCGCGCGGCGCAAGGCGGTCGACAAAACCGGCCCCTCAGGTCGCCGGAGCAGCGCTCGGGCGAAGAGTGACTTCCCACAGAGCCACGAGCCAACGCACACCCTGCGTCACGTGTCCGCACGAGAGAGTGGCCCCGGCGATGTTCTTGATATCCGCCTGCACGCGCAGTCGCTCTAGACCCTGGCGTCCGTCGAATTGATGCCTCCACGCCGCACCGCGAATTTCACCGCCGTGGCTTTCGCGGTATGCGAGAACTTCGAGCGTACCTAGCCGGCCGGTGGCATCGATTCCCGCGGCATAGGTAATGAAGTCTTCCTTTCCTACGACCTCATCCACGAAGACGTAGCCCAGCAGCGCGTCACCCTGCATGGCCTTCCAGGACCGCAGCGAGCGATGCGGCGGTTGCGGACCAGCACGGCTCGCCACCTCCTGTTTTTGAGCGGGGCTCAGGGCGAGCACGACTTCGTCGTAGCGCTCGGCTTGGGGAAACAGCGCCTTCTGCGCTCCTTCGATCGATAGATATTCGGCCGCGACCACGATCTCGACGGGTGCGGCCATAGCAGCCAGTCCTGCCACCGCGAGGGCCGCCAGATCTCTACCGCTCATGCCAACGCTCCCGCCCGCAACATCGAATTTGACAATCCAAATGCGAATGATTCTTAATCGCTGCCAGCATAGCCATGTTCGCCTCGGCGCGCCACCCGGAGTTCCGATCGAACCGCTCCCGATAAGCCCCGCCGCACCTATGATGACCGAGCCCTCATTCCCTCCAGGTTGCCGATCGCCGCCTGCGGCCCGGACATCGTCCCGACGCCTCCGCATCTCGCTGGGGACATGGGTCGCCATTGAAGCCACCGCGGATTCGGCGTCGGCAGAGCAAGAGGCGATCGATGCCGCGTACGCGGCCATCTCGGAGGTCGATCGGCGGATGCATCCGCGCCGTGCAGGAAGCGACCTCGCCCGCATCAACTGCGCGCGGTTGCAGACCCCGCTCGAAATCCAACCCTCCACGTGGAAACTGCTGAAGCTCGCGAAGCGTCTGCACGTCCTGACCGACGGCGTGTTTGACCCCTGCCTGCCCGGCCAACCCGGTGGGCTCGGTGACGTCGAGATCGGACCCGAGCCTGTCGTGACCTGCCACGCACCGGTCGCGCTCGATTTCGGGGGCATCGCCAAGGGTTACGCGATCGATTGCGCGGTCGATGTGTTGACGGCACTCGGCTGCAGCGCCGGCCTGGTGAATGCCGGTGGCGATCTGCGGGTGTTTGGCACTCGAAGAGAAGCGATCCTGCTGCGTCGTGCGGATGACAGCTATCAACGGCTCGAGCTCGGCGCAGAAGCGCTAGCGGTGAGCGACCTCGATGCGACCGAACGACCTTCCGAACACCAGGGGTACTACAACCGCACAGGGGATTCGGCCGCCGTCCGTCGCTACGCCGCTGTCGTTGCGAAAGACGCCGCCACCGCCGATGCGCTCACCAAGTGCGTGCTGCTCTGTCCCGGCGATCTCACGGCAAGTGTGCTGCGAGACCTGGGAGCGCGATCACTAGTCACATAGGCGTCTAGGACAACTTCAACTGCTCGTCGCGGTCATCCTTCGGAGCGCGATCGTGCCCGATCACATCCTCCGGGGTTTCCTGCGAGACGCTCGGCTCGTCATCCTCGGCCTGCGTCGCACGATCCAACCTGGCGCCAGCGCCATCGTCCAGCTCGAAGCCCCCGGCCTGCCGGCTCCAGAGTCTGTGGTAAGAGCCACCCTGCGCCAGCAACTGCGTATGCGAGCCGTCCTCGACGATGCGCCCCTGATCGAAAACCAGAATGCGATCGAGGTGGGCGATCGTCGAAAGCCGATGCGCCACGACGATCACGGTCTTGCCCTTCATCACCTCATCGAGGGTTTCCTGGATCGCCTGCTCGGTGATGGAATCGAGACTGGAGGTGGCCTCGTCGAGGATCAGAATCGGCGCGTTCTTCACGACGACGCGCGCTATGGCGATACGCTGGCGCTGTCCGCCGGAAAGCTTCACGCCGCGCTCACCGACGAGAGACTCGTATCGATCCTTGATCTGCATGACGAAATCGTGGGCGTGCGACTTGCGCGCGGCGTCGATCACTTCGTCCTCCGTCGCATCCAGCCGGCCGTAGCGGATGTTTTCCATGAGGCTGCGATGAAACAGGTTGGGGTCCTGCGGAATGAGGCTGAGCTGGCCGTGCAGCGACTCCTGCGTCATCGCGCGGATGTCGGTGCCATCGATGAGGATGGCACCGCCCTGGACGTCGTACAGGCGCAGGATGAGGCTTACGAACGTGGATTTTCCCGAACCCGAAAACCCCACGAGACCCACCCGCTGGCCGGCCGGAATCGTGACACTGAGGTTCTGGAAAATTGCCTGATCCGGTGTATACCCGAACGACACGTCACGGAACTCGATGCGGCCCCGGTCGATCGTGGCGGCGACCGCCTGCGGCCGATCCACGATCTCGTGCGGCCGGATGATGGTGTGCACGCCATTTGCCACGTTGCCGAAGTATTCGAAGAACTCGAGAAAACGCCGGCTCAGGTTTCTCGCCTCGTTGATGATCAACAGCGCAGTGGTACACGCGACGACGAACTCGGCGACCGTGATCTCGCCGTTTCCCCAGAGCCGCAGGGCGTAATAGAGCACGCCGATCTTCAGGACCGCGGCGGCGATGTACTGGAACCAGCGCACCCGCTCCGAGTACCCGTTCGACTGCCTGACCGCCCGCAGCTCCTTCTTCAACTGCGAGTCGAGATACTCCCGCTCGAAGCCGAGCCTGGCGAACAGTCGCGTGCTCGTAAGGTTCGTGACGGCATCGACGACCTTGCCCGTCGTCTCGCTGCGCGCCGCAGCAGCAGCCACCGCATAAGGACGGGCGCGCATCGCAAGCCAGAACGAGATGCCTACAAAACCAACCGACCAGAGGCCGAGGAGCTCCGCGAGAGCGCGATGAGCGTGACCCAGAATGCCAATGGCAACACCGAACACGATCGCCATCGGCCAGAAATCGAAGATCACGGTCCACAAGGTCTGCGAGACTCCCAGAGAGGTCTCGCTGATCCGGTGCGCCAGGGCACCCGCAAAGTCATTGCTCAGATAGCGATGCGAGTGATGCTGCAAATACGCATACAAGGCGCGGGTCACCGTCTGCCGCTGCCGCGGGCCGAGAACGATCTGGCACCTGCCGCCTGCGCGGCTGAAGATCACCTCGCCGATGCTCAACCCGACGAACAGCCACAGCGGACCCCTGAGACCTGTCACCAGGGCCAGGGAATGCTCGTGTGCCTGCGTGACCGCCTTGATCACCTGCCCCGTCGCATACGGGACGAGAATGCCGCAGGTGGAGTTGATCGTCTCGAACACGACCATCGCCAGATACCACCACCGATACCGCGCGATGAAGTAGCAGATAAAGCGGAACGGCGTCTCCGGCAACAGCGGGACGCCGGGCGCGCGTTGAAATTCAGTGCTCGCGTCCATGGCGGCTCTCGGATCGCAAAGGGCACGCGCGGCTTGGGCGCGGCCGGGATGGGCGGCTTCCGCGTAGAGCAGGTGCCGAGGGAGGACGCGAAGGGTACCACCACGTAGGACGGATGCGCGAGGGGCGCCTCGGGTCAGCGCACCGGCTGAAATCCGTATTTGCTGAAGATCTGCCTGGCGGCCTCGCCGGTGACGAAATCCACGAACCGCTGCGCTTCCGGGCCGGCTCGCGTCGTCACCGCGATGGGATAGGTGATCGGCGGATGACTGTCCTGCGGAAACACATCGACGATGCGCACCCGCTTCTCCGCAAGCGCATCCGTCCGATACACGATCCCGAGCGGCGCTTCGCCGCGCGCCACGAAAGCGAGTGCGGCTCGAACGTTCTCCGCACGCACGATGCGGCTCGACACGCGCTCCCACAATTCGAGTTTCTCGAGAGCGGCGCGAGCGTACTTTCCAACCGGCACCGAGTCTGGATCTCCCGTGGCAAGCCTCCCGCCGCCAAGCGCTCTCACGAGATCGAAGCCCGGCGCAATCTTCACGCTCACCTTGCTGTCCGCCGGCGCTATGAGCACGAGGCGGTTCGTCACGACGTCGCGGCGCGAGCCGGGACGCAGGAGCTTGCGCTGATCGAGGTAGTCCACCCATTCGAGATCGGCCGAGAAGAACACATCCGCCGGCGCGCCCGCCTCGATCTGCTTCGCCAGCGCGGAGCTCGCGGCGAATGATGATTTGACCCCGACGTGCGACTGCTCAGTGAACGCCCGACCCAGGTCATTTAGAACGTCCGTGAGCGACGCTGCCGCGAAGACCAGAACGCTTCGTGCTTCGTCCGCCGCACTCGCCACGGAAGCCCCCACAGCCAAGGTGGCGACGCACGCCCAGGCGACGAGCGCCCGCATCATCGATCGTCTCACCACGTGAAGCTCTCCCTCATGCCCACCGCCTCGCGGTATTCGTTTGAATATATCGATACCAGTATTCAAGGCTCTTCGCAACCGCGACCATTGCAGTATGCTTCCGCAACGACGCAGGTGACCTCATGAAGCAGACAGTACGCTTTCGCGTGGATTTCACCCCGGCCTGCTCGCTAGGCCCTGGCAAGGTCGATCTGTTGGAAAGTGTCGAGCGGACGGGCTCGCTGCGCCAGGCGGCGCAGGCGCTCGGGATGAGTTACCGCCGTGCCTGGCTGCTCCTGGACGGGCTGAATCGGTCCTTCAGCGAGCCCGCGACCACCGCAAGCGTCGGCGGCCAAGGAGGCGGAGGCGTAAAGCTCACGCCGTTCGGACTCGAGATCATCCGCTGTTACCGCTCTGCCGCGCAGGCCATCGACGCGTTGGCACGGACTGAGTTGCAGTCGATCGCGGCGAAAGCTCTGGCAACACCCTCCCGTAACGCGGGCGCGCGGCGTAAGCGCCTTGCGCGCTCGACTGCCGCAGCCAGCCGCGGCTGAGACCGGCGGGCGGGCCCGATGCCTAGCTCCGTAGTGGATGTGACCGCGACAGCCAGTTCATGTTGCCTGGGCCTGTGTGCGCCACGATGCGCTAATTAACGCGCTGCGCCGCGGAGCGCAGATAGGGCCGGCATCTGCGTGGTTCCGCCGTTACCGGAAGCGCTGACGGCTCCCCTCCCGCGGCGAAACCAGCGGGAGGGGAGCTATTGAGGTGCCGTTCGATCCGTTATTGAACCGTTCCTGTAAAGCGGCCCGAGGTGCTCATTCCCCGGGCTGCTCGTACTCGCCGGGCTACTACTTGCCGCTCCCGGCCAGCCCGGTCAGATGCTGCTTGAAGTACGCGCCATAGCCGTCCGTAGGGGTTCCGGCGGCGTCTTTGATCAGCACGTTGTCGGAATCACCCCAGGCGTCCCAGGTCCAACCGAGGTAGGACACCGAGCGCGAGTCGGCCCAGGGCAGGAGATTGGCCAGGAGAGGTGCGCCGACGGTGCCGGGGGTGTCGTGATCGCCGGTCTCGGTGGCCACGATGGGGTAGCCTGCATCCAGAACACTCTGGGCCCAGGTGTAAGCGATGCTGCCGAATTTCGGCAGCGCCGCCTGCGGGTCACCGACCGTGTTGGAGTTCGGATAAGGATGCCAGGCCGCGGCGATCTGCTTGAGCGGATCGTTGGGCTTGTTCGCGACCCACTGGGACAGATCCTGATCCCAGGTGGCCGAGCCGACCAACACCACGTTGCTGGCACCGGTGGCGCGCACGGCATCGAGCATCTGCTGCATACCGGCCACGGCCCAATTGTAATTGGCCTGGTAAGGATTGCCGCCGGTCACGTAGTTCGTCTGCGCGCCTCCTTTCATCATGATAGCCCAGTCGCCTGCCGAAGCGTTCCCATAACCGACGAACGGCTCGTTGAACAACTCGAATACCACGTTCGGATAGCTCTTGAACTGCGTGGCGAGCGCGCTCCAGAAGGCAACGGAATGATCCGTGTCAGCCATCTGGTTCTGTGCCAGCGGACAGGCATTGCCGGGCGCGGTCCAATGCAGATCCAGGATCACATAGAGACCGGCCGCTGTGGCGGCGGATACCGCAGTGGCGACGGTGGCCTTGTAATTGCCGCCCGGATCCGGGTTGCGCGACGCGCCGGTCGAATCGGTGCAGGTGTAGCCGAGCCAGGAAGCTTCGTTGAGCGGAATGCGCACGACATTGGCATTCCAGCTCTTGATGGTGGCCCAGTTGGGGGTTGCATCCCCCGTCTGGCCAGCCCACGGATTGCTAGGGGACCAACCGTCAATTGCAACGAACTCCAGAGCGCTGACGTTCACGCCGCGCAGCTGCAATGTGTTGCCGGAACCATCGACGAGATGATTGCCGGAAACCTTGATGGACAGTTTGCCGGAGGAAGAACCGCTCGGGGCAGGACTGCCGGAGGGGGTGCTGCTGGGTGAGGAAGGTGTTCCCGAGGTCGGCGGCGGCGGCGCCGGCGGCGGCGGAGTCGTGCCGGCGGTGACCGTGATCCATTGCGGGCCGAATGACCAGCTTGTCCCGTCACTGATTCCGAGCGAACCGGTCGAGGCGTCTTTAGGTATGGTGACCTGGACTGTGGTGCTGCTGATGTGGGTGACAGTGGCGTCATGTGCGACGCCGATCCACGCTGTCGTGATGTTCGACAGGCCAGTTCCCGTCACGGTGAGGACCGTACCCGGCCCGCCACTCGTAGGAGTTACCGACATGATGTATGGCAGCGTGGTGCTCGCTGCGAACGCGCTCGTGAGCGAACCACCCGTCACGATCAAACTACTTACGACCACCTGCAACGGCAGGCGGGCTCTGGCTCTCTTGCTAGCAATTCCCATGATTCCCCTTGGAAAAAAAATGTTGGCACAGATGCTTCCGGGAATTAGGGGTTGCGCGCGGGATGCTCACGAGGCACGTGGCGCACCGACACACTTACGAGATCGCGAAGCGATCCCGGCAACCCCGCTGTCTTGGGCACGAAGGCCGTTAGACCGGAAGCTTTACGTCCCCACCTTTTGATGGGTTTGCCTTTTGGCTCGAGCCGCTCGCCTGTTTCGAAGTCAGCGCGCTCGGATCGATACCGACTGGTCGACGATCCGCTTTGCAACGCGCGTGCCACGATTCGCAAGCTGCTGAGATAGAGGGGTTTTCGCTATGTGTCAGCCACCGGCGCGGGCCGCTTGCGACCTTTACCTGTCTACATTTGCAGACAGGTTGCTCGCTCGTAAAGAGCGTTTTGAGCGTATGTGGATGATTATTCCGAAGATGTCGGGCGTCGCCGATTGGCGGCAGTATGGTGCTGCGTGAGAAATCGCAGCGGCAGTAGCCGGCCCTTCGATCGAGGCACTCAGCGTCTCTCGCAATCTCGAGATCCGTCGCGCTCGACGTTACATAACACGGACTTGCGCGGACATTCGGGAGCCGCG
This sequence comes from Gammaproteobacteria bacterium, assembly GCA_028293765.1. GTDB lineage: Bacteria > Pseudomonadota > Gammaproteobacteria > Steroidobacterales > Steroidobacteraceae > 13-2-20CM-66-19. Next base: position 10,616 of record JAQGOG010000135.1, read on the forward strand.
CAACAGCGGCGCAGGGCGGGCAACGAATCGGTCCCGGGCGCTGCAGCGATGCGTCGCGGATTCGCGACGTGCGCCCTCGAATGGGCGCATCAGTACGTTGGCACAGTTAGTTCAATATCCGGCTATGCCTGCCGGTTGGCGTGCGGGCTCCGGCGTACCCGGTGAGATGGGGTAGCCCACAGCCGCCCGCGGAGCCACCCTCGAGCCAGTCACATCCGGTGCTCACGATTAAATCGACGCGGCCGCGTCAATGTGGTCACGCCGTACGCTTACTGCGAATCGCCGGAGTCGGTTAAGTCGCACAGCTTGCTAATACGATCCAGGCGGTGCGTAGTTGTCGAACTGACGAGCGTCCTCGTAACCAAACTCGGTGCCGCAACTCGGGCATCTCGAACGACGCACAATTGTGCTCCTCACAGGTCGGTCCCCTGAGCAGCATCGACGCATGACGCACCAGGTCACACTTTCGGCATAATCTGCGCTTAGGGCTCCTTGGCCCGGAGCGTTGCTTCGGGCAGACGCGCACACGGCCCTCCGATGCGCGTTACTCTCACCTTCTGAACAATTCGTTCAGTTGGTCATTTGGCGCACGGCTCAAATGCAGTTCGATGCGATTGCGGAAGACGATTCGCCGCTCCCACGGAACACCCGGCACCCTCCGTCAGCACCCCTTGTTACCCTGCTTTGTCTGCTTGGGCTGACGCCATTCCGCACTGCTGTTGCGGCTGAGACACAGCCGCCGTCCGAGGCGGCGGAGGCGGTTCCTTCCGACGCCGAGCTCGAAACAGCGGGCGCGGTGATCGGCGAGATCCGCGTCGACAATCAGAACATCTTCGACACGAACGATCCGAAGGACGACATCCCCATCTACAGGCTGGCGAATCGCCTCCACATCAGGACGAAGCAGGGCGTGATCCTGCACCAACTGCTGGTCCGGCCGGGCGATCGCTATTCACGCCACCTGCTCGATGAGTCGGAGCGCAATCTGCGCTCCCAACGTTACTTTTATGACGCCTGGATATTGCCCACGAGCTATCACGACGGCAAAGTGGACCTGCGCGTTACGACGCGCGACGTGTGGACGCTGGACCCCGGCATCGACTTCGGCCGCAGCGGCGGTACCAACAGCATCGGCTTCGCCATCGCAGAGCTCAACCTGCTCGGCACGGGAGCAGGAATCTCGCTGTCGCACAAGTCCACGGTCGATCGGAGCGAGACGAGTGTCGGATTCTCGAATAACCATGCGTTCGGAACCTGGACCTCAGTCAATCTCGATTATGCGGAGCTCAGCGACGGCACGTTGCGCTCTGTCATCATCAACAGGCCGTTCTACTCGCTCGAGACTCATCTCGCCGGTGGCGTGATCGCGCAAGCTAACGACCACATCGACCATCTCTATGACCGCGGCAAGACGATCGATGAGTTTCACGACCACGGCGTGTTCTCCGAAATCTACACGGGATGGTCCAGCGGGCTCCAGAACGGCTGGGTGCGCCGCTGGAGTGTCGGCCTGACTTACGACGAGCGCCGCTTCGCTCCGGTCGCCTCATGGACCGGGCCGGCAGTTCTGCCGCAGGATCGGAAGTTCGTTTACCCGTGGATACGCTTCGACCTCCTGGAGGATCACTATATAAAACTGGCGAATCGCGATCAGATCGGGAAGACCGAGGATTTCTATCTCGGAACGTCCGTCAGCGTACGCGTTGGATGGGCAGACTCCGCACTAGGTTCGAGCCGAAGCGCCCTGCTCTTCCAGAGCGCGGCGGGGCACGGCGTGATTGCCGGACGTTCGACACTCGTCCTGTCCTCTACCTTCACCGGAAGGTTGGAAGGCGGGGATCTGCACAACGCCGTGCTCGCCGGAGCCATCCGCTACTACGCGCAACAGTCCAGCAAGTGGCTCTTCTTTACTGCTCTCCATGCCGCGGCGGGCCGACGTCTCGACGTAGAAAATCAAATACTACTGGGTGGAGATAATGGGTTGCGCGGGTATCCGCTGAGATATCAGGACGGAACCTCACGGGCGCTGTGGACCGTAGAACAGCGTTACTTCACCGACTGGTATCCCTTCCGCCTGTTCCGCGTGGGCGCAGCGGTTTTTTTCGATGCCGGCCGAACGTGGGGTAACGCGCCGCTTGCGAGCCCGAATCTTGGAACGCTCAAGGACGTGGGCTTCGGCGCGCGATTCGGCAATGCTCGCACCGGCTTCGGGAACATCGTGCATGTCGATCTCGCATTCCCTTTGAATGGGGAGCGGAGCATCAACAAAATGCAGTTCCTCGTGCAGACGCAGGCGAGCTTTTAGGACGAGTGCGGGCCAGCGCCAGCATCAGATCAGCGCTTTTGCCCGGGGACGGGAGGCTTGAGTCCGGCCGCTTGCGCGGGCGACGGGGGCCGGGCCGGCGCAGCATGGGGATTGCCGGGCTTCCCAGGCTGATTATTGGTCGGGCTGACCGGCGCCTGCGGCGGCAGCATTTCAACCGACAGGGTGAAGGTGCGCTTCTCAGCGCCCTGTAGCGCGCCGACATTCACTACCTGGCGCGCGACCTCTTCGCCGCGATCGTTGCGGACCGCGATCACCACGAAATATTCCCACGGCTCCTCGAGAGGCGGATGTCGAATCAACCCCTCGACGCGCAGTGCGGACGTGGCCGCCACCTGGCGCTTCGCCGCTTCCGAGTCGAAGCGCAGGTGGTGCAGGCAGCCCGGACAGATACTCAGGCTTTCGAGGATCGTAGCCTTACAGTGCGGACACGTACGCGTCTTGCCCGGTATGACCGGGCGAGAGGCTACGTTCATGCGTTACCGAATCCCTTGGTTTCGGACTTGGTGCGGGTATCCGCGTCCCAGCCGAACTCGACTTGGCCACGCATGCGCGAGCCGGCGGCTACCGTCAGCGACCCCGCCTTGACGTCGCCGCTGATCACGCCGCCTTCGAGCAGCTCGACCCGCTTGGCGTTGTCGATGTTGCCGAGCAACTCCCCGCCGACGACGACGACGCTCGCCTTCACGAGGCCTTCGAGGTGCGCGCCGGTATCGAGGGTGACGTTGCCGTCAACCTGCACATCGCCCTTGAACTTGCCGGCGATGCGAACGTGGCCGGAGCCGAAGATTTTGCCCTCGATCGTGAGATCCGAGGCGATGACGGATTCTTTCATATCGAGGCGCTGCGTCTCCTTCACGGGGCGGCGAGCCGAGTCGGGGCTCAGGGGCGCGACATTGGTCTTTTCCGGCTCCCGGTGCGGCAGCGGGCCGGAGGGGAGTGGCGCGCTCGACGCCGGTGCGGGTGCGGGTCCTGAATTCGTATCTTTCCAAAGCGCCATGAGTTGGCCCCTGTGCGTGAGAAAACGTGGAAGTTACCTGCCGATCAGCCCTGCGACCAGTGTCTCTTGCGACAGACAGCCCCGGTCCAGGTCGAGTTCACTCAGTTCCTGCATCGCCTCGGCCGGGATCCGACCCCGCCGTGCGCGATGCCGTCGCAGCCCATTCGACTTCGATCGGATAAGCTTCGCGCGGACGGCTCCAAGAGGCAATAGCACTTGAACCATAAGCGAATCCATCTGATCGCCGCAGCGCGCCCGAACTTCATGAAAGTCGCGCCGTTGTATCACGCATTGGCCCAAGAAAACTGGTGCACGCCGCACATCGTGCATACGGGACAGCACTACGACGCCAATATGTCGGACGCTTTTTTTCGGGATCTGCGCCTGCCGGAGCCGACCCATCATCTGGAAGTCGGAAGCGGCTCGCACGCTGAACAAACCGGCCGCACGATGATCGCGTACGAAGCGGTGTGCATGCGCGAGCGGCCAGACGCCATCATCGTCGTAGGAGACGTGAACGCAACGGCCGCGTGCGCAATGGTCGGGACCAAGCTCTGGATT
>JAQGOG010000112.1 GCA_028293765.1 Gammaproteobacteria bacterium
GGAGCGAGCAAACCCTTTCGGGTCGTGCCGCATCTACCCCCGCGTCCACCAAGAAACGGATGCGATGCCACAACCGACCTGCAAATTGAAGGAGTCAGCATGAAAACCCAGAATGCCAAGCGCAGCGCGCTCACCGCCGTCGTCCTGTTCTCTGCCGGCCTGGCGTCGAGCCTCGAGCTGGCGACGTCCGCCGAGCACGAATTCAGAACCGTAGTAGTTCGGTACTCGGACCTCGATCTCACGCAACCTGACGGCGCGCGGGCTGTATATGAGCGTATCAAGATCGCCGCCCGAAAGGCGTGCGGCGCAACCAATATCGGAGATCTGACGCTCTTTGCGCATTGCCACGAATGCTACGAGAATGCCGTAGCGAACGCAGTGGCGAAGGTACAGTCGATTCGCGTCAGCGAGCTCCATCGCAACGAAACTCAACATGTGACCAGGAGCTGAGCCGTTGATGACGCAGCGCCGGTGCGGCGCCGCCGATGAGACGCTCGACGCCGCGCCTTCAGCCAGCCGGGCTACTCGGCGGCTGGGAGGAGTCGCGCACCACCAGATGCAGCATGATCCGCGCAGCCCCGCCCGTATCGCCCTCCTCCGGGGCATTCGAAGGAATGAGCTTGGAGGCGGCAAGCCTGCCCATCTCGCGTATGGGCAGGCGGATAGTCGTGAGCGCCGGAGACAGCCGTGCGGCCATCGGGCTGTCGTCGAACCCGATGACCGACAGCTCCTCCGGGATGAGGATCTTCAATCGATAGGCGGCCTTATATACACCCGCCGCCATCTCATCATTGCATGCAAAAATCGCCGTCGGCCGCGGCCGCTGCGCCAGCAGCGCTTCCGCACACGCGACGCCCGATTCGAAGCTGTAAGCACCCTCGACGATCAGCTCGGAGGGAATGACCAAGCCGCGCTTCTCCAACGCGTTCATGAAACCGATCTGGCGCTCGTGCGTGGAACGATACTGCGGCGGCCCCGCGATGAAGCCGATCCGGCGGTGGCCGAGCGCTTCCAGATAGGTTGCGGCTTCGGCAGTAGCCTCACGATCGTTCGATACGATCATGCGGGATGTGTTGTCCATGCGCACCGACGCGATGCGCACGTATTGACAGTCCATCTCCTGGAGAGCGCGCGAGAGCGCCTGGTCCTCCGAGACCGGCGGCAGAAAAATGACTCCATGAAGTTTCTGGCGCTCGACGAAACGCCGCACGCCTGGGACGAAGTCCTCACTCAGGCGATCACATGGATGCACCACCAACTCGAATCCCGAACCGCGCAAGGCATCCAGCGCGCCGTCCTGGATGTTCACGATGTATTGCGCATTCGGGTTGTCGTAAACGAGGCCTAGCAGAAACGAGCGGCGAAACGCGAGGCCCCGGGCCTGCGGATCGGGGATGTAGCCGATTTGCTGGATCACCGCATCGATCCTGGCGCGCGTCTCCTCCTTGACGAACGGCGACTGGTTGATCACGCGCGACACCGTCTTCTTCGAAACACTGGCGAGGCGAGCGATGTCGTTGATCGTCGCGCGCCGCCCCTGCAGCCGTTCACTGCGAGGTTGTGCCGAGCCCGTCACTTGAAGGGCACCTGCTGCACCTGCCTTGCCCGTGCCGGACGATTTAACTTTTGGCATTCTGTGTTGCTCGAACTGACGACGCAGGCGGGGCGAGCAGTCTACGCGTCCGCCGGGGCTGGACAAAAGAGCGCTGCCACCATTAAATGACACCGGTTTCTCCCGGCTAACTTGCGCCAATGCACGCTCCCCGCGCTCCCCACCAGCAACGAGCTTTTATCGCCGCAGCGCAGCGCGGTTTCTTTGTGGCCAGCGACGAGTTGCCAGTGCGCGCTCCACATGCACCGACGAGTCTGATCGGTTATCTCGTGGAGGCGTTGAACTGCCGTCGCATGTCCGGGTTGGAACCCCTCACAGTCATCAGTTGCGACAATCTGGTAAACAATGGAGCGCGGCTCGCCCGCGCCTACGACGGCCTCGCCGCCGGAGGTTAGAATGTGCTCTGAAACTCACAAGAGCATCGACAGCGGCGCTTCCTGAGGCTACCGAATATTGCGAGAAAAACACACAGGTCATCTGAACAAAGCAGAAGTAGTCTGCTTCGGCGAGGTATTGCTGCGTCTTGCTGCGCCGCACAGCGAACTGCTACTCCAAACGCCAACCCTAGCTGTGCATATCGGCGGGGCCGAGGCCAATGTCGCTGTCTCCCTGGCACAACTTGGCCACAGAGTGGTCATGGCCAGTGTCCTCCCGGACAATCCGTTAGGGCGAGCCTGCGCCGGAGAGCTGAGGCGCTATGGGGTGCACACGACGGCGGTTCGAACTGGCCCCGGCCGAATGGGCCTCTACTTCCTCACGGCAGGCGCGGGACATCGCCCGTCCGAGGTGCTGTATGACCGTGCGGACTCGGCGTTTGCCATGGCTCCCCCCGACCTCATGGACTGGAACGAGATCCTGACGGGGGTGAGCTGGTTCCACGTCTCGGGTGTGACGCCCGCTGTCGGCCCGGCGGCGGCCGAGTCTGCCCTGCGCGCGGTGCGGATGGCGCGCAAGCAGGGTCGGTCCGTATCATTCGACTGCAACTACCGCGCGAAGCTGTGGGAGCGTTGGCGGGGAGATGCGCGCACAATCCTGCATGACCTGGTTCAGGAAGCCGATCTCCTGTTTGCCGAGGAGCGTGACATGGCCTTGATCCTGGGCCGCGATTTCGCTGACGTGCCGGTGCGCGATCGTTTCCGGGTAGCGGCCACCGAGGCGCTCGAAAAGTTTCCGAACTTGCAGCGCATCGCTACGACCGTGCGCGTGCAGCGCACTGTGGACGATCACGATCTGGCCGCGACGTTGCTATCGCGCGGCGACTTGCTGACGACGCGGACTTACTCGATGGGCCGCATCGTCGACCGTATCGGCAGCGGCGATGCATTCGCGGCCGGCTTGTTGCACGGACTGAAGACCAGCCTCGACGACCAGGCATCTCTGGACTTCGGCCTCGCGGCTGCCTGCCTGAAGCATTCCATTCCGGGCGATTTCAACCTGGTCGGCTGCGCGGACGTGCACAATCTGCTGCGTGATGCCGGATTCACGGTAAGGCGCTGAGTCAATGAAACAGTCTGCGGACATCGAGCACTTTTTACGTCTGTCACCGGTCATGCCGGTCGTTACGATCACCGATGCGGCGTTGGCGGCCGATCTCGCACGCGCCCTGGTGCGTGGCGGCATCCGCGTCATCGAGGTAACGCTGCGGACACCCGCGGCATTGCGCGCCATCGAGACGATCGCGCGGGCGGTTCCCGAGATTTCAGTCGGCGCCGGCACTGTGCTCTCGATCGCCGATCTGCACGCCGCCACTGCTGCCGGCGCTGCGTTCGCGATATCTCCCGGAGCGACGGGGACGCTGCTGACCGCCGGCGCCTCGGGACAGATTCCCTATCTTCCGGCCGTGGCGACCGCGTCAGAACTGATGGCCGGGCTGGCGGCGGGTTATCGCTGCTTCAAATTCTTCCCCGCCGGCGCCGCCGGCGGAATCGCGATGCTCAATGCTTTGGGCGGCCCATTTCCGGACGCTCGCTTTTGCCCGACAGGCGGTATCACGCAGGCGTCGGTGAAGTCGTATCTCGACCTCCCGAATGTGTTGTGCGCGGGAGGCTCCTGGCTCACGCCGGCGGACGCGCTGGCGATGAAAGACTGGGCCGCTATCGAAGCGCTCGCCGCCAAGGCGGCGGCGTCGCGGACGGGCGCAAGCAGGTAGGCGAGGCTTTCGTACGGCCGCCGCTCGCCATGGACTCGCAACAGAAAAGTACCGCGCTGCTGGCATTCGAGCGGCTCATCCCCGACTCCGTCGGGATCGCGATGCGCGCCTCGAGCCCAGTCGAATTCCTCCGCTGGGTGCAACGCTCGCTGCCCGGCTACGCGACGCAAAATTCCGCGGTCAGCGACGATGCGAACCTGGCCCGCGCGCTCGCTTTTGCGTGGGCGCGGGCCGTGTGGAACGGCTTGCCGTTGGATGCCGCGGGACACGAGCCGAAGCGAATGCCCGACCCGGCGAACGACGCCTGGTGCCCGTGCGGTTCCGAGCGCAAATTCGAAAACTGTTGCCGCTACGTGCCGCAGATTCCGCCGCTGACCTCCGACGTGCTCTGGCCTTACGTGCTCGCCAACATCCAACCGGCGCAGCGCGCTGACTTGCTAGCGGGGACTCGTGTCCCACGCACTGCCCTTATCGAATTCGCCGCGTACCTGCTCGATCTGGACCGGCGCGGGGAGGTTGTTGCCGCGCTCGAACCGCGGCTCGCGGCACCCGGGCGTTACCACGACGAGGAGGCGGCGATCCTGCTCGACCTGCTCTGCGACGCGTACGGGATGTCGGAAAAGGGAGCGCGCCGGAAGCTCAAACTCCTGCATGCGACGAGCGAGAAAGCGCCGCGCTCGCCGCTACGCTCCGAGGCCTGGCAACGCCTTGCCACCATCTACATGGACCGGGGCGAGAACGAACGCGCATGGCGGGCCTTCCGGCAGGCACAACAGGACTATCCGCACGCTGAGGCGCTCTCGGTTCTCGAGGTCGAGCTGCTCGTTGCCGAGCGCCGGTTCGACGAAGCGAAGCGTCGGGCCACGTTCTGGGCTGCCGCGCTCAAGCGCAGCGGCACCCCGGCGAATGATCCGCGCATCGAATTCCTGCAGCGCGTAGCGGCCGATCCGCTCACGGCCCTGGGCGAAATTGCGATCGAGGTGGAAGGCGCCGGCCGCCAGCTGCGCGAATGGCTGCGGGACGTCACGCACCGCGAGACGCCGTCGTATACGCTCGTTCTTTCGGACGATAGCTGCGTGCTCACGCCACCCCCCCAACTCATCGCGACGGAACGCGCGTGGCACGCGGTATTCCCTCTCGAGAAGCCGTTTTCAATGCAGGACCAGCCCTTCGATGGCGAAGAGGTCTGGGATGAGATCGCAGAGGTTCGCTGGTGCGCATTCCTGCGCGCCCACCCGGAGAGCTTCGACAGCATCGACATTCTGGACGACCTCGCGACAGCAATAGGACGGCATCCGCAGGCCGACGCGCCGGGACTCAGCGACCTCCTGCTCAGTCCCGTGCTCGCACGAAACGAAACGATTGTCGATCTCGCCTGTCGTAGCACGGGTAATGCAGTCATACCGTGGGTGGTCGCGCAGAATCGACCGGCATTGCGCGGCCTCGTGCGCACGTTTCAACAGCGCCTGGCCCAAAACGAGCGGCGCAGTGCGATCACGATGGCGGAGACACTTCTGGGACGCAACCCGGGCGACAATCACGGACTGCGGTTCATGCTGGTAAACGAATATCTCCGTCAGGGGTGCGACGCAGAGGCGCTTGCCCTTGCTGAACAGTATCCTCACGACGTTGCGCCGGAGACGCGTTTTGGCGCTGTGTTGGCATTGGTTCGCATGCAGCGCATGCAGGATGCGGAGCGCGCATTGCAGCTCGCGCGGACGGACCTGCCAAAAACCGCGGAATATCTTTTACCTGCACGGATACGCCGGCCAAAGCTCGCCCGAGGCAGAATACAGTTCGGCGGCGATGAACAGGCGTGGTTCTACCGTGACGAGATGCGCGCCGTCTGGCAGCAGACGCCCGGCGCGCTGGAATGGCTACGAGAGCATTCGTAATTGAATATGGATCTCCCAAAACCGGCCCGTCATCTAGCGGGCAAAAACGACGCTTTTTGCCCGCGGGCCGCGATGAGCCTGTCGGCGCGCTCGCTGAAAGCGCCGCAGGCGACTTTCAGCGGTATTGAGGAATAATTGACTATGCCGATCCTGCGCGTCCCAAGGTTCACCGTCGGTGCCGCCCTCATCGTGGCGGCGCTGGCCGGATGTGCCGGCTCGCGACTTTCGCCCGACACTCCGGCGGACGTTCGGCTCGAGGGCGTCTGGAGGCTGAACCGCGGCGCGAGTGACGACCCCGGGAAGATCATCGACGCGATGCGGGCCGAGGCGCTCAAGCGGATGCGGCGCTCGATTGGCGCGAGCGCGGCGTCCCCGCCCATGACCGGGGGTCAGGGACGCAGAGGCCGACGTGGTCAATCCGGAGGTCAGGCAAGCCAGGGCGCCGCCGACGATCAGCAGCAGGAGCGGGACGAGGCTGCGCAGCAGGCTGCGGCGGCCATAGCCGCCCCCCACTTCGATCCGCTCCGCAACTCTCCGACGATGCATACGCTGACGGCCATTCTCGGTCGCAGCGACTTTCTGACGGTGCATCAGGCACCTGAGCAGATGGTCTTCGACTATGGAACGACCGTGCGCAGGTACACACCAGGCGGTCACAGCGTCGTATCCTCCGAAACCGGCGTTGCCGATCAAAACTCAGGCTGGAAGAGCAAGGCATACCGCATCGACGTCAAGCCGCAGGTAGGGCCGGCGGTGACGGAGGAGTACGGGCTGTCGCCGGACGGCAAACACCTCGTCCTGAAGCTGCAGATCGGCTCCTTCGATCTGCCCAAAATAAATCTGACTCGTGTGTATGACGCCACGGGCGAAGTAGTGCCCCACACCCGGCCGTCGAACGAATGAGTGCAAGGCGGACATGCCTTTGAAGATCGGAGTCGGACGCAGGGCCGCCGCCTGGGCGGCCGTACTGGGGGCGCTTGCAATACTGCCGGGCTTCGGTCCCGGCGCGAGCGCCGAGCAGCAGGCCACCGCAAACACTCCGGATCCGACGGCAGCAGCCGCCGCTGCGCAGGAAGCCCCCACCGAAGAGATCGTCATCACGGGCGAACACGAGGGCCCCCGTCTTTGGAAGGTGCGCAAGGGAGATCATGTTTTGTGGATCCTCGGCACGGTGACGCCCTTGCCGAAGAAGATGATCTGGCAATCCGCCGCGGTCGAAACTCTGCTGCAGCAGACTCAGGAAGTCGTCCCAAGCTGGCCCGCGTTCGGCATCGGCGCAAATCCCTTCACTGCGCTGCGGCTGTATATCCAGTGGCGCCGGATGCAGAAGATCCCCGATCGCATGAATCTCCAGGAGGTGCTGCCGCCGCCGCTGTATGCGCGGTTCTCCGCTTTGAAAGCGAGATATGCGCCCAGGGACAACAAGCTGAACGAGTTGCGGCCCATGCTGGCCGCCCAGCGACTGCTGGAAGAGGCGTTGGACGCTTCGGGTCTGACGATGCACAACGAAGTACAACAAACCGTGCTCAAGCTGGCACGCAAACAGGACGTCAGGATTCAGCGGAATAAGTTGAAAGTTGAAGATCCGGTCGATGTCTTGAAAGACGTCAACGCAGCGCCTCGCTCGGGGGAGATCGAGTGCCTGGAGGCAGTCGTCGCACGCCTCGAAACCGATCTCGGCCCGATGCAAGCGCGGGCACGCGCCTGGGCGCTGGGTGACGTCGATACGTTACGCAAGCTCAATCATCCGGACGATTACACCGCTTGCTTAGCGGCGGTGTCGACCTCGGAGCGGGTCCGAAGTCTCGTAACCAGAGCACAAAACAACTGGATGATCGCGGTGGAAGACGGCCTTGCGCGCAACCAGTCAACACTGGCGGTGCAATCGATGGACCTGCTGCTAGGCGATCACGGCACACTCGCGACGTTGAGAGAGAAAGGCTACGTGGTCGAAGGACCGTGAGCAAGCTACCTCACCGGCATGCGCCGGTCGAGGGGGACAATTCCATCAGCTCAGCAAAGCAAATGCCCACGCGATCGCGATAGATGCGAACGCCGCGACGCCGCTGGCCCATTGCGGCACGCGGTCCAGGATGCGCCGGACCGAGGGCAGCGCCGCGGTCGCACCGAGCAGTATTCCAACACCGAATCCCGCCACGTGAGCGATGAGATCGACGTTGGCTCCTTCGGAGCCGGGGCCGGGGGCGGAGTCGCTACCTCCGCCGGAACCGGTCCAACCTAGCAGAATCACGCCGGCGACGAGCGGACCCCAACGCCGAGCCCAGCGTTGCGGCAGTTGATACCGCTCACGCCATGAGTAGGCTGACATCAAACCCAACGCGGTGAACACGGCAGTCGAGGCACCCACGGAGCGATGCTCGGCTGGCCCCAACAGACCCTCGAAAAGATTCGCAAGCGCCGCACCGGTAACGATGAGAAACCATGCGGTGCCGCTGCCGATCTGGCGAGCGGCGAGATAACCGAACCAGATCCCCGCGCCGAGATTCGCGGCAAGATGCGCCCCGTCGAGGTGCAAGGTGAGTGCCGTCCACGCGCGCCACCATTGCCCTGCCTGTATGCGCGCTGCGTGCATCTCTCCGGCATCGAAAGCATCGAGGCGTACGAGGCCGCTCGATATAGCGTAAGCAACGCCAAACAGGCATCCGACGTACGCGAGGCAGCCTACCCAGGCATGGGAATACAAGCGCGGCGGGGGCGGGGGTGGCGGAGCAGGCCGGTTTTCGGATTCGTACTGGCGCAGATGCGCAAGGGCCTGTTGGGCGTCAGCCTCATTTACCCGCAGGACGAAGCAGCCGTCCTCGAAGGCGATCACGCCGGGAATACCAACAGCTGCGAGCATAAACGCGCGGTCATCGCACGCCGACCGGCGTAACGCGCGAAAGACTGCTACGAAAATCGCCGGATTGTCCACTTGGCTGTCCGCTTGCTGCCCCTGGCTTGGCTCGAGAGTCATTGCCCGCCGAGATGGCGATCGAGCACGACGAACATCTGGGCCGATTGCCCGCATTTCAATCCGGAGCGGGAAGATCGGCTGCCCGCCGACGCCGTGGAACTGCGCGAGCAGGCGGGGAGAGTCGACGGTCTGGGGGCTCCTCCGCCCCGCCTGGGCGCCCGCCTCGCCGGCCGCGCCTGGGCGGCCCCGCCTCGCCGGCCGCGTCAAATCCGGATCTTCTGCCACGCCCCCGAGTGCCACCTCGCGAACATCCCGGTGCCGAGCAGCATCAGATATAACAGCACGGCGACCCATCCCCCGACCGCGCCCCAGCCGAACTGCGGCAGGAAATTCACCCAACCCTGGCCCGGCGCGAACGTAAACGAATGCGCGAGCGGCACGAACATCAGCAAGGAGACCGGCAGGACAATCGCGACCGGCACGGTGGCATCGCCGGCGCCGCGCAGGCACATGCTGCTGCCGAGATTCAAGCCGTCAAAAAACTGGTAACCCGCGGCAAGCCACAGCAGCCGCGTAGCGAGTGCGACCGCCGCGGCGGCGTCGGCGTCGTTGGCAGCCGTGAAAAGGGGCATGAGCCATGGCCCGGCGACCGCCAGCGCCAACCCGATGGCGCCCATGTAGACGGCCGCCAGAGAAACTACGTTCGTCCCAACACGCATCGCCCAGGCACGGTCGCCGGCGCCGATCGATTGCCCGACCAGCGTAGTGCCCGCCTGCGCGATACCGAATCCCGGCATGTAGGCGATGGAGGTCAGGATCGTGACCATCTGCGTGGCCGCTCCGCCAACCGTGCCGAGGCGCACCTGCATCATCTGAAAGATCGAAAAGCCCAACAGATCCGCGGCGGGCAGCAGTCCCATGGGCAGGCCCAGCCGCAACTGGACGAGAAGCCGGCCGGCGTGCGGTTTCCAGGTCAGATGGGATTTATAGACGCGGCGGTAGTGGGCACTGAGGAAGATGGCCATGGCGAGCACCAACCCGACGGCCTGCGCGACGGTCGTGGCCCAGCCCGAACCCGCGACACCCAGGTCGAGCCGGAAAATGAACAGGTCGTTGAAGATGACGTTCGCGATCGCCATCGTGGCGGTCACCAACACCGTGATGCGTGGCCGGCTGATGCCGTTAAAGAAGCCGAGCATCGCCCACACCGCCGCACCGAACGCGGCGCCCGAGACTCGCGGAAACCAGAAGGCGGATGCCAGGTGTTCGATCTGCGCATCGAAACCGAAAGGCGCAAGAATGAGGTGGCCCGAGGCGCCGACCGCCACGAAGAGAGGCACGGCGCATAGCGTGCCCCAGAGTGCAGTCCATGCGGCCTGCGAAGACCGACGGTAGCGGCGTGCGCCTGCGGATTGTGCAACGATCGTCTGCACCGCCGCTCCGACACCGCCCAGGACCAACACGACGGCGAGAACGAGCCATTGCACGGCGCCGACTCCTGCCAGCGCCTGGGTCGAGATATGACCGATGAACCACATGTCGGTGAGATTGAGCACAATCTGCACCGCACTGTTGGCCATGAGTGGCAACGCGAGCGCCAGCACGGCGCGCCGATCGACGTGCGTGTGCCCCGCGGCGTCGATGCGCTGCGCCGGCAGTCTTCCAGCGGTGCTCGCGGGCTGAATGAGGGAATCCATGGCGATGCGACTTCCAGTGAGCCGTTTATATTCGCACATTGGTCTTTACGGAGGCGATCCCACACGGCACCTTAGCGCCCCATGGCAACCCGAAAGAAACGCACAAGCAAGCCCGCCGAACGGCCAAGCAAGTCCCGCGGCGGCAAGCGAAACGCGGCGACGCGCGCCGGCAAGCTGGCGCCGGGCAAGAAAGCCCGCGGGCTCGAAGCCGCGGAAGTGGCAATCGCCATGGACAGCCCGGAAATCGCAGAACTTGCCGCGCTGGTCCGTAACGCCGGCGGCGCCCCCATCGGGGCTTACCACGAACCGCTGGGCGGTCGACCGCTCATGCTCGCGTCCCTCCCGCTCGGCGCCGTGCAGCCAACACCTTTCCAGCGCGACCTGTCGCCCACCCATGCGAAACGGCTGGCGCAAAAAATCGACGAGACGGCGGCATTTCTCGATCCGCTCATCGTCGTACGCGGCGATGACGGGCGTCTTTGGACGCCCAATGGCCGTCACCGCCTCGCAGCGGCGAAAGTCCTCGGCCTGCGGCAGATCACGGCTTTGATCTCACCGGACGACACGCTCGCGTACCGCATCCTCGCGCTCAACACCGAAAAGGCTCATAACCTCCGCGACCGGAGCCTCGAGGTCGTCCGGATGGCACACAGCCTTGCGAAACGGGATAAGGATGCGCACGAGTCGCAGTTCTGCGCTGAGTTCGAGTCCGCCGAGCTGCTCACGCTCGGGCTCGTGTATGAGCATTCGTCCCGCTTCGCCGGGGGCGCCTACAGCGCCTTCCTCAAGAAGGTGGATCGCTTCAACGACCGCACTCTGATCGTGAGTCTGCGCGAGCGGAAAGACTATGCGTCCCGCCTGCAGGAGATCGACTCGCACGTAAAGCGCATCATCGCCGCCCTGCAGGCGAAGGGTTTCAAGTCCCCCTATCTGCGCAATTACGTCGTCGCCCGGATCAATCCGGTCCGCTTTCACAAGGCCAAAAAGGGGGACACGAAGCCCCCCATGCCACTGGCGCAGGCGCTCACGCGCATGGCCGCCGCGGCGAAGACATTCAAGGTCGACTCCGTGTCGAACTCCGATCTGGCCTGGGTTGCGGTGGGCGCGGGCGCTTCCGAGTAGCGGACGCTTGCGTCACATCCGGCGGCGGTGCGGAGCGGGGAGTGCTACCCTCGCCGCGCGCCTACCACGAAGGGCGATCCAGGGGGCATGAGAGTGAGCACCGATCCGCGCGCAACGATTTCCGCCGCTCCGATGAGCGCACTTCAGATCAGCGCCGTGGCGATCACCATCGGACTTAACGCGCTGGATGGCTTCGACGTGCTTTCGATCGCCTTCGCCTCGCCTGGCATCGCCGCCGATTGGCATATCGACCGCGCCGCTCTCGGGATCGTCCTGTCCATGGAGCTCATCGGGATGGCGATCGGCTCGATACTGCTCGGCGGTGTGGCGGACAAGATCGGGCGCCGCCCGACGATCCTGGGCTGCCTACTGCTCATGACCGGCGGTATGTTCATGGCCACCGCGGCGAAGGGCGTCGTCGACCTGTCCCTCTGGCGGGTTCTGACGGGCCTCGGCATAGGCGGCGTGCTGGCGAGCATCAATGCGGTCTCGGCCGAGTTCTCGAACGCCAGGCGCAAGAACCTGAGCGTGTCGCTGATGTCGATCGGTTATCCGATCGGCGGTGTGCTCGGCGGCCTGGTCGTGCAGCATCTGCTGAAGGGACTCGACTGGCGCTCGATCTTTTATTTCGGCTCGGCCGTGACCGCGATATTCATTCCGCTGGTGTTTGTCTTCGTGCCGGAGTCGGTTCACTGGCTCACGCAGAAACAACCGCCGGGCGCGCTCGACAAGATAAACGTTGCCATGAGGCGCATGGGTCACGGAGCGATCGAGGCGCTGCCCGCGATCTCCACGGACGCGCGTAAGCGCTCCATCGCGGATATCTTCGCGCCGGGCCTCCTCGCTACCACCATGATCGTGGCGCTCGCCTACTTTTTCCACATCATGACGTTCTATTTCGTCCTGAAGTGGGTGCCAAAGATCGTCGTGGACATGGGTTTCGCCGCATCGTCGGCAGCGGGCGTACTGGTGTGGGCAAACGTAGGCGGCGCATGCGGCGGAGCCGTTCTGGGCCTGTTAGGAATGCGTTTTGGAATGAAGCCGCTGACCATCGGCGTGATGCTCCTGTCTGCCGTGATGGTCGTTGTTCTCGGCCGCACGCCCCCGGATCTGGAGCGCCTGTCGTTGATCTGCGCCTGCGCCGGGTTCTGCACGAACGCTGCCATAGTCGGCATGTACGCGCTTTTCGCCCAGGCGTTTCCCACGCACGTGCGCGCCTTCGGTACCGGATTTGCGATTGGCGTCGGACGCGGCGGCTCCGTGCTGGCACCCATCGTCGCAGGCTTTCTGTTCAAGGCAGGCTATGGCCTGCCCATGGTCGCCACCACGATGTCATTCGGGGCTCTGGTCGCCGCAGGCGTCCTGTCGATGTTGAAATTGCAGCCGGATCGCACCGACGTGGATTGGGCGACCACCCGAACGGAACTGCCGGACGCATCCGCCGCGTCGTAATGGCAAACGGCTGCGCTTGACGGCGACCGCGCACGAGGCGCGGCCGGGCAAGAGACCGTCGGTGGATTCGTCGGCGAACGTTGTCTGACGAACTACGTCGACACGTGAATCAGTCTGCGCAGGGCATGACGCCGTCGAGGCCAGTCTCCAGCCGTATGTTGGCCAGACTCAATGCCAACTGCCCGGCCGTCTGCACGGCAAACGGCGTCGTGACTCGACGCAGATCCGCGCCGGCCTTGGCAAAACAGGTGAGCGGAATTTTAAGGTGGCGCCATTGCCCCGGTTGGGCTGTCGCGAGCTCGTGGGTCACCGGCACAATGCCGCGACAGCCGCCGCCGCAAGCCACTTCCAGGTCGACACTCCCCGTCGCAGGACGGTCAACTCTGTAGTCCAGAGCCAACGACAGCTGGCCATTCGCCTCGCGTTGCAGGTCGATCGCGGACTGACCGCTTAACCCAACACGCGCCGGTCCCGCACCGGCCCAGCGGACGAGGCGCGCGTCTTCTTGCGCCGACTTGTCGGCAGCTGCCAGCGTAACGCGCGCGCCATTGGTGGCGCCGACCCCGCCCACTACCTCGTGAGCCTCCACCCCATCACCTGCGACCCAATGCCAACCTGTGCCCGCTCGTCCGGACGCGAAGAACACACGAGTGTCGATTGCGGCTACGCCCGCCGAACCGTCCTCCTCCGAAAGCTGCTTGAGATCGCCGTCGTCGTGATAGCGAAGCCCATAGCCATAAGGAAACAAGGGCGCGTCGCGCGACTGCCCGCGATTCACCGCCGTCTGCTGAGGTGTCCGCGGCCACGAGAAAGACAACTTGCCGTGGAAGTCGTGACGCACGGAGCCGTCCGCAGCTTTGAATAAAACGTCGGCAATGCCGCCGCCTTCCGATCCCGGCAGCCAGGCAGCGACGAACGCGTCCGATGCGTTGATCTCCGCATTGACCCACAAGGGGCGTCCCGAGAGAAACACTGCGACGACCGGCACGCCCTGCTGATGTAATCGGCGCAGTAGCGCAAGATCCGGCTTCGCTCCGGGACTGTATTCGACCGTCGCGATATCGCCCTGAAACTCGGCATAGGGATTTTCGCCGAACACGACGATGGCGACATCCGGCCGCGTCCTGAAGTCCCCTGCCGGGCTCAGTTCCGCGGTCCCACCCGCCGCGGCCAGCGCCTGCTGAATTCCGGCGTAGATCGATTCCCCGTGGGGAAAGTTCCTGTTGGAAACTCCGGTCCCCTGCCAGGTGATCGTCCACCCGCCGCTTTGCTTACCGATGTTGTCCGCGCCATCGCCCGCAACGAGCACATGCGTGTGCGGCGACAGCGGCAGCAGATGATGGACGTTCTTCAGCAGAACCAGCGACTCGCGGACCGCCTGGCGCGCGACCGCGCGATGCTGGGGTGCGCCGAGCAACTCGAAATGTCCGGCGAGCGGCCGCGAAGACGGGCGCCCCTCCTCGAATAGATGTGCGCGCAATTTCACCCGCAGGATCCGACGCACCGCATCGTCCAGCCGCGCGGCAGGAATCTCGCCGGATCGCGCCTGCGCCAGGGTATTCGCGTAGAGCTCTTTCCAGCTATCCGGTGCCATGAGCACATCGAGGCCGGCGTTGATCGCGGCGGCACAACTGAATTTGGTGCATCCGGGCACCTGCGCGTGAGCGTTCCAGTCACCGATGACGAAGCCGTCGAAGCTCATCCGCTCCTTCAGTACGTCGGTCAGCAGCGCCTTGTAGCCGGTCATCCTGATGCCATGCCAGCTCGAAAAGGAAGCCATGACGGCCTGAGCGCCGGCGGTGATCGCCGGTGGATATCCGGCACCGTGGATGTCGCGAAGCTCGGCCTCGCTCGACGTGTTGTCGCCCTGGTCCTTGCCGCCCGTACCGCCGTCCCCGACGAAGTGCTTGGGCGTGGCGAGCACGTGGGACGAATCAAGGAACTGCGGTGAGCCGGGCACGCCCTGCAGCCCGAGCACCATGGCGCTGGCGTACTGGCGAACGATCTCGGGGTCCTCGGAGTAGCTTTCGTAAGTCCGTCCCCACCGGTCATCGCGAACGACGGCCAGCGTCGGCCCGAAGCTCCAGTCGAGCCCGGTCACCCGCACTTCCCGTGCCGTGATTTCTCCGATGCTACGGATGAGGTTTGGATCGCCCGCCGCCCCCAACCCGATGTTGTGGGGGAAGATTGTCGCACCGACGATATTGTTGTGACCGTGGACGGCGTCCGTGCCCCACATCGTGGGAATCGCGTACGGCCCATGCGCAGCGTCGACCGACGCGTCATAGAACCCGTCCGCAAGGGCGAGCCACTCACTCGGTGGAGCAAACTCATCGCCATTAGGCGAGGAGTTGCCGCCGTTGAGGATTGACCCGAGGGCAAAGTGGTGCAGATCTTCTGGAGTGATGCTGGCGATATCGGGCTGGATGAGCTGGCCGACCTTTTGCTCGAGCGTCAGGGTCGCAAGCAACGCGGCGACACGCGATTCGAGGCGGGGATCCGGTGCCAGCGCAGGCCGCACGCGGGGCCATTCGCCAGGGTGCACCGCCTGATCCGTGGCGGACAACCCGACGACAGGAGACGCCAGAGCGCAGAGGACAACACACGCCAAAGCCCGCGGCCCCCCTGCGCGAGATGTCTTGTGTTTGAGTCGTATCGTTTTGATTTCCATATTAAAGAAGGGCTGACAGCGGACGTCGCGCCCGTATCGAGGCATGGGTTGCGATCAGCATCACACGCTGATGACAGCGCTGTCAATGAACGCGGGGACTGCCTTCCGGGCGGGCCTGCCACGGGAGCGGCGCGTGTGGCCTCTGCCACCACTCGCCGCAAGAGTTGCGGCTACCGCAAGCCACTGCCAGGCCGCAGGCCGGTGTGCTTCGGATACTAACGAAAGGTCGACGCACATGCTGGAGCCAGTCACTGAATCTCTCACCCCCGACACGGCCGGACCTCAGTGCCAGCGCAGCATCGAGCAGGTGCCGTCCGCGACGGTTCCGTCCGCGACGGCGCTTCCCGATCTGCTGCTGGTCGAGCGGGCTCGCAGCAAGGAGATGCGCGCCTTTGAGACGCTCATGCGCCGCTATAATCGGCGACTCTTTAGAATTGCGCGCAGCATCGTCGGGGACATGGACGTAGCCGAAGCGGTGGTGCAGGAAGCATTTCTGCTTGCCTTCAGCGATATCGAACGCTATGAGCCCACCGGGAAGTTCGGGGCCTGGCTCGCGCGCCTGGCATTCAACCAGGCGCTGGCCGTGCGCCGCAGCGTTCGGCCCGTCGCTGCCGCACCGGTAGCCGCGCCGGTTGCGGCCGCGCTCCCGGCGAACGGGAATGGTTCTGAAGCAGCCGGCCAGATCGAGGAAGTGCCCTCGCGCCAGCCGCTGCTGGAGCAGGCGATCGATCGGTTGCCGGAAGTCTTTCGCACCGTCTTCGTCCTGCGCGCTGTGGAGGGGATCAGCGGAATCGAAACCGCGGCGTGCCTGGGAATCAACGAGACGACGGTACGAACCCGCCTGTATCGCGCGCAACGGCGGCTGGACGTCGACGTGTCCCGCCGCGTCTCGGCCGAGCGCGGGGAAATTTTCGAGCTGACCGGGGGCCGCGCCGACTACATAGTGAACCGTGTGCTCGCCCGGATGAACGGCGCGTCGCGATCACAGCAGGAAGCTTGAGGCTTTAGGGGCGGCCAGGGCTGGCCGCCCACGGTTCGAGTACGTGGCATGGCTGGCTGGCAACACCGAAAGGTGCTTGCGTGGCCGAACCGTTGGGCTGCTTCCAGGTGAACCCTCGCTCCCAGCGGCTCGAACGCGCTGAGCGTAAACCGCAAACTCCGCGCAAAGTATGCAACAGCTAGCCATGTTGCTCGTTGATCTGTTTCAACTGGTCGAGACCGCGTCGTTGTCGCAGCGCGCTAGAATGCACGCCCATGAGAACCCAAACGCGTGTCCCGACACTCCTGCTGTGCCTCCTGATCGTCGCAGCGTGCTGCGCGCCGGTGCGCGCCCACGCGGTCGCGCCGGACGCTGCGCTCGCGACCGTCGCTGAGCAATCTAAGTTTCTACGCACGGGTCGTTACGAAGAGGCGCAACGGCTCTGTGACGCTTACGCGCATGCGTGGCAGGACGCTGCCAGGTGTACGGAGTTCGGGCGCACGCCCGAAGGGCGACCCATGGTGGCGCTCATCGCCTCACGGTCGGGGGCGCTGACCCCCGATGAAGCGCGACGGCGCAATCTGCCGGTGATGTTGATGCAAGGTGGCATCCACGCTGGCGAGATCGACGGTAAGGATGCGGGCTTCCTCGCCGTACGCGAATTGCTTCAGGACCGTGGGGCGGTCGCACCCCTCAAGTCTTTCGTCCTGGTTTTCGTGCCGGTATTCAACGTCGACGGCCACGAGCGTGTCGGCCGCTGGAACCGGCCCAACCAGGTCGGGCCGGAGGAGATGGGGTGGCGCACCACTGGGCAGAACTTGAACCTCAATCGCGACTACATGAAGGCGGACGCGCCGGAAATGCACGCGATGCTTCGCCTGCTCAATGCCTGGGATCCGGTGCTCTACGTCGACCTGCACGTGACCGACGGCGCGAATTTCCAGCACGACGTCTCGAATACGATCGACCCTCTTTATGCGGGCGATCCGCAACTGCATCCCACGGCCAAAGCGCTGGTCGCGGAGCTCAACTCGAGGCTCGCCGCGATGGGCTCGCATCCGCTGGATTTCTATCCCAACTTCGTGAGCGATGACGACCCGGCATCCGGCTTTGCGCTCAGCGTCTCCTCACCGCGCTTCTCCACGGCGTACTGGTCATTGCACAACCGCTTCGGGCTGCTGGTCGAAACGCACTCGTGGAAGGATTACGCCACCCGTGTGAAAGTCACTCATAACGTCATCGTGACCCTCGCGAGCATGATGGCGAAGGAAGGATCGCACTGGCGGGCGCAGACACGGGAGGCCGACACCCGGGCACAGGCCCTGGGCGGGCAGTCCGTCGGACTGGGATTCGACAACGGGCCGCACGTCAAGACGATCGATTTCCTGGGTTACGCCTACACCCGCGAGCCTTCCGCCGTTTCAGGCGCGCTGGCTACGCGTTACGACCCTAAGAAGCCGGAGGTCTGGCACGTGCCGCTGCGAGACGACGTGATCGTAAAGACCAGTGTGCAGGCCCCTCGGGGCGGCTACGTCGTCACAGCAGCCAACGCCGCGTGGATGGCTGAAAAGCTTTCCTTACACGGCGTTCACTTCGAGAAACTGGCCACGCAGGCCAGCGATGCGCAGGTCGAGACCTTCCGCGCTACAAGGGTCGCGTATTCTCAAGGAACGTTTGAAGGCCATACGACACTGACTTTCGAAGGCGCGTGGGGCCAGGAGCGCCGCAGCCTGCCGGCCGGCTCTCTGTTCGTGCCCATCGCGCAGCCGAATGCACGACTGGTCGTTGCCTTGCTCGAACCACAGGGGGAGGACTCCTTCGCTGCCTGGGGATTTTTCAACACCGCCTTCGAAGCGAAGGAGTACATGGAGCCCTACGTAGCAGAACAGGTCGGCGCGGACATGTTGGCGCACGATCCGGAAGCAGCCACGGCGTTCAAGAAGCGGCTCGCGGACGACCCGGCGTTTGCCGCCAGCCCGAGCGCACGCCTCGAGTTCTTCTACCGCCGTCATCCGTCGTGGGACGAACGCCTCAACCTCTATCCGGTGTATCGCGTAGCCGCCGTGCCGTAATCCATCAGGGAACGGTGGTTCGCACCGGCACGACGGACATCACACCGCCTTGCGCATGGGTGTCCCGACGGGCTGCGACCCAGGAGCGCTGCGCGCTTTGACCTTCACCGGGGCGGTCTCGACCAGGAACAATGCGAGGACGGTGGCGACTACCGCGCAGCCTGCCTCGATGAGGATCGGCGCCTGCAGTCCATAGAGATCCGCGGCCCACCCGGCGATCGAGGGAGTGGCCACGCCGCCGATCAGCTCGCCAAGTCCCATGACGATGCCGAGCGACGTGGCGATATAGCGAGCCGGAATCGTTTCCGACGGGATGGTGGCCATGAAGAGCGGGAACACGCCACTCGCTGACCAGCCGATGAAAATCAACGTTCCCAGGGCCACGAGCGAGCCGGAATAGTAGAGCGCCGCGAGCGGACACAACACGCCGATGAGGCTGAAGCCGACCATGACGGGCTTGCGTCCGATCCGGTCGGACAGTGCGGGCACGAGGAAGCCGAAGAGCGCCGCCGAAACGCCCAGCACGCTCATGAGCCTGCCCATGTCCTCCGGCGAAAAATGCCGGAAGTTGACGTAGAAGAGCGGCATGAACACCCAGGCCAGGATCATCCAGGGCACCATGAAGATGCTCATGAATACGCAGATCCACATGTTGCGCAATTTGAACATGTCCGTGATCCGCATCGCCTGCCCATCCGCCGCGACGGCGGCGCTGCCGACGGCATGCGTCTTGGGCTCGCGCACGAACTTCCAGATGAAAATCGCCAGAATGAAACCCGGAATACCCGCGATGTAGAAGGCGTTGCGCCAGCCGTAATGGGTTGCGAGCGCGACGAGCACGAGCGGCGCCACGAACGAGCCGAGCAGATTGCTGCCGAAGTTCTGCATGAACCCCATGTTGAAACCGCGCCGGCTCTCGGTGGACTCGAGCGCGACGAGCGATTGCGAGATCGGCAGGATCGGGCCTTCCGCAAGTCCCATCAGGATCCGCGAGGCCAGCAGCATCACGAAGCCGCTCGCCATGCCAGACAGAAAGGAGCACAGGGAGAAAATCACGAACGCGACCAGCACGACCGACTTGCGACGGCCGCTGGCATCCGACAGCCGGCCGCCGAAGTAGCCCGCGAGCGCCCATGCGAACGAGAAACCCGAAGCCAGCATGCCGATCTGCGTGTTGTTGAGCCCGAGCTCCGGGGCCACAAACGGCGCCAGGAAATTCATCGAATTGCGGTCGAAGAATACGAACCCGAAGGCCAGGCTCAGCAGGACCATCAGCCAGGTCTCGTAGCTGCCGGATTGGCGCGCCGTGCCGGCCTCGTTCAACTGCGTACTTGTCATAAATTTCGCGCCGTCATCTGCCGGTTGATGTAGTCAGCCTGGCGCAGGGCGAGCGCCACGATGGTGAGGGTCGGATTTGCGGATCCGGGGGTACTGAACGCGCTGCCGTCGGAAATGAAAAGATTCGGGACCTCGTGTGCCTGCCCATGGGCGTTGGCGACCCCGTCGCTCGGATTCGCGCTCATCCGCGCCGTGCACATGTTGTGGGTGGCCGGCGTCGTCGGGCTCAGGACGACGCGCTTGGCCCCGATGGACTCGTACATTCTCGTCCCCTGCGTGCGGGCGTGTTGCCGCATCGCCCTGTCATTAGCGTGCTCGTCCACGTGCACGTGGGCCACGGGAAGGCCGTTAGCGTCCTTCACCTTCGGATCGAGCGTGATGCGATTGTTCGCCTGCGGAAAGTCCTCGCCGTTGATGAACATGCCCGCCATGTTGCGATAGTCATCGATGATCGAAGCGAAGTCGCGTCCCCAGCCATAAGGCAGACCCACGGACGGCAGCGTGGGCAGGTCCAGAGAGACCAGCTCCAGGTGGTAGCCGCCGAAGAAGCCGCGCTTGGGCTCGTTGACGGTTTCGTCTTCCACGATTCCACCCAGTACGACGCCACGCCAGAAGCGCACCGGCTGGTTGAAAGTGCCCCAGATGAAGCCGTTGATGTGGTGACAGTAGTTGCGCCCGACCTGCCCCGCCGAGTTGGCCAAGCCGTGCGGAAATTTCGCCGACTCCGAGAGCAGCAGCAGGCGCGGCGTCTCGATAGCGTTGCCGGCAACACACACCACCCGCGCCTTCTGCCGTTGCTCGTGACCTTCACTGTCGCGATACACGACACCGGTCACCCGCCCATCATCGCCGTGCTCGATGCGCGTCGCCATGCAGCCGGACCGCAGATCCAGGTTCCCAGTCGCCTCGGCGCGCGGGATTTCCGTGTACAACGTGCTCCACTTCGCGCCGGTCTTGCAGCCTTGCACGCAGAATCCCTGTTGGATACAGAACCCGCGGCCGTCCCCGGGACGGGTGTTGATGGCCATGTAGTTCGTGTGGACCCGCTTATAGCCCACCTTTTTTGCACCTGCGTACATCACCTTGAAGTTGTTGGACGCGGGCATACCGGGATTGCCGTTGCGCCGTGTGACCAGCAGCCGGCGCTCCGCGAGCTGGTAGTAGCTCTTCAGCTCGGCGTAGGAAATGGGCCAGTCGATCAACGAGGCTCCTGGAACGTCTCCGTAAGTGCTGCGGGCACGGATCTCCCAAGGCCTGATCCGCGGTGTGGCGCCTGTCCAATGGACCGTGGTTCCGCCAACCGTTTTGCAGATCCAGGCAGGGAGCGTTGGATAGCTCTTCACCGGGTCCCAGTCGCCGGATTGCGTCCGTGGGTCCAGCCAGGTGAGCTGGCCGAACGCTTCGCCCGGATTCTGCGAGAAGCTGGCTAGCGACTGGCGCTGCCCCGCCTCGAGCAGGACGACCTTGATACCCCGACGTGTCAGCTCGTGGGCCAGCGTACCGCCGCCGGCGCCGGATCCAATGATGACGACGGCGCCGCCGTCGCTCTGCTCAATTCGTGCCACCCATCCCCCCTCGACGAAACCGAAACCAATCAACTCTATGCGGGTACCGGCCCACCGTCGGCCAACGGCACGTCCGGCAGCCAACGCAGATCGTTGAAGCCGCGAAAGAGGTAGCCTCCTTTGGAGAATGCCTCGCCCTCGTACCCGAAATGCGCATACGCCATGGGCGTCGAATACAGCACCAGCAGGGTCTGCCCACGCAGGTTCTGAAAGAACGCCGATGACTCGACTCGCTTCAGCGCCTCCACACGTGCACTCTCCGGCGCCTTGGCAAAGCCGGCGCCGAGTCCCGCGATACCTTCCTCGAGCTGCTTGCGCAGCGACCCGTCCTTGGCCGCGGCGGCATCGATAGCGCGGATGACGATGGCGTAGGCGGCATCCTCCAGCTTGTCGTGCGGAGCGATGGTGCGCGTAGCGGCCATCAGCGCCTCCCCTTCCGCGCTCGTGAGGGATGTCAGATCAACGGCCCAGGCGCGCGATGGCGCAAGGAGCGCCAACGGAGTTCCAACGGCGAGAAGACCGCTCAACACGCCGGTTGTCGTCTGCAGAAACTCCCGGCGGTCAACCGGACCCCGCGGAATTGAGCGTCTTGATTCGCTGTTTGTACTCATTGTTTGTGCCAAGCTCAATTCCGTGGGTGGGTTACCGCTCGTCCCGTCATTCTGGTGTCTCCGGCGGGAGTTTTTACCCACCTCTTATTTATGGGCCCGCCGCCTGCAAGCGCGCCGGACCGGCCGTGCGCGGCGCCAGCACCCCGGCGCACCCTTTAGGCACCCGGAATGTGCGCCAGTTGGCCAAGCAAGGCAATCCAGCCTCGCTTCCCAGGGAATTCGCAATGTGCCGACAGTGCACCCCCTACCCGTGCGCCCTTTGGCGGGCTACCCTCCCACCCGGCGCCGGATTGTTGCAGCGGTGCCGTGTGAGACTCGTGAGCCGGCCACCCAATCACGACAGGCGCACCATGGGATTGTTGATCGACGGTGAATGGACAAACGCCCCGCCTCCGCAGGGCGGTGCGGGCGAGTTTGTGCGGCAGTCGAGTACCTTCCGCAACCAGATCACGGCGAACGGCAGCTCAGGCTTCAAGGCAGCGGTGGGGCGCTATCATTTGTATGTAGCGCGCGCCTGCCCGTGGTGCCACCGGACGATGATCTATCGGGTGCTGAAGCGGCTCGAAAATGTCATCTCCATCAGCTTCGTCGCGCCCGCGATGCTGGAGCAGGGCTGGACGTTTCCCGATCCGGATCCGCTGACGGGCGTGCGCCACATCTATGAGCTCTACCAGCAGTCGGATCCGCTCTTCACCGGACACGCGACGGTACCGGTGCTGTGGGACAAGGAAACGCATGCGATCGTGAATAACGAGTCGTCGGACATCATCCGCATGCTGAACACCGAGTTCGACGAGTTTACGCACGAGCTGACGAACTATTACCCGGATGCGCTCGCGAACGAGATCGACGAGGTCAATTCCCGCGTTTACGACGCGATCAACAACGGCGTCTACCGCGCCGGCTTCGCAGCCACGCAGACCGCCTACGAAACGGCCGCAAAACAGGTGTTTGCCGCGCTCGACTGGGTCGAAGACCGCCTGCAGCGGCAGCGCTACCTCGTCGGGGATCTCATTACCGAGGCCGACTGGCGCCTGTTCCCGACACTCATGCGGTTCGATGCCGTGTACTACGGGCATTTCAAATGCAACATCCGCAATCTCCGCGACTACCCGGCGCTGTGGGGTTACACGCGCGAGCTGTACCAGGTACCGGGAGTTGCCTCGACAGTCGCCAGCGACGAGTACAAAGCGCACTACTACGGCAGTCACCGTAACATCAATCCAACTGGCATCGTGCCCATCGGGCCCGAGTTGGACTTCACCACCCCGCATGGCCGGGCAGAAGCATTCCCGCGCCGCGAAGCAGCGAGCGCCACTCCGATAACCGCGTTCCCGCCGGCGGAAGACGCAACCGTCGAGGTCCCGACGATCGCCCAGGAATCGCAGGGCTGGTAGCCTGTCGGGCGTCCTGGTCGTCCGATCGTCCCTGCTGCGTCGCCGCGGTAAGTTTTGCGGTAGCCGTGACTTTCGTGTGTTGGTCGCGACTATAGGCCAACACCGACCGCCAGCAAACAGTCCGCGCCGTTGGCACGGGGCGGCCGTCTCAAACCAGCAGGTTCAGCAGCGGAACAGTGGCCAGGGAGACCAGGATCCCGACCCCGAGCGTGGCGTTCGCGACCCGGGGATCCAGGCCATGCTGGTCCGCTAGGATGGCGGAGGAAATCATCGGCGCCATACCCGATTGCAGCACCGCTACTGCAAGCACGGTGCCGTGGATACCGACCGCGAGACCAGCCAGGAAGACGAGCAGCGGTGCGGCCACCAGTTTCCAGGCCAGGGCAAAAGCGACCGCTCCGAACTGTGCGCGGCTGAGCTGCAGAGTGAACTGCAGTCCCACCGAAAAGAGCGCGAGCGGCGTCAGCGTCGCGCCGACGCGCTCATAGACGTTCTCGAGCGGGGCAGGCCAGCCGCCCAGAAAACCGGCGAGCACCCCGACGAGCAGTGTCAGGAACGGCGGGAAAAGCAGGATGCGCCGGGCGATGGCGGCCGGATGAGTTCTGCCGCCGGAGTACCAGGCGGCAACCGTAATTCCGCCGACCGCCAGCGCCAGGAAGCAGCCCAACTGGTCCGCCACCACCGCCAGCGCCAACCCCTCTTTCCCCCGCAGAGCCTCGACCAGGGGATAGCCCGTGAACGCCGTGTTCCCGAGACCTGCGACAAGAGTGAGTGCGCCGATGCGTGCCCGGGACCACTTGAACCAGCGCCCGAACGCTGCGCACACCGCCCAGGCGCCCAAGAAGACGAACCACATCGACACGACCAGGAACCAGAGCTGTCGGTCGAAATGGAGCCGCGGAATCAGATCGAGCACCAGCGCGGGCAGCGCAACGTTCAGAATCCACCAGTTCAACCCTTGCGCGATGCCTGGCGGCGTGCGGGCAAACCGCGCGACGAGAATTCCGAGCGCAAAGCAGAGAAAGAGCAGTAGAAAAGTATTCATCGTGCGCTGTCGGCGTAGAGCGATGACGCCCCGCCCAGTATCTTTCCCCTCCGGAGGCGATACGCATGCCACTGACAAAATTGGAACACTATCTCGTCCTGACGGACGACATCGACGCCACGCGGGACTTCTACTGCCAGGCGCTCGGAATGCATGTGGGGCCGAGACCGCCGCTCGGCTTCCCGGGCTACTGGGTCTACGTAGGCGACACGCCGTGCATTCATATCGCCGAATGGGTGACGTATACCGCGCATTCCAGGGCACAAGGTATCTCGGTCTCCTCGCGCGCCGATGGGACCGGGTCCGTGGACCACATCGCGTTCAATGCGCGCGATTACGACGACGTCGTCGCGCGACTCGAAAGTCATGGAGTGCAAGCCGCTCGCAATGACCCGCCCGGCGGCGCTCTGCGGCAGCTTTTTCTGCGGGACCCGAACGGCGTCAAGATCGAAATCAACGTGCGGAAGGTGTAGGAGCCGTGCTGATGTCCACCAGGATTTTCGTGCCTTCCTGGCGGTGGAGGCGCTCGAAGCCGTCGCGGACGAGCCCCTCGAAGGGAATCGTCTCCACCCAACCTTCGGCGGGATAGGCGCCGGCGGCCATTTCCTGAATGACGCTCGGGAAGGCGTTGCATGAGAGCGCAACACCCGTGATCCGGGCCTCCGACATCAGAATGTCCATCGGCCCTATCTCAAGCGGGCGCGTATGAATCGCCACGACCACCACATTACCGTCGACTGCCGTCCCCAATAGCGCCGCCTGAAATGAGGCGGAGACTCCAGCGGCGTCGACCGATGCGTCGGCCCCGCGGCCGCCCGTGAGATCCTTGATAGCGGAGACCACTTTACCGTCGCGCGGATCCAGAACGACTGCGACGCCGAGACTCTTCAGAACCGTTCGGCGCGCGGGCGATGGATCGCTCATGATTACGCGGACACCGCGCCGTCGCAGCGTGAAATAGACACCGATACCGATGGGGCCGCCGCCATGAATGACGGCCGTCTGGCCCGCTTCGACGCCGCAACGATCCGCCGTCCGCCAGGCCACGGCCATCGGCTCGATGAGCGCTCCCTGCATCGGGGACAGACTGCTCGGCAGCTTGTGGGCCATCGACCTTCGGACGACCGTGAACTGCGCCAGTCCGCCACCGTTGCGGTTGTAACCGTGAAAAGCCAACAGCCCGCAATGGTTGTACTGCCCGGAAGTGCAGTAGAGGCAATGGCCGCAGGTTTCGACAGGCTCGACCGCCACTCGGTCACCGAGCTCGAGATCCTCCACACCGGCGCCGACATCGACGACCTCGCCGCACAGCTCGTGCCCGAGAATGACTGGATTCTTCACCGCGGTCAGCGGATGAGGCGTCACGCGGGTGGTGATCGGCCCGTCGTAGTACTCGTGCAGATCACTGCCGCAAATACCGTTGTAGAGCACTTTCAGCTTGATCTCGCCCGCGCCAGCCGAGGGCTCGGGTACCTCTTCCAGCCGCAGATCCTGACGGCCGTGATAGACGGCTGCGCGCATGATGCGTGAGAACTCCGGTCGCACTGCTTAGTTCAGTTCGGGGTCCGGACACTAGGCCCCGCACGCCTCGACCGTCAAGAGATGCGGTTACGCGAGACCGAAAGTCAGATCCTTCTGCGACAGGAGCCGGATCGGAACGCGCGGCACGTGCCAGATCTCCCGGGCGTACTCCTGGATCGTGCGGTCGGAGGAAAAAATCCCCGCGCGCGCGACATTCAGGATCGACATACGGCTCCAGTGGCGCGCGTCCTCATAGGCGTGGGCCACCTGCGTCTGGCAGTCGACATACGACTGGAAATCCGCCAGCAGCATGTACGTATCCCAATGGAGGAGGCCGTCGACGATGGACCGGAATTGCGTCGGGTCGCCGCGCGAGAAAAATCCCTCGCTGATGAGATCGAGTACCTGCCGCAGCTCGGGATTGCTTTCGTAGAAGGCCGCCGGCCGGTAGCCGTCACGGCGCAGGCCGTCGACCTCCGCCGACGTGAGGCCGAACATGAAGAAGTTCTCTGGCCCCACCTCGTTGCGGATCTCGATGTTGGCGCCGTCCAGGGTACCGATCGTCAGGGCGCCATTCATGCAGAACTTCATGTTACCCGTACCGGACGCCTCCTTGCCGGCCGTGGAGATCTGCTCCGACAGATCGGCCGCGGGATAGACGCGCTGCCCGTTGGTGACGTTGAAGTTCGGCAGGAACACCACCTTTAGGCGGTCGCGTACCTGCGGATCGCGGTTCACCACATCGCCGACCGCGTTGATGAGCTTGATGATGAGCTTCGCGAGGTGGTAGCCGGGGGCCGCCTTGCCGCCGAAGATGAAGGTCCGCGGCCGCATGTCGAAATGCGGATCCGACTTGAGACGGTGATACAGCGCGATGATGTGCAGGACGTTCAGGTGCTGGCGCTTGTATTCATGGATGCGCTTCACCTGCACGTCGAACAGCGAGTCCGGGTCGATCGACACGCCGGTTCGGTCGCGCGCCAGCACGGCGAGATCTTCCTTGTTGGCGCGCTTGATCTGCTGCCAGCTCTGCTGGAACTGCGGATCGTCGGCGAATTTCTCGAGCGCCACGAGTTTGCCGAGATCCTTGACCCAACCCTCGCCGATGGCGTCGCAGATGAGTCCGGCGAGCCGCGGGTTCGTGAGCGCGAGCCAGCGGCGCGGCGTCACACCGTTGGTCTTGTTGCTGAACTTCTCCGGCCACAGGTCGTAAAAGTCCTTGAGCAGGTTCTGCTTGATCAGCTGCGAGTGCAGGTCGGCGACGCCGTTGACGGCGTGACTGCCGACGCAGGCGAGATGCGCCATACGCACGTAGCGCCCGCCATGCTCGTCGATGAGCGACAGCCGGACGATCCGCGCCTCATCGCCGAAGAAGCGAATGCGCACCTCATCGAGAAAGCGCGCGTTGATCTCATAGACGATCTCGAGGTGCCGCGGCAGGACCTTGCCGAACACCGCAATGGGCCAGCACTCCAGCGCCTCGGGCAGCAGGGTGTGGTTGGTATAAGCGAACGTCCTGCAGGTGATCGACCAGGCGCTCTGCCAATCCATGGCATGCTCGTCGACCAGCAGGCGCATGAGCTCGGCCACGGCGATCGAGGGATGGGTGTCGTTCAACTGAACGGCGAACTTCTCGTGGAAGCGGGTCACCGGAATCTGCTGGACACGCAGGATGCGCAACATGTCCTGGAGCGAGCAGCAGACGAAGAAGTACTGCTGCTCCAGCCGCAGCTCCTTGCCCTTGACCGACTCGTCGTTCGGGTAGAGCACCTTGCTGAGGTTCTCGGAAGTCACCTTCTGATTTACGGCGCCGTAGTAATCGCCGCTGTTGAAAGCGGAGAAGTCGAAAGATTCGGGCGCTTCGGCCTTCCATAACCGCAAGGTGTTGGCGGTGTTGACCCGATAGCCGAGGATCGGCGTGTCATACGGCACGCCAGTGACGATACGTTGCGGAGCCCAGCGCACCCGCATCCGACCCTCGTGGTCGACGTAGCTCTCGGTGGAGCCGCCCAGCTTTACCTCCACCGCCCATTCCGGTCGCGCGATCTCCCATGCGTTGCCAAAGCGCAGCCATTTGTCGGTGCGCTCGATCTGCCAGCCGTCGACGATCTCCTGTTGAAAGATGCCGAACTCGTAGCGGATCCCGTAGCCGATCGAGGGAAGCTCCAGCGTGGCCATCGAGTCCAGGAAGCAGGCCGCGAGACGCCCCAGGCCGCCATTGCCCAGGCCGGGCTCATCCTCGCAGGCGAGCAGTTCCTCGAAGTCCAGGCCGAGCTCGCCGACCGCCTCGCGCACCTCCGCTGAAATGCCGAGGTTCAGGAGGTTGTTGCCGAGATGGGGCCCCATCAGAAACTCGGCGGACAGGTAGGCGACGGTGCGCGAGCCGTGGGTCGTGTAGGCCTCGGCCGTGCTGATCCACCGATGCAACATGCGGTCGCGTACGGTGAAGGCGAGCGCCATGTAATAGTCGCGCTTGGTGGCGAGCGCGGGGATCTTCCCCTGTACGTAAAACAGATTGTCGAGGAAGGCGTGCTTGAAGGCCTCCATGCTCAGGTCGACGCGGTCGGCGGCGACGCGGTCGGCGGCGACGCGGTCGTCCTCGGCACGTTCGTCCTCGGGCGGAGTCAGCACACGCACATTCATGTTGTCGCCGTACTTGAGCGGGGACAACGCCCCTGTGCACTGGCTCTGCAAGTTCCATGCGTGTCTGGCGGCCCTCAGCGCGCACGCGCGCGACGGGCGAAAACTCCAGCGCTTTCAAATTGTTGGATCGGTGATGGCGTCTTGGCCGCGACCCGCGTAATTGAGGCGGCTGCACCAGGAAGGCTTACGACGTAAAGGCATGCACCACAACGGTGCGCGAGCAATACGCTCGGGCGCAGCACCAGCGTCGCTTGGCTTTACCGCCCGCAGGCCTGGCACCGCGTTGCCCGCCGCACGGCGCCCTGCCCTGTTCTGGTCTAGAGGATGCTTGAGGCTCGCCGGTCGCGTCGCGCCCCTTACCGGCGCGTCTCGCCCTGCACGCCGCGCTTAAGAAAAAAAGCCGCCGGCACGTAGCGCGTGCCGGCGGCATCCATCATCGCCGTGGCCGTGAGGCCCTCTCGTTATTACTTGTTGCCGAAGTTGTACTTCGCGGTAACGCCCCACATGCGCGGTGCGCCCGGTTGCCCGGACATCTGGCCTTCGCCAAACGCGGTCAGGTCGAAAATGGACACGTAGTACTTCTTGTTAGTCAGGTTTGTTACGTATCCAGCAACTTCCCACTTCGCTTCCGACGAGTCCCACGTCACGCGACCGTCGGTCAACGTGCGTGCGGGCATGCGCGCCAGCGGGTTGCTGTTGTTGATCACGTCTGCAAACACTTCCGTCTGGTACGTCGCGTCCAGTCGAGGTGTCAGCTTGCTGCCATTCGGCAGCGAAAGCGCGTACGCGACGCCGAAGTTACCCTTGAACTTGGGCCGTCCGGGGGGAATGTCGGCCGTACCCGGGTTGCCGTTGATGCAGTTGACGCCATTTGCAGCCGCGGCGCCGAGATCCTGACAGCCCACAGCATTACCCAGCTTGTACTTGAAGTTCGTGTAGCCGCCGGAGAGCGTCAGAGTGAGCCCGCCGATGGGTTGCGCCTCCAGCTCGAACTCGCCGCCGCTGATATTGGCGCCACCCGAGATGTTCTGGATGCCCGTGTACGGGACGCCGTTCTTGTCGAGGGCCTGGGAGTTCAACTGGTAATCGCGATACAAGCCGTAGAAGGCCGCGAGATTCGCGCGCAGGCGGTGATCGAACCACTCGCTCTTCATGCCCACCTCGTATTCCGTCAACTTCTCGGGGCCGAAGGAGTTGATCTGGGAGGCGGCGAACGGCCGCGGATTGAAGCCGCCGCCGCGGAACCCCGTAGTCGCCGAGACATACGTCATGAAATTCGGCGTCCAGCGGTAGTTGAGGGCCGCCTTCCAGTCGAGGTGGCTGTAGGAAGTCTCGTAGGGACCGACCTGGCCGAAGAAGCTGTAGTACGTGTACTCCTTCTTCTCATGACTCCAGCGGGCACCCACGATCGCGTCCATCTGGTCGGTGATGTGGAAGGTCGGCTGGAAGAACACCGCGTAGTTCTTGTCCTTGGCCGGGGAGTTCTGGTTGAAATCCAGGCCGTTGTTCGGCAACGGCGCGCCGGCGGAGAAGAAGCTCAGGTTGATGTGGCCGCGATTGAGCGTGTAGCCGTCGAAATAGAAGGCGCCCGTGGCCCAATCCACCTTGTCGTCGAACGCTTTGCCGGTAACCTGCAGCTCTTCCGTGAACTGATGATGGTCGAGCAGGTTGTAAGCGTAGGCGATCGGCAGGGGGGAGTTGTCCTGGTCGTCGGAGAAATCACCCCAGTAGTCGAGATAGGAGGTGATGAGCTTGACATGAATTCCCTGCATCGGGTCCAGGTCGAGCACGTCGCCCACGGTGTAGTTGTGCAGCGTGCTGACTGGCGGAAAGGCACGGTTATCACGCGTGTCGTAGAACGTCGAGTAGGTCGTGCGATAGTCGTTGGTGACGAAACGGCTGTCATAATTCACGCCGAAAGTCGGATAGAGATACTTCGCGTTGTAGCCCTGCAGCTGCGGGGAAATCGCGGGGTTCGCGATCAGCATCACTTCGGGAGCCGCTTCCGACTTGTCGTCCACGATGGTGGCGGTGAGAGTGTTTTCCGCATTGTCACTGATGATCCAGCGCAGCGCAGCGCGTGCTCCAGCGACGTTCTGGCCACCCTCGGTGCCCAGGGTGCAGCTGCCCGAACCCGTCATCTGACTCTTCAGCCCAATAGTGGGGTTGGGATTGACCGCGTATCCCTGGCTCGCGCCCAGATCCGGATGCGCGCAGGCGTAGTCCACGCGGTTCACGAATCCGTCCTTTTGCTTGGACATGACGGAAACGCGCAGGAACAGCTTGTCCTGAATGAGCGACAGATCGTAGGCGCCGCGGATATAGCGGGTGTTGTAATTACCCAACGTGGATTCCAGGTAGCCCGTGCCGTCGCCGGTGGGCTTCTTGGAGATCATGCGGATCGCACCGCCGATCGAGTTTTTGCCGAACAGCGTGCCTTGCGGACCGCGCAGCACCTCGACGCGTTCGAGGTCCAACAGATCGAGCACCGAGCCGAATGTGGTCGCGAAATAGACATCGTCGACGTAAACGCCCACGCCGGGCTCGCCGGCGGCGAGGTTGAAGTCGCCCTGGCCGATGCCGCGGATGAATGCTGCGTTGGTCTTTCCGAAAGCCGCGCTCGCCTCGAACATCGTGACGTTGGGCGCGATTTTGGCGATATCGGGCAGGCTGGTGATGTTGCGCGATTCGAGCTGATCGCCCGAGATCGCCGTAATGGCCAGCGGGGTCTCCTGCAATTTCTCCGAGCGGAACTGCGCGGTGACGACGATCTCCTGCAGCATATCCCCCGTGTCGGCGGCGGGTGGCGGTGCGGCCTGCGCGAAGGCGGCCGATTGTCCCAGAGCGAGCGCGCCCATCGTGGAAGCGATGGTCAGCGCCACATGTGCTCTTACCTTGGTCATGAATTCCCCCTACTCGGAAATGACGTATCAAAAAAACCGCGGGATCGGTTGCGGTCTAGCAAATCTCTCCCGAACACGGTGCATCAATTCGGCGCGCGCGGCGCTGGGTCGCGGCGACGCGACGAGATGCAGCCGGATGGAGGGTGCCAGTTTAACGGCTTACAGACTGTGAATTTAAGCGGGTCTTGAACTCACGCGGAACGGTGAGTCGACTAAAAAGGAACACTGTCACGTTATGAATGTCCCGCCCGGGCCGGATGTATCAAATCCGCAACAACAGTCGCTCCCGGGGACCAATCTGTGCGGCTGGAGTTGCGCCGTATCGTTCACACACCAGGCGCGGCAGTCGCGCCGAGGGCCGGGCCGGGGGGCACGTAGCGCGTTTCCAGATCGCGGCGCAGGGTCCTCGAAGCAAGAAAGTAATGGAGGCTTGCCCACACGAAGGTCAGGGACATCGTCATGAGCGCGTGCTTGAGACCTATCGCGGAGGCGCTCGAGCAGGCTTGCAGGAGCGCGTCCGCCGTGCCCACAACCGGCCGGCCCTTGGGACAGGAGGCTGCGTAGCTGCCGATCGTAAATGCGCTGCGTGCGAATCGATCGCTCAGCAACCCCACGATGGTGGGCCCGAAGCCGATCCCCACCAGTCCGATGACGAAGTTGAAAACGAATGAGGAGGACGCCCGCATGCTCGCGCCCACCATGTTCTGCGCCATGGCCAGCGTCGGCGTCCAATAAACGAACAGCATGATGTGGCCGGCTATGAGGATGGCGACGGTCGCGGCGACGGTCGCCTGATTGAAGCCGACCAGGAATGCCGGCGTCGCCAGCAATAACGTCAGCGACGGCCCCCAGACGTACCAGCGCTTATCGTGGCGCCCCGCCCAATCCACACCGAAGCCCCCGAGTAGCAAGCCGGAAGCCATCGCGCCGCCGGCCACCAGCGACAGCAGCCGCCCCGCCTCGGCGAAACCCAAGTGAAAGTTGCGGACGAGGAATTGACCAAAAAACTGCCCGATGCCATTCATCGAGATGGCCGCCAGAGCGCAGCCGGCCAGCAGGTGACGCACCGAGGGTTTGGACAGGAGGAATTTCAACACCTGGATCATGGAAGGCGGCGGTCCCACCACGGCGCCGGCGCCAGCGGGATCCGACATGCCCCGAGGAGGCTCGCGCAATGTCAGGAAGGCGAGCACCGCGACGACGATGCCCGGCGCTCCAACGGCAACGAACGCGGCCCGCCAGCTCACGTGCTCCGCCATCCAGCCGCCGAGCATGGATCCGAACACGACGCCGATGGGCGCACCGAGCCAGATCAGCGACATCGCCGAGGCGCGGCGCTCCATGCCGTAGTGATCGCCTATCAGCGAGCCCACCGGCGGCATGAAGCCGGCATCGCCTACACCCACGCCGACGCGACACAGCAGCAGTTGCCAGAAGCTGTTCGCCTTCCCGCACAGCGAGACCATCACGCCGAAGATGGCAACGGAGGCGGAAATGATTTTCGTGCGGCTCACGTGCTCGGCCAGGCGCGCAATCGGCAGCGCCAGCACCGAATAGAAGATCGCAAAGGCAAGACCCTGCACGAGCCCCATCTGCGCGTCGCTCAATCCGAGATCGAGCTTGATCGCCTGCGCCGAGGCCGCCATGCTCTGACGGTCGGCGAGATTCAACGCGTTGGTGAGAAGCAATACGAACAGCAGCCAGGACCTGTAGCCCTTGGAAAACAGGGTGTTGACAGGCCGTTCGCTCGCGGCCGTCGCCGATTCTTGTCGCATGAGTCCCCCCTCGATGGCGGGCTACCTTGCGGCAACCCGCCAGTCGAACGCAAGCGCCGGTCTGCGCTCGCGCCGCGCCTCGGCCATTTGCCTGAGGGTCCTCGCGTCGGTGCTGGCTGACGGTATTCCGGTCTACGGGATCAATGCGTAGACGGGCTCGCACGCCCCTGGCTCTGGCGTGCGGACGTGCCCTTCTTCGGATGATTGCCCTCGGCAAACTCTTCCAGCATCTTGCGATTGAATGCTGGGATGTCCGCAGGCTTGCGGCTCGAGACGAGACCGTTGTCGACGACGACTTCCTGATCCACCCACTTCGCGCCGGCGTTGCTGAGGTCGGCCTTCAATGAGGGCCACGACGTGATCGTGCGTCCTTTCGCAATCCCGGCGTCGATCAAGGTCCACGGGCCGTGGCAGATGACGGCGATCGGCTTGCCTGCGTCGAAGAACTCCCGCACGAACTGCAGCGCCTTGGGCTGGATACGGAGTTGATCCGGATTGGCCACGCCGCCTGGTAGCAGCAGCGCGTCGAAGTTACCTGCATCGGCCTGGTCAAGCGGGACATCGACCTTGAACTTGTCGGCCTTGTCGAAGTGGTTCCAACCCTGCACTTCGCCGGAGGCCGGGGACACGATACGCGTCTCGGCGCCAGCCTCATCGAGCGCCTTCCTGGGCTCCGTAAGCTCCACCTGCTCGAAACCCTCGGCGACCAGTATCGCGACTTTCATTCCATTCAATGTTGCCATGATCTTCTTTCTCCTGTTACGCAGGCATTGCCTGCTCACTGTCGATCCAGGGGTGCCCCTCGCGGGTCACCCCGTGCGACGCATGCATCGCACCCTCGCGGCCGGCGGCCGCTTGCTGTTCCAGCGACTCCTGAAACGATCGCTGTAGAAAGAGGGGAGCACGGCGCGTGCCAGCACGCAACCTTGTGGTAAACCGCTGCGGCAAACATGCGGCGGTCAAGCCGTCGTTAGTGTCGGGCCGCCGCGCAGTCGCGGCCATCTCAGTGTCGCGGCCACCGCGATGTCGGGGCCGCCGCGCAGTGTCGCGGCCACCGCGATGTCGGGGCCACCGCGCTATTGTCCGGCATGCCGAGGTTCAGCGCGCGTTGTCATGCCGCAGCGCTTGGTTGAACGGTCTTGCGGTGAAACGCAGTTGCCTTCAGTGCGGGCGACTGGCAGCTTCCGCATCGACACAGAGTTGGCCGCGAGAGCGGCGCTCGCGGTTCAACGCGACGAAGCAGGCCGCGTCGAAATACCGCCGGCCTTGCATCTCCTGATATTGCAAAACCGTCGCCACGCCCGCCGGCGTTTGCG
The DNA here is from genome assembly GCA_028293765.1 of Gammaproteobacteria bacterium. GTDB lineage: Bacteria > Pseudomonadota > Gammaproteobacteria > Steroidobacterales > Steroidobacteraceae > 13-2-20CM-66-19. Next base: position 34,678 of record JAQGOG010000112.1, read on the forward strand.
TGGAGACCGCGGTATCGCGGCGGAATGGCGCGGAGTCGGGTCCGCCGACCAACGCCTCCGACAACACTCTGCCGCGCAACCTGCCGGTACTCGGCAACTCGAGGCCCAGCACATGCGCCAGGGTCGGCGCGATGTCCGCGTTGCCCATGGGCAGGGGGTCGACAAACCCCTGTTTGAAGTCAGGGCCGATGGCCGCCATGTTGTTGAATGTGTTGTCGCGTCCGAGATTGCCGTGCACGCCCTGGCCTTCCTGCAGGGCCGTGTCCGAGACCTGCACGGCCGACAGCAGGTCGCCCGGAGCAAGCAGGAAACTCTTGAAGCTGACTACGATGGCGGGTCGCGGCAGCCGCGCCGCGCCGTCCAGCGCGACCGCCGCCAATGGCAGCGCACCGGGGATTGCGCCGAATGCCGGATCCACGAACAGTCCACCGACATAATCCTGGCGGCTGAGAAATTCGACTATGCGGCGTGCGACCGCGCGGTCCTTGCCGGGAATGTAAATCAGATCCGCGCCCCCGCTCGTCGTGACGATGACTTCTGCGTCGACGTGATCCTGAACGACGCCCGTCCCGCCGATCAGTCCATTGCCGAGTGCGGGGCGTTGCCGCGAGGCGGCTGCCGGAGGCTTCATGGGGTCGACAGGCTGGTACCGGGCGGCCCCATCGCCCCGGATCTGGGTGTCGGGATCGAACAGCGGCAGACCGAGGCCATGCGCGAGATCGATGGCCAGAAAACCGAGCGGCAGCCAGCCAGGAAGGACTTCGGGCTTGCCGTCGGCCCCAAGGTACCTGAACGTCGCCGCGTAACTGTGGCTGACGTGACCCGCGGAGTCGATCTCGTGCTTACTGATTGTCGCGAAACCATGATCGGACGTGACAAACACGTCGGTGGAGGCGCGCAGGGCAGGATCGCTGTCGAGGTAGTCGAGCAGCTGCTTGAGGTTCGCATCGGCGTTGGCCACGGCAGCGCGCGATGTCGGGCCGTTGATGCCGGGCTGCAGTTTGTTGAGGCTGTCGCCCTGGTTATGCTGGGTGCCGTCGGGATCGCGCGACCAGAAGAGCAGCGCAAAAGGCGCGCCGCTGCTTACGAATGCGGGCAGCACCGCCTTGGTCGCGGCGTCCGCGAACCATTTCTGCTGACCGACGTTCGCGGTAAGAGTGCCCGGAGTGGACACGGTTCCACTAGGCTGGCTGCGCGCGGTGGGCGCGTCTCCCAGGCCGGCGGCGATAAGCGCGCCGCGGACAGCGGGCGACAGCGGAATACCACCCGCGCTTCCCGTGCTGTCATCGAGGATGACGGTCTGCGGCACGGCGAAGCGTCCGCCGACGGGCTGCAGCTGCGTTATATCCTGGAGGGCTGCCGGGCCGAGCTTCCCGATCGCCGCCGTGTTGAATCCATGCTCACGTGCGAGCGCCAGCAACGATACCTCGTTGAGAAAGTTGCCGTCCGCGGCGTGCGCAGCGGCTGGCACACCGGAGGGCACAGATGCATGCGCAGTGACATCGCCGAGTACCTCGTCGTTTTCGAGGAATGGAGTCGGGCTACCGGCAGTCTTGCCGAAGTCGCCATGATTGAAAGTCGGGTGCCCGACGTACTCGGTGTTGCTGAAGTCACCCGTATCACCGAGATAATGTCCGGTCGCGATCGCCGACGCGTTCGGAGTCGTCAACGTCGGGAAAAGAGAATGGCTGTTCACAAAATGAACGCCACGCTGCCGCAGCGCGAACAATGTCGGCGCGTCGACGGCATTGACCGAATCATGACGCAATCCGTCGGCGACGAAGATCACGACATTGCGCCTCATCGGCGGCGGCACGGCAGCCGCTTTCGGTTGGGCAGTACAGGCCGCAACGAAAACGATGAGGCTCAGGGAGGCGAGGACGACGGCTCGACGAATGACGTGCACGCTCACATGCATTTGTTACGGCTCCTGGGCGCGTCCGCGCCGCTCGATTCACTGGAGGAAGTCCGACTATCGTATACGAAAGGTGCACGGCGCGGTCACCTGCCCATTGCACGTCCATGCTCCCGCAAGGGGACCTACGTCTCGCCGCTGGCTCATGGTTTGCGCGCTCCTTAGCTGGCGCATCGCTACACGCATCAAGTCCGGGCGGACTTCTACGTAACAGCCCGCCGCACGAACGGAAGGCGTGACCAAAAACGAGAATTCAACACAAAGAGAGCCGCCGCCGCGGCCACCCAGGCGAAGTCGGTGGGTGTTGGCCTGCGGCCCGCGAAACGCGGGTTCAGCATAGCGTCCCGGATCGAGTCGTAGTTCTGCAGGTGAACGTATTCGAAACCGACTTCCCGCGCGAGCTTGCGCAGGTACGGCTCGCGCACCTCCGAGAGATGCTCGTGGCTCGCCGCACTCTTCGAAGACGGCGTCTCTCGTTGGACCACCTCGTCTGAATGCCAATATCCCATCGGCCTGCCGTCGGCATCCGTCCTCGGAATGGGCCGCGGTGCGTAGCCGCCAACCCCGACGAGCCAACCGCCGATCGCCCCGCCCTTCAGGTCCTCGAACATCGGCACGCCTTCGCCGTCCAGCGGCGGCGCCTCCTGCCCGTCGGTCAGAAAAACAACTTTCGGCTGTCCACCCACGTCACGGGCGCCGCGCATCGCCCAGAACAACCCCTTACCGATCTCGCTCGCGTTGCCCCACCGCATCCGTCCGTCAATACGGTCCAGAGATGCCAGCAGGTCGTTGTAGTTGCCGCAGACCTCGATGGGCGCGAGCAGCAGCAGGGTTCGATATTCCGCGAACGCCCCCCATCCGATGCGAGATCCGCAGGGCAGCTCCCGCAGCGCGCGGCGAACCGCCTCGCGCGCGAACGTGAGCCGGCTCGCGGGCAAGCCGCCGATCTCATAGTCCTCGACATTCATGCTTTGGGTAATGTCGAACACGATGAGATAGTTGTAGGTCGACCGCTGCACATTGAACGGCGGCATGACGATCGCCGTCAGCAGCAGGACGAATGCAACTCCGGTCGCAAGCGAATCTCTGCCGAGCCCCTGCGGGAAGCGACGGCGGGCGCTCAAGGCAGGTCCATCCTGGGATCCGCAATCGTCGAGCGCTGGCGCTCCTTCGGATCCGGCGGCCCGGTGTCCGCGCCGCTCTCGTCCTCCTCTTCCGGCGCGATACGCAGAGCCCGCTCGAGGTTATAGCGCGCATCCCAATCCGCCGGGTCTTTACGCAGCGCGTCTCGGTAACTCTGTTTGGCGAGCTCAGTCAACGGCACCGACTGAGCCGCGTCGTCCAGCCCATTTTTCAAGGCTTGCCGGAGATGCAGATTGCCCAGATCGTAAAGTGCGATCTGACGCAGATCGCCGCGGTCTGCCTGGATGATTGCCTTGTAGGCGGCCAGCGCTCCGTCGTAATCCACCTTCGATAGCGCCACAGCGCGCGCCAGTCGTGCCTCCGGCAGTGACTCGATAGCGACGGGATTAGCCTTCACGCCTGCGCCATCATCGGCGCCGGCCTCAGCGCCTGCGCGATCGCCGGAGCCAGCCTGAGCGCCTGCGCCCTCGGCGGGGTCAACGGCAAAGCTGAGAACGGACGCAGAGTCGGACTCTGTCGCGCGCGCGATAGCGGTGTTGACCTCGTAAGCGTGCTCCAGTCGCACGAACCGGGCTGCGGTCACCAGGCCGAATCCAAGTGCCGCAATGCCGAACGCCAGATGACCGTGGGCGCGCCTCACGACCAGCCTCGCAGCTGGACGGCGCCGAAGCTCAGCAACATCACACATGAGAACGCTCCCAGCCCGAAGCAGAGGCGATCGTAGTCCCGCCGCGGAATCCTCTCCAGGTAATCGAGCGGCAGGTTCTGCTGCCTGCCGACGTCGGCAACGGCTTGCGCCAAGTCCTTCGGCTCCGCCGCCTGGTAGGCGTGATAGGGCGTGCTCAGGCTTTGAAAAAAGTGATGCATGGCGATTTCAGCCACCGCGTCGCTCTGCGGGTCCTGCGAGTCGAGACTGGGGCTGTTGATGGACCTGAGATACAACCAGTAGAGCGCTATGCGATTGCGTGCCAGGCCGGCGGCAATTCGCTTCCGCGTGGGCGGATCGAGTTGCGCGCCGCCATCCGACACCAGCAGGACGATCCGGCTTCCCGAGTATTCACGCAGATCGAACTCCGCGATCGCGGCGATCAGCGCGCGCCCGACGTCAGTGCTCGACAGGCCGGGACCCGTGCCGCCAGCAGTTATCCCGGCCAGCACCACGTCATCGTGTTGGGTAAAGTTGACGACAGGCAGCGGCCCGGCGCTGAAGAACATGAGGGCGAACCGGTCGTCCGCCCGTTGCGCCACGAACTTCGAAAGAAGGTCCCGAGCGGTCTTGCTTTTCTGCGGACCGCGGTTCCACGCCTGTTGGGTCCGGACGATGGGGTCTATCGTGCGCCAGTTGCTCGGCAGCATGCGCTCATCCATGCTGCGGCTACGGTCGATGAGCACGACGATCTCGGCGCCTCGCCCAGTTCGTGCGACCTGCGTCTGAGGCCGGCCCGGACCGGCAAGGCCGGCCACGATGCTTGCGATGGCCAGCACCGCAAAGGCGCTACGCAGCCAGCCGACTATGCGGCCGGCGGGATCAGCTGGCAGCCACGGAAGATATGAAAACAGCAGCGTATCCGAGCGAGCCCACAGCAGAGGAAGCGCCGCCAGCGGCAACAGGAGCAATGCCCATGGGTGGGAAAAATCGAGATTGATGCTCATCGCTCGTGGCGCCTCTCGATACGCCGCAGCTCGATGCACAGCTCACGCGTCGAAATCGGCTCAGCGGATGAGCTCCCGCCGAAGAAGAGTGCACTCGATTGAAGGAAGAATCGCTCGATCGGCACGCGCACCGCGCCCAGGTGTGGCGCCGTCTCGAACAACGCCGGCAAGGTAGAGGCCTGAATGACGCGACCAGCCGTCCGGTCAAACGCACGATGCAGCGCCTGCCATGCCTGCGGTTCTCGGTCGTCGAGCTGCCGCATCTCACGCAGAGCGCGCGCGAACGGCTGAGTTGCGACCGATCGAGTATTACGCCACAGCCACCATGCAAGCCAGGCGATCAACGTCAGCCCGAGAGCACCGGACCAGAATGCCATAGCGCGCCTTATGGGCGCCGTGACAATGACCGGCGGCGACCGGTCGGGTCGCAAATCACCCACCCCCACTTGCGCTGGCGATCCGGGCGGACTCAGCGGGGCGACATTGATCAATGCCGCTGGAATTTTCAGCACCGCAGCACGCCGAGCAGCGCCAGTGTTGGCCGCGCGTGCGCCAGCCGCACCGGAGTTCGCCACGCCCGTGTCGGCCGCACCCGCGCCGGCCGCGCTGGAATTCACCACACCCGTGTCGGCTACACCTGCGCCAGCCGCGCCAGAGTTCGCCGCACCCGCGCCCACCGCGCCGGACTTCAACACGCCCCTGTTGGCTGCAGCCGCGCCGGAGACGGATGCGTTGGGGCGGACCTTCAGCTCCCACGCGGGCAAGGTCACGGCCGTGAGCTTCCGTGGCGCGTTGAGCACCTGATAATCGACGACGAGCCAGCGGTGCAAGGCGGAGTCTGTTTCAATTGTGGCTCGGCGTCGCTCGAACCACACGCTCACACGCTCTACTGGCAGCAATGTGATCGGCGTAAATGCCTGCCCTTCAGCCTGCAGAAGAATGCGTTGTGTGACCAGATCGCCGACAAAGTAGCCATACGGCCTCGGCTGCTCCACTACGGCCCGGATCTGCGGCGATTGGACCGTCGAGTGACCGGTCGGCGGCGCCCGCCCATTCGATGTTGCTGTCGCAGCAAAAAGCGCAGCCAACACGAGGCCGTTCAGCAGTCGGCGGCCGCTCGCACGTACCGTGCACGTCACGCGCATCATGTACATCGCGTGTATCATGCGTGTCATATGCGTGTCATATGCGTGGCGTGCGCCGCAGGCGTCACACCTCGGCCTCGAAGAAATAGCGCGACAGCGCATCGCCATCAAACGCGCCCTCAACGTAGAATGGTCGAATTGCGTGCGTGGCGAAGGAGGCATTGAGCTCGGCGCGCCGCTGAGCAACTGCCCGCCGCCACTGCTGCCGCAGTCTCGGACGCAACCATAGCGTCCTGCGCGCACCTGACTCGGCATCACGGATCGACGCGAGTGCGTTACGTTCGGGCGGCTCCGTTTCGGCGGGGTCCCAGACAATGACGGGAACGACGCTGGCGTGGGCGAACAAATCCAACACGGCACCCAGCCGCTCGAGCGGCCAGTGGAAGTCCGACACGATGAAAATCAGCCCCTGCTGACCGGCCAGATGGGAGGCTGCCGCTTCGAGTCCTTCGAGGCCAGTCGCTGAATCGCACGCGCCAGTGATTTGCGCCACGCCCGCGACATCCCGCAGGCTGGCCGCCATGATGCTACCCATTCCCCGGCTCACCCGGGCCGGCACGAACAAGTCGGCGCGCTCCTCCGTGTCGAAGGCCATCATGCCGACCGCATCTCCAACGCGAAAGGCACTGAGCCCGAGAGCCTCGATGAAATCCGCGACGACATGCAACTTGGGGCGCTGCCCCCCGAAATTCATGGAAGCCGAGACGTCGACGATCGCGCGGACGGCGACCCCCGCTCGCTGACGATTCACGCGCACGAGCCACTCATCGGTGAGTGCGCGCAAGCTCGCGCGAAGATCGAGCCGTCGTGGATCCGGCCGGTCGTAGAGGCTCATATGCGCGACGAACTCCTGTCCGGCGCCAATACTCGACCCGAGATGCGAACCGGGTCGCTGACCGCGGACCCGGCTCGGGATGCGGTAGTGGAACTCCTGTCGAGTGTCCATCGTTAGCGCGGCGTCGCTACCTTGTCCAGAATCTGCGCGATCAGCGCGTCTGCAATCTGCGCGCGGCGCAATTCGTAGACCGGGGTGAAGAAGACACGGTGCCCCAGCACCGCCGGCGCAACCGCGCGGATGTCGTCGGGAGTCAAATAATCCCGTCCCGCAAACCACGCGACCACGCGGGCCGCTCGGGTCAGAGACATGATTCCGCGTGGACTGGCTCCGGCGAGAATGAGCTTACTCATGTCCACGCCCTCCACCCGCACGCCGAACTTCTCCGGCGTCTGTGTCGCATCCCATAAGTCGAGCACATAGCGCTCTAGCGCTTCGCTGGCCGTGACACTTCGCTGAATCGCGGCTCCGACGTCGTTGAGCTCCCGCCATGGCAGGACCTCGGGCGAAACGCGCTCGAGAAGCTCATCCACGTCGTGATAGTCGGGATTGAAGACCAGTGCGCGCCGGACGGCCACGTCGGACGGCGTGGGCATGCGCAGCTCGAGCATGAAGCGATCGCGCGCAGCCGAGGCGAGCTCGAAGGTCTCTTCCTTCTCCACCCGGTTGCGGTCGGCAAAAACGCTCATCGAAGGAAAGCGATATTCGCGATTGAAGGCGCAGACCGTGCGCTCCGCCATGGCGCGCAGCAGTAGCGACTGGACTTGAGGACGCGCACGGTTGATCTCGTTAAAGAAAAAAGTGGTGAGCCGCTCACCATTGCGCAGCAGCGGCCCGGGCTCGATGCGCGGCTTGCCCTCGGCATCGACGTAGGTGTGGTAGACAAGATCTCCGGGCATGAGATCGACCGTGCCCTCGACCCGCTCGAATTCACCACCGACCGCTCGCGCGAACGCACGCAGGATAGTGGTCTTGCCGACACCGACATCGCCCTCCAGGAGCACGTGTCCGCGGGCAAACAACGCGACATTGATGAGCCGCACGGTAGCCTGCTGACCGACTATCGCCTTCCCTACTTCTTCTTCCAGAAGCAGCGCCCGGGAGCGCCAATCATGGAGCTGCTCGGCAGAGATCATCTGAGGTCTCCCGTAAGGGAATGAGGTTCAACCCCGGCCGATGTAGGGCATCTTCGTGGCCATTACGGTCATGAACAGTACGTTGGCTTCGAGCGGCAGGCCCGCCATGTACAGCACCGCATCGGCAACGTACTTCACGTCGAATGTCGGCTCCGGCTTGAGCGACAGATCCGCCTGCAGCGTGCCGGAGGCGATCGACGTCGCCAATGCCGTCGCCGTGTTACCGATGTCGATCTGGCCACAGGCGATGTCGTATTGCCTTCCTTCGAGCGACGTCGATTTCGTAAGACCGGAGACCGCATGCTTGGAAGCGGTGTAGGCGACCATGTGCGGTCGCGGCGTGGTGGCCGAAATGGAGCCGTTGTTGATGATACGGCCGCCGCGTGGTTGCTGAGCCTTCATCTGGCGAAAGGCGGCCTGCGTGCATAGGAAGGCGCCCGTGAGGTTGGTATCGACAACCCGCCGCCACTGCTCGAGGGGGACGTCTTCAAGGGGCGCCGGCGGCGCACCGGTTCCAGCATTGTTGAAAAGCAGATCGAGCCGGCCGAAATGCTCCGCCGCGCGTGCGAACAGCGCGTCGACGCTAGCGCGGTCGGTCACATCGGTGGCCACCGGGAGCGCTGCGGAGCCTGCTTCCCGAGCGACGTCCTCGAGCGCCGCCAATCGGCGGCCGGCCAACACCACGGCATAGTCGGCCTTCGCCAGAGCGAGCGCTACAGCCTTGCCGATTCCAGATCCCGCCCCCGTGATCAGGGCAACCTTACGCGTCATGTTGTTCCTCTCAGCCATTTCAGCCCGTCATCCGTAGCGCCGCGGGGCCGATATTCGCAACCGACCCAGCCGGTATATCCAAGGGCGTCCACCGCCGCAAAAATCGCAGGGTATGCAATCTCACCTTCATCGGGCTCTGCTCGGGTCGGTACAGCGGCAATCTGCACGTTGCCGATGAATGGCATGTAACGTTTCAGTTTCGTGAGTACGTCGCCTTCGCTGATCGCAACGTGATACACGTCGAATTGCAGCTTGACGTTCGGCAGTGCCAACTCCTCGATCAAGGATACCGCTTCGGCGAGCGTGGAATAGAAGTAGCCAGGGTTGTCACGGGGATTGAGCGGCTCTAGCAAAAGCGGGAGCTTGTGGGCTGCGGCCTTTGCGGCAGCGATCCGCAGATTGTTCGCGAATACGGTCCGCGCCTGCGGGCGCTCCGCCGCAGCAGCATTGCCGGCCATCACATGGATGGCGCCAGCGCCGCTGGCAACGCAGTAGTCGATCGACTGATCCACGGCCGCCTGAAACTCGCGTTCGCGCCCGGGCAGCGCGCCAAGTCCTCTTTCGCCACGCTCGAACTTTCCGGGGAGGGTGTTGATGCCCAGTATCGTGAGTCCATTGCGGCGCGCGGCCGCAGCCACCTCACCCGCGGGCACGTCGTAAGGAAAATGCATCTCGATCGCGCGGAACCCCGCCCTGCCGGCGGCCGCGATGCGCTCGAGCAGCGGGCGGTCGGGCCAGAGCAGTCCCAGGTTCGCGGAAAATCGCGGCAATTCGGCAGCTCCTGTGTGGGGAACGGCATTATGGAGGCGTTCTCAGGGAAGCGCTCGAGCGAGCCGCGCAGCGGACTCCCGCGGGACGTCGTGTGTCCGCTTTTCGAACACCCTGTCGGGATCGGGCATACTCGTTCGTCCTTGGGGAAGAAGGGGATCCGCATGCTGTATTCCATCCTCTGCTATGAATCCGAGGCCCTGGCCAGCGCTCGGACCAAGCAGGAAGACGCTGCCATGATGGTCCGCTTGCGGGCCGTACAACAGAAACTGCACGACCAGGGCAAGCTGGGTCCGGTCGCCCGGCTGATGCCGACGACCACCGCGACGACGATCATGGTCGGCAAGGAGCCGCTGGTCATCGACGGTCCTTTTGCCGAGACCAAGGAGCAGCTTCTGGGCTTCTACGTCATCGACTGCGCCACGCTGGAAGATGCGATAGAGACCGCGAAACTCCTGGCGCGTGAGAAACCCCATGGCGCGCTGGAGATTCGTCCGGTCGCCGTCTTCAATCCGGTGGGACCCTCGAAGTGACCGACATGGCCTGGATCGATGCGGCACTCACGTCCGCGCGTCCCCAGGTTTTCGGGGCGCTGCTGCGCTATTTTCGCGTTCTCGATGCGGCGGAAGATGCGTTTCAGGAGGCGTGCCTGCGCGCGCTGAAGACGTGGCCGGTGAAGGGTCCTCCGCGGGACCCTGTCGCATGGCTCATCTTCGTCGGCAGGAACTTCGCGCTCGACGAAGTCAGACGCCGCAGCAAGCAGACGGAGCTGCCGCCGGATGATGACATCTCAGCCGAACCGGACGACACGCAGGGAGAGCTGGCCGAGCGGCTCGATGCCTCCCACTATCGGGACGACATCCTGCGTCTGCTGTTCATCTGCTGCCACCCGGATCTCCCGGCAACCCAACAGATCGCGCTCGCGCTGCGTATCGTATCGGGACTCACGGTGAAGGAGATCGCGCGCGCCTTCCTGGTGAGCGAGAGCGCCATGGAGCAGCGGATCACGAGGGCCAAGGGGCGGGTCACCGCCGCCGAAGTTCGGTTCGACACGCCAGGGGCAGCGGAGCGCGCCGCGCGGCTCGCCGCCGTGACCACGATGATTTATCTGATCTTCAACGAAGGTTACTCGGCAAGCGGCGGCACGGCTCATGTGCGCGTGCCGTTATGCGAAGAAGCGATCCGGTTGGCGCGGCTGCTGCTGCGGCTCTTTCCCAGCGAGAGCGAGATCGTGGGACTCATGGCCCTTCTGTTGCTCCAACATGCGCGCGCGCCGGCACGACTGGACGCGGAAAGCAGCATCGTGGTGCTGGAGGACCAGGATCGTGGCCTGTGGAATCGCGAGATGATCGGTGAAGGGCTGGCGCTCGTGGAAAAGGCGCTGCGCCACCGACGCCCGGGGCCCTATCAGGTACAGGCCGCGATAGCCGCCGTACATGCGCAGGCGCAGCGGCCCGAAGACACCGACTGGGAAGAGATCGATCGGCTGTACGAAATACTCGAAACGCTGCAGCCGTCGCCCGTCATTACGCTGAATCGCGCCGTCGCCGTCGCAAAGCTGCGCGGCCCGGCGGCAGCGCTGGTAATGATCGAACCGCTGGCCCCTAAGCTCGGCGGCTATTTCTATTTCTTCGGCCTCAAAGGCGCGCTGCTCACCCAGCTCGGCCGCACCGACGAAGCCCGCACCGCCTTTGACCGCGCCATCGCGCTCGCCAACACGGCAGCCGAAGCCGCACACATCAGGCTGCACCTCGATCGGCTGATCAAGCACAGCGAGCCCACGCCGGACGTACACACGCCCGTGTAAACACGCTGCAGTCCGCATAGTCGAGGGCGCACGCGCAATAAAGGCTATCGACGAGGCGCCAAAGGAATGGCGCGGGTCAGAACTTCACAGCGTCAGTGTTGGCACCGCATAAAACGATTCCCACTCGCTCTCCCGGCTGCGGCCGATACGCCCCACCCAGGAGCGCCGCGAATGCGGCCGCTCCGCCCGGCTCGGTAGCAACTTTCATGACGCGCCAAAGCGCACGTTGCGCCTCGAGAATCGCATCGTCCTCGACGAGTACCACACGCTCTACGAAGCGCTGCGCCAGCGGAAACATCAGCTCCCCGACGCGCCGCGGCGCAAGCGAGTCGGCAGCGATTCCGCCAGCCTCCGCGTCGACAGGCCGCCCCGCCTCGAGCGCGCGATACAGTGTAGGAGCGGTGCGCGGCTCAACACCTACGAGCTTCACCCTGCCTGCGAACCATGCTGCCATCCCGCCGATGAGGCCGCCGCCCCCCACGGCAACGAGCACCGTGTCGAGCGCCTGGCTCTGCTGCTCGAATTCCAGGCCAACCGAGCCCTGGCCCAGAAGCGTTTCCGGCTGGTCGTAAGCGTGCACTTCCAGCGCACCCGACGCCGCCGCGAATTCCCGGCTCACCGCCAGGGCATCCGCATAACGCTCCCCGGCAATGACCAGCTCGGCACCGAGCTCACGAATCCGCGCGCGCTTCGTCGCCGCCGCGACGCTCGGAACGAAAATCTTCGCGGCTACTCCGAGTTTGCGGGCGGCAAAAGCCACGGCGAGTCCATGGTTGCCGCCGGATGCGGCGACTACACCGGCGCCCGGAACCGGTCGCGAGAGCAGGCTCGCCAAGGCACCCCGCGGCTTGAACGACCCGGTGTGCTGGAAGAGTTCGAGCTTGCAGACGAGCGGGCGTGCTTCGAGATCGAAGTCGTCCGCGTCGACCTCGATGACAGGCGTCCGGCGCACGTGAGGACGGATCAGCTCATAGGTGGCCGAGATGTTTCCGCTCGTGAGCGTGCTAGTTTCCATGACTGCGCCTGTGACTGCGGCTCGACTGCATTTTCCCGGTAAGCTGCGCTTCACTTTAGCCCATCAAAGGGCGCCACGCCCATCGGAGGGCGCATGAGGTCGGTACAGTGAACGGCGTGCTCAGTGCTTTCCTTCTGACGTTCGCGGGCTTGTTCCCCATCGTCAATCCCCTCGAAGCCGCCCCCTTCTTTCTCGGTCTCACGGCCGGACTGTCTACCGCGGAGCGCAGCGCCCTGGCGCGCCGGGCGGCGATCAACGGCTTCGCGCTACTGTTGGGCTCCATGGTGCTCGGTCCCTGGCTGCTGCAGTTCTTCGGAATCGAGCTGCCGGTGGTGCGGATCGCCGGCGGACTCGTCGTGACCGCGCTCGGCTGGAAGCTGCTCTCCCAGGAAAACTGGTCCGATCACGGCTCGGGCGTGCAGCAGGAAGGCGGCCGCAAAGTCGGCAGTTTTTATCCGCTGACCATGCCGCTCACCGTGGGTCCCGGATCCATGTCTGTAGCGATTACCATCGGCAGTCGCAAGCCCGAAGCCGAGACGCATCTCGCCGATCTCGCGCTACATGCGATCGGTGCGCTGGCGGGCGTCGTGGCGATCGCCATCACGATCTACATCGCGTACCGGTTCGCCGAACACTTCGCACGCCTTCTCGGCGCCACCGGCCTGGAGGTTCTGGTGCGGCTCTCCGCTTTCATCCTGATGTGCATCGGGATAGAAATCATCTGGAACGGTTACTCCGCCCTCATCGCCGTGCATTGAAGGAGCCCACGGTGCTGACTGCCGAGAACCCGTCGCACTGGACGGAAAACCGGACCTACCGAGCGTGGGTGCTGCTGCTCTTCGCCCTGGTAGCGACCTTCGGCTTCGTGGATCGGATCATCGTGCAGGTCCTCGTCCAACCGATCAAATCCGAGCTGCGAGTCTCGGATGCCAAGATGGGACTGCTCGGCGGCCTCACGTTCGCCGTGCTCTACGCCCTGCTCAGCATTCCGATCGCCCGGCTCGCCGAGCGGAAAAACCGCGTGGCTATCATCTCCATAGGGACGGCGCTCTGGTCGCTCGCAACCGCGGTCTGCGGCTTCGCGAGCAACTTCAGTCAACTGCTGCTCGCGCGCATCGGTGTAGGAATTGGCGAAGCAGCCGGCGCACCGGCAACGGGTTCCGTCATCGCCGATTACTTTCCCCGCGAGCGTCGCGCGTCCGCGATGGCGATCTATGGGTTGGCGGTTCCTCTCGGAGCCCTCCTGGGCGGTTCGGCAGGCGGATTCATCGCTTTGCATTGGGGCTGGCGCGCGGCGTTTTTCGTCGCAGGCCTGCCGGGCCTCGCGCTCGCGCTGCTCCAGTGGCTGACCGTGCGCGAACCGCCGCGCGGCCAGAACGATCCGGGTTTAAACACGGCGAGCACTCCGCCCTTCTCCGCCGTCCTGCGACGGTTCAGGGAGCGACCTTCACTCGTACATATTGTCAGCGGGGCGGCGGTCTCTACCGTTGCCGGTTACGGCCTGAGTTACTTCATGGCAGCGTATCTGACGCGCCGCTACGGCTTGAATTACGCGCAGGCGGGACTTCTGACCGGCCTCATCTCCAGTCTGCCTGCCGCCTTGAGCATCATCGCCGGCGGCTTCCTGACCGACTGGGCGGGTCGCCGCGGCGCGCATTGGTATGCCCTGATCCCCGCATTGGGTACGGCTCTCTGCGCACCTCTGTACATCGCCGCCTTCCGGGCTGACACGTGGATGGCCGCGAGCGTGCTGCTTGCCGTGACGGCCATGTGCCAGTACGCCTACATACCGGCCGCCGCCGCAATTACGCAGAATATGATGGAGCCGAGGATGCGTGCCTCGGCCGCCGCCGTGAACGGACTCATTTACACCTTGATCGGTCAGGGGTTGGGACCCCTGATCGTGGGCGCGTTGAGCGACCACTTCACCCGGCGCGCGTTCGTGGGCGATTTCGGCTGGGCCTGCGGTGCAGACGCCGCTGTCGTGAGCGTGGCTTGCGGCCAAGCTGCGGCCAACGGCCTGCAAACTGCCCTGACCCTCTGTGCCCTGCTCTATATTTGGTCGGCGGCACATCTCGCCCTCGGGGCCCGCACGCTGGGCCGGGATCTTGCCCGCCAACACTGAAGAGAGAGGAAACTGCATGCTGGCCACAACTGCAGCCGCGACCCGCACTGTGGCCGGTCGAGTCAACTACATAGGGCAGATGGCTGAACGGCCGCGCTATTACGCGAACGACCACTCACGCGACGTTTTAGCGCTGGACTCTCGTGTTATTGAGATCGAAGACGCGCGCGCTCGGCCTGGTCCGCCGTCGCTCGAACGGGAAGGCTTCGCACTGATCCCACACAAAAGCGCCGTTGCGGATTTTCGCGCCTCGGATGAGGTCGCGCGGATCCATCCCGAGGAAATCGAGCGACTGGCGCTGGCGCTGTCGGGCGCAGACCGCGCCACAGTCACCGCTCCCGGCGTCCTGCGGTTCAGCGAAAGCTCACCCGATTCCGGCCGGCTCAACAACTCGCGTCCAGCGCGCTTCATCCACATCGACATCAGCGATCCGACCGCGAAGGCATTCGCGGACCGCTCGCGCCCGAAGGATATCGACCGCCCCGTGCGCCGCTTCGCGCACTACAACGTGTGGCGGGTGCTTTCCGCCCCGCCGCAGGACGTGCCTTTGGCCGTCTGCGATGCGCGCAGTCTTTCGCCATCGGACCTTGTCGAAGCGGACGCCGTGTTCGACGTGCCGGGGAAACCCGAGTGGTCGTTCGAAGGACTGCTGGTGCGACACAATCCAAACCACCGCTGGTCTTACTTCTCCAACATGAGCCGCGACGAAGTCATCGTCTTCAAGACCAACGACTCCGATCCGGCCCATCCCCATCACGTGCCGCACACGGCCTTCAACGATCCGACCTGCCCGCCCGGCGTCACGCCGCGGGCGAGCCTGGAGATGCGCGTCATCTGCTACTGGCTCGACCGATAGGTGCTGCGAACGGCCGGAGGGGCTTTTTCCGACAGCCCGAACGCCAGCAGGACGTTGCCCGGACGGCCGATCAGGCCGCCCGCTCCGGAACTCACATATAACATGCCATCGACGACGATCGGGCCGGCACTGTCGATGCTGCCACCGTTGGCCTTCACGCCGTTGACGGTGTTGAATTCCCGGTTCGTATCGAATGACCACAGGATCGCGCCATCCTTGCTGGAGTAGGCTCGCAGGCCGCCATCCATCGCGCCGTTGAGCACGGCTCCCGGGATGGCCGTGAGCGGACCGCCCTGACCGGCACTGCACCCGGCGGCCGTCCCGCACAATTTCGGTTGCGGCGGCATCGTCCATAGAAGGTGGCCGTCCGAGACGGCCAGAGCGCGCAGACCACCGGGAGTCTGTGTCAGGAGGTCGGCAACTCCAACATAAGCGCGCTCGCCATCGATAGCGACGCCCCATTGTCCACCCAGTCCGCTGCCCTGGCCGAAGCGGTATTGCCAGACGATCGCGCCATTCCTGGCGGGGTCGAGCGCCCACGCGATACCTGATTTCTGCGGCAGGAGCAGCAACTCGCGTCCCCGGAGGGTCGTCAGAACCGGCGGCGCGGAGAAATCGAAGTCCGGTCCCAGGGTAGCGGGGCAGGTGGGATTCAGCCCTTTGTTCTGCTGACATCCCAGCGACCAGTCATCGTCGGCCGTGACCTGCCGCACCCACTTCACGGTGCCGGTGTATATATCGAGGGCGATGACGGCATCGGTCGTCGGCTGCGCGGGCTCGGCGTAGCCGTTTCCTGTGGCGACGTAAACGAGCCGGCGCCTGACATCGATCGTTGGCGTGGACCAGATCCCGCCGCCGGCCGGGCCATAGGCAGGAGTGCCATCCTTACCCGGCTCGCGAGGCAGATTCTCACCCACCGTATAGGTCTTCCAGATGACGACGCCCGTGGCGGCATCGAGAGCAGAAACGCTGCCCCTGAATGTGCAGCACGGATAACCCGCGAAACCTCCCCTGCCTTCTTCATTCAGTCCCTGCACTGGCACGAACACGCGGCCGTCATCGACGGCGAGCGAGCCGGTTATGGCGGCAGACGCGTGCTCGTCGACCTTACGAATCCAGAGTTGCCGTCCCGTTTGCGCATCCACGGCATAGGCGTTGGCCTTGCGATCGCCGAAATACAACGCGAAGCCCCGCGTTCCCGCAGCGTCCCGATAGGGGCCGACGACGACCGCAGTGGGTACGCCCGCCTGTGCCTTGAAGGTCCAGTATCTGCAGCCCGTCTGTGGGTTGAGCGCGTAGACGTTGCCATTCTCGCTGGCCGCGAACAACCGGCCGCCGGCGATCGTCGGCTGCGGCCGCGCGGAAGATACATTCGCGTAGCCGAACGCCCACTTGAGTTGTAGCCGGGGCAGATCGGCGGCCGTCAGCTTTCCTGCGCGCCAGGGCTGGAAACGCCCGTTCGTCGGACCGTTGCCCCAGCCATTCCAGCTCGGGCGACCACGCGGATCGCTCATCAGCAACTGATCCGTGCAGAGATTCGTTGCGGCGCTCTCGGCTGCGAGCACCGGGGCACCGAATCCGCGGCCGCTCGCATATTCGGCGACGGCATGCCGTTCGGCATCGCTCAGGGAAGACGCCTGCGCCTGCATCTTCCCGTTCGTCAGCGCGTTCAGGACGGCCTCCGCCGAGAACTGCCGGAGCAGTTCTCGCGGCACCGCCCGGATACCGGGCACTGCGCCCGCCGCTTCCGGGTCCATGATGCTCAAATGACAGGCAGCACAGATGCGCTGAAATACCGCCTCGCCGGCAGCCGGCTGCTGCGGCACCTCGGCCGCGCCTGGCGGCACGCCCAGCGTGGCGAAAAGGCTCAAGGTCGCCAGAACGATAAGGCACACACCCCTGGATAGCATCGCGTCCTCGGTTTTTCCGGTACAGCGTGCATTATCGACGAATGCATAGATGCCAATACTGGGCAACGCCTCTTCAGACCGGGTGGCGGACAACGGTCGCAACGCGCAACAATACGGCCCCTTCACGAACTGGCCCGTGCCGGGAGAGGCTTTTGCAGCCGATCATCTCCGTCTCGCGACTCACCAAGACCTACGCATCCGGCTTCCAGGCGCTCAGGGGCGTGGATCTGGAAATCCGCCGCGGTGAGATCTTCGCCCTCCTCGGCCCGAACGGAGCCGGCAAGACAACGCTGATCAGCATCGTCTGCGGCATCGTCAACCCGACCTCGGGAACGGTCCTGGCCGACGGCCACGACATCATCCGGGACTTCCGCGCGGCCCGTACCAAGATCGGGCTCGTGCCGCAGGAATTGTCCACCGACATGTTCGAGACGGTCTGGGACACGGTGAGCTTCAGCCGGGGGTTGTTCGGCAAAGCGCCCAACCCGGCTTATCTCGAGAAAGTGCTCCGCGACCTGTCTCTTTGGGAGAAAAAGGACTCCAAGATCATGGCGCTCTCCGGCGGCATGAAGCGGCGCGTGATGATCGCCAAGGCACTCTCGCACGAGCCGCAGATCCTGTTTCTGGATGAGCCCACGGCGGGCGTCGACGTGGAGCTGCGGCGAGCCATGTGGGAGATGGTCCGCTCACTGCGGGAGAACGGCGTCACCATCATCCTGACGACGCACTACATCGAAGAGGCCGAGGAGATGGCGGACCGGATCGGTGTGATCAACAACGGAGAGCTCATCCTGGTGGAGGAAAAAGCCGCGTTGATGGCGAAGCTCGGGGAGAAGAAGCTCACGCTGCACCTGCGAAAGTGCCTCGCGGCTCTCCCGCCGGAGCTCGCCGACCCGCAGCTCGAACTGTCGGCCGATGGTCACGAGCTCGTCTACACCTTCGATGCGCAGAGCGATCGGACCGGCATCGCGGGACTGCTGCGCCGCTTGAGCGAGCATGGTGTCGATTTCAAGGACCTGCAGACCAGTGAAAGCTCCCTCGAAGAGATTTTCGTGAGCCTCGTGAGATCGCGGGCATGAATATCCACGCTATTCGCGCGATCTATACCTTCGAGCTGGCACGTACCTGGCGCACGGTCATGCAGAGCATTGCGTCCCCGGTAATTTCGACCTCGCTGTATTTCATCGTCTTCGGCGCGGCGATCGGCTCGCGCATGACCGCGGTCGACGGTGTGAGCTATGGCGCTTTCATCGTACCCGGACTTATCATGCTCTCCATCCTGACGGAGAGCATTTCCAACGCCTCCTTCGGCATCTACATGCCAAAGTTCTCCGGCACCATCTACGAAGTGTTATCCGCGCCCATCTCGGTCTACGAGATCGTCCTCGGTTATGTCGGCGCCGCGGCCACCAAGTCGGTCATTCTGGGGACGATCATCCTGGCCACCGCGCGGCTGTTCGTCGCTTTCTCGATCGTGCACCCGCTGTGGATGGTGGTCTTCCTGATCCTCACGTCGGTGACCTTCAGCTTCTTCGGATTCATCATCGGCGTGTGGGCCGACGGCTGGGAGAAGCTGCAGACGGTGCCCATGCTGATCGTGACTCCGCTCACTTTTCTCGGCGGCAGCTTCTATTCCATCAGCATGCTGCCGCCGGTATGGCAGAAGATCGCTTTGTTCAACCCTGTCGTCTACCTCATCAGCGCCTTCCGCTGGAGCTTCTACGGGATCTCGGACGTCAACGTCGTCATCAGCTTCGGCATGACGCTGGTTTTTCTCGCATTGTGCGTGGGCGCGGTCGGTTGGATTTTCCGTACCGGATACAAGCTCAAGACCTGAGGGGACGCTTCATGAAGAGCCGCAAGTCGCTCGCAATTGCCGCTCTCCTGCTAAACGCGGCGGCGATATCGGGCCTGTTGGCGCGGGCGGGCGAGTTTCCCGACGACTACAACGCCGTCATCGCCGGCGCTCCGGTTTACAGCCTGCTCACCCAAACCAGCGGGCTCGTGCGCAACGAGGCCTTCGCCGCGCCCGGCGCCGGGCTGAGTGAGACGCAGATGACGCGACTCCACGAAGCTGCGCTCGGCGCGGTGGAGGCCGGCGAGGCGCCCGACACAGTCGTCGCGTCGCGAGAGGACGGCAAGCTCTCGCGCCCGCTCTGCGCTTATCCGACACTGGCCCGCTACAAAGGTCGCGGCGATCCGGCCGAGGCCGCCAACTTCGAGTGCAAATGATGTCAACGCTCGACCTCGTAATCGCTCAACGCCGCCGCGATCTGGGCGGCTTTGAAGTCGGCAGGGTGTTGCCTTACCCGCAGCGGCGAATGGTGGGGCCCTTCATTTTTTTCGATCACCTGGGTCCGGAGACTTTTCCGGCCGGCATTGCGAAGAGCGTCGATGTGCGCCCACATCCGCACATCGGACTCTCCACGGTGACTTACCTGTTCGATGGCGAGATCATGCATCGTGACAGCGTCGGTTCCGAAGTGTCGATTCGCCCGGGCGAAGTGAACTGGATGGTTGCGGGCCGTGGCATTACGCACTCGGAGCGATTCGAGAAGGCCCGCGCGCACGGCGACACCGTGCACGGGATTCAGTCTTGGGTTGCCTTGCCCGGCGGCGACGAGGAGACCGATCCGGACTTCGCGCATTACGGACGAAACGATCTGCCGACCTTCGAGGATGGCGGCGTGTGGACACGACTGCTCGCCGGTGAGGCCTTCGGCATCAAATCCCCAGTCAAGACTCACTCGCCCTTGTTTTACCTGCATTGGACGTTGGCGGCGGGCGCCACGGCGCAACTCCCGGCCACTTATTCCGAGCGGGCGGCGTATGTAATCTCGGGGATGGTCGAAGCGGCGGGACACAGTTTCGGGCCCGGCCAGATGCTCGTGTTTGCGAAAGGCGTGGACGCCGTGCTGAAGGCTACCGTTCCAACAGTCGTCATGGCGTTGGGCGGCGAATCGGTCGGCGAACGCTACATCGACTGGAACTTCGTCTCATCGTCGCAAGACCGTATCGCGCAGGCGAAAGCCGATTGGCGTGCCGGCCGGTTGAAATTACCCGACTTCGACAATGCCGAGTTCATCCCGCTGCCCGCCAACCCTCCGCCGCCACCGACGCCGCCCATGTGACCGTTCTCAACGTCAGGCACAAGACAACCTACGTCTACGGGCGTCCGGTGGAGTTTGGCGAGCACCGCCTGATGTCCCGGCCGCGGGATAGTCATGATCTGCGGCTCCTGGATACGACGCTCGTAATAGAGCCGCCCGCGAGCGCATTACGCTGGATGCACGACGTCTTTGGCAACTCCATAGCGATCGCCACGTTCAACCAGGCGGCGCAGCAACTGGTCTTCGAATCTGGCTTTCGCGCGGAGCACTTTCCGGCCGGCCCGCGGGCTCTGGAAGTCGAGGCGTATGCCGCAAAGTTTCCGTTCAACTACTCGGCGGACGACGCGAGGGATCTGTCTCACACGAAGGATCGCCACTATCCGGATCCCGAGCACAAGATCGATACCTGGGCGAAGGCCGTCGTGGAGAGAACTCCCGGCGGCGGCACGCTCGATGTGCTCACGGCGATGACCGAGGGGATTAACGGGCAATTCAAGTACGAGGAGCGCGACGCGGTCGGCGTGCAGTCGCCACTCGAGACACTCGAGTTGGGTAGCGGCAGTTGCAGGGACTTCGCCGTCTTCATGATGGAAGCCTCACGCAGCTTGGGCCTCGCCGCACGTTTCGTCTCGGGTTATCTCTACGACGAGCAGCTCATCGACGGTGGGGGCGGTCTCGTGGGCGGAGGGTCGACGCACGCCTGGGCGCAGGTATTCCTGCCGGGTGCGGGTTGGGTCGAGTTCGATCCCACGAATGCGCTGATCGGGGGCCGCAATCTGATCCGTGTCGCCGTCGCCCGCGACGCGTCGCAGGCGGCACCGCTCATGGGCAGCTACAAGGGCGAGCCGACGGATTTCGTCTCGATGTCCGTCGAAGTGCAGGTCACGACGGAATAACCGCCGGCACGCGCAAGGCGATTCCGGACTGCGCCCGACTCGAGGATCCGGGAGCGCCGTCCAACAGCGCTCCCGGATGCAGATCGTTCAGGGGTTGTACTCGAGCGCCTTACCGTCGCGCTTGTACACAACGCCCTCCTTCATGACGAAGCTCACCTGCTTCAACAGCCCGATGTCGGTGATGGGGTTGCCGCCGACCGCGACGATATCGGCGAACTTGCCGGCAGTGACACTGCCGAGATCCTTGTCGTGCTTGAGCAGCTCGGCGGCATGGACGGTCGCCGCCTGTATTGCGAAGAGCGGCGGCATTCCCGCCTGCACCATCAGCTCGAATTCGTGCGCATTCTGTCCGTGGGGATAGACGCCCGCATCGGTACCGAAGGCGATCTTCACGCCGGCCTTGTACGCACGTCCGGCGGTACCGAGAATGAGCGGTCCGATTGCTGCGGCCTTTGCTGCAACTTGCGGCGGATAAAATCCAGGAATGCTCGCTTTATGGGCGACGTAATCTCCCGCGATGATTGTCGGGACGTACCAGGTGCCGTGCTCCTTCATGAGCTTCATGTCCTGCGCGTCCATGAACGTACCGTGCTCGATAGAGTCGACTCCACCTAACACGGCACGCCGGATCGCTTCCGCTCCATGCGCGTGGGCGGCAACGGTAAAGCCGTAATCATGCGCCGTCGATACGACAGCCTTGATCTCTTCCAGCGTGAGCTGTGCGTTGTCGCCGCTCGAGCTCTGATCGAGCACTCCGCCGGAGGGCATGATCTTGATCAGGTCGTCGCCCTTCTTGTAGTGCATCCGAACTGCTTTGGCGGCGTCCTCCACGCTGTTGATGATTCCCCGGTCCGCGCCGGGATCCCCCGCCAGATCGTCGCGATACCCGTCCGTCGGGTCAGCATGACCCCCCGTCGATCCGATGGGCACGCCAACCGTGAAAATACGCGGGCCGACTATCAAACCCGCATTGATCGCATTACGCAGAGCGACCGACTCGTTGGCCGCGTCACCTAGGTTACGCACGGTAGTGAAGCCCGCCAATAGCGTGCGTCGCGCGTAGATGGTGGAACGAACGACGTAGTCCGCCAGATTCCAGTGAAAGTTATCGACGTAGGCCGTCGGTCCGAATTCGCTCGTCAGGTGGGTATGGCTGTCGATGAGGCCAGGCAGGCACGTCTGGCCGGAGAGATCGATCAGCGTGGCCCCGGCGGGCGACCGCGAGCCTGCGACCACTTCGCGCACGCGCTTGCCCTCGATGATGACCGTGGTCTCTCCCAGCATCTTTCCGGCCGTAACGTCTAACAGGTGACCACAGTGAATCGCCGTCACAGCCCCCGCGGCGGAGCCGGGAGTCTCGGCCGCCAGAGCCGTGGAGGTGACGGCACCAGTCAGTACCGTCGTCAGTATGAGAATGGGCAAGCAGGGTCGAGCAGATGTCCGATTCAAGTGTTTGCTTCCTATGAGAGGCCGAGTTGAATTTTTGTACGATATGAGAATGCTGCGGCGATTCGCGCTGGCTCAGAAGCGCGTCGCGATCCTGACGCCCATCGATGTGTCATGCAGTTTCGTGAGCGCCAGTCCCGCCATCGCCTGATAGTCGATGAATGCGGCTATCCCGTAAGGGAATTGCGCGGACAGTCCCGTAGACCAATTGAAATAATTCCTGTCGGGAGCGTCGGTGAGGATCGTAAAACCTGCCGCCGCATCCGCCGCGAAGCGCGCATTGATCGCGGCAGCCGTGCCCGCGAACTCGTGAACCGCCGAGGCTTGTGCGTGTGGGAGCAGCACTGCGTAGCGTGTATTGAGGGCATACGACACGTGTCCACCCGCTTTCAGGGTGAAGGACTCCCCGGTTTGATCGTCGAAGGACAGGTTGAGACCGTCGGCGCCCGATTCATCGAAGTGGCCGATATCGACTCTGGCATAACTGAAACCGACCAGCGGGCCGGCGAGCAGCCCGCCCCAGTGCCAGTCGTAGCCGCTGCTCGCGCTCACGGCCGTCTGGCGCCCGCTCGTGCTGGCGGTGGCCGTCCGATCCACCGTCCCACCGACGGAGGTGACCACGCTGCTGGCAAAGAGGACATGCCGGCTCGAATCGTAATCGACCTTGCCGCGGCTGCCGATGAAGTCCAGGTACCAGTTGCCCTTGTACCAGGAGCCATACACCGAAAGCGTAATGCTCTTGCTGTCGAGCCTGGCCTCCGGCGCCGCAAAGACGCTCTTCGCCTTTCCATAGCCAATGGCGCCGCCGGCGACCAGCGAGTCCGAGAAGCGGTAGTCCACGCCGACCGTGAGGCTTTTATCGCGCAGGTCGAACGCCGATACACGGTCGCTCGCCTGCCGGTCGCCCACCCGGAGGTCGCCGGTGACGAAAATGCCGAGGCGGTCATTGAGCAGCTCGCCGTCAGGACCACCGGCGGTGTCGGTATCACCGGCCCCGCCGCCGAAGGCTTTACTCGCCAGTGAAGCGAGTGACTGCAACGGCACCTCGGTATTGCCGGCCTGTACATGCAATCCAGACGCACTCGCGCCATGGCTACCACGACGCAGCTCCGTCAGGCGATCGCCGAGATTCTTGAATTGCGAGTCGGAGAAATCCAGGCCGATCCGCTGCATGCCAGTGATCTGCTTGCCGGAAAGCGCATCCAGCGCGGTCTGCAGGCCAGGTACGTCGGCCGCATTGACATGATCGCGGATCAGGGCGCGGCACTGCTGCAGAAGATCGGTCGGGTTGGCCGCGAGCGTCGCGCCAGCAACATACTGGCTGGTCAGGTCCGAGCAACTCTGCTCGATCGCCCGCGCGACCGACTTCTGATTCGCCGTGAGACCGGGAATCGAGGACAAGGGATTAGGAACGTTGGCCGAATTAGTATCCGCGACAGTGACGGTGACGGACGTCCTCGTCACGGCTGCGCCCACTGGATCCGTCACGCTCAACGTGACCGTGTTCACACCGTCGCGCAGACGCAGTGTCGGCTTGTCCGTACCCGTTGCCGAATCGACAGCGATCGCCTGCCCCGATGCCACAGCCGTAGCTGTCCATGCAAAAGCCGACACTGGAATGGTTCGCCCGGACGTGCTCACCGTGGCGATGAACTGCACACGCTCGCCCGGGAGCCCGTCAGAATCGGCCACGGAGCGGTTCCCCCCCGCGATCTGGAGCGCGACATTACCGTTAACCGTGATGGTGACGGACACCGGAGCGCTCGACTGCTGGCGGCTGTCAGTCACGACGAGCGACACCGTGTTAGCTCCATCGTTGAGAGTCAGCGAAGGCTTGGGGCCAGTCGCACTCGCTACAGCTGCGCCGTTGACGGACCACGAGTACGTCGTGATCGTGGCATTTCCCTGTACCGAGCTACCGCTTCCATCCATGGCGACAAGCTCTCCCGGTTTACCGTCAGTATCGACGACGGTCCGGTTCCCGCCCGCGATGACGGCCGTCGGTACCGGCGGCGATGCAACCGTAATGACAACGGACGTCGCAGCACTGACCTGAGTACCATCGTCGTTCACGAGCGACACCGTGTTGGCGCCATCGTTCAAACGGAATGTCGCCGTCGCCGTAGTGAGGGCGCTGGGCTGTCCATTGACGGTCCAGTGGTACGTCGTAATCAGGCAATTTGCTCCGCAGTCGCCAAAAGTGCTCTGCGTGCCGTCCACGAGTACCGTCTCTCCGGGGACGTCATCCGTGTCGGCTACGGCGCGGCTGCCTCCGGTGATCACCGCGACGTTGGGCACGATAACGTTGACATTGAAAGACGTTGCGAGACTCGCTGCGCCGAGTTGATCCGTGACGACGAGTGTCACTGTGTGATTGCCGTCGGCAAGATTGACAGCAAGCGTCGGGTTCGCACTCGTCCCAGCCGTACTACCATCGACGTCCAGGCGTAGGAAGCGAGCGGCGACCCAGTTATCGGCGAAGGAGCGCTCTGCGAACCATCTAGCGTGACCGGCTCACCCGGCGCCTGGTTCGAGTCATAGATCACGCACGAGCCGTCGCAGAAATCATGACTATTCGCGCCGATGACGACCGCCGCGGAGGTTGGCGGATTTGCTGACGCCGCCCAGCCGATCGAGGGCACAGCGCACATCGCCAGCAATACAAAAAGAGCTGCGGCGCCGCTGGCCGGGTATTGAGTGCGTTGCGCGGCCGCGCTGCTTCGGGGGCCGCACCCTGCCGAAAGGCGCCGTCCTGAATACGGTTTCATCCGTCGATCCCTGCCCCTGAGCCTTTTGATGACTGTTCTTTGCGCCCGCATCCTGAAAGGGGCATCGGCCACAGTCAATACTGGTTGCGGCGGTCGACGTTGACGAACGGGAGCAGATCGAAAGGTGGGCGCTCAGCGCGAAGCGGACAAGCGAGCGCTCAGTCCGGTGGCAAGGTCCGATTCGGCGAGCCCTCGGGGCCCGGTGAGGGCGGCGGCCGGCCTCAGCAAGCCTGCGAAGGCGGCGGCCGTCACAGCGGGACTCATCAGAAAGCCCTGCACGCTGTCGCAGCCTTCCGCCCGCAGGAACCGCAGTTGTTCCGCGGTGGCGACGCCTTCCGCCACGATCTTCAGATTCAGATTGTGGCCGAGCGCGATGATGGCCCGGACGATGGCGGCGTCGCCCGGATCGGTGCCGATATCGGCGACGAACGAGCGATCGATCTTCAGCGTATCCAGCGGAAAGCGCTTCAGGTAGTTGAGCGAACAGTAGCCGGTACCGAAATCGTCCATGGCCAGCGCGAAGCCGAATTCCTTCAGCGCCAGCAGCGAGCGCCGGCCGGCCTCAGCGTCCCGCATCAACACGCCCTCGGTGAGCTCGAGCTCGAAGAGCGACGGCGGCAAGCGCGCCGCCTCCACCGTCTCGCTGATGCGGAACAGAATGTCCGGCCGCATGAATTCGCGGCCCGAGACATTCACCGCGATGGAGGGAACGTGCAGACCCTGGCTGCGCCACATGCCGAGATCCCGGCACACCTGCTGCAGGGTCCACCGCCCGATCTCGCCGATCAGGCCCGTCTCCTCGGCGACCGCTACGAAGTCGGCCGTCTGGATCTGGCCGCGGTCCGGATGAAACCAGCGCAGCAGCGCCTCCCCGCCCATCACCTTCAGACCGGAGGTCTCGTACTTCGGCTGGTAATGCACCTCGAGCTGCGAATTCTCGACGGCCCGGCGCAGCTCCATCTCGAGCGACAACCGCTTGAGGGCCCGGACGTTCAGCGTGTCGTTGTAGAAGCGGAACTGGTTGCGGCCGCTCGACTTCGCCTCGTACATCGCGCCATCGGCGTTCTTGAGAAGATTTTGCGCGTCGGCGCCATGTTCCGGGAATAGCGCGATACCGATGCTCGGCGTGACCACGAGCTCGTAGCCCCCCTGCAGAAACGGTGCCGCGAGAGCGGACAGAATACGCTCCGCCGCCTGCTCCGCGAGGTGCGTGCCCGGGTGCCCCGAGATCACGACTATGAACTCATCGCCGCCGACCCTTGCGAGTTGCCCACGAACTGTCCCCGCCGCGCTTTCGTCCGCGACGGACGCGTCGCTTCCGTTCAGATGGGCCAGCGCGCCGCGCAGCCTGTCGGCAACCTGTCGCAGGAGTGCGTCGCCCGTATCGTGCCCGAGCGTGTCGTTGATGCGTTTGAACTGGTCGAGGTCCACGTAGAGCAGCGCCACGCTACCCTGTTGAGTTCGTGCCTCCACCAGCGAGCGTGCGAGGTAATCGCCGATCCATTCACGATTGGGCAGGCCGGTGAGCGCATCGAAATAGGCGAGCCGCTGAATGTGCGCTTCCGTTTCCTTGCGCTCGGTGATGTCACGGACGATCGCGAGCACCTGGCCGTTGGCGTTGGGCAGATACCGGCATTCGAATTGCCGCTTCGTTTCTGCCGCCTGCTCGAGCGAGAATTCAAACTCCGCCGGCGCGCCGCGCAGCGCCGCCTCGAGACACTCCATAGCACAACCCCGGGCATCTGCCGGAATGATGTCGAGAATGTGCTGCGCGGTTGGGCCGTACTGTACGGACGTGTCGATCAGCCCGTCGACACGATTGAAGCAGCGGTCGATCAGACCGTTGGTATTCACGAGGAACAGTCCGTCGGGTATTGCCTTCAGCAGCGCCGCGTTGTTCTGTTCGCTGACCTTCAAGTCCTCGATGGTGCGTGCGCCGCGCAGCACATACCGAATGCGATGACCGAGCAGAGCCCAGTTCAGAGGCTTGACGACGAAGTCCGTCGCTCCCGCCTCGTAGGCGAGGTCGATCGAGGCCGGATCGTCCAGGCCGGTCACCATCACTATCGGCAGGTTAGCGCCACCCGGCAACACGCGGATGTTGGCACATGCCTGGTACCCGTTGCCGTCCGGCATTTCGACGTCGAGCAGGGCAATGTCAGGCATACGAAGCGCGCAAGCTGCTACAGCCGCGTCGCCACTGGCAACGGTCTGCACGACGAACCCGGAAGCTCCCAGGGTTGCTCGGGCAATCTCCCGCAGGATGGCATCGTCGTCCGCCACAAGTATGCGAACGGCCGACTTCCCGGCGCTCATGCGGACCTCCGCATCTCGTGTTGCAACTCGTCGCGCACACGGCCGTGCAGCACCTGAATCTGGGAGAAGATCTCGCGGGCGCCCGCCAGATTGCCGCTCCGGGCTTTGTTCTCCAGTTCCCGGCAAAGACGCGCCAGGGAGAGTGCGCCCACATTGCCGTTGTAAGAGCGCCAGGCATGTGCCGCGCGCGCCAGGCTCGTCGCTTCACCCACGTGCAGCGCTTGCTCGATGGAATCGACGAGTCGGCTCGAGTCGGACAAGTAGATCTCCGCGATGTGGCTCAACATGTCCTTCGGGCCGCTACGGGGCAGCGCGCGCAACGCATTCAGCGTGGCGGGATCGAGTAGCAGCTCATTCGGCTCAGCGGCACCCGGCCCGCCAGTCACCGCCATGCTCGCACTGGAACCCTCGTCCAGGGCCGTTGGCAGGGCCACCTCTTGAGTGGACCCCTCCTCCGACAACGGCGACTGCGACGCGTCCGGATTTACTTGTACCAGCCATTTCGCGAGCGTGATGTGCAATGCCTCTCGGCTGAAAGGCTTCGCGAGGTAGTCATCCATTCCGGCGGCGAGGCATGCCGCGCGACCCTCGCTGGTTGCGTCGGCCGTCAACGCGATGATCGGCATGCGGGGTCCACCGCCTTCGCGGCGACGAAGCTCAGCGGTAGCCGCGAGGCCATCCATGACAGGCATTTCACAATCCATCAGCACGAGGTCGAAGCGTTCTGTTGCGAGCCTGGTGAGTGCCTGCTGACCGTCGTTGGCCGTTTCCACTCGCAGACCCAGGGCTGCGAGCATGCCGTTCGCGACTTCACGGTTCAGCGGTTGGTCCTCGACCACGAGTACCCGACCCGTCAGACGCGGCCGGTTCCGTACCGGGGCGGCCGATCCGGTGGAAGTGTCCGCAGCGGCCCGACCGAGCAGCGCTCGATGCAATTTGGTCAGGCGCAGCGGCTTCGTAAGCTCCGCCTCGAAAGCATGACTCCCGGGAGCGGGAGAGACATCGACAAAATTCACCAGGCGGATGAAGCGCAACCGGGCCACCTGTTCGACAGGCAACTGTGTCAGTAGCGTGGCGGCCTGACCATCCGACATCGGGTCGTCGATTAAGACGACGTCATACGTGGCCGCACCTAGCTCCGCCAGCGCGCCTGCGAGAGAAGCCACCCCGGTGGGATGCGCCCCCCACTCGCGCAACGCCTTGACGACGAGCGCACGTGCCGCGGTATTGTCGTCGACAACGAGAGTGCGCAGGCCATTCAAGCCGGCCGGGACCGGCGGGGCTTGCTCCAAAGGGGTGCAGAGCGGCATCGACAACTCGAACAGGAACGTGGATCCGGCGCCGGGGGCGCTGATGAGCGTGAGCTGCCCCCCCATGAGTTCGACGATCTGTCGGGAGATCGCCAGACCCAGGCCCGTGCCGCCGAAGCGGCGGGTCGTCGAGGCATCCTCCTGCGCGAACTCCTCGAAGATTCGCGACTGGTTCTGCGGAGCAATACCCACTCCGGTGTCCGCCACTTCCAGGCGCAGCCGCAAGGAGCCGCTCGTCCTCTCCAGCACCACGACTCGTAACGTCACCTCGCCCCGTTGAGTGAACTTCACGGCGTTGCCGCCGAGGTTCACCAGAACCTGGCGCAGCCGGACCGCATCCACCCTGACTCGCGGCACAGGAGTGGTTGGCGAATCGAAGAGCAGCTCGATGCCCTTGGCAGCGGCACGAACGGCAAGCATCTCCACCGTCTGCTCGACCAGCTCGAGCAGGTCGCAATCGGTCGGATCGAGCTGCAGATGACCCGCCTCGATCTTCGAGAAGTCGAGCACGTCGTCGACGATTCCCAGCAGCGAATCGGCGGAGCGATGAATGCCCTCCGCAAAACGTCGCTGTCCCGAGTCGAGCCGGGTATCGAGGAGCAGACTCGTCATCCCCAACACACCGTTCATGGGCGTGCGCAGCTCATGACTCATGCGGGCTACGAAATCGCTCTTCGCCCGGGTGAGAACCTGGAGCTGCTGGTTGCGCTCTTCGAGCTGCTGCGTACGAGTGCGAACCGTCTGCTCGAGCTCGCGGCTATAACGCAGGTCGCGAGCGCGTCGCATGCGCTGCAAACGCCACAGGTAGGTGAGGATCAGGAAAACGACGGCAACGTAGGCGAGACGCGCGGCCAGACTATTCCACGGGGCCGGTGCGACCAACACGGGAATCTCCAGATCGTCCTGACTCCAGGCGCCGTCGGCGTTGGCGGCACGCACATGGAACACGTACTGCCCCGCATCCAGGTTCGTGTAGGTCGCGCGGTGCAGGGACCCCGCGTCGATCCAGGCGGCATCGAATCCCTGCAGTCGGTAGGCATAGCGGTTATTGGCGGGCGACGTGAAATCCAGAGCTGCGAACTCGAACGTCAGCAGCTTGTCGCCGTAGGCGAGCCGCAGTGGCCGACGTGGTCCCGGCATGTCCTGTGCAGCGAGGGCATGGTTGAGTTTTGCCGCCGCGGTGAGCACGACGTGCGGCGGCGGTGTGCTCGAGGAAACGCCCTCCGGCGAAAATGCATTGAACCCGTTGTTGCCGCCAAAGAACAGCGTGCCGTCGCGACTCCGGTAGTGAGCGTTGAAGTTGAACTCCTCGCCCTGCAGTCCGTGCGCTTCGTGAAAGAGCTTGAGCGCGCGGTCGCGCGGATCGAAACGGGCCAGACCGCTGTTGGTGCTGAGCCACAGGCGATCCTCACTGTCCGACTCGATTCCCCACACGACCTGGCTGGGCATGCGCACCACGGTGGACTGGCTCTCGAAGCGCACGGCCGTCGGAGCGGCAGAGCTGCCGACGACGCGGTCGATACCGCCTCCACCGGTGCCGACCCACAGGTCCCCGTGCCGATCGATGTGCAGCGCGTACACGGTATCGTCACTCAAGCTGGTCGGATCGCGATCGTCACGCCTGTAATGATAGAAGTGACCCGTCTCGCGGACGAGCAGGTTGAGTCCGCCCCCAACGGTTCCGATCCACAGGTTGCCCCGCGCGTCTTCGACGATAGCACTGGCCCGCGGGTTGCTCAGCGAGCTCGTGTCCTCACGCCCATAGGGGTAGCGCGTCACCCGGCCGCTGGTCCGGTCGATGCTTGCAAGTCCGCCGCCGAAGGTACCAACCCACAGATTTCCCGGGCGGTCCTCATAGAGCGTCATGACGCCGTCCGCCGGCAGCGTCTTCGAGTCTTCCGGCGTGGATCGGTACGCCCGCATCGTGCCGGCGGTGACATCGAGCCGATCGAGGCCGCCGGACATCGTTCCCACCCACAACACGCCGTCACGGTCGCACAGCAAAGCCATGACACGATCGTCAGTGAGCCTCAGAGCCGCATCGCCGCCATGGACATAGTGCAGCTCGCGCCCGCCACGGGAATCGATTTCCACCAGCCCGGCCCCGATCGTTCCCACCCACACCTTCCCTGCCCCGTCAGCGGCGAAGGCGCTCACCTGCGTGTCGCGGAACGCCGGACTGCGATAGTGGCCCAGCTGCCAACCGTTGGGATTCCAGTGGCTCGCGCCGCCCGCCCGCGTGCCGACCCACAGCACTCCACCGCGATCCTGGTAGAGCGCCATGACATGACTGTCGCGCAGACTGCGTGGATTGTCCGTGTCGTTCCCGTAACGCACGAAGTCCTCGGACGCCGGGTCGAACAGATTCAAGCCGTCAGCCGTCGCCACCCACAGCCGCCGCGCGTCGTCCTCGAGGATGGACCACACACGGTCATGACTGAGAGAGCGCGGATCGTTCGGATCATGACGGAAGGACGTCACATGGCCAGCGCCGGGGTCGAGGCGATTTACTCCGCCACCCAGGGTGCCGATCCACAGAGCGCCCGTGTGATCTTCCCGGATTGCGCGGACATGGGCGTCCGTGAACTGCGCGCCGCTCGCCGCACCGCCGTAGTTGACGAAGTCATTCGTGGAAGGCTGATACTGACTGAGTCCTCCATCGGTCCCCACCCAGATCCGTCCCGTGTGATCCGTATACAGAGCAAACACGGCATCGCTGGGGAGCGAGTGTGGGTCGCCGTCGCGGTGGCGGAAGTGGCGGGCAACGCCGGTTTGCGGGTCGAGGATATCCAGGCCGTGCTCTTCCGTTCCGGCCCAGATGCGACCCCGCGCGTCGATGAGCAGAGCCCGCACGGCATCGCTCGCAAGCGTCTGCGGCTCCAGCGGGTCGTGTCTGAAATGTTGGAATCGATCGGTGCTGCGATCCCAACGCTCCACGCCGCCGCCGAGCGTGGCCAGCCAGAGATCGCCGTGAGCGTCTTCAGCGATGGCCCAGATGAAGTCGCTGGCTAGTCCGGCCCCTTTACCGCGTTCGCGCCGGTACTCGTGGATGGTATAGCCATCATAGCGATCGAGGCCGCTCTCCGTCGCCAGCCACAGAAACCCACGCGAGTCCTGCAGAATGCTCATGACCGTGCTCTGCGAGAGCCCGTCGCGCATCGTGAGATGCTCGAAATACAACGGCCGCACCGCCGGTGCGGGTGCGGCCGCGAGCGTCGTGCCGACGGGCGCTCCGAGACCCGCGATCACGGCCGCAAACAAAGCCAGATCCAGGACCAGGCTCCTGGCCCTGGATCTGGTCAGAAGCGTGCATGCCGCAAAGCCCCCGGCAAGACCGCGACCGCGCGTTCGCATGGACGAACTGCACTCCCTATTCCTGGCGGGGTACGCCTGCGTCCGTGCTGCTGTCAACGCTCATGTCGCCGTTGCTCCAGGTGTAGCCGTTACTCCACGTGTACCCATTGCTCCAGGTGTAGCCGTTACTCCACGTGTAGCCGTTGCTCCAGGTGTACCCATTGCTCCACGTGTAGCCCGTGCTCGAAGCGAAGTCGCCGCCCCACAGGAGTCCGTCCCCTACCAACGGAATTCCGACCAGCAGATTTCCGACCAGGGGTATGCTCGCTATCACGGGGACGAGGCCGCCCAGGCCAAGGGCGCCGAGCAGCCCGCCCGATGCCGAGGCACTCGAGGCGGTGTCGGTCGACATGATGTAGTAATTCCCGTTCGCGTCCCGGTTCGCGCGGCCGCCAAAGTGCTTCAGACCGGCCACGTCCAGCGCGACGTTGAGTCCCTGATTGGCACATCCGGAAGCGTTGCTGTAGACGGCGTCATGCGCGTTCACGAGACCGGCGCCCTGCTGGAACACGGTGTAAGCCAGCGAGCCGTCGGCCTTCACGGCCGGGTGCGCGCCCGACATCAGGCGGCATTTCACCTGGTCCGGGGTCAGCAGCGGATTCACTTGGATCATGAGGGCAACGACGCCGCTCACGACCGCCGCGGCCTGAGACGTGCCGGACATCGTGAATTCGTTATTGGCCGTGTCGACCCACTGCGGGAATTTCTGCGCCAGAGTGCCGTTGTTTGGCGCGTAAGCGCGGATGTGGCCGCCCATGCCCAGCACGTCGGGCTTCACGAAGCCTTCATAGGTCGGACCGGCGGACGAGAAGGTGGACAGTTGGTACTGCTTCGCCTGCAGCGGCAGGTAGTTATCCGTGACCGCGCCGACCGTAATGATGTAAGGCGTGTTGCCGGGCGCACCGATCGTCATCGGGTTCGGACCCATATTGCCCGCGGCGGCCACGACCACGATGCCGGAAGCCCAAGCCGCCATGACGGCCTGGTCGAGCGGATCCTGCCAGTAGGGCGAGTGCGGCGGAGCGCCCAACGACAGGTTGATCACCCGGATGCCGTAACGCGCCCGCTGGTTCACCACCCACTGAATACCGCGAATGACGTTGAAGTAGCTGCCGGTGCCGGTGCTGTCGAGAACACGTACCGAGACGAGATTGACGCCGGGAGACACGCCTTGGAAGCGGCCGGTCGTGGCCACGCCACTGCTGGCTATGATCGAGGCGACGTGCGTGCCGTGACCGAAAGGGTCATCGATATTACTGCTGTAAGTTTCCAGAAACGGCGCCTTGTAAGCGCTCGGCTGTTGTTGCGCCAGAATCACATCGTACTGCGCGAGCACGCGATTGCTGGTCTGGTATGCAGCATTCTGCAAAGGACCGTGCTGACTCCAAAGACCGGAATCCAGGACCGCGACTGTGACGCCGCGGCCAGTCACTCCGCCCACGTGCAGGTCGCTGGCGGCAACTTCGGTCGGGTAATACGTTTCCGGCAGCGCGCCCGTCACTGAGCTCGCCTTCACCGCCGTGTCCTCGAAAACGCGCAGACCGGGAATTGGGCCATCACGCAGTGCAATGAGTTCCCGCTCATCGAGCGCAGCGCCTACGGCGTGAATGATGTCGAGCTCGCCGGTCACCAGGCCGCCGACTCGCAACACAGCGCTGCGCGCCGCATCGACAGTCGCGGCCTGCACGATATACGCGCTCCGTTCCCCGGCCTGTGTGACTGGCGCGGGCGGAGCTGCGCGTACGGGAGCCGACGCGGCTACGACAGGCGCCGGGCCAGCCGGTTGCTGTAATACGACAGCCGACTGCGGCGGAGTGGCTCGACGAACAGTCAGGCTCAGCGGTGCGACTAAAAGACCGAGCGCACTTGCAGCCAACAGGTAGCGGCGGGTTCGGATCATCAAGGTCATGACGGCTATCCCGATTTTTATTTGAGGGCATTTGCCCCGCGACCTTTGTACCGGGAGGGACGTCGCAAAACAGTGACAGCGGCGACATCTGTGCCGCCCATCGTGGGACCCACGTCACAGTAAAAACGGCTCCGCCGCATATGTAAATCGCGCCCCGCGCACGCCCTGACATAACACGGCAATTGCAGGCGCACGGGCGAAGATGCTCTACGGAGGGGCGGCGCGGCTGAACTTGGACGCCCACTCCCCGGCGCGCACGAAGCACCCGATTGCAAGATTGCGCCGCGCTGCTCGTTCAGCTATCGCGTCCTGCCGTCAATTGCCGCCCACAATTGAACCTCCGCGGGATAAGATGGATCGAAAGGGGTCACATCCGCCCATCAAACGGGCGCGAGTAAAAGTACGATCTTGGCAAATGACGAGTGCAGCAGCGGCAGCAAGCCGTTGAACGGGACCGCGGGTGCAAGCTCCGAGGGGCAGGCGCCTTCCCGCCTCCGTTTGCCTGCCACCACGGATTCCTCGCGCGAAGCGCTGATGGAGCGCCGCCGGCGCCTGCGGGAAGCCGGTTACGGCATCGAGCAGATCAGCGGCGCCGCAGTAGAGATCGAGCCGGCACTGCTCGCCGGAAGCATCGAAGGTTTCATCGGCTTCGCGAAGGTACCGCTTGGTGTAGCGGGCCCCATTTGCGTGCACGGCAGCGCGGCGCAGGGCGAGTTCTTCGTCCCGTTCGCTACCAGCGAAGGAACGCTCGTCGCTTCTTTTCAGCACGCTTTCAATGCAATGAACCGTTGCGGTGGCGCCGCAGCTCTCTGCAGCGATGAGCAGGTGGGCCGGGCTCCCTGCTTCGAATTTGCGAATCTTGCCGAGGCCGGGGAATTTGCCCGCTGGCTGCCGTCACGCCTGTCGATCCTCAAGGAGACGACGGAGGGAACGTCACGGTACTGCCGCCTGCTGGCGGCCCACGCGTCGGTCGTTGGGAACACCGTCTATACGCTCTTCGAGTACTCCACCGGAGATGCGGCGGGCCAGAACATGGTCACGCTGGCCACGCAAGCCATCTGCGACAGGCTGCTGACGGACATGCCGAAGAAGCCGCGCTCCTGGCTGGTCGAGTCCATGCTTTCGGGCGACAAACGCGCCACGCCGATGGCCTTTCGTGCCGCCCGGGGCCGCAATGTCAGCGCGGAAGTACTGCTGCCATCGAGGCAGGTGGAACGCTACTGGCGGACAGATGCCGAGAAGATGGAACAAACCTGGCGCCATGGCATTAACGGCGCCGCCCAAACGGGCGCGGTTGGCCTCCAGGGCAATGTTGCCAATGCGCTCGCTGCACTGTTCATCGCTTGTGGCCAGGACGTGGCATGTGTCGCCGAAGCGACTACGGCGCTTACACGCATCGAGCGCACGCAGGCAGGCGAGGTTTACGCATCGATCACCTTGCCGAATCTGATCGTGGGCACGGTCGGTGGCGGCACCTATCTACCGACCGCTCACGAATGCCTCGCGATGCTGGGCTGCGCCGGTGCCGGGCACGCCCGAAAATTCGCGGAGATCTGCGCCGTGGTCGCACTGGCGGGCGAACTCGCCATCATCGGGGCCATGTCCGGCGGGCAGTTCGCGAGCGCTCACGCAGCTGGCGGACGCAAAGGGATCGCCTCTTCGAACGCAGGACATGGCTCATGACGCCGACAGGCGCTATCACGACGCCCGCAACGCCTCGGAAACGGCGGCCGGTACGGGAATTTGCCGTCCGCTGGTTCGCTCCGCCGCTCGCGCGCCGCGTGTACAGCCTGCTCGGAGGCTCATGGCGCTATGTAACGGAGAACGAAGCTGCGCTGACCGAACTCCTGAAAGGCGACCGGCCGGTGGTCGGCGCATTCCTCCACGCCCGCACATTCCAACTGCTCCATTACTTCAGCGAGCCGCAACGGGGCCGTTGGATGCTGATGTGCTCGAAGAGCAAGGACGGCGATCTGATGACGAGCGTCGAGGAAGGCCTCGGCTACCGCGTCGCGCGCGGCTCTTCGGGAAGCGGCGGCGCGCGCGCACTCGCGGAGATGATCAAGGCGCAGCGGGAGGATCGCAAACTCAACTCCTGCCTTGCAGTAGATGGGTCGCGCGGTCCGCGGGGGGTGGCGCAGCTTGGCATCCTCACACTGGCCCGAAAGGCGAACGGGGTGCTGTTGCCGGTTGCGGCGTCGACGTCGACCTGTTGGGTAAACAGCCGGTCGTGGGATCGCACCGTAATTCCCAAGCCGCGCGCTGAAGTTCGCGTTCTCATTGGCGACCCGATAGACATCCCACCGCAAATCGACGCGGCTCAGACCGAAGCGTTGCGTTTTACGCTCGAACAGCGGCTCATTGCGATGCATGTCGACCTCGACTCACGTACCGGCTATACCGACACGCAACCGCTGCAGGCGGTATAGAGCGTCAGGAGTACGACAAAGGGCACTAGTCAGCGAAGGGCGCGAGTCGCCGTGCCGACAATCGAGCCCTGCCCAGAGCGTTGGACGAGCACCGCCACGTCGGTGGAGTCAGGGGGCAGCGACGCTATCTGAGCGTGGAAGCGCTTCATCCCCCCTTCCCACCGACCCAGCGTGCGGATAGCGCGCACGATGTTGAATTCGTGGAGAGTGCGCCCTGCATTTTCCCCGCGGCCGATGGCCGACACGGCTTTGCGCAGGTAGGCCACCAGTACCACATCACCGGATGCGGCGGGCGTCTGCGCACCTACCTCGACCTGGACCTCGCCATCGCGCACCGAGAGTCCGACCGGGACGCCACTCCGATTGCGGCTCAGTACCCGGCCAATTGCCCCGCGGTCGCTACCGAGATAATCGCCCTGTCCGTCAACGACAACTTGCGGCGTGTACACCGAGGGACTACGCAGTGTCACTGCGTAGACGCGCTGCCGCTGTACGGCTTCACTCAAACCGAAGCGATCACGCCAACCCAGATCGTCCCAGTAGTCCACATGATACGACAAGGCCAAGACGTCACTGCGCTGTGCCAACTCCCCGATGTAGCCTTCCGCTGGTGGACAGGAACTGCACCCTTCCGAGGTAAAGAGCTCGACCACGGCCGGACGGGACTGCGCCCTCGCCACCGCGGAGAAACACAGCAACGCGCCGGCAGCCAGAAATTTTCGCGGCAGCACTGCCATTGGCACTCTCCATTGATCGGTTACACACCAGACCGGACAGGGCGGCCGGAAATTGCACGCGATCCGGCGCGCTGCGCTAGGAAGCAGCGCGCTCGGTCAGAGGCAGGGTGAAAGTGAAGGTGGCCCCGGACTCCGCTCGCGCCTCGGCCCAGATCCGGCCACCGTGTGCCTCGACGATGCCCTTGGCGATGAACAGACCGAGGCCGGTCCCTTGCTGATCGCCGCTGCGCGCCTGCCAGTATCGATCGAAAACGTTCACCAGCATGTGAGCAGGAATTCCCGGACCGGTGTCCGAGACCGTCACGAGGACCTCTCCGGCCCGTGTATCGCATACCAGATTGACGCGCCCACCCGCCGGGGTGAACTTGATGGCGTTGCCGACGAGATTCGACAACACCTGGAAGATCCGGTCGCGGTCGGCGTTGACCTGCGCTTCGCGCGACGCAGCTGTCAGCGTGATCCGCTTGGCATCGGCGAGGGGCCGCAGAATCAGCAGCGCTTCCTCGATCATCTCACCGACCTGCTGCGGATAGCATTGCAGGGTGAAACGGCCGGCTTCGAGCTTCGCCAGATCCAGCAGATCGCGGATCAGCGTGTTCATCCGATCCACCGACCGCTGGATGTGCTCTGCGCTGGTGCGTAACCGGCGGGAGAACTCGTGATCACTCGGGCCGGCCGTGCGCAGCAAAGTAGTGGCCTGCATCTGGATCACGCCCAGCGGATTTCTGAGGTCGTGCGATACGACAGCGACCAGGTCGTCGCGCGCACGCACCGCGCGCTGCTCCCTGAGCACTTGATGCTCGAGATCGATCTCGACTGCGCTGCGCCGCAGATCCTCCGCGGCTTCGATGTCGCCGACGGCCCAGCGCGCCGATTGAAGACGCACTTCCTCTTTCCAGAGATCGAACGAGCGCCGGGGATGGCTGCGCATGTGCGGATCCGTCGCGACGGGCTCGTTCGGATCGCCAGCCCAGTGGATCGTACTCAGGACCTCCGGTCGGAACCAAAGCAAGCGCCGCCGCGGCTTGCCCGGTAGCGCGAACGTGAGCAGTCCGCTGGCCGCTTCTTTCGAGCCGACTGCCGGCGCAAACAACGCTGGCAGCGACGCCGTTGCGAATGGCACCAGACCGGTCTGCCCCTCCACCCACTCGGCCAGAGAGGCGATCAGCTCGGGTGGCGGGGTGCGCCCACAGGACTGTTGTTTCCCGTCCCACAACACCGTGGCACCCCCTGCGTTCACCAACGCAAGCAACTCCTTTGGACGCTCGAGCAGGCTCTCGAATCCGCTCCCTCCGCGTAGCGCCTCGGCCAGCGCTTCCTGCCTGGTCCGGTTCGATGCGCGCCGTTCGGCCGCCCCCCGCCCCTCCAGGGCGCCGATCTGCAGGGATGCCAGCCGTCCTAACACTTCGCTGCCGGACCTGATCTCATAAGGTATGCGCCGCGGCCCGGAATGGTTGGCACAGCTGAGAAGACCCCACAGCCGGTCGCGCACGACCAGCGAAATGCGCATCGACGCCCGGATCCCCAGGTTGGCCAGATATTCGAGGTGCACGGGCGAAACGCTGCGCAGGACGGCGAAACTGAGATCCAACGGCGCACCCGTTTGCGGACGCAATGGCGGAACCACGCGCACCGGCGTGTAGCGCGCGTCAGGGATGATGCGCAGCCAGTTTCTCAGGTACGGCTCCCGCGCCTGCTTTGGAATGTCGGATGCCGGATAATGCAGGCCCAGGTACGGCTCGAGCGAAGCGTCCCTGGCCTCCGCGTCGACCGAGCCATGGCCATCCTGATCGAAGCGGTACAGCACGACGCGTTCGAAGCCGGTCAATCGCTTTACTTCCCCTACGACGGTCTCGCACAGGGCGGGCAGGTTCCGCGCAGATTGCAGAGACATGAGCGCAGTGCGCAGCGAATGATGAACGCTCTGTGGGACGGCGACGGACAGGGGCTCGAGCTCGAGAATCAAAGCCCCGTCATGACGATGCAGGATGCCGTCGAACTGTTTGCCTCGCACTTCCAGTCGCAGTGGATTCACACTTTCCCAACGCCCATCGGCCAGAGCCTCCCTGACGAGGTCGACGGCCGCAGGGAAGAGAAGGCGGGAAAGCGGGCCTCCCAGCAGGGCATCGGGAGACAGTTCCAGGTGGTCCGCGACGTTCTCGCTGACCTGCATGATCGTGAGCTCGGGCTCGCGCAGCGCCAGCAACACGCCGTGGGGCTGTATGAGTGTGTCGTGGTTGGTACGGACCTGGCGCATGGCTTGCGACGTGGCCCCCGGCGTGGCAGCAGCGTTTGTCGCCGCAATGATAGCAGCGAGCGGACCGGCGGCAGCAGCGAACTTCTTCGGCGCCGGGGGCCGGACGCTCAGAACCGCAGCATGTCGGCCAGCCGGCGTGGATCGACCGGCTTGGTCAGATGATGGTCGAAACCTGCGGCGACGGCTCGCTCCTTGTCGACGTCCTGTCCCCACCCGGTGATGGCGATCAGGGTGAGCGACGCTCCGGAGGCGGCTTGACGCATCTTACGCGCCACTTCGTAGCCGGTCAGCCCCGGCATCCCGATGTCGAGGAGGGCCACCTGCGGCTTTAACTCTCCGAAGGCCGACAGCGCGACCGGGCCATCGTGCACAGTCGTCACTTCGTGGCCGTCCATGCGCAACAGTGCCGCGAGCGTCTCGGCCGAATCGCGATTGTCATCCGCGATCAGGATCCGGTAGCACCGGATCTCGGTTGAGGTTGCCCGGGTGTTGGACTCGTCGTGCTGCGCTTCCATCACCGGCCTGCGCGGCAGACGCACGGTGAACTCGCTTCCGCAGCCCAACCCGGCGCTGCTGGCCTCAAGCTTCCCCTCATGGAGATCGATCAAGCCCCGCGCCAGTGCGAGACCGATTCCCAAACCACCCTCCGAACGGTCCGTCGCGGAGTGTACCTGCGAGAACATGTTGAATACCCTTGGCAAAGCCGCGGCGCTGATGCCGATACCGCTATCCGCGACGCGTATGACCACGTCATCCGAATCGCAAGCAGCGGTGAGCCGGATCTGACCTTCGGGATCGGTGTACTTCGCCGCGTTCGTCAGGAGATTGGAGAGCACCTGCGCCACGCGCAGCGGATCGGCAGTGAACCGCACCGGCTCGCTCGGTAACTCGACCGAGAGAACATGGCGCTTACCGTCGAGAGCAGGCCGTGCGGTCTCAACGGCCACTTCGATCACCGAGGCGAGGTCCGTCGCTTGCATGCGCAGGGCAAGCCTTCCGCGCGTGACTCTCGAGATATCCAGCAAGTCATCGAGCAACAGCGACATGTGCTGCACCTGACGATCGATCACGTCATGGCTCCAGCGCTTCTGGGCCTCTGTTGCCCCCGGCGCCTTCGAGACGAGCGCGGCCTGGCGGATCGGTGCGAGCGGATTACGCAGCTCGTGCGCGAGTGTGGCCAGGAACTCATCCTTGCGTCGGTCGGCATCACGCAGGGCCGCGTCCGCACTTTCCCGATTTGCAATTTCGATCTGGGCAGCTTTGTAGAGTCGCTCGCTGTCAGCCTCCGCCCGCCGCCGCGCGCTGACGTCGTGAAACACCATCACCGCGCCCGAAATATTGCCGTTGGAATCGCGTATGGGCGCGGCGCTGTCTTCAATGGCAATCTCGGTGCCGTCCCTGGCGATCAGCGCCGTATGATTGGCCAGACCGACGATCAGGCCTTCACGTAGCACTTTCTCAACAGGATTCTGAACACGTTGGCGTGTTTTCTCGTTGACGATAGTGAAGACGTGCTCCAGGGCGACGCCGTGCGCATCCACGGAACTCCACCCCGTCATGGCTTCGGCAACAGGGTTCAAAAACGTGACATTACCCCGCATGTCCGTCGTGATGACAGCGTCTCCGATGCTGGACAGCGTGACCCGGAACCACTCGCGCTGCTGGCGGAGCTCCGACTCGATCTCTTTCTGTGCCGCGAGCGCGCGGGAGAGTTCCTGCGTCCTTAGCTCGAGGGCGTCCTTGGTCGCGATCAGCTCGCGTTCGGCCTGTTGACGCGCGCGGAGAATGCTCTTGGCATTCTGGAGGGCAACGCTGCGCAATTGCTCCTCTTCTTCTTTATCATCCGCACCCACTAGCGGGCTCCGAGGGCTTCCGCGGCAAGTGCGGTGCCGAGCACGCGCGCGCGAATCTTCGCAAAGGCGGTATCCCGCGTCGTCGAAGTATCGTCGCAGAATGGCGAGAATCCGCAGTCATCCGTCGTGCCAAGCTGCTCGATAGGGATGTAGGCCGCGGCCTCCAGGACCCGGTCCCTGACCTCCTCGGGCGTCTCGATGCGCGGGGCGATCGGCGCGGTGACACCCACGAAGACCTTCTGATCCGGCTTCAAGTGCTCGCGGATGGTCTCCAACACTCTCCCGCGATCCTTCTCGCCGGCAAGAGCCACGTAGAAATTCCCGGCGTTGAGCTCGAACAAGCTCGGCAGCAACTCGGCGTAATCGACGTCCGCGCTGTGCGTCGAGTCCCGGTCGCCGCCGGGACAGGTGTGCACGCCGATGCGGGCGCGATCCACGGCAGAGAAGCGCGACAACGCCAGGTTATTGAGATCGATGAAGCTGCTCAGGAGGTGCCCGGAAGGGTCGATCTTGAGCGCCAGCCTGCCCTCGGTGAAGTCGATCTGCACCCTGGCGCCCTTGCGCAGGCAGCTGCGCACTTCGGTTTCATGCTCGCGCAGCAGGTCCTCGATGAACGTCTCGCGCGGATAATCGGCAATCCCCTCTGGCGGATACATGAGACTCAACGCCGACGGTGAAATGACCGCCTGTTTGAGCGGCACGTGCGCATAGCGCAGGGCGCGGTCGAGATACTGGTCGGCATATCTCTTGTAGTGGAATGGCCGTCCCGTCAAGCGGGGCATGCGCCGCGTGTGGCCGGCCGAGAA
This sequence comes from Gammaproteobacteria bacterium, assembly GCA_028293765.1. Taxonomy (GTDB): domain Bacteria; phylum Pseudomonadota; class Gammaproteobacteria; order Steroidobacterales; family Steroidobacteraceae; genus 13-2-20CM-66-19. The sequence goes on from JAQGOG010000112.1 coordinate 76,948, forward strand.
CGGTATCTTGAACCCGTCCGGGCTGGTGTTCTCGAGCCCGTGGACACTGTACGTCCAGAAGTTGTGATATTTCCGCTGCTCGCCGTCGGTGATGACCGGCGATCCGGTGGCCTCGAAGCGCTCGATCGTATCGCGGAGAGCCTCATCGTAGAGCGCGTCGAGCCTCGGATCCTCGCTGTCGCCAAAGGCGCTGAGCGCTTCGAGTAGCGCCAGGGGACGCGGAATGCTGCCTATCGGTTCGGTCGGAATATTCATGGTGATGCCTCAGCGACCGCGGAACAATAAACTTCAGCGGGGCCGGGGTGCAACTCACAGGCGAGTGGTCCCTCTGCCTCACCTATAATTCCCGCCAAGCTTCGAGGAGCACTCCCATGCGGCGCCTCTTCTGATGACCCAGTCCGCCGTCTACCGCTCGTCCGCGTCGGGGTGGAGTCCATTCCGCCACCGGATGTTCACGGTGATCTGGATAGGTACCGTCGTGTCGAACATCGGCGGCTGGATGTCGGCGGCCGCCTCGGGCTGGCTCATGACCAGCCTGGACTCCAGCCCCTTCATCGTCTCGATGATTCAGGTCGCCACCAGCCTGCCCATGTTTCTGCTTGCGATTCCCGCTGGGGCGCTCAGCGATATCGTCGACCGCCGCAAATTTCTGGTATTGGGCGAGCTGTTCATCATGGCCTCCGCTTTCGTGTTTGCCGTGCTGGTCACGCGGCATCTGATCACGCCCGTAAGTCTTCTGATCATGACTTTCGTCGTAAGTGTGGGCTCCGCGGTGACCGCCCCTGCCTGGCAGGCGGTGGTGAACCAGTTGGTTCCGAAGGCCGACCTGCCGCCGGCAATTGCCCTCAACAGCGTAGGCATCAATGTCAGCCGCGCGGTAGGTCCCGCACTTGGCGGCATTGTCGTAAGCGCCTTCGGAATCGCCGCGCCTTTTTGGATCGACGCATTCAGCAATGCCGGCGTCATCGTGGGACTTCTGTCGTGGCGTCCGCCACTGAAAGAACGCGCGCGTTTACCGCCGGAGCGCTTTGGCAGCGCCATGCGCACCGGGCTACGCCATGCGCGCTACAACCCACATTTGAGCGCAACGCTCATACGAGCTGCGGCCTTCTTCCTCTTCGCCAGCGCTTACTGGGCGCTACTGCCACTCGTTGCACGCAACCAGATCGACAGCGGCCCGGCCCTTTATGGAATTCTGCTGGGCGCGATCGGTACCGGCGCGGTAAGCGGAGCGTTCACGCTACCGTGGCTCAAGAAGAGACTCGGTGCGGACTGGCTCCTGGCCGCGGGGACTATCGGCACCGCGGTAGCGACCCTGCTGTTTGGGGCATCGCATGATCCCGCGACGGCGGTCACAGCCAGCTTCATCGCCGGTGTCTCATGGATCGCCTCCCTGTCGAGTTTGAATGTCTCGGCGCAACTCGCTGTACCCGAATGGGTGCGGGGTCGCGGGCTTGCCGTGTTCGTGACGGTGTTCTTCGGTTCCATGAGCTTGGGAAGCGCCATCTGGGGCGAGGTTGCCACGCTCGTGGGTGTGTCGCCGGCTCTCTTCCTCGCGGCCGCCGGTGCATTGATCGCGATCCCGCTGACCTGGCGGTGGAAACTGCAGACCGGGGCGGGAGTCGATTTCTCGCCCTCCATGCACTGGGCTGTCCCGATCACCACTCATGAAGTGGAGCAGGATCGCGGCCCCGTCCTGGTCACCGTGGAATATCGCATCGATCCGAAAAACCGCGCGCCCTTCCTGCGGGCCTTGGGACGCTATGCGCACGAGCGCCGCCGTGACGGCGCCTACGACTGGGCTCTTTTCGAAGATCCCGCCCAGGATGGCCGTTTCATCGAAACGTTCCTGACGGACTCCTGGCTCGAGCATCTGCGCGCGCACGAGCGCGTCACCAAGGCCGACCGCGTGCAGGAGCAGATCGTCCGTCGTTTCCTCATCGACGGCGATCCCAAGACAACGCACCTCCTTGGCGTGCGGCCGGGCGATTGACGGAAGCTGTGGCCCCGACGACCTTTTGGATCAAGGCCGCAGTCCGGCCGGAGTATTATCGCGCACCGCCGTTCGGCCCCTACCGCGCGCCTCGGCGGGGGCCCTGAGCTCGCTCAATAACCCCGCGCCAGATCTACGACTGAGAGCATCTTCTCGCCGGCCACGTAACGCCGTAGGTTCTCGCGCGCGAGTTCCCAGCGGGCCGCGCCGGGTAAATCGGAGCGCGAAGAGATATGGGGCGTGATGATGACATGCGCAGCGCGCCACAGCGGGTGATCCTGAGGAAGCGGCTCGGGATCCGTTACGTCCAGCCCGGCACCGGCAAGGCGACTCTCGTTCAGCGCGCTCATCAAGTCCGCTGTAATTACACTCTGCCCCCGGGCGACGTTAATGAAGTACGCCGTCGGCTTCAATACCGCAAAAAACTTCGCGTCGTACATCCCAGTCGTCTTCGGAGTGAGCGGGACCGAGTTGACGATGACGTCAGCTGACTTTGCCAGGGTGACCAACTCGTCAGACAGGCCGACGTAACTCACAAAATCGGGTCGTGTACGATCGCTATCGCGCGTCGCCACCACCTTCATTCCCAGCCCATGGGCGCGGATGGCGACTTCGGTGCCGATACCGCCGAGCCCGACGACCAGCATGGTTTTACCATCGAGCGTCTGAATAGGCGTCGTCGCGCCGTGCTCGCGGCTCCAGACTCCCTGCGTGGTGTCGGGTGCAAAAGTGTCAAACCCATGCGCCAGAGCCAGTGCGAGGGCGATCGCATGCTCGGCAATCGCGCCCGCATCGACGCCTCTCATATTCGTGACCAACAGATTGCGGCCGCGCACCTCCGGAACCGCCATACAGTTTTCCACGCCCGCCGCCAGGGAAGCGATCCACCGTAGTTGCTTGCCGCTAGCGATGATCCTGGGATCGCAGATTTCCGGATTGAATCCAACGATGACATCCGCATCGGCAGCCGCACTGGTCGCCGCAGCAATGTCCTTGGCGACTACAACCTGGGCACGCGGAGCGACAGCCGCGAACGCCTCCTGCCTGCCGTCCCATCCGCGGCCGCCGAACTCCAGAAGCACAACCTTCCGTGGAGCGCGCCACTGCGCCCGCTCGCGCACCGGCTGCGGCGCCTCTTGCACCCGCAGTCTAGCGATGAGACCTGCGATGGACCCTGACTCATCCGCACGCACGACCGGGTGCGCCACCAGCATGGCGAAAACTCCTATCAACAGCGCCGGACGGCAGGATGCGGCAACGAACCAGCACGCAATACGCGATGGCATAGCGAATTCCCGATGCGGGTGAGACGATTCGCAGTCTACAGTCATTGCCGCTCGAGGGTGCACACGCGGGGTATTCGGCCGGCCAGCGGATTTGCCAGCCGGGGGATGGGACTAGAAGGAGTAAGGTGCTCGTATCTAAACTCCAGGAGTGCCCAATGGCTACGGATTCAGAAAAAATCAATTATCTGGCTGGCGAGATCAGTGCCTTCAGGGCATTTGCGCTCGCCTTGATCAATTCACATCCGGACGTACAGCATCTGGCTGACGAATTCCTGCGCCTGAGCGAAGCGGCAATCGGCATTTCAGGCGGGGCACCGGTATCCGAGCAATACGTGGAAGCTCAGCGCAAGACGATCGATGAGCTCAACGCTCACATGCACGAGGTATTGGGCACCGGCATTTAGCGCACCGACATGCGCAGAGGCGTAGTGCGCATCCTTCAACCTTGACGGCCCTGTTACTCCCCCGGCCGATAGGTTCTCTCGGTATGCCCTTTGAGTTCGGCGGGATAGAAGTAGATCGGACGGAGATTGCCGTCCGCGTAACGCTGGGCCTGATCGACGAAGTGTTTCGATGCGGGGTCGCCGCTTTCGCCGCCCGCGCTGACTGCCCACGCCCGCACAGTCGCACCAAACTCGACTGTCGCAACGAAGCTGTTGCCGAGCGTGCCGTAGTAGCGCTTGGTTCCGGGATAGCGTTTCGCCCCGAACGCTGCGAGCGAGCCCCATTGGGAAGACGTGAAGGGCAGCGGAATGCTGGGCATCGAGTCGTTGAATGTCTGCACGATCGCGCCGTCGTTGCGCTGGAAGCGATTGATTTCGCCCCACGGTACGACAGTCCCGCCGAAGTCCTTCGTCAGTCGCTGCGACGCTTCGACGAGCGCGGTCAGCTTTTGCGCGTCCGTGGTTCGTTCGGCCATATAGTCCCACACCGAAATACTGGCATCTTTAGCCGGCTGCGACGCCACCGCCCACAGCGCCTCGCCCCAGAACACCGCCAGCGAAGTGGGCGTCGAATCCAAGCCCCAGCGAAAATCCCAACCCCGCAGTAATTCGATGGGTGTGGCAAGAGTTGCTTTCGCAGGATCGCCTTCGGGCAGCCGGTCATAGGCGCCCAGCAGTAGCGGCACGAACCGCGCGAAAGCCGTGAGGTAAGGATCGTATGCCGCCGCGATCAGCGTCCGTGGAGTGAAGTCGCGCCGCGCCGTCAACACGCGCACCGCATGTTCGCCCCGGGGACTCTCGCCCGCCTGGTCCATATAACGTGGAAAGTCGGCGGCCCTCGGACTGTCGTCGCCCGCGGCTGTCCAGGGCCAGTTGTTCGTGTTCATCACCCACCCGTTCGACGGCGTGATCACGTGAGGCAGGCTCGCCAGGCTGTGCAGTCCCTTCCAGTCGGTCGCCGGATCGCTGCCGTCCACCGGCTTGCGATAATCGAAGCGGTCGGCGCGCACTGGCACGAATTGCGGGTGCAGATAGGCGATCTCGCCCTTCGAGTCGGCGAACAGGGTGTTGTTCGACGAATTCGCCTGCAGCTGGGCGACCTCGAGGAAGCTTGCGTAGTCCGTCGCCTTAGTGCGCAGGAAGGACTGCTCGAGCGCCGGAACAGGCCGATTCATCAGCGCGAAGGCGATCCACTTACCGTCGGCCTCACGCACTATCGGTCCGTGATGCGTGGCGTAGGTCATGAAGCTGCGCGCAGCTATCGAACCATTGGCAGCGCGATAGGACAGCGTCACGGTCTTTGTGGTGATCGGCCGCAAATCTGCGCCATAGCGATAGGAGCGCGTTCCATCCGGCGCGATGCTGACCGTTTCAGCGAACTCATCCACGTTGTCGACGCCACTCGAGGTGTGCATCCACCCGGCGTGCGCATTGAAGCCCTGATAGATGAAGAACTGTCCCCAGGTCGCGGCCCCGTACGCATTCAGTCCTTCGTCGCTCGTCACCTGCAGCTCGGAGCGGAAGAAGAAACTGGTATGCGGGTTGATGAGCAGCAGCGCACGCCCGTTCCTGGTGTGCGATGGCGCGATGGCAAATCCGTTCGATCCCTGGGGCTCGCGAAACACCAGGCCGCTCTCGGCCTGTGTCATCGCTATCGGTCGTTTATCGTAGAAGGCCTGCAACTGGGTGAGCGGCACGCGTTCGATATCGCCGCCGATGCTGCCCTCCGAAAAGCTCAACGCCATCCACGGTTCAAAGTGTGTCAGCACCCGTGGGTGCACGTTTGGATGCGTGCCGAGATAGTAGTTCAGGCCGTTTGCCCAGGCCTGCATCAGCTTCTTCAGCCAGGCGGGGCTGCCGGCATAGTCGGCTTTCAGCGTCTCGGGATCGATGAACAACCGCTGCCGCAAATCCTGCCAGATCGCGCTCTCGCCCTCCGCTTCGGCGAGGCGGCCGAGGTTGACCACATAATTAGTCTCCACCCGGTTGAAATCGTCTTCAGCCTGCGCGTAGATCATGCCGAACACCGCGTCGGCATCGGTTCGGCCCTTCACATGGGCGATACCCCACTCATCTCGCGTAATCGTCACCCTCGCGGCCTGAGCCTCCCATCCCGAACGCTCCGCAACCGTGTGCGCGTAGGCGGGAACCAGCAAAAGCAGAGCGAAGAGCGACAGGGCAATGGGCGCGACGCCAACGAGTCGCCTCGCGGATGACAGACCGGAGCTCACTTGGTGCATTTCGCGTCCAGACAAAGGGTTTCACCCCTGCAGCATACTTTTTTTCTTATTTCTCGAACGCGACCGACTTCAACCAGGGCGACTCGTTTTCCGCAAACGGAATGCTAGGATCATCATTCCGGCACGCACGAACCCGGAGTACGCGATGAGACTTAAAAAGCTCGGCGTCTGGGCCGCAACCGATGGCTTCTCCGCGGCGGATGCCGCCGCCTTCGCGAAGCGCATCGAAGCCTTGGGCTATGGCGCACTGTGGATTCCAGAGGCCGTGGGGCGTGAGGTGCTTTCTGCGGCCGCCTGGATTTTAGGCAACACGAGCAGTCTGATCGTCGCCAGCGGCATCGCGAACATCTACGCGCGCGATGCGCTCTGCGCGGCAGCCGCGCAGAAGGGACTGAACGAACAGTCCGGCGGCCGGTTTCTGCTTGGGCTGGGT
>JAQGOG010000156.1 GCA_028293765.1 Gammaproteobacteria bacterium
GATCATTGCCAACCTCGCGCGCCACGCGTATCGGCGCCCGGTGGATGACACCGATCTGGCTGCCCCACTGCGGTTCTACAAGGCGGGCCGGCAACAGCACGGTTTCGATGCCGGCATCCAGCAGGCCCTGATGGCGATTCTGGCGAGCCCCAAGTTTCTCTACCGCGTCGAGGCGCTGCCGCCGAATGCCACGGCGGGCACCGTTTACCGTCTCGGCGACCTCGAGCTGGCCTCGCGGCTGTCGTTCTTCCTGTGGAGCCAGGGACCTGACGAGGAGCTGCTGACCGTTGCGGGTACCGGCAAGTTGCGCGAGCCGGGCATGTTGGAAAAGCAGGTGCGGCGCTTGCTGGCCGATCCGCGCTCCAGCGCCCTGATCACCAATTTTGCGGACGAGTGGCTGAACGTCGAGGAGGTCGAGCACATCGAGCCGGATCCGACCCTCTTTCCGGAATTCGATGGCCCGCTGCGCGCCTCCTTCAAGCGCGAGACGGAGCTCTTCGTCGGCAGCGTGCTCACCGAGAATCAGAGCGTGATCAACCTGCTGGACGCGAACTACACCTTCGTCAACGAGCGCCTGGCCCGCCAGTACGGCATTCCCAACATCCGTGGCGAGCAGTTCCGGCGCGTCACGCTCAGCGATCCGAATCGGTGGGGGCTGCTTGGCAAAGGCAGCTTCCTGATGGGCACCTCATACGCGAATCGCACCTCACCCGTGAAGCGCGGCGCGTGGATCCTCGAGAGCATTACCGGGACACCGCCGCACGCGCCGCCCCCGGGCGTCGAAGCACTGAAGGAAAATATGGAGGGCGCGAAGGCTCTGACCGTGCGGCAACGAATGGAGGCACACCGGTCCAATCCTTCCTGCAACCAGTGCCACGGGATTCTGGATCCCCTGGGGTTCGCCTTCGAGAACTTCGATGCGATCGGCGGCTGGCGCGCCAAGGATCGCGACGCCGGCATTGCGATCGACGCGGGCGGCGAATTGGGCGGAGTGCAGCTGCGCGGCCCGTCGGACGTTCGCAAGTATCTGATGACCCGTCCTCAACAGTTCGCACAGACATTCACGGAGAAGCTGTTCACGTACTCGCTGGGCCGCGGCCTCGAATACACGGACATGCCGACGGTGCGCGCGATCGTGCGCGATGCGGCCAAAGACAACTACCGCTTTGCGACGATCGTGTTGGGTATCGTGAATAGCCAGCCGTTCCGGATGCAGATGGTTCCGGACGGCAATGGCGCTGGCGTTGCGCCCGTCAAGCAAGCCGCCTTGCAGCATTGAGCGCAACGCCAAGAGGAGAATCCGTCAATGTTCATAACCAAGAAATACCTCCACCGCAGAACCTTCCTGCGCGGCGCCGGAGCGATGATCGCTCTGCCGTTACTGGATGCGATGATTCCGGCGGGCACCGCGCTCGCGAACACCGCCGCCAAGCCGCTGACGCGCCTGGGGTTCGTGTATTTCCCACACGGCGCCATCATGGAGAAATGGACTCCGACGGCCGAAGGCTCGAACTTCGAGCTGTCGCCGATCCTCGAGCCGCTCAAGCCGTTCCAGAAACAGCTGACGGTCATCAGCGGCCTGGGAAACCGTCCGGGTGAGAGCCAGGCCGTGCACGCGATCGTGCCCGCGACGTGGCTCAGCTGCACGCATCCCAAACAGGGCCAGGACCCTAACATGGCGGTGACGGCTGACCAGATTGCCGCCAAGTACATCGGGCAGGACACTCCGCTGCCCTCGCTGGAAATCGCCACCGAGGCCCCCGGCGGCGGCGGCGCGTGCGATCGTGACTACGGTTGCAACTACTCCGGCACGATCGCGTTCCGGACTGCCTCCACGCCCCTCCCGATGGAGTACAGCCCGCACAAGCTGTTCCAACGACTGTTCGGTCGCGGCGACAGCCCGGCGGAGCGCAAGGAGCTCGTCCAGGAACAGGCGAGCATTCTCGACATGGTCTCAGAGGATGCCGCGGCGCTGCAGCGTACCCTGGGCGTCCGCGATCGCGCGATGTTGAGCGACTACCTGGAGACCGTCCGGGAGCTCGAGCGGCGCGTGCAAAAGACGCAGGCGCAGGATCTGTCCCACCTCAAGCTGCCTAACGTGCCGGTCGGTACGCCGGATTCGTTCGATCAGACGATGAACCTGATGTACGACATGGCGCTGTTGGCCTACCAAGCCAACCTCACGCGTATCATGAACTTCATGGTGGCCGCGGAAGTCAGCGGCCGAACGTACAACAACATCGGCGTACCCGATGCCTTCCACGCGGTGTCGCATCACGCGAACGATCCGGCCAAGAAGGATAAGCTCGTCAAGATTCAGCACTATCACACGCAGGTGCTGGCCAAATTCCTCACGAAGATGGCGAACACGCCCGATGGTGACGGCTCGCTGCTGGACCACTCGATCATTCTGTACGGCAGCAACATGAGCAACAGCGACCGCCACAACCAGTTCCCGCTGCCTACCGCGTTCATCGGCGGCGGCTGCGGGAAAGTCAAAGGCGGTCAGCACCTTCGTTATCCGGACCACACGCCGCTGGCGAACGCACTCCTGACGATGCTCGACCGCGCCGGAGTTCCCGTGGAGGCGCTCGGCGACAGCACTCAGAAGTTCGCGGAAGTCTGATGAGCAAATTCGCAAGTCCACTGCAGGCGGGCGTGAGGATCATGCGAAAGGCAGGGTTCGCAGTCGCATTGCTCGCGCTCTCGGGGCAGGGCGCGGCGTGGGCCGAGGACACGCTCGTCGATGCCGCCAAGTCCGACGACAGCGCTGCCGCGATGGCTCTCATCAAGGATAAGACGGATGTGAATGTGCGCGCTGCCGACGGGACTACGGCGCTGCAGTGGGCCGTTTATCACAACAACGTGCCGCTGGTCGAAAGCCTCATCAAAGCAGGGGCGAAGGCCTCGACGGCCAACCAGTACGGCTCGACGCCTCTGTTGGAGGCGGCCGTTACGGGCAATCCGACCGTCATCGAGAAGTTGCTGAAGGCAGGCGCCGATCCGAACTCCGGGAACGCGGACGGCCAGACGGCGCTGATGATTCTCGCGCGCACGAGCAACGTCGACGCCGTCAAGCTGCTCCTGCGTCACGGCGCAAACGTAAACGCGGTCGAGCAGTGGCACCACCAGACCGCTCTCATGTGGGCGGCGGCGGAGAGCCAGCCCGCGATGGTGAAGCTGCTCCTGCAGCACGGAGCGAAGGTCGACGCGCGTTCGATGCTCAACAACTGGCAGAGGATGGTCACCGCCGAGCCGCGCGCGCAGATGCGTTCCGTGGGCGGTCTTACACCGCTGCTGTACGCGGCTCGACAGGGTTGCCTGGAATGCGTCAAATACCTCGTCGACGCCCGGGCGGATGTGAACTTGCCCGACCCGGAGGGCGTCACTCCCATGATCATGGCAGTGACCAACTTCCATTTCGATATCGCTGCGTACCTTCTCAGCCAGAAGGCCAATCCCAACACCTGGGACTGGTGGGGCCGCACGCCGCTGTGGGCGGCGGTGGACCTCAACACGATTCCTCACGGCGGCCGGCCGGATCGGCCCTCGCTGGATGACACGACCAGCATCAAGATGATCGAGCTGCTCCTGGATGCCGGCGCGAATCCCAACGTGCAGCTGAAGCTCTTTCCACCGTACCGCGCCGTCGGTCCGGATCGCGGCGCCGATCTGATGCTCACGATGGGCGCGACGCCCTTGTTGCGTGCCGCAAAAGCGGCGGACGTCCCGGCGATCCGCCTGTTACTCGCGCACGGCGCGAAGCCGAACTTGCCCAACATCCAGGGCATCACGCCGATCATGGCTGCGGCGGGCCTCGGATCCAATGAGATCGATACGCGCGGCCGTTTCAAAACACAGGCACAGCAGGTCGAGTCGCTCGACCTCCTCGTGAAGGCGGGCGGCGACATCAATGCGCATGAGACCAGGACCGGCCAGACGGCGCTGCACGGCGCCGCTCTGTTCGGCTACGATGATGTCGTGAAAGCCCTGGTCGCGCATAATGCCGATCCGAAAGCGAAGGACGCCAAGGGTATGACGCCCGTCGATTCCGCGATGGGCCGGGCCGGGGGGCATGGGCGTGGCGGCACGAGCATCGAGGTCCATGAGGCCACCGCAGCGCTCCTTAATCAGTTGAGCACCGACTCGTCGGTCGCGCGCCAGCTCTAATCAGATTGCGCAAGAAGCGGCCTGTACAAGGCCGCCGCGCGGTGCGATGCGCTGGTCGGACAACCCTCAGGTGATGAATCCTAAAGAGATGAACGAGCATGGCGGAAGATAGGCGACTCGTCTGGGACCTGCCGCTGCGGGTGTTCCACTGGCTGTTCGCCACCAGCATTTTCGCGTCCTGGGCGACCGCTAAGGCGGGGTTCGACTGGATGCAGTGGCACTTCTACCTGGGCTACTGGATCATCGGGCTGCTGGTGTTCCGGATCATCTGGGGGTTCTTCGGCCCGCGTCACGCGCGTTTCGGCAGTTTCGTGAGGAAACCGTCCGCGATCTGGCTCTACATGAAGAACATGTTCGCCAGGACCGGCGTGCAGAGCATCGGCCACAACCCCGTGGGCGGCCTGATGGTGATCCTGATGATCGTACTGGTTGCCGTGCAGGCGAGCACCGGACTGTTCACGACGGACGATGTCGTCTGGGCCGGGCCCTATAACCCGGCCGTCAGCAAGAGCACGGCCAGTTGGCTGTCCACCGTGCATAACGTGAATTTCAACTTCATCCTGGGAGCAATTGGGCTACACCTCGCGGCGATCGCCTTCTACGGCTTCGTCAAGAAGCAGAATCTCGTGCTGCCGATGCTGACCGGCCACAAGCCCGCGGCCCTCATTCCGGCGCACGAGGCGATCAGCAGCTCCGAGCTGTTGAAAGCGATGATCGTGAGCGCGATCAGCAGCGGTTTCGTCTACTGGCTCGTGACTCACGCGCCGCCGTCAGCGGATAGTCTTTATTGATTCGCTGAAAGACGCCTGCGGCGCTTTCAGCAAGCGCGTCGACTGGCTGTGAGCGGCCCGCGGGCTACGCGCCCGGGCTGCGCGCCCGGGCTACGCGCCCCGGGCTACGCGCCCCGGGCAAAAGGCGTGGCTTTGCCCGCTAGGTAACAGGCCGGTTCGCGAGACTGCGGTGCAGATAGAACCATTCTGCTGGCACAGGTCAGCGGGAGCTACTTGTTGCGGTAGTTGTCGTGACAGCCGCCGCAGGCCTTGCCGACCGCGCCGGCGGCCTTCAGCGTGGCGCCCTTGTCGCCGGACTTGGCCGCATCGCCCAGAGCAGTGGCCGCCTTGCCCAGATCGTCGGCCTTCGCACTGAAGTCGGCCTGGTTGGTCCAGATCCCGTCCTGCGCTTTCGTCTTGAGCGTCGTGAACTTGCGCGTGTCGGTCTGGAAGACGTCCGGAATCATCGCGCTCAACTGCGTGATGCGCGCCGCGCTCTTCTGCGCCGTGGTGGCGTCGAAGGGCACCTTGTTCTTCAACATCCCGCCCAGCGGAGCCATGTACATCCCCATGACCTTGAGCAGTCCCTGCCGGAGCTCGACGGCCTGCTGCGCCGCCTGTTCGGGCGTCGGCGGACCGGCGTCCTGCGCCAGGACAGCGGACACGGAGGCAACGGAGCACAGCGCGATCAGGCTCGACTTCGCAAAACGTTTCATTCGACGGATCCCCTCGTGAGTCAATGGTGACGTTGTTGCAGGCAGTTTAACTAAAGGCGTCCCGCGCGGCGAGGCGCGCGCTGCTCCAAGGCCACGTGGCGGGTAGGTCACGAGCTGCGACGCTCGTGGAGCGCACCGTTGATGGACGGTTGCCGGCTCCCCCGGCCGTGCGATTCGTTCACCTCGCGAGCGAGGATCGGGTGGATCTCGCGATCCCAGTACGGCTCCTCGGGTCCGAAGACGCTCACGAGGTAATCGACGAACGCGCGCACCTTGACGGGCACGAGGCGGCGGCCCGAATAGACGGCGTAGATGTTGACGTCCATGGCGCTCCCATAGGACGGCATTACCCGCCTGAGTACACCGCGCTTCAGTTCAGCGCTGACATCCCAAGTGGATCGGAACCCGATGCCGAGTCCGCTGACGACGGCTTCCCGCACGACTTCGCTCGAGTTGGTCTCGAGAACCGTGTGCGGCTTGAACATGACCGGACCTTCCGGACCTTCCAGGCGCCACGTGATCTGCGGGCCGGCGGCGACGAGGCGATGGCGCTGCAGATCCACCAGGTCGCGCGGCTCGCCGTGCTTGTCCAGATAGATGGGCGAGGCGCACAGCACCCGGCGATTTGGTGCCAGCCGGCGGGCCACCAGGCTCGAATCGGGCAGCGTGCCGATGCGCAGGGCCATATCGAAGCTGCCGGCGACCAGGTCGACGTAATCGTCGCTCAGGTCGACGAGCATTTTCAGCTCGGTATTCGCATCCAGAAACGGCTTGAGGCGCGGGGCGACGTGCAGCCGGCCGAAAGCGGTCGGCAATGACACTTTCAGCACACCGCGCGGGCGTTCGCTGTCGACCGCGGCAAAGTTCTCCGCGTCCTCGACCGCCGCGAGCACGGCTACCACACGCTCGAAAAAGCTCTGGCCCACCTGCGTCGGGGTGAGGCGGCGGGTGGTTCTCTGCAGCAGCCTCACACCGAGGCGCTCTTCCAGCCGGGTGAGACGCTTGGATATCATGGCCGGCGAGGAATGCAGCTCCCGGGCCGCCGCGGACAGGCTGCCGGCCTTGATCACGCGGGCAAAAATCTCGTAGTCGAATAGATTGGTTATCTTTTCCAATGGATGGCCTCCCGACGGTTTTTTGGGAAGACGCTCGAGCGCCGCGGATCACGATCGTCTGCGGCAACGACCACTGTCCTCTTTTTGGATCACCTGCGGGCGGATTCTTTCAGAACTGGAAAGGCTCGTTTGCCGAAATGAGACTTGCCACCGCGTGATGGACTGTCCCCATACTGAAGCGGGCCGGGCCCGGGCAGAAGGAATAAGCTCCCGGGGCGGTAATGCGCTGCTGAACTGGGGCGCTTACCGGGCGTGCGCGGATATTTTTGCTTCGCGGCAGAATCTGTCCTTTCGGGGGAAAAATGACTTACACGATTAAGATTAACGGCACGGCTCGCACGGTCGACGTGGAGGGCGATACCCCTCTGCTATGGGTCTTGCGTGACGTTCTGGACCTCAAGGGCAGTAAGTTCGGGTGCGGTCTGGGGCTGTGCGGCTGCTGTACGGTGCACCTGGACGGCGCGCCGATCCGTTCATGTGTCACGCCTGTGGCGGCTGTCCACGCACAGGAGATCACGACCATTGAGGGCGTCGGCGACACCCCGACCGGCCAGAAGGTACAGGCCGCCTGGCTCGATCTCGATGTCATGCAGTGCGGCTATTGCCAGGCCGGGCAGATCATGTCCGCCACCGCGCTGTTGAATCAGAAGCCAAAGCCCACGGACCAGGACATCGACAACGCGATGAGCGGCAATATCTGCCGCTGCGCCACGTACACGCGGATTCGCGCCGCGATCAAACAAGCGGCCGGCCTCCCGACCGCCGACACTAGGGAGGTCTGAATATGACTCGCACGAATGCAGTCGGCGCGGATCTGAGCGGCAACACGCCGCGAGACGCCAGCGGCGCGGCAGTCTCCCGCCGCACCTTCCTTGCGGCGAGCACGGCGGCCGGCGGCGGCCTGTTGCTCGATTTCAGTTTCCCGGGAACGGCGACGGCCGCGACGGCCGCTCATCCGGCCGCGTCCCCCGGCACCATCAATGCCTACATCCGGATCGCGCCGGACGACATCGTCACGATCGTCAACAAGAACCCGGAGATCGGTCAGGGGATCAAGACCTCGTTCCCGATGATCATCGCGGAGGAGCTCGACGTCGATTGGAGCAACGTCCGCACCGAGATGGCCGTGGTGGATCCGGCGAAGTACGGCCCGCAGTTCGCCGGCGGCAGCTTCAGCACACCGATGAACTATGACCCGCTGCGGCGCGCCGGCGCCGCGGGGCGCCAGATGTTGGTAGCGGCGGCGGCGAAGACCTGGGGCGTTCCGGAGGCGGAGTGCGAGACGACCCCGGGTGTCGTTCATCACAAGCCGAGCGGCCGCTCGCTCAAATACGGAGCGCTGGCCTCCAAGGCAGCCGCTCTGCCGCCGCCTGATCTGAAGACGGTGAAGCTGAAGGACCCGAAGGATTTTCGCATCATCGGCCAGCCGTTCGGCGGCGTGGACAGCCCTCTCATCGTAAAGGGCATGCCGATCTTCGGGATCGATACCACGGTGCCAGGGATGCGCTACGCGGTGTTCGCGAAATGCCCCGTGCATGGCGGCAAGCTCGTCAGCGCCAACATCGATGCCATCAAAGCCATGCCGGGCGTGCGCCAGGTGCTCGTCGTCAACGCACCGGATGTCGGCACCGCCCCCTTCGTCGGCATGCAGATGAGTCTTCTCGATGGTGTCGCAATCATCGCGGACACCTGGTGGCAGGCGAACAAGGCGATGGACAAGCTGAGCGTCAAATGGGACGAGGGCCCGCACGCCAGCCATAGCAGCGCAGGATTTGCCCGGCAGGCGGTGGAGCTTGCCAAGCAGCCGCCGACGAAGATCGTGCGTACCGATGGCGATCCCACCGGTGCGCTCGCGGGCGCCGCCCAGAAGGTCGAGGCAGCCTACTTCTATCCGTTTCTCTCGCATGCACCGCTGGAGCCGCAGAACTGCACCGCGGACTTCCGCGACGGCAAGGTTGAAATCTGGGCCCCCACGCAGAATCCCGGTGCCGGCCGCACTCTCGTCGCCAAGACACTCGGCATCCCCCCCGAGGCGGTGACGATTCACGTCACACGCTGCGGCGGCGGTTTCGGCCGGCGTCTGGCCAGTGACTTCATAGTCCAGACCGCGATGATCTCCAAGCTGGCGGGCGCGCCGATCAAACTCCTGTGGAATCGTACGCAGGATCTGCAACACGACATGTACCGACCGGCGGGCTTCCATCACTTCAGCGCGGGACTGGATGCGAAGGGTAAGCTGGTTGCCTTCCGCGATCATTTCGTCACTTTCGGCATCGGCGAGAAGTTCAACGACAGCGCGACATTCGCGCCCAACGAGTTTCCGGCGCGGTTTGTCGAGAATCTGGAGCTGGGAATGACAGGGATGCCGCTGGGGCAGCCTACCGGGCCCATGCGTGCGCCGGGCAGCAACGGTCTTGCGTTCGCGTTCCAGGGCTTTCTCGACGAGGTGGCGCACGCCGCGAAGCAGGATCCCATTCAGTTCCAGCTCGACCTGCTGGGGGAGCCACGCGCGATTCCCACGCCGCCGGGACCGTTCGGACCGGCGCCGCCGTACGATACGGGCCGCATGCGCGGCGTGATGGAGCTCGTCAGAGACAAGTCAGGTTGGAATAAGAGCCCGCACCGTGCGCTTGCGAAGCAGGGCACGGGTGGGGGCGCGGGCAATCGTACGGGCATGGGCTTCGCCGTGTATTACTCCCACCAGGGTTATTTCGCGGAGGTGGTCCAGGCGACGGTGGACAGCCAGGGCTCGGTGCACGTCGACAAGGTCTGGATCGCTGCCGACGTCGGCAGGCAGATCATCAATCCGAGCGGCGCGTTGAATCAGGTGCAGGGGTCGGCGCTCGACGGGATTGGCGCGGCTCTGGGCCAGGCCGTCACGTTCGAAGGCGGCCGGGCCCAGCAGACCAACTTCCACGAATTCCCGCTGTTGCGCATGTACCAGGCGCCGCCGTTGGAAGTGCATTTCCTCAAGTCGGACAACCCGCCAACGGGCCTGGGCGAGCCGGCCCTGCCACCGGTGATCCCGGCGCTCGCGAACGCGGTATTCGCGGCAACGGGCAAGCGGGTGCGCAAGCTGCCGATCGATCCGAAAGAGCTCAAGTCAGCCTGACCGCCGACTCCGTCCCGTCATTGCCCGCGGTGTGCGAGGCGCCTGAGAGCGCCTCGCGCACGAGGCCGTGAGCCTCGCGATTCAGTGGCGCCCGCCGGGTATGTGAGCCCGGACACTCAGGCATCGAAAGCAGGAGCAGGGGGCTTCGTCGGGACGGGCAGCGCGTGTGGATCCTGTTCGGGGTGGTCGGCAGAGGTGCCCGGGCCGCTTGGGGTCTGGGTTGTCCTACGCCGCCCGCTGTCTCGCCATCTGCGCATGGAGATGGCCCATCGGTCGAACCAAAGGTAGATCACGGGTGTCGCGTAGAGCGTCAACACCTGTGATGCGATGAGGCCACCAATGATTGCGATGCCCAGTGGCGTGCGAAGCTCTGCGCCTACACCGGCGCCGACGGCCAGCGGCACGGCGCCAAACAGGGCCGCCATGGTGGTCATCATGATCGGCCGGAAACGCAGCAGGCATCCCTGGCGGATCGCCTCGAGGGGCGACAGTCCCTGGCCGCGCTCCGCGGCCAGTGCAAAATCGATCATCATGATGGCGTTCTTTTTCACGATGCCGATGAGCAGGATGATGCCGACCATGCCCATGATGGACAAGTCCTGTCCGCAGATCAGCAGGGCCAGCAAAGCGCCGACGCCGGCCGACGGAAGTGTCGAGATGATCGTGAGCGGGTGCACCGCGCTCTCATAGAGAACACCGAGCACGATGTACACCGCAACGAGCGCGATGAAGATCAGCCACGGCTGCGTGCGCAGCGACTCCTGAAATGCCTGCGCGGTGCCTTGAAACGAGCCGGTCAGGGTGTCGGGCTTGCCCGACTGCCGTTCGACGGCCTGGATCGCTTCCACGGCCTGTCCGAGGCTCGTTCCGGGAGCGAGATTGAACGACAGCGTGATCGCGGGAAACAGCGCCTGATGGTTGATGGCGATGGGGGCGAGACCCTGCTCGACGCTCGCGAGGATGCTCAGCGGGACGAGTTGGCCCGACACCGAGGAGCGAACGTACAGATGCTTGAGCGAGTCGGTCGAAAGCTGGAAGCGAGGATCGACTTCTTCGATGACGTGATACTGGTTGAGCTGCGTGAATAGCGTTGCGATCTGACGTTGTCCGAAGGCGTCGTAGAGTACATCGTCGATCGCTTGCGCGGTGACGCCGAGTCGGGAGGCCGTGTCACGATCGATTTTGACGGTTGCGCTTGCCGCGAGCGATTGCGCATCCGAGCTCACGTCGCGCAACAGTGGCAATTCCGCGAATTTTTTCAGAAGGATTTCGGACCACCGGGTGAGTTCCGCGATATCGCCATCCTGCAGCGTATATTGATATTGCGCGGCGGACAGGCGGCCGCCGACCTGGATGTCCTGCCTGATTTGCATGAAGAGCTGTACGCCCTCGACACCGGCAGTATTTCGCTTGATACGCGCCATGACTTCCGCGGCCGTCGAATTCCGCTCGTTGCGCGGCTTGAGATTGATGAAGACGCGTGCCTGGCTCATCGTCGGATTGTTGCCGATCCAGTAGTCAGCCGTGGCGACATCCGGGTCGGCCGCCGCGATGCGCCCGAGTACCTGCATGCGGCTCGACATTGCATCGAAGGAGATGTCGGGCGCCGCCTGGGCGGTGCCGACGATGAAACCGGAGTCGACGATGGGAAAGAACCCCTTGGGGGCCGCCACATACAGGAACATCGAAAGCAGCAGCGTGCCGATGGTGACGAGCAACATCTTTACCGGATGCGCGAGCACGCGGTCGAGAGTTCTTGCGTAGAATCCGGCTACTGCCTCGAAGATCCTCTCGGACCAGAGATACAGCTTCCCGTGCTTTTCGTTGGGCTCGTGGCGAATGAGCCAGGCGCACATCATCGGCGTCACGGTCAGCGAGACGATGCCGGACATGAGGATCACGACGGTGACCGTCACGGCAAACTCTCTGAACAGGCGTCCGACGATGCCACTCATGAGCAGCACCGGAATGAACACTGCGATGAGCGACACCGTCATCGAGACGATGGTGAAGCTCACTTCGCGCGCGCCGTCGATCGCCGCCCGTAACGGCGATTTGCCGGTTTCGAGGTGGCGCATGACATTCTCGACCACGACGATCGCATCGTCGACGACGAAGCCGACGGCGATCGTCATGCCCATCAGCGAGATGTTGTCCAGGCTGTAGTCCAGCAGGTACATCACACCGGACGCCCCGATGAGGGACAGCGGTATCGCTATGCTGGGAATGATCGTGGCCCACAAGTTGCGCACGAAGAAGAAGATCACCAGCACGACGAGCGCGATGGTGATCAACATCGTGATCTGGACGTCGCTCACAGCCGCTCGGATGGTCTGCGTGCGGTCACCCACGAGGACCAGCTTGACCGCTGGAGGAAGTGCCGCGGTCAGCTGCGGCAATCGCGCCTTGATCTGGTCGATCGTCTCAACGACGTTGTAACCGGTCTGCTTGTGGATATCGATGATGATGGCGCGCTTGTCCTGCAACCACGCCGCCTGCTGGACGTCTTCCGGAGCGTCGATGACATTGCCCAGGTCCTCGAGCCGGATCGGCGCCCCGTTCTTGTAGGCGACGACGATGGACTTATAGCCCGCGGCGGTCATCACCTGATCCGTGGCATCGAGTACGACGGTACGGTGGGGGCCGGTGAGACTGCCCTTGGGGCCGTTGACGGTCTGGACGCTGATCATGCTGCGTACGTCATCGAGCGTCAGGCCGAGCTGCGCCACCTTGTCGGGGTCGAGCTGGATGCGCACCGCCGGCCGCTGCTGGCCATGGAAGTCGACCATGCCCACGCCCGGCATCTGCGAGATCTGCTGGGCGATGAAATCCTCGGCGTACCGATCGACTTCGGTCAACGGCAGAGTGTCCGAAGTGAGCGCGAGCTCCAACACCGTGTAGTCGGCGGGATTGGTCTTGCGGTAGGTCGGCGGATTGGGAAGATTCTTCGGCAGCAGGCCGCCGGCGGCGCTGATCGCGGTCTGCACGTCCTGCGCCGCGCCGTCTATGGAGCGGCTGAGGTCGAACTGCAGGGTGATCTGGGAGTTGCCGAGCGAGCTCGACGAGGTCATCTGGGTGATGCCCGGAACGTTCGACAGTGAACGTTCCAGCGGAGTCGCGACCGACGTGGCCATCGTGTCGGCACTGGCCCCCGGCAGGTTGGCCGAAACCTGAATTGTCGGGAACTCGACCTGCGGCAGCGGCGCGACCGGGAGCGACGAGTAGGCGTTGATACCGACGAAGATGACACCCAGGGCGAGCAGTATCGTGCCTACGCGCCGGCGGATGAAGATCTCGGAAACGTTCACGACATGCCGTTCCGCTGGGCGAGGGCGGCGAGGTCCGTCCCGCCCGCAGCCGCCGGGGCGGTCGCGGGTAGGCCGGCCCCCGGTAGGCCGGCCCCCGGAAGCTCCTTCGCCTCGATGGGGGTGCCAGGGGCGATGCGGGCCTGCCCGTCGACGACTACGGTTTCCCCGGCAGTCACGCCCGACAGCACAGCGGTGTAACCATCGACGGACTGGCCGGTGGTCACCGGGCGCATTTCCACTGTCTTGTCGGCTTTGACTACATAGGTGTACTGGCCGCTCTGGCCGCGCATGACGGCACGAGTCGGGACTACAGTAACGGCGCGGTCGGTCCGCACCAGGAGACGGGCCGAGACCAGTGAGCCGGGCCATAGCGTCCGGTTCTCATTCGCGAATATCGCTCGCAACCGCACCTGGCCGGTGGTGGAGTCGACCTGGCTGTCGACGACGGAAAGATCGCCCTCGGCGAGGTTGCGTGAGCCGTCGCGGGTGTAGGCGATGACCTGCAGCTTGCCTTTCGAGGAGTTCGCCAGAATGTCGGGAAGCTCATCCTGAGGCAGGGAAAAGATCACGGAAATCGGGTGCATTTGCGTGACCGTGACGATCCCGGTGGCGTCGGTGGCGTGCACTATTGAGCCCGCATTCACCAGCCGCAGGCCGACACGGCCATCGATCGGCGAGACCAGCCGCGTGAACTGCAGTTGCAGTTTTGCGGTGTCGACCGCGGCCTGATCGGCGCGCACGGTGGCTTCCATCGCGGCGACCTGGGCCTTGGCCGCATCCATGGTCTGTATGGCGACACCGCCGGTATCGAGCAAGGTGGAGTAGCGCGCGACGTCCGACTTGGCATTTTCCAGTTGCGCCTGGTCTTTTGCGCGAGTGGCTTCGGCCTGCGCCAGCTGCGCCTGGAAGGGGCGGGGGTCGATTTGCGCGAGCAGCTCGCCGACGCGGACTTCCTGGCCCTCCGTAAAGGCGACCTTGTCCAGCTGGCCGTCCACGCGGACTTTGACCTCGACGACGCTCAAGGGCTGGACGGTGCCGATGCCGTTGAGCTCCACCGGCAGATCCTGGGTGGTCGCCTTACTGACGAGTACGGGGATCGAATGGGCTTTCGGGTCCTTGGCCGCGGCTGCCCGGGCCCGGTTATGAGCTACGAAAAAGTAGCCGCCGAGGACCAGGACCGCGAGCGCCAGGGCGCCGATGCGGATCGCTTTGGTCCGCGACAAAGAGTGCCCCGGCGGCGGAGCACCGTGACTTGCGACGTCGTTCACCCATCCTCCAGTGGATACTCAGGCGCCCGACGCGAATTGCCGCCTTTCGCATCGGGCCGGCCGGCGTCGACGGAGCGGTTTGCATCGGGGCGTTACAGATGAAGCCCACAGGGCCAGACCTGATCGCCGAGGATGACGCAAGAGACGCGGCGCCGTCTCCTAAAATCGATTTTACGACAGGGATCGGGGCATTTGCTCCGGTATATGATGGGTCCGAAGAGCGCCAGAGGTACGAAAGATGACGAGAGTCCTTGTCGTGGAGGACGATACACAGACTGCGGCGGAGATTGCCGCGGCGCTGGGCGACCATGGGTTCGACGTGGAGTGCGCGGCCTGCGGGCAGGACGCTCTGGACCGGGCGGTCGTAGACCGGTACGCGGCGATCGTATTGGACCGGATGCTTCCCGGCGGCGTCGATGGGCTGACCGTCCTGTCGAGCCTGCGTGGCCTCGGTGTAGACGCCCCGGTTCTGATTCTGAGCGCCTTGTCGGCCGTCGATGAGCGGGTGCGCGGTCTGCGGGCGGGCGGGGACGATTACCTGACCAAGCCGTTCGAATCGCTGGAGCTGACCGCGCGGATCGAAGTTCTCCTCAGGCGGCGCGCCGTTCCGGACCGCGAGACCATGTTGCGAGTCGGCGATCTGGAAGTGGACTTGCTGAAGCGCGAAGTCCGGCGCAGCGGGCGCGCGATCGACTTGTTGCCGCGTGAATACCGCCTGCTCGAATACCTGCTGCGTCACCCCGGACAGGTCATCACGCGAACGATGCTTTTCGAGGAGGTCTGGTCGTATCGCTACGATCAAAGAACCAACGTCATCGACGTTCACATGGGCAAGCTGCGCCGGAAGCTCGATGACGGCGGCCTGCCGTCGATGATCCAGACAGTGCGCGGCTCGGGATACATTCTCCGTGCGGCTGACTGACCTTCCCAGCACGACGAGCTTTCGGCTCTCCGTACTGTTCCTTGCGCTGTTCGGCGTCTCGTCCTTCCTGTTTTTCGGGTTCCTGTTCTGGCAGACCACGACGTATCTCAACAACTACATCGACGAGCGCCTGGAGCGTGACTCGCGCATCTACACTCTGCGTGACGTCCCGGAGGTCGTGCAGCGCATGCGGACCCATGCACAGCGCGATCCGAACAACTGGCGCCCGTTCGGCATATTCGACGCTTCCGGTCGTTACATCGCGGGCAATCTGACGACCCTGCCGCAGCGTCCGGTGCGGTTCGGCGAGAACTTCGAATTCAGACTGCGCTGGGGAGGGCACGCCGCACCGTTTCGCGGGATCGCGTACCGTCTCGAGACGGGCGACATTCTCTTCTTCAGCGAAAACGTGGACGCGGTCCATGCATTCCAGGATCTGCTGCTGAAGGCGATGGCCTGGGGCGGCATCCTCGTGCTCGCGATTGGACTCGCCGGCGCCGTGATCACCGGCCTGGGGGCCGTCCGTCAGATTATCGGCATCACGGGTGCCATCGAGCGCATCGTGACCGGGGATCTGGCTAAACGTCTGCCGACGCAGAGCGGCGCCGGCGACCTCGACCGGCTGGTCCATGTCGTCAACGGAATGTTGGACGACATTGAAAGGCTCATGCGGGAGGTCAAGGGCGTTACCGATGACATTGCGCACGACCTGCGCACGCCGCTCACTCGGCTCCTCGGAGGACTGGAGCGCGCGCGACGCCGAACCACTTCCACGGAGGAGTACGCCATCGCCGTCGACGAGGCGATCGCCGAGACGAAGGCTGTACTGGGGACGTTCAGCGCGCTTTTGCGTATTGCGGAGGTCGAGGATGGCGCGCGGCGCGCCGGGTTCACGACAATCGACCTGGGCAGGATTTCCGCCGACGTGGTGGAGTTTCATGCGCCCGTGGCCGAGGAGAGCGGGGTGTCGCTCTCTTTCGACACCGATGCGCCTGGGCTCACCCAGATGTCCGGCGATCCGAGCCTCATGTTCGAGGCGATCAGTAACCTCGTGGACAACGCGATCAAGTTCAGTCCCGCGGGAGGTTGCGTTGGCGTGCGGACCTTCTTCTACCAGGACCGCATCGGAGTCGCTGTGTCGGATAACGGCCCGGGCATTCCCTACCACGAGCGTGAGGCCGTGTTGCGGCGATTTCATCGCCTGGAAAAGAGCCGCCATACCCCGGGCAGCGGCTTGGGTTTGAGCCTGGTGGCCGCTGTGGCGAAGCTGCACGGTCTTACCCTGATGTTCGATTCCGCCTATCCCGGGTCGTGCGTGACGCTCGAGCGTGAACCAGCGGAGCAATCCTCAACCTCGGCGACTTCTTCTATTTCCCCCGAGGGAGTCGAACAGGAAGTCCACGCGATATCTTCTGGTGCATGAACAATAGTGGCAATGGCGCGCGCGCACTGCACCCCGGCGTGGCGGCGGCGTTGGCGTCGGCGCTGTTGTTCGGCGCTACCACGCCCGTCGCAAAGCAGCTTCTTGCGGCAACCCATCCGCTGCTGATTGCTGGGCTTGTGTACGTCGGCAGCGGAGTAGGCGTGAGTGTGCTGCGGATCATTCAGGATCGCGGCTGGTCGCCGACCGGACTCACCCGCTCCGACTGGCCCTGGCTGGCGGTTTCGATACTCGTCGGGGGCATCGTTGCACCTGCGTTGCTCATGACGGGACTTGCACGGGCGGATGCGGCGGCTGCCTCGCTGCTCTTGAATCTCGAAGTCGTGTTTACCGCCGTGCTTGCGTGGGTGGTGTTTCGCGAGGCTGCTAGCAGGCGCGTCGTGTTGGGTCTGTTTGTCATTTTCGCGGGTGGGCTCGTTCTGGTGTGGCCTGCGCGGTTCTCCCCGGCCGGAAGTCCGCTCGCGCTACTGGCGATAGCGGGCGCATCCCTGTGCTGGGCGCTGGATAACAATTTGACGCGCAGGATCTCGGCGAGTGATTCGCGTGTCATCGCAGCGATCAAGGGGCTCGTTGCCGGCGTCACCAGCACGAGTCTGGCGTTCGGGCTCGGCGCCACGCTTCCACCTCTGCCATACGTGCTGGCCACACTTTTGATCGGATTTCTGGGCTATGGACTGAGTCTCGTATTGTTCATCGTGGCGCTACGCCAGCTGGGAACTGCTCGCACGAGCGCGTACTTTGCCACTGCGCCGTTCATCGGCGCCGGCGTTGCGCTCCTTTTGTACGGGCAATCCAGCGGCGGCGCGTTCTGGCTCGCGGCGGCGTGTATGGGGATGGGTGTCTGGCTACACGTGACGGAACATCACGAGCATGATCACTTGCACGAGCCGCTGTTGCATGGGCACTCCCACACGCATGACGAGCATCATCGGCACGAACATGGTTTCGATTGGGATGGGGGCGAGCCCCACAGCCATGAGCATCAGCACGGGTGGCTGCGGCACCGGCATACGCACTTTCCGGATATTCATCATCGACACGGACACGGCTGAGGAGCGCTCTCTATGAAGCTCACTGATTTCAAGGCGCTCACGTTCGACTGTTATGGGACGCTCATCGACTGGGAGACAGGCCTTTACAACGCGCTCCAGCCTTTGCTGCAAGATGGGGCGGTCACGCTGGGGCGCGACGAGGTCCTTGCGGTGTTCGCGCGCCATGAAGCCGCGCAGGAGGCGGCGACGCCGCAGATGATCTACTGCGAGTTGCTCGCAGAGGTTCATCGGCGTCTCGCGGGCGAGTGGGGTGTAAAGTCGGATGAGGCGAGGGCGGTTGCGTTTGGGAAGTCGGTGCCGGACTGGCCGGAGTTTCCGGACACGCAGGCGTCGCTTCAGTATCTCCAGCGTTACTACAAGCTCGTCATCCTGTCGAATGTCGATCGGGAGAGTTTCGCGGGGACGAATCGCCGTCTCGGAGTTACTTTCGATGCGATCTGCACGGCGCAGGATATCGGGTCATACAAGCCGGATCCGCGGAACTTCGAGTATCTCATCAAGACGCTGGCGGGGCTTGGTGTGTTGAAGCGCAACATTCTGCATACGGCGCAGAGTTTGTTTCACGACCACGCGCCTGCGCAGGCGGCGGGGTTGAGTTCGGCGTGGATAGATCGTCGGCACGAGCGGGAAGGGTGGGGAGCAACGGTTCCGCCCGCGGGGACGCCGCGGTATGACCTTCGGTTCGCCAGCATGGCGGAGATGGTCAAGGCGCATCAGGGTGAGGTGCGGAGTTAGGCCCCGAGCCTAGAGCCCGAAGCCACCGAGGCCCAGGGCCCGCATGCCCCCAAGCTCCCGAGCGCCCAGGCGCAGGCGCCCAGGCCCTAAGCCCCGAAGCCCCGAACCGCCGACGGAATCTGCGGTTAAATACCTGGTACGAGTCGGCCCGGGTTGAAGATTCCGTGGGGATCGAAGCGGTCCTTCAGGCGGCGGTGTAGGGCCGCGACGGCGGGCTGAAGTGGATGGAGTCGGCCGGTCGGCGGCGCCGCGCCGCGCCAGCGTATCGCGGTGCCGCCCGCGGCCGATGCGATATTGCGGGGACCTTCGTTTTGCGCGTTCGTCTCGCACACAGTGCTTTCGTGCGCAACAGAGTTAGGTGTCTGCGCGTCGGTATCATCGGAGTCGTTGCCATACCAGCGGAGCGCTCCACCCCAATCGATCAGGACCTCGCCTGCGAGGTGACGCGGGGGAGTGGTGTCGGGCAGGGATAAGCGCCAGATGCTGCTGTTGTTGAAGACTGTATGATTGCAGTGGCGCAGGGAGTTCCACCATTGCGTCGCGAATGTTGTATCGAGGCGCTCGCCGCCGAGGCGCTCGTGTGCTGCGCGCACTGCGGATGCGGCGCCAGAGAGGCGGAGGTAGGCGGTGCCGCCGGACCACGCGGCTCCCGAGATTGGCAGGGGTTGGCCGCTCCAGCGATTGAAGGCATCGATGGCGGCTTGTTGCGATAGCTCGAAACGAAGTGTTTCTTCGGCGCGCGGCAGTGGGAGTACCTTCAGGGACACTTCGGTGATGATTCCGAGGATTCCCAGCGAGCCGCACAGAAGGCGTGAGACGTCGAATCCTGCGACGTTCTTGATGACTTGGCCGCCGAAGCGCAGCACGTCTCCTCGCGCATCGAGAAGAGTTGCGCCTAACACGAAATCGCGGGCCGCACCGGCATACACGCGGCGTGGCCCGGACAGGCCCGCCGCGATGACGCCGCCAATGGTGGAGTCGCGCCCGAATGCGGGGGGCTCGAACGCCAGAAACTGTCCCCGTTCGGCCAATGCTGTCTCGATGTCCGCCAGCGGCGTGCCGCAGCGTGCAGTAATAACCAGCTCGGAGGGCTCGTAGTCGACGATGCCACGGTAGGCGCGCAGATCGAGGAGGTCCCCTGCAACGAGATCACCTGCGACGAGGTCGCGGGATACGGGCTGTCTCGCGACGGGGTTGCCTACAATGAGGTCGCCGGATGTGGGCTCACTCGCGACCGGGTCGGCTGCAGCCGGGGCACCTGGGGTCGGGGTACCAGCGACGAGGTTGCCGTCGATGCTCTCGCCGTAGAAGTCCTTGGTGCCGCCGCCTCGCAGGCGTAAAGGTTTTCGTTCTCGGTGGGCCACCGTTACGCGTTCACGCAGGTCGCTCAGCGTGGCGTCCGATGATGCGTTCATGACTTAGAAGCGGGGCAGGTCGGGGTGAGGCAACGCGCCGCCGTGCACGTGCATCTTGCCGTATTCGGCGCAGCGCGCGAGTGTCGGAATAGCTTTGCCGGGGTTCAGCAGGCCGGCTGCGTCAAATGCTGACTTCACCGCGAAGAAGGCTGCGCGTTCGGCTTCTGAAAATTGCACGCACATGGAATTGATTTTCTCGATTCCGACACCGTGCTCGCCCGTGATGGTGCCGCCGAGCCGTACACACAGCTCGAGGATTTCGGCGCCGAACTGGTCGGCGCGATCCCATTCGCCCGGGGCGTTGGCGTCGAACAGGATCAGCGGATGCAGGTTGCCATCGCCTGCGTGGAACACGTTCATGCATCGCAGCGAATATCGAGTCTCCATGTCTTCGATGGCCTTGAGCATTGGGCCCAGGTTTTTCCGAGGGATGGTGCCGTCCATGCAGTAGTAGTCGGGAGAGACGCGCCCGGCGGCCGGGAAAGCGTTCTTGCGGCCCGACCAGAAGCGCAGGCGTTCGGCCTCGGTGTTGGAGACGGTCATCGCGGTGGCGCCGGCAGCGCGCAGCACGCCTTCGATCTCAGCTATCTGGTCTGCGACTTCCTCGGGCGTGCCGTCCGCTTCGGCCAGGAGGATGGCTTCAGCCGAAAGGTCATAGCCGGCCTTCACGAAAGGCTCGACGGCGGCCGTCGCTTTCCGGTCCATCATCTCCAGGCCGGCGGGAATGATGCCGGCGGCGATGATCGCTGCTACGGCGTCGCCCGCCTCGCAGACGTCGGCGAACGATGCCATGATGACGCGAGCGAACTGTGGTCGCGGGACTAGCTTGACGATGACCTCGGTGACGACCAGGAGCAGGCCTTCGGAGCCGATGGCCAGCGCGAGAAGATCGAGCCCCGGTCGATCCGGCGCCCGGCTGCCCAGCTCGAGCAGCTCACCATCCATGGTGTAGCCCCGAATCCCGAGCACGTTGTGCACGGTCAGGCCATATTTCAGACAGTGCACGCCACCTGAGTTTTCGGCCACGTTGCCGCCGATGGAACAGGCGATCTGCGACGAAGGGTCGGGTGCGTAGTGGAGACCGTACGGGGCCGCCGCGTCCGAGACCTGCAAATTGCGCACTCCGGGCTGGAGGCGGGCAATGCGACCCAGCGGATCGATCTCCAGAATCCTGTTCAAACGAGCGAGCGACAGCACCACCCCAGAAGCATGCGGCGTGGCTCCGCCCGAGAGTCCTGTGCCGGAGCCCCTGGCAACGACGGGTACTTCGAGACTTCGGCACGCAACGAGAACCTGCCGCACTTCCTCTTCCGTTCGCGGCAGGACGACCACCATGGGCAATTGACGGAACGCCGTCAGCCCGTCGCATTCGTAAGGATGCAGTTCCTCGTCGCGGGACAGGACGCTGTCCGCGGGGAGCACCTTCCGCAGGGCAGCGGCGACATCAAGCTGTTTCATGCGGCAATCGTAACCCTATCTCGCGGCGATTGCGTTTCCGCGCTGTCGGCCCGGCCGGGGAGCAGCCCGGTGGAATTCAGGATGGGGTCGAGTATCTTTCGCGAGTGCAGCGGCACGATTCCTGCGCCACCCGGCCGGTCCATGGAGACCCCCCGTGTGATGCGTGAGCCGGCAATCCTGCGTTCGCTTCGCGAGCTTGGCGTCCAGTGTCGTTGCTTTCCGCAACGCCAGTTCCCCGTGCACCTTTCGCTCCTGACGAGCGGCTGGTTGCGTGCAACGCGGCCCCACTCGAATGGCCCGGCTGTTGCGGTTTGGCTGTTCGTGGGCCTTTGGATGGTCATTGCTGGCGGCGCTGCGGGCATCTCCGCAGCGGCACCCGATTCCGCGGATAAAGGTCCTTCAGCGACGCAGTCCGCGCCGCCGGCACAGGCGCCTGTATTGCCGCTCACTGCAGACCAGATTGCCGGTCATGTGGGGCAGACGGTCGATTGGTATCACCACCTGGAAGCCGTCAGGCAGTTACAGATCGCGAACGACGATTCTGCGCTTGCAGAGCGGCTGCATCAGCAGTCCCTGACTGCCGTCGAGCTGGCATTCGATTTCGGCGAGGCCTGCGTGGCGCTGCTCAAGGCCGAATCGCGACGGGGCAACGCGAACTCAAATGCCAGCCCGAACGCGAACCCCAACCCGAAGGCGAACCCCAACCCGAAGGCGAACGCGAATCCCAACACGAGCCGCCCCAACCCAAACACAAACTCGAACCAAAACAAAAAAAGCCAAAACCAAAACCAAAACCAGAACAAAAACTCGAACGCGAACCAAAACCCAAACCCGAATCCGAACTCAAATCCGAACGATGATGCTGCGCCTGCAGGCGGCTTTGCGAGCCGCTTGGACCAGGCCGCTGCGGCGCTCGAACAACGCGTCAACACGCTGCAAGCGCAGCTCGCCGCGCTGGATGAGCAGATACCGCGCGCGCGTGGAAAGGATCGCGCGACTCTCGTGGCCCAGCGGGGCCAGGTGGCCGCCGCACTGAGCCTGGCCCGCGAGGTGCAGAGTAGCGTTGCTGACATGGAGAAATTTGAGGCGAGCACGATAGCCGGGGACAACGGGAGCTTGAGCCCGCTCGCCGGGCAGATCGCCAATATGGAGCGATCGGTGCCGGAGGCGCACCGGGTTCCACCGGTGCGCGGGTCGACCGCAGGCGGGTCTGCCTCCAGGCCTTCTGCGGAGGCTTCCGGTAATGGGTCGACCGGCGGGGGGGCGGCGGGGGGTGCGGGGGCTGGCGTTGCGGCGGCTGCCGGGACAGGCAGCGGATCGGCTTTGGCCGGATTAACGCCGGCTGCGGCAAATTCTGGAAATTCTTCCAAGCTCCGGCCGGAGTCGGCCGGCGCCATTGCGCTGGCGACGGACTGGTTCTCCCTGAGCGGCATGCGGCGCCAGCTCACCGGCTCCATCAAGGAAACCGCAGATCTGCTGACTGAGCTCGAAAAAATCCGATCCGCGCTGACCGCGGAAGTTCGCAAGGTGGTGGGCAGCGGAATTGCGATGAGCACTTCCACCGCTGCCGCCGAGCTGTTGGCCCAGAGGCAGGCGCTCGCAGCCGCAACGGCCCGCTTCAAACAGCTGTCGACCGTTCTGGTGCCGCTCGGGGAGCAGGGGCTGACGGTCGAGAGTGCGGCGGCTACGCTGAATGATTGGCGGGAGTCGCTCGAAGCGCGGATGAGATCGATCGTGCGTTATCTCGCGCTGCGCATCGGCCTGCTGTTGGGGTGGATCGCGGTCGTACTGATCGTTTCGGAGATCTGGCGGCGGGCGACGTTTCGGTATCTGCACGATCTGCGGCGCCGGCGCCAGTTTCTCGTGCTGCGGCGGGTTGCGGTCGCAATAGCGCTGACGCTGGTCATTGTATTTGGCCTCGTGTCCGAGCTGGGATCCGTAGCGACCTATATTGGGTTCGTAACGGCGGGTGTCGCGGTCGCGTTGCAGAACGTGATTCTGGCGGTCGTTGCGTACTTCTTTCTCATCGGCCGCTACGGAGTTCGTGTCGGGGACCGCATAACGCTAGCCGGGGTAACGGGGCGCGTAGTCGATATCGGCCTCGTGCGGATTTACCTGATGGAGTTGTCGGGGACAGATCTGCATTCCACCGGACGTATGGTGGTGCTTTCCAACGCGGTGTTGTTTCAGCCGACGGCGTTGTTCAAGCAGATTCCGGGAGCCGATTATGTCTGGCACACCGTCACCTTGACCATCGCAGCCACGGCTGACGTCGTGGAGGCGCACAAGCGGTTGCAGGCTGCCGCCAACGCGGTTTACGACAAGTATCGGCCCGCTATCGAAAGGCAGCACGCGATGGTACAGCGCTTCATTGACTTCGATGCTTCCAGCCCGCAACCGGAAGTCCGCATGCGCCTGACGGAAAACGGCCTGGAGTGCTCGGTGCGCTACCCGGTCGAGCTGGAGAATGCGGCAGTGATCGATCAGCAGATGCTCAAAGCCCTGCGTGACGCGCGAGAGCATGATTCGCAGTTCAAGCTGGTGGCTTCCGGCGCTGTAGTCCTGAAGTCTTCCGACAACTGAAGCGGTGGAGTCGAGGTCGCTCCTGGCCGGCGCGGGGTGGCTCGATCACCCCCGGCTTGTCGGGCGGAAGCTCTCATTGCTCGTCTGATTCGAGACCCGTCGCGAGCCGGTCCAGGTACCACTCGCAGAACTTCTCGACGAGACCTTCCGTGAACGGCGAGTAGGGCCCGGGCTCGTAGGCGCCACTGCTGACGCCCGCGTGCGCGCGCTCGACCAGAGAGCCGTCCTGATCGTTGGTGGCTGTCCAGACGGAAGTCAGTTTGTCCAGGCTGTAGTCGACATCTTCCTGCGCGTCCTTGTGCACGAGCCATCGCGTGCGCAGCAGCGTCCGGTCCGCAGAGATCGGCAGCACCGAGAAGCTCACGATGTGATCGCTCATGAAGTGGTGCCAGGAGTTCGGTTGGGTCCAAACGGACAGGCCGCCGAGATCGGCTCGGTGCAGATCGCCAAGCAACTTGCGGCAGGCGACCTTGGTGTCGACCGTGTGTGACTCGCCGGCACGGGCGATCGGCAGGCGCACGGCTCGAAAGCCGGTGATCTCGTCGAGGCGTTCGATCTCGGCCGACGGCAGCCCGCATTCTGTCCAGCCCACATGCTGGCGAGCGAGCAGTTCCTCGAAGTTCGCCATCTGCGCTACGTTGTCGGGGGAGGACTGATAGCCGAAGCCGAACTCCATCAGCGGCACGGTCAGCTCGGGATGGTTTGCCGTACAGTGATAGCACTCACGATTGTTCTCCATGGTGAGCTTCCAATTGCCCGCCTCGATGATGTCCTTC
The DNA here is from genome assembly GCA_028293765.1 of Gammaproteobacteria bacterium. Classification (GTDB taxonomy): domain Bacteria; phylum Pseudomonadota; class Gammaproteobacteria; order Steroidobacterales; family Steroidobacteraceae; genus 13-2-20CM-66-19. The sequence goes on from JAQGOG010000156.1 coordinate 24,842, forward strand.
TGAAATGCGACCTTGGTGTTGGCGATCTGGTGAGGCGCGATGTATGGCTCCAGCGACGCGCGCATGGCCGCAAACCCTTCCGGAGGCGTCTGCGCGAGGCAGATGAACAGCAGGCCGGCGAGGCTTTCGATATGCACCGGCTTGAGGCTGAATTTGCAACGATCGAATCCCTCACCCGCGTGCTGGTTCTGGATGAGCTCGCCGCGCAGGTTGTAGGTCCATTGGTGATAGGGGCAGACGAGGTTGCCGACGATGCCGCTTCCCGGGGCGCGCAGGCGCGCGCCGCGATGACGGCAGACGTTGTGGAAAGCCCGGATCGCAAGATCATCGTCGCGTACGATGATGATGGAATCGTTGCCGATCTCGACGGTAAAAAAGTCGCCGGGCTCCGGAATGTCCGGCTCGACGCCGACATAGAGCCAATGGCGGCCGAAAATCAGGCGCAAGTCCTGTCGGAACACTTCCGGGCTCAGGTAGAACGGTGCGGGCAGGCTGTAACCGGGGCGGCGATCGGCAATGAGACGGGCGGTGTCGAGGGGCGCTGGCATGGAGATTCCTGATTTTGAGCCAGTCCATGCTCGCCCAGGCAGGCGAACGCCACTTGTGCGTTTGCGACATCCGATACCTCGATTACGACCCGATGGCGCTCCCGCGCAAGTCGGCGCCGCAAATCGACCAGTCCAGGTCACATACTGTGGCCATACTCGCCCTTGTCCCGCCCATGATCGCCGATCCTCAGGAGTAGCCCGATGGACGAGCAGCAAGGTCTGGCCTCGCGATCACGTCGTCCGAGCGGCCGTGATGCCAAGAGAGCGGCGCGCACCGCACGCAGCCACGCGTTCGTTCCGTTCATCACGCGGAAGATTCCGTATTACGAGGTGCTCGGCGCCGAAGGGCTCGAGCTGCTCGAGCACAATGCGGATACCATTTTGCAGGAGATCGGCATCGAGTTTCGGGACGACCCTGAATCCCTGCAACTCTTCAAGGACGCCGGCGCCGATGTGACAGGCGAGCGAGTGCGTTTTCCACGCGGTATGTGCCGGAGCATGGTCATGCGCTCGGCGCCAAAGGAATTCGTGCAGTACGCACGCAATCCTGCGCGGAACGTAGTGATCGGCGGCGGCCGCACGGTCTTCGCGCCGGCGTACGGCTCACCCTTCGTGCGCAACCTCGATGAAGGCCGCCGCTATGCACGAATCGAGGACTTCCAGAACTTCGTGAAGCTCGCCTACATGGCGAATTCCCTGCATCACTCCGGCGGCACGATCTGCGAGCCGGTCGACCTGCCGGTCAACAAGCGCCACTTCGATATGGTGTACAGCCATATGAAGCTCAGCGACAAGCCGTACATGGGCTCGGTCACGCATCCCGACCGGGCACGCGATACGGTCGAGATGACGAAGATCCTGTTCGGCGACAACTATCTGGATCCGGCCACCGGCAAACCCAAAACCTGCGTCATCAGCCTGATCAACGCCAATTCGCCGCTGACGTTCGACTCTACGATGCTCGGGGCACTCAAGACGTACGCGCGTGCGAATCAAGCGACTATCGTCACGCCGTTCATCCTTGCCGGCGCGATGTCGCCCGTTACCGTTGCCGGAACGGTTGCGCAGACGCTTGCCGAAGCCCTAGCCGGGATGACACTGACGCAGCTCGTCAATCCGGGTGCGCCGGTCGTTCTGGGAAGCTTTGCCTCCTCTCTCTCGATGCAATCGGGCGCGCCCACATTCGGCTCCCCCGAGCCGGCGCTCGTGTTGTACACCATGGCCGCTCTGGCGCGCCGGTTGGGAGTGCCGTTCCGCTCCGGCGGCGCCTTGTGCGCCGCGAAGATCGCGGATGCCCAGGCAGCGTACGAATCCGCGAACACGCTCCTTCCGACGTGCCTTGCGGGCGTCAACTTCGTGCTGCACACCACTGGGTGGCTCGAAGGTGGCCTCGCAATGGGCTACGAAAAGTTCGTGATGGACGCCGACCAGGCCGGGATGATGCACACGCTGCTCGAGGGCGTGGATCTGAGTGAGAACGGGCAAGCGATGGATGCCATCCGCGAAGTGGGCCCGGGCAAGCACTTTCTGGGCTGCGCGCACACCCAGGCCAACTTCGAGACGGCCTTCTACCGCTCGCCGCTGGCTGACAACAACAGCTACGAGCAATGGCAAGCGGAAGGCAGCGCCGACATGGCCCAGCGTGCGAACAAGCTGTGGAAGAAGCAGCTCGCCGAATACGAGGCACCGCAGCTGGATCCGGCGGCGGACGAGGCGCTGCTCGACTACATGAATCGCCGCAAGGCATCCTTTCCCGACTCGAACGTATGATTTATGGGCTGAATCCGCCTGCGGCGGCTTCAGCGAGCGCGCCCACCGGCGGCTTTGGACTCGCGGGGAAAAGGCGCGACTTTTCCCCGCCAAAAGCATGCCTGATGGCAGCGAGCGCGCCTAGGGAGGTTCGTGGCACGCCAGCAAAAGGCGCGGCTTTTGCTGGCGAACAGCGGGCCGGTTGCGGCGGTAGGGCGTTTACGGTCTGAGACGCTTCTGCGTGGCATTTCCTCGGGAAAGGCATGCCGGTTGCGGTTGGGTTCTGAGCTTCAGGCGCGGGGGCGGCGGTTGCGCGAATTCAGCCGGGGCGCCGCCGCTTTGGCGGCAGGCAGCTCTACGACCTTGCGCAGATTCACGTACTGCGCGGTGGAGTGCGGGATTCCCATGGCTTCGACGAAATGAGCCTGAAACCGGGGCTCAATGGCCGTCTCGATCTTCTCGACTTTGCGCACCAGCTCCTCGATCGTGCTCCTGGAGCCGTTGTCGAGGAGCGCAATGCGCGCGCCCGTGCCCGCGGCATTGCCGGCCGAGGCCACCTGTGAGAGGTCGCAGTCCGGGATCATCCCTAGCAGCATGGCGTACTTCACGTCGATGTGACTGCCGAACGCGCCTGCAAGCCTGATACGGTCGACGTGGTCGGTTTGCAGATGCTCCATTAGCAGTTTGATGCCGGCGTACAGGGCAGCTTTGGCAAGCTGAATTGCACGCACATCGTTCTGGGTGACCGTGAGCGTTACCGCGCCTCGATGCACGACATAGGCAAAAGTACGGCCGGTCTGCACGATGCGGTCGCTGCGCGTGGCGAGCTGTCCATCGACTACCCCGTCCTGGTTGATGATGCCCGCCAGGTACATCTCGGCAATGACTTCGATGATTCCCGAGCCGCAGATGCCTGATACGCCGCTGGTGGCGGCGGTGAAACCGGGCTCATCGGACCACAGGTCCGAGCCGATCACCTTGAATCTGGCCTCCAGCGTAGTTGGATCGATCCGCACACGCTCGATCGCACCGGGCGCGGCACGCTGTCCGCAACTTATTTGAGCGCCTTCGAAAGCGGGTCCGGTTGGACTCGAGCAGGCCAGCAGGCGGCGGCGATTACCGAGCACGATCTCCGCGTTGGTGCCGACGTCGACCAGCAGAGTCAAATCATCGCCGAGGTCTGGACGCTCCGCGAGGATCATGCCGGCGGCGTCCGCCCCAACATGTCCGGCTATGCAGGGCAGAACATAGATACGCGCGTTCGGGTGCAGGGCGAGGCCAATTTCCTCCGCGCGCACGGTGACCGTCTCATCGGTCGCGAGTGCAAACGGGGCGCCGCCGAGCTCGACCGGATCTATCCCCAGAAGCAGGTGAAGCATGATCGGGTTACCGACGAGCGTGACCTCGAGGATCTCCTGCGGCGATGCCTTCGCCTCACGCGCGACATCTGCGGCCAGCATGTTGAGTGCGCCGCGGACTGCCTCGGTCATCTGCTGCGCCCCGCCGGGATGCATCATCGCGTACGACACGCGGCTCATCAGATCTTCGCCGAAACGGATCTGCGGGTTCATCGCTCCGCTGGAGGCTACGACTTCGCCGGATTCCAGGTCGCACAGGTGGGCGGCGATCGTGGTGGATCCAACGTCCACGGCCAGACCGAGCGCGCGCTGATAAAAGCCCGGCCAGATACCGATGATGCGCGAGCCGGCGTGCACTGCCACGGTGACCTTCCATTCGCCCTTGCGCAACGCCGGCTGCAAGTGCTGCAGAACCTGCAGATCGCACGTCAAACCGCTGAGCTGCCACTCGATTTGCAACGCATTCATGAGCCGCTGCAGATCCCCGGATGGGTCGTGCATATCCGGTTGCTGCACTTCCACGTAATGCAGATGCACGACCGGATCCAGCGTGATGACGCGCGTGTCCGCCGCCTTGCGAACGACCTGCCGGTGCACCTGGCTGCTCGAGGGCACATCGACCACCAAGTCACCCTGGATACGTGCCGAGCAGGACAGCCGATGTCCGCCGGGGAGGGAACGGCGGCTGGAGTAACTCTGCTCGGCTGCGCTCAGAGGCGAGAGGTTCACGGCGGTGGAAGTTACGCCGTGCTTGGCGAACTCACCCTCCATGACCAACACCTGGCAGCGGCCGCACAGCGCCCGCCCGCCGCACACCGAGTCAACATCCACGCCGAGCGTACGCGCCGCCTGAAGTAGGGGGGTGCCGAGCGCGAATCGGCCGCGCTTACCCGAAGGAGTAAAGACAACCAGTGCGTCGTTGTCACTCATCTTGGTTCTCTATCGCGCGCAAGCGGCGGAGACCTGCGCATTCGCCGCTGTGCCTGCTCAAGTGACTCGCCTGCGGTGGCCTCCCTCACGGCGGCCGCGTGCCGCGCCTTCGGTGGGCGGCGCCACGCCTCCCGAGGCCTGCATGGCAGGAACCTCGCGGAATTTTCGAATCCAGCGCGCGCAGTCAGGGTCGTGCCCCATCATCACGTCGGCGCCCATGCAGGCTTTGACAATCTCCAGGTGCAGCGGGTTCATGATCGCGGACGTGAGGCCGGAGCCGATCGCCATGGTCAGGAAGACGGCGCTCACTCCCTCTCGCGCGGGTAGCCCGAAGCTCACGTTGGAGGCGCCGCACGTCGTGTTCACCTTCAGCTCGTTCTTCAGCCGGCGCAGCAGATGCATGACCTGGACGCCGGCCTGGTTGATGGCGCCGATCGGCATGACGAGCGGATCGACCACGACATCGCTTGCGGGAATGCCGTAGTCCGCCGCTCGCTGCACGATCTTCTTCGCGACTTCGAAGCGCACGTCCGGATCCTCCGAGATGCCCGTCTCGTCGTTCGAGATGGCGACGACTGCCGCGCCGTATTTCTTTACGAGGGGCAGAACGGCCTCGAGCCGCTCCTCTTCCCCAGTCACGGAGTTGACCAGTGGCTTGCCCTTGTAGACGGCGAGCCCCGCTTCGAGCGCCGCGACGATCGACGAGTCTATCGACAGCGGCAGATCGGTAATCGACTGGACCAGTTGCACGGCTCTCGCCAGAATCGCAGGCTCGTCCGCCAGCGGGATGCCTGCATTGACATCGAGCATGTGCGCGCCCGCGGCCACTTGCGCTCGGACGTCGGCCTCCACGCGGCTGAAGTCCCCGGCGGCCATTTCGGCAGCGAGGATCTTGCGGCCGGTCGGATTGATGCGCTCGCCGATCATGACGAAGGGCCGCTCGAAGCCGATCACGACTTCCCGGGTTGCTGAGCTGACTACAGTGTCCGTCATGATGCTTTCCTGTTTGAGTTGAATTCCGGATCGCGGCCCGGATACCACGGCACGCGGCCACCGAGCACGCCCGAGCGGTCGATGATTTCAGCGACGCTGTCTTCCTGGCGGTAGGCCATGAGGTGAATGCCGCTCACGCCGGGCACGGCGCGGATTTCCTGGATGAGGTCGATGCACAGATTGCGGCCTTCCCGCGCGCCATCGTCGGCCCCCGCCATGCGCTCGATGACTTGGTCTGGAATGTGTAAACCGGGCACGTGCGTCCGCATCCATTCGGCCGCCTTCGCGGAGCGCAGCGGCCCCACGCCTACGAGAATAAAGACTTTGTCGAGCAGCCCCAGGTCCTCGACCTGACGCATGAACAGCTTCAGCAGCGGCACGTCGTAGCAATACTGTGTCTGGATGAACTGCGCGCCGGCCGCCACTTTCTTTGCGAGCCGTTGCGCGCGCCACCGCAGCGGCGGCGTGAACGGATTCTCGGCTGCACCTAACAGCACGCGCGGGGCGTAGGTGATCTTGCGCCCGCTCAGGAACCGATGCTCCTCGCGCAGGGCGCGAGCGGTCGTGAGCAGGGTCATCGAGTCCAGATCGAAGACGGGCAGGGCCTGTGGATGGTCGCCGGCCTGAACGCCGTCGCCGGTCAGGCAGAGAATGTTGCACACTCCCATTGCCGCGCCGCCGAGGATATCTCCCTGGATCGCGATACGGTTCCTGTCGCGACAGGATATCTGCATGACAGGCGCATAGCCGACGCGAGTGAGCAGCGCGCACACCGCGAGGCTGGACATGTGGCAGTTGCCGCCGCTGCCGTCGGTCGCGTTGATGGCATCCACATACCCGTGAAAGATCCGGGAGCGTCGATAGACGTCTTCGGGGTCGGCGGAGTCAGGTGGGGCGAGTTCGCTGGTCACTGCGAAGTGCCCGGCACGCAACACGCGCTCGAAGCGACCCGGCGAAGTGTGACCCGGCAGGATCGGCAACGGATAGCCGGGAACCGGCTCGTCCTCGAAGTTCACCCGGATTCTCCAGCACGCTCGCGCGCAACCCGCAGCCAGGAAGATCGCCCTTGAAGACGCCGGTCAATGGCAACCTGTACCTTGCTCAGCGCATCCGCGCCGCCCGGGATGCGCTCGCTCCCCGCGACCGCCTGGGCCCAGACGCATTTCATCTCAGGACGCACTTCACAACATCCGTCCGCGCGTACGCCTCCACATGGGCCGTTTCGGAGGTTTTTCGGACAGTTCATGGGGCAGGACATGCCAGTCGAGCTCAGGATGCATTGGCCACACATCTTGCAGTCGAACAGCAGGCCTTTAACGGATTTCTCGAGCGCCGCGACCGGACGATCGAGCCGCCGATAACCGACGAGTTTCCACAGTGGATGCAACGCCGTGAGAACAGCCTCGAAACGCTGATAGAAGGAGTTGAGGCCGCCGGCATGTCGCACGGACCACTGCCGCACGGAGTACATCACGCACCCGCCGATTCCGTGGATTCACCGGACGCGTCCGAGCTCACGTCCAGGCCTTTCGCTCTAACCAGCCGCTCGAGGTCCTCGTCTGTGTAGCGCGCCTCGAGTCTGGCGGCCTCAGCGGCCACCTCGGCATGGATGTCATCACCGCACGGCCGCGGATCGCTGCGCTTCCAGTCGGCGAGGTATGCATCCGAGCTGCCTTTGCCCGCGCGCATGGCGGCCCGATCGACCGCCTCCTGGAATCGCGGCGACAACTGCGCTTTGGCCGTTTCGCGGCCGCGTTTGCCGACAACCTGCGCCGGAATATCCCGCCAGCCGATGATGGTCAGGCTTGCCATGCCGGACGGTCCTGACCGGAGACGAGCGCACCGAGACGCTCGCCCAGCCCGCCATAGCCGGTGAAGCGGTGCTCGAATTCGAAGCCCATTCGCTGCGCAATCTGTTGCGCACGCTCAATAGCCGCGGGCGCCTGGGTCTGTGCCAGGTACACGAGCTTGCGATAATGGCGGAAGTACTCGCCCGCAAGTTCCGGATGTCTATCCAGCCCCAGGCCGCGAATGACGAGCCGGTCGAAATGTCGAAGGAGGAAGTCCGTCAGGTAGAACGTGCCGGGCTCGGCCTCACATAACTCCTCGAACGAGCGCGCGCCGGCCAGGAACTCGTAGCAATGGGCGCCGGGAATGCGCTCCACACCGGCTTCCTCGAGGACGGCATCCAGCTTCCCCGCGGTGCCGCATTCGCCGTAGGCGACGAAGATCGTGCGATAGCGGCTGCGTTGCGCGCGGATCTCATCGCGGACCGCCGGCGCGATGCGCTCCGGGCGATTGTGCAGCTCAGCGGGCAGACAGCGGACATCGAGGGCCGTCCAGTTGTTCATCCGGCGCAGAGCAGCGATTTCGCGGGCGAGCGCTCCGCAGGCGATGATAAGAATGCCGCGACGGGTATCCATCACCACTCGTCGGCTGCATCAGGTGGCGCGCGCGGCGCGGCGCGCTGCCAGCAGACTTTTCGCAGTTTCCACCGCGATGGCGGCATCGCGACAGTAGGCATCCGCGCCCACAGCCTTGCCGAATTCCTCGTTGAGCGGCGCGCCGCCTACCAACACGATGTAGTCCTTGCGGATTCCCTGCTCCTGCAGCTTGTCGATGACTACTTTCATGTAGGGCATCGTGGTGGTCAGCAACGCGGACATGCCGAGGATGTCGGGCTTGTGCTGTTCGAGCGCCGCCAGATACTTCTCGACCGGGTTGTTGATGCCCAGGTCGATGACCTCGAAGCCGGCGCCTTCGAGCATCATCGAGACCAGATTCTTGCCGATATCGTGGATGTCGCCCTTCACCGTGCCGATGACGATCTTGCCGATCGGCTCGACGCCCGTCTCGGCGAGCAGCGGGCGCAGGATCTCCATGCCACCCTTCATGGAGTTGGCGGCGAGCAGCACTTCGGGCACGAACAGGATGCCATCGCGGAAATCGATGCCGACGATGCGCATGCCTTCGACGAGCGCCTCGTTGAGCACCCTCTCCGCGCCCCACCCCCGCTCGAGGAAGATGTGGGTTGCCTCTTCGACCTCGCTCTTCAGGCCGTTGTACAGGTCGTCGTGGACCTGCTCGGTCAGCTCCTGATCGTTCAGGTCGCGTAGGTTGAATTCGGCCTGCTCTGCCATGCTCGACCTCCGGCTTTTGCCCGCGCCACTTTCCGACCTGATGATGGTAAGTGAGGCGTGCCAGCTACAGCGGCTACTTCGCGACCACGGCATGCCCGCTGGCGACATGACAGGGGCGCGGGTGGCTCCTACGGGGGGGTGCTGGTGCCGGCCGCCGGCTTGCTGTGGCGAATCTGCCGCTCCGCGCTGGGCGGATAGCCGAACTGTGCGCGATAGCACCTCGAAAAATGCGGTGTCGACTGGAAGCCGCACGCGGTCGTGATGTCGATGATCGGCATCGAGGTCTGCAGCAGCAACTCGCGCGCGCGGCGCAGGCGCATCTGCAGATAGTACCGTTTCGGCACGCAGTTGAGATGGCGTTTGAAGAGCCGCTCGATCTGGCGCCGGGACAGCTCGGTAGCTGACGCTATCTCATCGAGCGGCATGGGCTGCTCGATGTTCTGTTCCATCAGCTGGGCGACGCGGATGAGGGTCTCATGGCTGACGCCGATCTGCGCGCGCAGCGGTATGTACTGGCGGTCGCGGTCGTTACGGACGCGATCCACGATGAATTGCTCGGAAATGAGCTGTGAGACTCGCGCACCCGATTTCATCTTGATCAGATGCAACATCAGATCCAGGGGCGCCACCCCTCCGGAGCAGGTGAAGCGGTCGCGATCGATGGTGAAGAGCTGGTCGCTGAGCAGGATTCGCGGGAACTCCTCACGCAGCGCCGACAGATTCTCCCAGTGAATCGTCGCCCGATACTTGTCCAGCAGGCCCGCCTTGGCGAGCGCATAGCCGCCAGTACACAGCGCTCCCAAAGGAACGCGTCGCTCCGCGAGTCGGCGCAGGGCTGCGAGAATCCGCGGGGACACGCCAGCCTGCACATCCAGCCCGCCACACACGAAGAGGATATCGACCGGTCCCAACTTGTCGAGGGCAATCGTCGGCGCGAGCTGCAGGCCATTGCTCGCGGGCGTCGGCTCACCATCGGCACTCACGATCGACCAGTCGTACGCCGCGTCGCCAGCGACGAGATTCGCCATCCGCAGGGGCTCGACAGCGCTCGACAGGGCGATCATCGAGTACCGCGGCAGGGTCAGGAACGCGAACTTGGCTTTAGGCCGCTCCACCCGCCTGATATTACCGATTCTTGCCTGATTGCGACACCGGGCGGTGCGGCCGGTCATCTTCCGCGCAGTCCTGGGCAGGATTCGACAGGAGGCGGATATCAGCCGCCGCCGTTGATCAGGAGCGTAGCTCCACATTGTCGGGGTCGTGGGGCGACTCCTGCACGACGGTCGCCCGCTTGCGCTCGCCCAGGATCTCGATCTCGAGCTCAGTCCCCACGGTGGCAAAATCCGCCTGCGCATAGCCGATTGCGAGACTCTTGCGCAGGCAGTGTCCGTAGTACCCGGACGTCGCCCGTCCGATAATGCGGCCGTCGCGGTCGAAGAGGGGCTCGTTCCCCAGCGGATCGGCATCTGTGACCCCATGCACCTCGAGCGTCACGAAGCGGTTCGGTACGCCCGTCGCGAGCTGCTTCTCGAGTGCCTCCTTGCCGATGAAGGACCCTTTCTTCAGCCGCACGAAGCGGTCAAGGCCTGCCTCGAACGGCGTGTAGTCGGGTGTCATGTCGCTGCCCCACATCCGGTACGATTTCTCGAGACGCAGCGATTCCATCGCGCGCATTCCCACCATGCCGATCCCGCAGTCCTGGCCGGCTTCGAACAGAGCGTCGAACAGGTGGTGGGCGTACTCGATGGGGAAATGCAGCTCCCAGCCGAGCGCACCCACGAAGTTAACGCGCAGCGCGTGGACATCGACCGCGAGTCCCACTTCGATCGTCTGACCCGTAAGCCACGGAAACGCTTCGTTGTCGAGCGGCGCGTCGGTCAACCTGGCGAGAACTTCGCGCGACTTCGGCCCCGCGACGACGAAGCAACCGCGCGAAGTCGTGATGTTGCGCAGGCCGACCGAGTCGTCCTTCGGCAAAGAGGCCCGCAGATAATCGCCGTCGTAGCGCTCGGCAGCCCCGGCGCTGACGACGTAAAACCGCGCCTCGCCGATCTTGGTGATCGTGAACTCGGAACGTATGCCCCCGCGGCGTGTCAGCGCATGGCATAGCGCGATTCGACCGAGCCTGGTCGGAACCTTGTTCGCCACGAGTCCGTCGAGCCACGCTTCGGCGCCCGGACCGGTCACTTCGTGTTTGGTAAAGGGCGTGAGATCGATCACACCGACCCGCTCGCGCATGCGCCGGCACTCGTTGCCCACATGCTCGAAATAATTCGAGCGTCGAAAGCTCCACCGGTCCTTGCGCTCGACGCCGGGTGGCGCAAACCAGTTGGCGCGCTCCCAACCGTACCGTTGACCCCACACGGCGCCGAGCCGGTCGATCTTGTCGTAGACGGGGCTCGTCTTGGCGGGCCGTGCGTCGGGCCGTTCCTCGTCCGGAAAGTGGATGACGAAGACATTGCGGTAGGTTTCTTCGTTCTTTTTTACGACGTAGCGCTTGCTCGTGTAAGCGCCGAAACGCCGCGGGTCGACCGCAAGCATGTCGATGCCCGGCTCGCCCTCAACGAGCCACTCCGCGAGTTGCCAGCCGGCACCCCCGGCGGCGGTGATCCCGAAGCTGTGTCCCTCGTTCAGCCAGACGTTGGGCACGTCCCACGCAGGCCCGATAAGGGGGCTGCCGTCCGGCGTATACGAGATCGGTCCGTTGACGATGTCCTTGATACCGCAATTCTCGAGCGACGGCACGCGGCGCATCGCAGCCTCGACGTGCGGCAGGAGGCGTTCGAGATCTCCGGGAAAGAGGCTTCTGCCGAACCAGTCAGGCACGCCGTCGGCGAAGCGGGCAGGCGCGCCTGTCTCGTAGGGACCCAGAATCCAGCCCATGCGCTCCTCTCGGAGGTAGTAGGACTTGTCGGATTCCCGCAGGACGGCGAGCTCACGTCCGCCGGCGTCCCGGTACGCCTTCAACTCCGGCGATTCGTCGTACACGATGTACTGATGCTCGACGGGAATGGCGGGTACATTCAGGCCGAGCAGACGGCCCGTCTGTCGGGCGTAGTTGCCTGTAGCGCAGACGATGTGCTCGGCGACGATGTCGCCTTGATTCGTGCGAACCCGCCATTCGCCGGATGGGGTCCGCTCGATCCCTGAGGCCTCGGTGTGCTCGTAAATTTCCGCGCCTGCGCTGCGGGCTCCCTTGCGCAGGGCCATCGTCAGGTCTGCCGGCGCAATGTGCCCGTCATCCGGATGATAGAGGGCCCCAATAATACCGGGAGTTTCGCCGTCGCCTCCGAGCTCGAGCAGTGGCCATAGCGCCTTGACCTGCGCCGGGCCGATGACCTCAAATGGCACACCGATCGTGTTGGCCGTCCCGCAATACTTCTGGTACTCGTCCATGCGCTCCCTGCAGGTTGCCAGACGCAGGTTGCCCGTGACGTGAAAGCTCACGTCCTGGCCGGTTTCCTGCGGCAGGCGCTTGTACAGATCCACTGAATACTTGTGGAGCTGGCCAACCGTGTAGCTCATGTTGAAAAGCGGCAGCAGGCCCGCAGCATGCCAGGTGGAGCCTGCCGTAAGCTCGGCGCGCTCGATCAAGGCGACATCGGTCCAGCCCTTTTTTTTTGCCAGATGATAAAGCGTGCTGACCCCGACAACCCCACCGCCGATGACCAAGACCCGAACATGTGTCTTCACGAGCTGCTCTCCAAGCGCTGACAGTGGCCTTCGCGCGATGTGATGTGCAGTGTAGGCTGCAGCCAGCGACGACTGCACTCCAATTGCGACGGCGCCTTGCCGAAATTCGCGTCAGAAAGCGACCTCGCGCGCAGCTTCGTCGAGAAAGCGCGAAACGTACGCCGCAAATGACCGCCATACCTCGATGTGGAATATGTCGTCCCCGGTGCGCCAAAGCACTATTTCGGCTTTGGCCAGTACGGTCCGCGTGCACATCCCGAAGGGGAATGCGGCGGGGTCGAGATCGAGCGGGCAGCCGGCGTTGAGGACAGCGGCCGCATGGGGGCCGCTGATCTCCAGGGCCGTCTGACGGTGGCTGACATCGACAAGCGAGTGCGACAGGTCGCGTAACGCCGGTTCCAGCACTCCGGCGATCTCGAGGGCGTCAGGACCTAGCAGTAAATGTTCGTCGGGTCCGAGGCAGAGTGCGGCGCGATTAACGTTCACCCACGATCGGCAAACGGTCTGCGATATCGCCAGGCCGAGGGCATTACCGGCAGCCGCGATGACCAGGGGGCCACCGCGAAGGATGTATCGCCCAATGGACGGCAGGGGACGCACCAACCCGCAGGCGGTAATTCGCGGGGGTTGCCTGGCAGCGGAAAGATCAGCCATTCAGGCGCGCTCCTTCCGAGTCGTAGAACACAGGCGACGTGACTTGCACAGGCACGTCGCCATTGGGCATCGGCACATACAATGTCGCACCCATGCGTGCTCGTCCTCCCGCCACCAACGCGAGCGCAATGGATCGGCCCAGAACGGCGCTGTGATATGACGATGTAACGTGCCCTATGGGACGCGCGGGCGTCTGTTGGCCTCGTTCGCACATAATCTGCGCGCCTTCTTCCAGCACGACTTGCGGATCCAGCGTAAACAGTCCAACGAGTTGCTTGCGATCGGTGGCGGTCATCGCCGGCCGCTGCAGCGAGCGCTTGCCCACGAAATCGGGCTTGCTCTTGCCAATGGCCCAACCGAGCCCGGCGTCGTCCGGTGTCACCGTGCCATCGGTCTCCTGCCCCACGATGATGTAGCCCTTTTCCGCGCGAAGTACGTGCATCGTTTCGGTGCCGTAAGGCGTGATGCCGTGCTGTTGCCCAGCTGCGTAGATCGCCTCCCATACGGCGAGTCCAAAGTCCGCCGGCACGTTCACTTCGAAGCCGAGCTCACCGGTGAAGCTCACCCGAAACAGCAGCATAGGTACACCGCAGATGCGCCCGCGTGCGACGCTCATGTGAGGCATATCTTGCGCAGTGATGTCGACACCTTCGACCAGTCCTTCCAGAACCCGGCGTGCGTGCGGACCCTGGACGGCGATCACCGCCCATTGCTCGGTTGTGGAGGTCAGCCAGACACTCAGGTCCGGCCATTCCGTCTGCACGAAGTCTTCCATCGACGCGAGAACACGCGCGGCGCCGCCGGTCGTCGTCGTCACATGGAAGCGATCTTCTGCCGTGCGCGCGACCACGCCATCGTCATAGATGAAACCGTCGTCGCGGAGGAGAACGCCGTAGCGGGAGCGGCCGACAGCAAGGCTCGTCCACCCGTTGACATACATCCGGTTCATGAATGTCACGGCATCTTTACCGACCACTTCGATCTTGCCGAGAGTCGACGCATCGAAGATCCCGCACCCGTTGCGAACCGCCAAACACTCACGCGCCACGGCCGCGTGCATATCTTCGCCCTCACGGGGGAAGTAGCGAGCGCGTTTCCAGAGGCTGACGTCCTCGAAAACAGCGCCGTTCCTCGCGGCCCAGTCATGTATCGGCGTCGTGCGCGTCGGATCGAAGAGATCGCCGCGGGCGAAGCCCGCGAAGCTGCCGAACGTAACTGGTGTGTAAGGCATCCGGAATGTGGTGAGGCCCACTTCGGGGATGGGCTTATCGATCTCGTGTGAGACGAACCCGAGGGCGTTGAGGTTGGACGTCTTGCCCTGGTCCGTCGCCATTCCCGTAGTCGTGTAGCGCTTGATGTGCTCGATCGACCGGAAACCTTCGCGTGCGGCCTGCGCGAGATCCCGGGTCGTGACATCATTTTGCCAATCGACGAAGGCCTTCGCCCCAACGGAGTGTCCGGGCTGCGGCAGAGCACCCGCATAGGCTCCGATTGCCGAATCGACTGCGGGTGCCGCGGGGCGGCGCGGCGTGTTGACGAACCCCGCGTCACCGGCCGCTGCCGACCCGGCGGTCGCCCCATCTTCCAACACCGCCGCCAGAGCGAAAGTACCGCGACACGCACCCGCCGAACGTACGCGCTCAGCGGGATCCGCAGGCACGAAGGATCGCACTTTGTCGTCCCACGTCAGCTTCCCGCGTGACTGCGAGAAGAGGTGCACGCTCGGCGTAAACCCGCCAGACATGAGCACGATGTCGCAGGGCATCGTTTGAACATCACCAACCACGTTGCCGTGATCATCGACGCGCGCGAGCCTTACGGAGTTTACGCGTAACCGACCGCTAGTTCCGATTACCGTAGTGCCCGTTTGCACGGCTAGACCCGCACGCCGCGCCGCCTCCCAAAGAGGCCCAGAGGCGTGGCCGCGCACATCCGCTATCGTGGCGATGAACACTCCGGCGTCGCGCAGATCCAGCGCCGCCCGATAGGCCTCGTCACACGCGGTGACGACTACTGCTCGAGAGCCGGGAATCACGCCATAGCGGTTCAGGAAAGTACGAACGGCGCCTGCCAGCATGATGCCCGGGCGGTCGTTGCCCGGAAACACCAGCGGCCGTTCGATCGCACCGGTAGCGAGCACGACTTCCTGTGCACGCACCTGCCATTGCCGCTCGCGAGGTGAGTCCGGGTGCGGCTCCGCGAGATGGTCCGTCAGTCGTTGATTGAGACCCACCAGGTTATGGGGGAAGTACCCAAACGCCGTGGTTCGGGGAAGCACCGTGACCCTCGGGTTGCGTGTCAGGACATCCACAGTCCGGGTGAGCCACGCAGAGGCTCGCTCATCCTCGATTTTCGGGGCTCGTTCGCCGTCGGGCTCTCCAAGCAGCGATCCGCCGAATTCCGATTGCTCATCGCAGACGATGACCCGTGCACCGCTCTCTGCTGCGGCTGACGCAGCGGCAAGGCCAGCGGGGCCGGCGCCGACCACCAGGACGTCGCAGTGTATGAAGCGGTTCGAGTACCGGTCTGGGTCGGCCTGAGTCGGTGACTCCCCGAGACCCGCGGCTGCGCGGATACGAGGCTCGTAGATCGATTTCCAGGCGCGGCGCGGCCACATGAACGTCTTGTAGTAGAAGCCGGCCGGTATGAACGGCGAGAGCAGATCGTTGACGGCACCCACATCGAACGAAAGACTCGGCCACCGGTTCTGACTGTGCGCTTCGAGTCCGTCGTAGATCTCTACTTGAGTTGCTGGCAGATTGGGCGTGTACCGGGCCTCATCGCGGCGGACGGCAACCAGCGCATTGGGCTCCTCCGACCCTGCGGCGAGTATGCCGCGGGGACGGTGATACTTGAACGAGCGTCCGACGAGGTGTACTCCGTTTGCCAACAACGCCGAGGCGAGCGTATCGCCCTGAAATCCCGTGAGCTCGCGTCCGTCAAACGTGAAGTGGACGGGGCGTGCTCTATCGATGCGGCCCCCGACGACTGATCGCAAACCGTCGTTCACGGCCCCACCTTTGCGGTGTTCAGCGCCGCCGGCGGAGACTCACCCACCTTGTAAGTCGTGATGAAGTGATCCGTAGTGGTATCGCGCAGGGCGTTAAAAAATCGGCCGCATCCGTGCGTATGGCGCCACCGCTCGGCATGAACGCCCTTGATGTTGTCGCGTTGGTACAGGTAATCCGTCCATTCCTGCGCCGAAAAATCCGCGGGATTTTTCGGACGCGCGATATGTGCCTGGCCACCGTAAACGAACTCCAGCTCGGAGCGCTCGCCGCAGTAAGGGCATTCGATCAGCAGCATTGCGGTTCTTTAGTGCGCTACGGCGGCCGCGGCGGCTTCGTCGATGAGATGGCCATCGCGAAACCGTTCTATCGTGAATGGCGCGTTGATCGGGTGCGGCTCGTCGCGGGCAATGGTGAAAGCAAACACGTGCGCCGAGCCCGGTGTGGCTTTGAACCCGCCCGTGCCCCACCCGCAGTTCACGTACAGGCCGGGGACCGGCGTCTTTGCAATGATGGGCGAGCGATCCGGTGTCACATCGACGATGCCGCCCCAGTTGCGCAGCATGCGCAGCCGGCGAAACATCGGAAAGAGCTCGCAGATCGCCTCCAATGCATGCCTGCTGATATGCAGTCCGCCGCGCTGCGTGTAGGAGGTGTAGGCGTCGGTGCCGGCGCCGATGACGAGCTCGCCCTTATCGGATTGACTGATGTAGGCATGGATGGTGTTCGACATGACCACGCACGGAAAGATGGGCTTGACGGGCTCGGAGACGAGCGCCTGCAGGGGATAGCTCTCCAGCGGCAGCTGGACTCCCGCCATCTTCATGACGACGCTGGTGTGGCCCGCCGCGGCGACCCCGACCTTCGGTGTGCGAATCAGACCCCGAGTCGTTTCTACGGCCTCCACCGCGCCATTCGAGCCGCGCTGGATTCCCGTTACTTCGCAATTCTCGATGATGTCGACGCCGAGTGCGTCCGCCGCGCGTGCATAACCCCAAGCCACTGCATCATGCCGTGCGGTACCTCCGCGCCTCTGCAGCGCCGCCCCAAGCACCGGATAGCGGATGTCGCCAATATTCAGCGGAGGACAGAAAGCCTTCGCTTCCGCCGGCGTCAGCCACTCGTTGTCGACCCCGCTCGCCCGGTTCGCATGCACGTGTCGCTTGAATACCTGCACGTCGTGAACCGTATGCGCCAGCATCAGCACACCGCGCTGGGAGAACATCACGTTGTAGTTGAGGACCTGGGAAAGATCTTCCCACAGCTTCACGGCATGGTCGTAAAGCGCCGCGCTCTCGTCGAACAGGTAGTTCGAGCGGATGATGGTGGTGTTGCGGCCCGTGTTGCCGCCCCCAATCCAGCTTTTTTCCAGCACCGCGACGTTGGTGAGGCCGTGTTCCCTGGCGAGGTAGTACGCCGCGCCGAGTCCATGGCCGCCGCCACCGACGATGACGGCATCGTAGGCCGCCTTGGGCTGCGCCCGGCGCCACTGTTGCGTCCAGCCCCGCTGCCCGGACAGGCCTCGCCGTAGGAGTGACAGGCCGGAGAAGGGTTGCATCGCAATAGTCCTGGTCGGTTCGAGGCGGCAGCATCATGCCGGCAGGAGAGCAGGTCCGACGAGGACGCGCACGCCGACCGGCTTGAATGAACGCGACATTAGCAGAGCGGGATCAGGCGCTCCCCTTCAGAACAGTGCGCGGATTGATGTGCCGCACGAATTCCGCGACGTAGTCGTTGGCGGGCCGATGGACGATGTCCTGCGCGGTGCCGCTCTGCACGATGCGGCCGCCCTCGAGGATCGAGATCCGATCGCCGAGCTTCAAGGCCTCATCGAGGTCGTGGCTCACGAACAGGATGGTTTTCTTGACGCGCTCCTGCAATGCCAGCAGCTCGTCCTGCAGCTTGCGGCGGATGAGCGGATCGAGCGCCGAGAAGGGCTCGTCCATCAGCAGGATGTCCGCATCCGTCGCGAACGCCCGTGCCAGGCCGACGCGCTGCTGCATGCCGCCCGAGAGCTCGCTGCAGTACCGGTCGCCCCACTGCGTGAGCCCGACGAGCTCGAGTTGCTCGTCGATGATGCGGCGACGCTTGTCGGCGGGGTCGCCCCGCAACTCGAGACCGAAACCGACGTTATCTCTAACGGTCCTCCAGGGCAGCAGCCCGAACTGCTGAAACACCATCGCGATGCGCAACCGGCGCACCCGGCGCAGGGTGGCCGCGTCGCATTTCGCTATGTCGACGACAGTCGGCCCGTCGCTTACCAGGACTTTGCCGCGCGTTACCGGCGCAATCCCATTCGCGGCCCGCAGGAGGGTGGATTTGCCCGAGCCGGACAACCCCATGAGGACCGAAATCTCACCGCGCTCCACCGTTAGACACGCATTCGCAACTCCGATGACGACGCCCGTCTTGGCGGAGATCTCGGTGCGCGTGCCGCCGGCATCCAAGGCGGCGAGCGCTTGTTGGATCGCGCCGTTCGGCCGGCGGCTGCCTTTGCCGCCGAAGAGGATATCGACCTCGCTGAATTGGAGAGCGGTGCTCACCGGCTGCTCTCCTTGTCGGCGGGACGACTGATCCGGTCCAGAATGATCGCGAGCAGCACAATGACGAATCCTGCCTCGAAGCCCATGCCGACCTGCACCGTGTTGAGCGCGCGAACCACCGGGACCCCGAGGCCGCCGGCGCCCACCAGCGCAGCGATCACTACCATGGAGAGGCTCAGCATGATGCATTGAGTGATGCCGGCGATGATGGTCGGGGCCGCGCTCGGCAGCTCGACCTTCCAGAGCATCTGCAGCCGAGTTGCACCGAACGCTTCGCCGGCTTCGCGAAGGGCCTCGGGCACAGAACTGATTCCCAGTTGCGTGAGCCGGATGGGCGCCGGAAGCGCGAAGATGACGGTGGAAATGAGCCCCGGCACGACCCCGAGTCCGAACAGCACGAGTGTCGGAATCAGGTACACGAATGTCGGCAGCGTCTGCATGAGGTCGAGCACGGGGCGCAGTGCGGAGTAGAGCCTCGGCCGATGCGCAGCAGCTATTCCCAGCGGCACGCCGATGGCCGTGGACACCAGCGCCGCCGCGATCACGAGCGACAGAGTCTCGAGTGTCGGGATCCAGTAACCCTGGTTCATGATGAACAGCAGCGCCGCCGTCACGAACACGACGAGCGCGAGGGAGCGCCGCAATACCCAGGCGAGTCCCGCCAGGCCCAGAATCAACACCGGGGAGGGGATCGCCAGCAGCAGGTAGGTGAGTCCATTGACGCTGCCGCGAATCAGCGCCGACACGCCGTCAAACAGCACTCTGCCATGTATCTTGACGTATTCGATCAGTAGCGCAACGGTGTCGCCCACCGGGATCTTGTGGTCGCTGATCCAATGCTCGAAATTCCAGGCGCCGTTGATCTTGCCGACGCCGCCCATGGTCTCGAGCGCGGGTCGCCCGTCCAGGGTGTACACCCCCTCGAGCCAGCCCGCGACCACGCGGGGATTGGCTTTCAGCCAGGCCGTGGCTGCGACCTCCGGTTGCTGGTGCTGATTCAGCATCGCGTCCATTACCTGGCTTTCGCCCTTCGGGGTGAACTTCAGATTTCTCAGTAGCCGGCCTATGTTGGGACATTCCGAGGTGTATCCGGTGCGGGTGTTCGTATACACGGTGGCCCCGCCAAAGTTGGGTCCGAAGACCGCATCCCCGCCTGCCAGGTAGCGCAGGTCGAAACGCATGTTCATCGGGTGCGGGTCCCACGCGAGAAACACGATCGGCGCCCGGGCGTGTACGGCGCGCTCGACCTCGGCCAGCATGCCCTGCTCACTAGATTCGATGAGCTTGAAATCGCCCAGGCCGAAATGGCTTTGCTTGAGCATGCCGAGGATGAGCCGGTCGCCGTCGTTACCCGGCTCGAGCCCATAGATCGAATTCCTGAGCTGCGATCCGAAGCGCTGGATATCGCTGAAGTTCCGCAGGCCCGCGGCGTACGTGTACGCAGGGACGGCCAGGGTGAACTTCGCGCCTGTCAGGTTCGCGCCGATCACCTCGATGGAGCCGTCCGCGTCGAAGGCCCTGCGATCGCCTTCCTGGGTCGGCATCCAATTACCCAGAAAAACGTCGATATCCTTGTTCTTCATGGAGGCGAACGTGACCGGGACGGACAGTACGGTGACTTGCGGCTGGTAGCCAAGGTCTCGCAACAGCACGCTGAATACGGCGGTAGTGGCCGTCACATCGGTCCAGCCGACATCCGAGAGGCGCACTGTCCGGCATGACGCGCCGTCCGGGCCGCTCGTCGCACTGCCGGCGTAAGCATTCGCAGTGCCGAGTAGGGCACATGCCGTGAGGACAGCCATCGCGCCGAGACGCGGCATACGGGCTCCAATCGATGTAGTTGAACGTCGGACTTGACCCCACCCGGGCCGCGACTTCATCATCTCGGCCCCGTCTTGAATAGCCGTTTAATAGAGCGTCTGTCAAGCACGTGCGGGCTGGAGCAAATGCCTGATGAGACTCGAAGTATCGGCGCGCTGCGGCGGCCTCCGGCCGACCGGGACTCGACTCCGGCCAAGGCCTCTCGGAGCATCAAATTGAACAGACAATCAATGCCCCACCCGGGTGGAGCGCCCGCCACCGCCGGCTCGCTCCCGCGTGACGACGTGGAGGAGGCCCGAACACGGCAGCTGATCGAAGTCACGATCGATAGTCTCGCCGAAGTCGGCTTCGTCGGCAGCACTCTGGCACAGATCGCGAGCCGCGCTGGCGTTTCACCGGGCCTGGTCGCGCACTACTTCGGTGACAAGGACGGTTTGCTGGAAGCCACCTTTCGTACGCTCTCGCGTCGCCTGAGCGAGCGAGTGCAGGCGCGGTTCGGACTCGCGCGCACACCTCGCGGTCGGATCCAAGCGGTGATTGACGCCAATCTGGCGCCGGAGGAATTCGATAAGCGCACTGGGACTGCGTGGCTGGCGTTCTGGGGCCAGGTATTGCACGTTCACGGCCTGAAGCGCGTGCAAACGGTCTATCAGCGCCGGACGTTGTCCAACCTTTGTCATGCGCTCAAGAACCTGTTGCCCCCCACCGAGGCGCGCAGCCTCGCAGCCATGATTGCCGCGATGATCGACGGGGTGTGGCTGCGTGCGGCGCTGTCCGATTGGAAGGAGGCCGACAGCGAGAGCGCACGTGCCTTGCTGACCGCATTCGTAACGGGTCGACTCAAAGAAAGCGCGCAGCTGGAGGGGTCGGTTGCTCCAACGGAATCGAGCGACGGCGCGCCGTCTCAGCAGCGCACTTCTCGCAAGGCCGATACGTTCAAGACGATCAACCCGGCAACCGGCGAGGTGCTGGCGCAACTCGACGTGGACGGTCCGGCGGCGGTCGACGCCGCAGTGGCGAAGGCTATCGCAGCCCAAAAGAAATGGGCCGCGATGACGGGCACCGAGAGAGGCCGAATCCTGCGCCGTGCCGCCGATATTCTGCGTGCCCGTAACACTGAGCTTGCCGAGCTTGAAACCCGGGATACGGGTAAGCCAATCCAGGAGACCAGCGTCGTCGATGTCATCTCCGGAGCGGATTGCTTCGAATATTACGGAGGACTCGCGGCGACCCTGGCAGGGGAGCATCTGGATCTTGGGCCGCAGGCGTTTGGCTACACGAGGCGCGAACCGCTCGGCGTCGTCGCCGGGATAGGCGCCTGGAACTATCCACTGCAGATCGCCTGTTGGAAGTCCGCGCCGGCCCTGGCGTGCGGAAACGCAATGATCTTCAAGCCGGCCGATCTCACTCCACTGACGGCCATCAAGCTGCGCGAGGTACTCGCGGAGGCTGGCTTGCCGGATGGCGTTTTCCAGGTAGTGCAGGGCTTTGCGGATACCGGCCGGCTGCTGACGCGCCATTCGCAGATCCGTAAGGTGTCGCTGACCGGTGCAGTGGCGACAGGTAAGGCCGTGATGGCCGACGCCGCGCCTTCTCTCAAGCACGTCACCCTCGAGCTCGGCGGCAAGTCCCCACTCATCGTCTTCGGCGA
>JAQGOG010000191.1 GCA_028293765.1 Gammaproteobacteria bacterium
TGCGCGTGCTCAGGAGCCGCGAGCTAGCGGGCTGGGCGTCTCGTTATGTCGAACTGCTTCGCTCCGGCCCGTCGGTGTCTTTCCGAGCTCGCGGCCAATCCATGACCAGCCGAATCGAGTCCGGCCAACTCTGCACCGTGATCTCCGCCGACCCAACAGTGTTGGACGTTGGTGATATCCTGCTTTGCATGCCGACCCAAATCGGTACGCGCCGACCGGTCTTCTCAAGATTCAGCTAGTTCTCAAGATGCCGGGCACATCAGTACCTGCCCAGGAAATGTGCGGCAAGCCAGACCCTCAGCCGGTTCGTTTGACCGGCATGGACGCTTCGTCTGCGGTAATTTCCTTCACAAAATCCAGAAATGCCCTGATCTTGGCCGGCGGATGATGGCGAGAGTGATGGTACGCATAGAGCGGACAACGCTCCTCGGCCCAATCGGACAGTATCTGCACGAGTTTGCCGCTCTTGAGCCAGGCGCCGAGTCCCAACTCCAGACTTTGGAACACCCCTTGCCCTGCCACACAGGCAGCGACCGCGGCCGAAGGATCGTCCGTCGTGAATCGGCCGCGAACGTTTATTTCAATCACCTTGCCCTTGCGCGCGAACTCCCAGGGAAACGGTCGACCCGTCTGCGGATCGCGAAACAACAGCGCCTCGTGATGGATCAGGTCGTGAGGCGTTGCGGGCACGCCGCGTTTCTGAATGTAGACGGGAGCGGCACAGGTCAGCACTCGCGTCTCAAGCAGCTTACGAGCGATGAGAGACGAGTCGTCCGTTGGTCCGAAACGAATCGCCACGTCCGCGCCCGTCATCATCTCCTCTCGATGGTTGCTCACGGTCATTTCCACTGACAGGAGGGGATATTGACTCATGAACCGGGACAGACGCGGTGCCAGTACCATGCGGGCGAACCACGGGTCGATATTGACGCGCAAGCGACCACTGACGGCGGCTGATGTGCCAGCGATGTCGGTGGCAACCTCCTCGATTGAGGCCAGCAACGGCACCACCTGGGCATAAAAGCGATGGCCCTCTTCGGTGAGCGTAACCGATCGGGGCGTGCGGTCGAAGAGCCTCACGCCAACGCGTCCTTCGAGACGCGCGACGGCCCGACTCACACCGGATGGAGTCAGACCTAGCGTTTCCGCCGCACGCGCGAAGCTTCCTGCTTCAGTGACCGCGGCCAGCACGCCGACCCCGGTGAGGACGCGCGTGTCAAATCCCATCGCAACCTCCGTTCTGTGACTAAAAGTCATCTTAGCGCTGACATCAATGCGCTTCAATCACGATCCAATCTCGGCTAAATTCGCGCAACGTTGCAATGACGAGCGAGCGGTACACGGACCCGCTGGCCCGGTCAACTCTGCGAGGTTTGAGCTATGCACAACATAAGTCGTCGGGCCGTACTGACTGGTGGCAGCCTGTTGGCGGCAGGGGTAGCTCTCGGAGCGGGCAGCCTCAAGCCGGGAAAAGTATCCCAACAGGTCGAATCGAAAAGGTTTGGGTCGATCGATGCCGCTCTACGCACGGCAGTCGAGATTGGGGCCGTCGCCGGCGTCGTGGCCGCGGGTGCCACACCGAAGGGCGTTGTGTACGAAGGAGCCTTCGGCCAAGCGAATGTCGAAGCGGGCACACCCATGGCTCCGGACACGGTGTTCTGGCTGCTGTCGATGACCAAGCCGGCGCGGAACCGCACTTCTGGTTCGACAGCTCCTCAACACGCGTAATTGGAGAACAGTATGTACGCTATCACTGGAATCACCGGCAAAGTGGGCGGCACGCTCGCCCGCACCCTTTTAGCTGACGGTCGACCCGTTCGAGCCGTCGTACGTGACGCCCGCAAGGGCGAGGAATGGGCGGCGCTCGGCTGCGAAGTGGCGATTGCCGCGATGCAAGATGCGTCGGCACTGACGGCTGCACTCAGCGGAACCAAAGCAGTATTCATCCTTCCGCCGTCGGAATTCGACCCACAGCCCGGTTACCCCGAAGCAAAGAAAGTAATCGGCGCAGTGGTCGAAGCACTGACAACAGCAAAGCCCGGCAGGGTACTCTGCCTGTCGACGGTGGGGGCCGACGTAACGCGCGACAACCTCCTCAGCCAGCGGACTATGATGGAGGCAGCGTTGTCCACGCTGCCGATGCCCGTGACGTTCTTAAGACCCGGCTGGTTTTTGGAGAATGCATCGGGGGACGTCGCGACAGCACTCGAAACAGGTGTCATTCACAGTTTCCTGATGCCGCTCGACAAACACTTCCCGATGGTCGCGACCCGAGACGTCGGGCGGGTCGCCGCAAAGCTCATTCAGGAGGATTGGACGGGCACGCGAATCGTCGAGATGGAAGGTCCGTGCAGAGTCTCGCCCAACGACCTGGCGGCCGCCTTTGCAAGGGTCTTGGGAACGCCCGTGCGAGCCGAAATCGTGCCCCGCGAAACCTGGGAGGATCTGTTCCGCTCGCAGGGGATGAAATACCCGGGTCCGCGCATTCGTATGCTGGATGGGTTCAACGAAGGATGGATCGATTTCTCCAGCGGCGGCGCGAATGCGATCAAGGGAACCGTCAGCGTCGAGGAGGTGGTCGCCTCCCTCGTTCAAAGTTGACCAGCCCACTTCTGCTTCGTTAACGGGGTGCCGGTCCTGCTGCCAACGCAGATGGGATTCGGACAGTGGGATCAGCCGCAAGCAGATCGGGTCCGAGCGTCAGCGTAAACGGTCCATGTCGGCCCGGAGTTGAATGGAAGCCTCGATGACATCGCAATCCGTGCTCGACTGTGGCGCAACCGCCGCGAGCCGCCTAGCCACTCACCTCTATGCTAGTTACGGGCGTGCAGCGCGCGAGCAACCGGTTCCGCGATATCGCGGCGGACGAGCGGTTTGCGGCGCACGTCGATGATCCCTGCGGCCTGCGCGCGTTCGCTCAGCTGCGTGCCACTGTAGCCGCTCATCAGAATGATCGAAACATCGGGCCGCAACTGCCGGATCTCGCGCGCAAGCTCGGTCCCCGTGAGGTCGGGCATCGTTTCGTCGGTCAACACGAGATCGAAGCGCTTCGGTTCCGCGCGAAACGCCTGCAAGGCGGCGACGCTCGAATCAAACCCCACCGGCTCGTAGCCAAGCTCGGCAAGCGTCTCTTCCGCGAGTGCAACCAGCGCACGCTCGTCGTCCACGATCATCACCGTCTCGCCGTGGCCCTGGGGCAGCTCGCCCGCGGGCTTTGCCAGCAGCCTTGGCGTCTCGCCCGCAGCCGGCAGCCAGATCGTGAAGGTGGTGCCCACGCCTAACCGCGTCGCCACGTCAATTACACCGCCGAAGTCGGCAACGATGCCGTGTACCAGCGCAAGGCCAAGGCCCGTGCCGTCGCCGACCCGTTTGGTGGTGAAGAACGGATCGAACATGCGCTCGAGCACCGCGGGTGGGATGCCGCTGCCGGTATCGCTGACCGAGAGGCGTACATAGCGACCGGCGCAGAGGGTGCCGTGCGAAAGTAAGCGGCGCTCGCCCACCTCTACACGATCAAGCACGACGGTGAGCACGCCGCCGTGCGCCATTGCGTGCACCGCATTCGTACAGAGGTTCATGGCGACCTGGTGGAGCTGGGTCGCATCGCCCACCACCGCCGTATCGGCCGCTTCGAGTTGCCTCTCGAGGTGCACGTGAGCGGGCAGCGACGCTGCGAGCAGCTCGAGCGTCTCCTCGACGACGGACTCCACGTGCACGGGCACGCGCTCGCCCATCCCGCTACGGCTGAAAGCGAGGATGCGGTCGACGAGTCCCTTCCCACGCGCGCCCGCCTGCATCACCTGATCCAGCTGGCGGCGCACCGCGTTGCCTTCGCCCAGCTTGTACTGCGCGAGCTCGCCGTAACCGAGGATCGCGCCGAGGATGTTGTTGAAGTCGTGCGCGATACCACCGGCCAGCCGGCCGATCGCCTCCAGCTTGGCCGCCTGCTGCAGCTGCCGCTGCATCTCGTCGCGCTCGCGCTCCTGTACTCGTTGCGCTTCCTCCGCGCGTTTGCGCCGGGTCACGTCCATCACGGCCCCGACAAACTCCAGATTGCCCGACTCGTCCGCCACGGCACGGGCCACCACATGGAGATGCTTGACCGAAGCATCGGGCATCAGCAGCCGATACTCCAGATCAAAATCCTTCTTCTGGTGTCGTGCGCGATCGAGCGTTTGCTCAAGGAAAGCTCTGTCTTCCGGATGCGTTTGTTGAACTATCTGCGCCAGGTCGGGCCGATTCGCTCGATCAGATTCATAGATTCGAAAGGTCTCGGCCGACCACCAGATCTCTCCGCTGCATACATTCCAGCCGAAACTCCCCGTGTGGCTCACGTTCTGCGCTTCAGCCAGGTAAGCCTCGCTCCGGCGCAAGGCCTCTTCGACTCGCCGACGCTCGCTGTTCTCCTGCTGCAGGTTCGTATAGAGGTCCGCCTGCGCCTCGCGCAGCGCTTCTTCGGCGCGCTTCTGCTCGGACAGCGAGGCTATCAACGCGAAGGCCAGAATGACAAACGTAATGCCGGCAACCGCCAGAGCCAGATTGGTTTGATCGAGACTTGCGTATCCCTGGGCCTCGTGAACCGGGCCGTTAACGGCAAAAGTGGTCCCTCGCATCGCTGAGTAGTGCATACCGGAAATGGCTAGGCCCATGACGACGGCGGCAACGAGCTTCTGTCCAAGATCCGTGGTTCGCAATGCCAGCCACAGTGCCGCCGTCGACGCGCCGATCGCTATGACCAGGGAGAGCGCAACGAATAGAGAGTCGTAGCTGAGCTCCGCGTGCTCCTGCATTGCCGCCATGCCGATGTAATGCATGGCGGCAATCCCAAGGCCCATGACGATGCCGCTGAATACGAGGGGCAGCGGCGGTGCGCTCTGACGATTGATGAAATAAAAGCCGGCGCCCGTTACGAAGATCGCCACCACGAGCGAAAGCGTGGTTAATCCGATCTCGTAGGACATCGGTATCGGCAAGGTGAAGGCGAGCATGGCGACGAAGTGCATCGACCATATTCCGCCTCCCATTGCGATCGCAGCCGCCGCCAGCCACACGCGACGCGCAACTCCTCGGGCGGCCGCCACGCGCCCGCCGAGATCCAGGGCAGTGTAAGATGCAAAGGCGGCGACCAGAATGGACAGCGCGACGAGATACGGATTGTATGTTCCGGTAACGACCATCGGGACCGTCCCAATTTTGGAACAGAGACCAGTGGGCGACGCACCCGCGCGGATTTGACCGGCGAGAGGGTACATCATTCCGGTCCCCGGAGCCATCGGCTCGGCCGACGATACGAGCCCGTTCGCCGTCCGATTTCGCGAGCCATACCTGACGTTGGTCGCCAACTCCTACAGCTCGCAAGCGGACATTCAACGAGATTTCGACCTGTCGCCGCTTCAAATGCAGGGCGTGCGGAAAGCAATTCAGCGTCACCAGCGGGGGGCGGCCGTTGGTTGACAAATCAATCAGTGATGCAAGCGGGTTCGAGGCTCTGGACGCGACACAACTCGTCAAACATGCTCGTCGTCGCGGTAGCGCACATGCATGGCATGTCGATTACGATCGACAACGCACATCCGGGTTGCGTGATT
>JAQGOG010000127.1 GCA_028293765.1 Gammaproteobacteria bacterium
TTGATTGAAGCGAGGGCGACGCCGGCAGTAAGCCGCGCTCCGATCATCTGGCATGCGCTCGCTTATGGGTCTGCTTGACGCCTTCCAGCTCGGGGAGGCGTTGCGCTTGCCGTTCCTGCACGCGGGCCTGTTCCTGGGTGAGCCGCGGGGCGAGGCGTTCGGCCTTGGCCTCTTTGGTGAGTGCCTGACGCTGCGCGATAGCGAAGCCGCTGCGCAGCTCGCGCATGAACGTCTCGTGGCCCCCGCGGCCATCATCTAGCCGCCGTCGGATCTCCTCATAGCGCCCCACCGTCATGCTGCGTGAACCCATCTCGTCCTCTCCTTCGTGATTGGCCACGACGGTAGCGGTCTGGATGGGCAAGAGGGGAGCATTCGCCCCAACAGGCTCGTTCAGCTCAGGTTTCAACATTCGGCGGACCACTCCAACACCCCGACCGGGCGTACCAAAAACGCCCCGCCAGTGGTCCCCAACCCAGGAAATCGGGTGGTCCTGAACTCAGGAAATCTCTACGGAGTTACCCGTCTTAGCAACTAATTTCTCGATGGCGAGGCTGCGACGGCCTTCTCAGCGTCGAGGTGGCATAAATGGATGCTCCGTAACTGGGCTCAAGCTGTTCGACGCTTTGATCTGTCGGTGGCGGCGCGCGACTGATGAGCGTCGATAGATATCGAGGATCAGACTGCATCTCTCTACACGGCCTTATTGGACGTCGTGCGCACTCGCCTTGATCATCCGGGCCAAGATAAAAGCCGCGCGCTGTGTCCTCATTCAGGTGACGGCGACACCATGAGGCAACGATCAATCGCCTACATGTGAACGTGCGCCAAATTTCCTGGCAGGTTTTCACAACGCTCGGTCCAACCTCTTGATCTATCTTCGTTACACAGTCAACCACGGAAGAGCAAATAGATTTGTTGGTGGCATACTCAGGAGATACGCGGTGCGTGCCGTTGCCATGCTTCCGGATCGTAAGCCTCGCCCTTTGCGAGGATCGCCCAGATCATGCGCGCATGTTTGTTCGCGATAGCCACCAGAGTTCTGTAGTACCCAAGCCGCAAGCGTGCCTCAGCCATCCAGTGCTGCAGTCGCGTGCGCTTCGCCGGCGGCTTTCTCAACGCCGCAATGAGTGCCGAGCGTGCCCCGCCGGTCAGCAGTCCCCGCAAATATGTGTCCCCACGCTTTGTAATCTTGCCCAACGAGGTCTTTCCTCCCGAGCTGAACTGCTTGGGCACCAGGCCGAGCCACGCCGCCATTTGGCGGCCGTTTTTGAAGTCGCGGGCGCGGGTGACGGTGGCCGCTACAGCGCTGGCGGTCATAGCACCGACGCCGACGATCGCCTGAATTCGCTGCGCATCTTCGCTCTGCTCGGCATGCTTGCGGATCTCGATCTCACAGTGCTCTATGCGTCCCTCGAGTCTGCGCAACTCTTCCTGTGCAACGATCAGGAGGGCGCGCATGCGCGACGGCAGTGTCTCATCCTCCAACAGCCGCGGCAGGCCGCGCTTTAGCGCCTCTGGCGATTGGGCCAGCCACACTCCGAACTCGGCGAGCAGGCCCCGTATTCGGCTTATCAGCGCAGTCCGATCATCGCTCCAGCCCTTGCGCATGCAATGCCACGCGAGCACGGCTTGCTGATCGACAGACTTGACACTAACAAATCGCATGTCGGGCTGGCGCACGGCCGTGAGAATGGCCTGGGCGTCATTTCGGTCGTTCTTAGCACCCTGACTCTTACGGAACGGCTTGACGAACTCAGCAGCAATCAGCCGCACCGTATGACCATAAGCAGCCAACCGGCGCCCCCAGTGGTGCGCAGAGCTGCAGGCCTCCATGCCGAACGTACAAGGTGGAACGGTAGCCGCCCATTGCGAAAACCCGTTGAAGCTCAACTGCTTAAAGAACTGCGCCCGTCCGCTGCCGTCTGCCGCACATACGACAATGACTGCTTTTGCGAGATCCACGCCAACGGTAGTAATCTGATTCACGAGTTCCCCTCCCGGTTACAGATTGAATGACAGCACCTTCAATCTTGGCACGTTGATGCCGCGCGGTTCGCCGCGGCTGCCGAGGCGGGGAACTCCCTTTTATTCAGGTGGTCCCCAACTCAGGAAATCGAGTGGGCCTCAACAGAGGAAATTCTGCACCAGGGGGCTGGGTGACACCATCTTCCAGTTCACGCTCCTGAACGGCTGTGCGTGTGTTACGAATAGCGCTGCAAAGGAAGGTTATGAGGTTATGAGTGCAAGACCCATCTATGAGCTTGCCGGTGGCGACATCACCGTCTGGGCGGAAGAATCTGGAGCAATTATGCTGAAAGTACGCGAGCCGTTCGGTGACCCAGTCGAACTCGGTGAGGAAGACGCTCTCGAGTTGGGTGCACTGCTGGTTCGCCTGGCGAAAGGCGACTAATTATTCGCGTACATGTTCGGAGCGACAACTCCTTGACACGCACCGGGGCCGTCAGCACGCCGCATTCTACTCCCGCTAAGATCTCGTCCACCCTTTCCCTACAGTCTTTTCCGGCCTCTGTTTTCTACCGATTTTCTACCGTCCCGCTGAAAGCGGAGATGAGCGAGCACGAACGAAAATAGGTAAAGTCCTGATCCATGTGATGCTCGTTCTTCCTCGCTCATGGTCGCTGACGTCCCAACCGGCCTGTCACGCCGGGGGTCGTGTTCGAGTCCGTCCGCTCCGCCAAGTTTCTTCAATGCAGTCAGGGACTTGAGTAGATCGGCTATCTCCGGAGTGCCGTATTCAGTGCCGAATCCGTCCTGATCGTGCTTCCCACCGGCCGCACACTCGCTCGACGGACAGGGAGCCTGCGTGGGCATGGGCGCCGACATCTCAGTATCGGGATTGGCGCTCGAACCGAACTCTGTGAAGGCGCTGACCGATCGGCGCCGCAGCGTGTCGAGATCGGTGCGATACATCGCATCATGGATTGCCCAAAAGTCCGCTTCCACCGCGCCCTCGGTCCAGGCGGCATAGACGGTCAGCATGGTCAGAATCCGGTGGCCATGCTCTTTGGCGATCAACAGCGGATTGCGGCTCATCATCAGGTTCCAACTGACGGAGGTGTGGCGGGCCACATAGGTCGACGATAGCGGATCCGTAACCGTTTCAGCGTCCGCTCCCATCGGCCATACGGATACTTCACATCCGGAATCGGCCCGCCCTCATTCGTTAGGAACAGATGCGGCTCGTGTTGGATACCGTGTGGTTCCATCAGCCGCGCTCGCACCTGCAATTGCCGCTCGAGGATCGCTGTCGCCCGCGGACAGAGTTGAATCCGACGATCCTCGCCGGTTTTGGTGCAATCTTTGTCAATACCGTCCACGCGCGCCTTGGTGACACTGAGAACGCCATTGACTCGGTCATAGTCACTCACGGTCAGCGCGATCTCTTCCGACGGCCGAAGCCCGGTGAAAAAGCGGAACTCCTCGTAGTTGCCATGGGCTTCGCCCCAGTCCTGATGCAGCGCCGCGATAAACACCTCCGCATCCTGGATGCTGAAGGGATCGATGCGGGGACGGTCCTTCTTGCCGATTTTCGCGCTGCGTAGGCGTGTCGCCGGATCAACTCGATCGGGATAATCGAGATAGCCGAAAGCGAACGCACGACGCAGTGCGCTGATGGCGTTGTTATAGGTCTTCTTGTTCCAACTGTGTGAATCGGCGACTTTCACCATCATTGAATATTGGACGGCCAGGAAGGGCAGGCGTCCTAGCGCGGGCCGCCACACGTGATCGAGAATTTGACGATGGGATTTGAGCGTCACGGGCGCGAGGTCATCGCGCGCTACGCGCGCTTGCTCGTGACGAAAAAAGTCGCCGAACACTTCCCCACAGCTCTTCGCGGAAACGCTGCCTGGCAGCTTCCTGAGTCCCTTGAATTTCGGAAAGACGTCGGAGAAGACGAAGGTCTCTGCCTCGATCTGGGCTTTGATTCGCGCGTTCAACTTCTGAGCCTGCTCCAGGTTGGCCGGCGTGGGCGCCCAGGGAAGGGTGGGGCGGAAGCGCACTCCGTCAATCTCGAAGTCAAATTGGATTCGGCGCAAGCCCTTCGGTCTGACTCCCCCCATGATTGACTTGCGGCCCATGCTGATGCTCCTGTTCGAGGTTAAGGGAGACTTTCCGGGGACCGTCGATGATCGTCTCCAGCGAAATCGCGGCCGCGATCGACAAGCGGCATGAGCATTTTCTGACGCTCGGACCGAGCAGGCCATTCCGGAAAGTAAGGGCCGGCGTTGTTACTGTGCCGTAGCCAAGGAGAGATCCCCGATGGGCCGCTTTGCGGGCTTGCGCACCCGGAACCAGATGGCATAGAGCGCCGGAAGAAAGACCAGCGTCAGCACCGTGCCGGCGGCTGTGCCGCCGATCAGCGTGCAGGCCATCGATCCCCAGAACACCGAGGTCGTGAGCGGGATGAATGCCAGCACTGCCGCGAGCGCCGTCAGGAGGACCGGTCGCGCGCGCTGCACCGTGGCCTCGACGACCGCATGATAGGGATCCAAACCCTCGGCCTCGTTCGAGTGGATCTGGCCGATCAGGATCAAGGTATTGCGCATCAAGATACCCGACAAGCCGATCAATCCGAGAATGGCGTTGAAGCCAAAGGGCTGATGCAGTATGAGCAGAATCGGGACCGCGCCCACCAGCCCCAGCGGCGAGGTCAGAAACACCATGGTCATCGCCGACAGCGAGCGTGTCTGCAGGACCAACACCAGCAGCGTCAGGAGTAGCATGATCGGAAAGACCGGCAACAACGCGGAGTTCGCCTTGAACGAATCCTCGATGTTGCCCCCGGTCTCGATCCGATAACCGCTCGGCAGACGCGCGATGATCGGCGCGAGCGCTTTCTCGATCTCCATGGAGACTTCAGGCGGCTGCATAGCTTCATCGAAGTCGGATTGCACCGTGATGGTTGGCGTACGGTCGCGGCGCCTGAGGATGGGATCCTCGGGACGGATCTCGACATGACCGATTTGACTCAAGGGAACCACATGTCCCGTGCGGCTCGTTAGGATCAGCTCACCGAGTCGTGCGGGGTCGAGGCGCTGAGGTCCTGCGCTGCGCGCCACCACTTCCACGGTACGGATATCCTCCCGAACCTGAGTCACAGGCGCGCCGGTCAACAGGAACTGAAGCTGTTCTGCCGCATCGCTCGAGCTCAGCCCCATGAGCTGCAGCCGATCCTGGTCGAGCACGAAATGGACCGTTGGGGTGCGCTCGCCCGAGTCCTGGTTGACCTGGCGCGTATGGGGATTTGCGCGCATGAC
>JAQGOG010000131.1 GCA_028293765.1 Gammaproteobacteria bacterium
TTACGAGGGTGTTCAGATACTCGCCGAGCTGGTCGAAGTGTTGCTCCCACTCTGCACGTCGCTGGTTGATCCATTGTTCGGCCAAGCTCAGTGCCTTGGGCTCGATCCTACAGGTGCGGACGCGGCCAACTTTCACCGAGCGCACGAGCCCCGAGCCCTCGAGCACCGCCAGATGCTGCATGACGGCTGGTAGCGACATCGCCAACGGTCGCGCCAGTTTGCTGACCGAACTGGGCCCCCGAGTCAACTCAGCCAGAATCGCCCGGCGGGTGGAATCCGCGAGAGCTTGAAACGTCAGATCGAGCGCCGTCACTTTGTTAATCATTTCATTAAGTATAGCGTGCTCTAATACTTAAGCAACATATTGAGCGATTTGGATCTTCTGAACGTGTTCGAGCCGCCGGCAAGCTGACGTTCGCGACGGACCGCTGTGGTCGAACGGAGTCGATCGGAGCGTCACCGCGGATGACCGCTTCTTGTGGAAACGGTCCGCCTGGAGCAACTTGCCTGGGACGCTTTGGACGGCCGTTAGGCCCCCGGCTCACCGGCAAGAGGCGCTCGGGGCGCCATCTTTGGGCTCTTGAGCGCCACCACCTTCTGATCACCGAGCCTCGACCGCAGCGCCGCGTTCTCAGCCAACAGGACCTCGTTGATCGAGCTCAACCTCTGCACGTCGGCGCGTAGCGACGCGATCTCGCGCCGAAGCTCGCGCGCTCTTTCGCGTTCTTGCTTGAGCGCTTGATGCTTTGCATCCCGTCCTGTCTGGGCTGCTCGTGTGCGAGCACTGTGGAGGTCAGTTCATAGCCACGGGCAAGACGGATCGCACTACACGTGCAGCACTCACGCGCAGGGCGGGGAAGCCGCATGCCCGGTCGCCAGTTGTATTTCTCGCTCCCTGGCCGAGGATATCGTTTTGGAGCCCGTGCAGCGCGAACTCCTTGCGCTGCGGCGGTTGAGCATGCGTGCGAGCTGATGCGCGGTTGAGCCCGCAACGAGAGCATCCAGATCGCGGAGGGGTGAATCCAGAGCTCGAGGCGACCGCCGCCGAAATCGCCGACCTGGAAGTACTGATCGAAGCCCGGCCAGCACGCGCCGCTACGCTGCGGCCAGTGATTGAGGATTTGCGCGCCCGTCAAGCGAACCAGCAACGTGGGGCACGCCGTCAAGCACATGCCAAGCTGGCAGCGGAGATTCCCGCCGAACAGGCCTATAGGGCAGCGGTGGCAGAAATGTCCGCTACGCTCGAAGGTTCACGGAAAGGGCAGGGCTTGTAAGCGACAATCAACAGCGCCATGATCTTGAGGCCGCGTGATCCCTTCACATCGAGCCTCTCATCCTGATTGACGCGCGAAGTCCTCGCGAATCAACCACCGCGCGCGATGAAGTTTGCGAAAGTCGGTGACTTGCGCGCCCCAGCCGCGCACGCCCCAAACGTAGCCCATATGAGCCACTAGCCGGTCGCCGTCGTCAAATTGCTCTGGCTTCTCGGCAGTCTTCAGGAACTCTTTCCAGCGTTCGTCGAATTTCATCGAAATTCTCCTTTGACAATAGCCATTGTTGAAGGGGATAGAAGTCAGCACCTAGTGGGTCGGCGCGTCCGCTCATCAAGCAGCGCGTTGTGCAGGCAGCAGCCGTTGTAGCCGGCGATACCCGCCTCGCGGCAGAGCCGGTCGGCTTCCTGGAAGAAATGCCGATCGTGACGCTCGGCCACGGCGCGCAGCGCGCGATAGTTGTCGACGCCACCGGCCCAGGACCAGTCTCTGGCCGCCATCGTGGCGCCGTTCATCTTTTGCCTCGCGATTCCCGGATTGTCTTGACGAACAGTGCCGTGGTGACCATCAGAACGGCTTCTAAGGCCGGATCGAAAACTCCCATGAGCGATCTCCGAAACAGTTATGACCAGCGTGGTATTGAACGATGCGCGCGAGCCCCTTATGGCGCCAATCGATTGACGTTATAATCTCGATAGACGCCATATATCGGTGAGACCTGGCAGACATGGACCTCGATCAAGTCCGGCCGCGCCGAAATTTCCACACATTGAGAGCGGGCCGCAGATTTGCTACCGCAAGGTCATCCAGTTCGTGCGTGCCTATTACAGCAATCCATGCAGACTGGTGCGCGGCGCAGGGCAACTTGACGAGTCCCGATTCTTCACGGGCGTGCGTCCCTCTGAGCAGGTCGCACGCGTGATGTTGAATTTCGCCCCCGCTCGCGGAACATTGACCGTGAACAAGGCGCGTGTGGCTGGTGTGGACAAAGACTCGGCGAAGACCTGTGCTCCGCAATTAATCGGTACGGCTGCCGACCAGTCAATCGCGGAGACCGTGTGACTCGTATGGCATGATGCCGCCATACTGAGCGTGGCTGAGATCTTAATTCGGTTGGTCTGCGAGACTCTTTGGTGGTTGCGGCTCGCAGTGCGATCGAATCGGTCGATCAAAGCCGAGAACCTGTTTCTGCGGCGCCAGCTGGCGCTTTATATCGAGCGTGGCGCCACGCCTCGCCGGATCGACTTGGTGACGCGCATTGGGCTGACGCTGGTGTCACGATGCTTCAATTGGCGGGACGCTTTGGTGGTGGTTCGCCCCGAGACGTTGATTGGCTGGCACCGAGCCGGATGGAAATTGTTCTGGGGCTGAAGTCCCGCCCCGGCCGACCGCCGATTCCCCTTCAGCTACACGCGCTGATTCGGCGGATGGCGAATGAGAATCCTTCCTGGGGCGAGGAACGTATCGCCAACGAGTTGCTCTTGAAAATCGGGGTTCTGGTGTCTCCCCGGACGGTGAACATCATTTTCTTTCGATCATCGACGAACAAGACAAGCGCGTTCTCGAGAAAAGATTACCCAACGACCTGTCGGTGACGCTCAAAACTCTTGAGCCCTATCGAGCTGACATTACCGGCATTGCTGTGGAGAGTACTTTCAATTGGTACTGGCTCGTCGATGGTCTCATGGAGGCGGGCTATCCGGTGATGCTGGTCAACACCAGCAAGGTCAAGCAGTACGAAGGGCTCAAGCATACCGACGACAAACACGATGCGTTCTGGCTTGCGCACCTGATGCGGCTCGGTATCCTGCCCAGAGGCTACATTTACCCCAAGGAACAACGCGCGGTGCGCGACCTGCTGCGTGAACGCCGGCGCCTGGTTCAGCAGCGCGCTACGCACGTGTTGAGCACGCAGAGCACAGTGTGGCGGCACACCGCTGTGAGATTGCCCAGCAAAGCGATCCTGGGGACCAACAAGATGCCGTGGCCGGAACTTGTTAATGACAACGTGGCACTGGGCATCAGGGCGCACCGGGCCGCCATCAAAACGCTCAGTACTCATATCGAGCGTATTGAGGACACCGTGACCAAAGCGCTAAAACCCATGCCTGAATATGGAAGCCTGCTCAGCGTGCCCGGCATCGGTCCGGTGATTGCTTGGACCATTGTGCTGGAAACCGGTGAACTGAAACGCTTTGAGAATGTCGGGCACTTCGCCTCCTATTGCCGCTGTGTGGACAGCAAGAAAACCAGCAACGGGAAGAAAAAAGGCGAAGGCAACATCAAATATGGTAACCCGTATCTGGCCTGGGCGTTCTTTGAGGCTGCGCACTTCGCGATCCAGTACCTGCCGGCGGCCAGACGCTTCTACGAGAAGAAGGCCGCTCAGCGTCACCCGATCCTGGCCATGAAGGCGCTCTCGCACAAGATTGCGCGCGCCTGCTACTACGTCATGCGCGATCAGGTGCCGTTCGATGAGAAACGCCTGTTTTCTTAAGGTTTGAGCGGCGGCGGTAGGTCCGTAAGCACTCTGGGTCCGAATCCCCGGTTACAATCGTGATTCCGTTTCTGAACATCGATGGGCGCCGTCAGACGAGGCCGGCCGAGATTCCAAGCCAGTGTGGCAATGCCCTCACCGGCACAAATCTCAGCATGAGCGATCGAGTTTGTCCGATGAATTCACCACCCACTGACCCTGTCTCGACAACGCTGCAACTTTCGCCGGTGTCGGAGCATGTGCCCGAACAGAACCCGAGCATGGAGCCCCCGGTCCGCCGCGTCGGCGTCTCGGGCTCGGACGGATGGGCGAAATTTACGCCGCCAGCCTCATTGCCGACGGTTACCAGGTTATGGTCCACGATCGCAGCGAAGCTTCCATGAGGCGCCCCGCGAGCGCGGGGGCAACAGGCGCATTCAAACTCGGTGACCTCGCTTCCTGTCAGGTTGCAAAGCATGGGCGAAGTCATCGCCCTGTTGCGCAAGAGTGGCGTCGATGCCCATGTCGCGTTCGACGTTCTCACGGGTTCGCTGTTCGCACTCAAGGTGCACAAGACGTACGGCGTCAAAATCGTCGACGAGCGCTACAGCCCGCCGGGGATGACGGTGCCCCTCGCCGTCAAAGATGTTCGGCTCGCGCTTGCGGAAGCCGAACGTGAGGCGGTTCCGATGCCCGCAGCGAGCCTCATACACGAGCGTCTCGTCGCCATGGTTGCAGGCGCATTGCCCGCGCTCGACTGGTCGGCCCTGGGCCTGCTCGCAGCTTCCGAAGCTGGCCTTGTGGGCACGGGGACTTCCAAACAAGCGGCTTGTCCGTCGGCATGAGGGGAAGGTAGCCACGCTTGCGGCATTTCTTGCGCGCATAGGCTGTGAGCTCTTTGGCTAGCTCCCGCGCCGTACTACGTCCGGCGCTGAAGGCGCATCGAATCACGCAACCCGGATGTGCGTTGTCGATCGTAATCGACATGCCATGCATGTGCGCTACCGCGACGACGAGCATGTTTGACGAGTTGTGTCGCGTCCAGAGCCTCGAACCCGCTTGCATCACTGAT
>JAQGOG010000149.1 GCA_028293765.1 Gammaproteobacteria bacterium
AGGAGCGCAAGCCCGCGCGCCATCGTCTTGCGCCCCTCGGGTGTAAGGATGAGCCGGTGGCGACGCAGATCCGCGCCATCGATTTCACGGCGCAGAAAGCCCGCAGCTTCGAGCCGCTTGACGTACATCGTCACGGTGGGCTTCGGCATGCTGAGGACGCCGGCCAGTTCCGCGGGGTGCGGGTACACGTCCACCTCGGCGAGCACGAACAGCTCCTTCGTCTCCAGCCCGAGCTCGCTGATGTCAGGCGCGACGCTGGTGATCACCGACATCAAGAGCCGGTAATTGAGGGACCAAATCTTTCCGACATCGATTTTAGGCATGGGCTCTTGCTATTTATTCGTTTAATAGTAAACTATCGTCACTCGGAACTAGCGCAGAATTGTACCATAATACCCACTCGGAGAGCACCATGCCCCTCGATCACTATATTACCCTCGGCCGTTCAGGGCTGCGTGTGAGCCCGTTCTGTCTCGGCGCGATGACCTTCGGTGAAGACCTCGGCTGGGGCTCCAGCGTCGAGGAGTCTCAACAGATCATCGACCGCTTTATCGAGTTCGGTGGCAATTTCATCGATACCGCAAACTTCTACACGAGAGGTCATTCCGAAAAGATCATCGGCGACCACGTGGGGTGCCACAGCGCTCGGCGCGACCGGCTCGTCATCGCCACGAAGTTCAGCGGCAATCTATACCCGGGGGATCCCAACGGCGGCGGATCTGGCCGGAAGTCGATCATTGCGGCGTGCGAAAACTCGCTACGCCGCCTGCAGACGGACTACATCGACCTGTACTGGTTGCATAACTGGGACGTGCACACGCCGATCGAAGAGACGATGGCCGCTCTCGAGGATCTCGTTCGCTCCGGCAAGGTGCGCTACCTCGGCGTCTCCGACACACCCGCGTGGAAGATCGCCGAGGCGAACGTTACGGCGCGCTTCCGCGGCTGGTCCGCATTCATCGGACTGCAGATCGAGTACTCGCTGCTCGAGCGCACCGTCGAGCAAGAGCTCGTGCCGATGGCTCTCGAGTTGGGCGTCGGCATTACGCCGTGGTCGCCCCTCAAGAGCGGCGTGCTCAGCGGCAAATACACGCGACACAATGCCGGCCGGATCAAGCCAGATCGGGGCTTCATCGCTGATACCTTCCTCACCGAGAAGACCTACGCGATCGTGGACGAGCTGGACATCATCGCCAAGGCGCACGAGAGCACGGTCGCGCGCGTCGCGCTGGCCTGGGTTCAGGGGCAGCCCGGCGTGACTTCGACGATAATCGGCGCGCGACGACTCGCACAGCTCGAGGACAACCTGAAGGCCCTCGACGTCAAACTCTCGGTCGAGGAGCTTGGCCGGCTCGATGCGCTGACGAAGCCGATGCTCGGCTTCCCCCAAAGCATGCAGCCATGGTTTGCGGCCATCCACAACGGCGGCACCTCAGTGAACGGAGTCTCCGCGCCGCCATCGCCCTTCGTGGTGGAAAAGGGCGACAAGATCTACTGATCTCTCAGCGCGCGGTCGCGCAGCTCGTACAATCCAACCGAGTGCGACGAGCGACCGCGCGCCCTTTCCGGCTATTCCGCGGGCGGTGAACTACCATCGAATGCATGACCATCGTGCGTAAACTGAGGATGAGGTAAGCTAGCGTCGGATCTTTTGATTCTGCGCCAAAAGCACAATCGGTTCGTCTTGATCCAAGGTCTCTATCCGCAACGCATCGCCGCCCTGTCCACTGCGCGCCTGCAACTCAGGCGCGCCAACCGCCCCACACGATGATCGACATACCGAAGAGCGCGACTGCCGCGCCGGTGATATCCCACCGCGTAAGTGAGACGCCGTCGACTCGCCAAAGCCAAACGAGTGCGACCGCGATATAGACGCCGCCATAGGCGGCATATACGCGCCCCGCCGCCGCTGGATGTAACGTCAGCAGCCAAGCAAACAAAGACAGGCTTAAGGCGGCCGGAACCAGTAGCCAGGGTGAACCGTGCTGTCGCAACCAGACGAAAGGCAGATAGCAGCCCACGATTTCAGCGAGCGCCGTTAAAATGAAGAGCGCCACCGTTTTTAAGACTAGCATCCGCAGCCGCCAATAGATTTTTCGGGCGGAGTTCTGAGAGTTGGTATGTCCGCCGCAGACAGGGGGCAATCCTCGATTCGAACGCAGCCACATTGCAGCCCAAGCTCGAGGGCCTGCCGCATGCGCACAACACGAGCCGCCAACACGTCGAGTTCCACCAACTTCTTGCGAGCCATCGATTGCCAGCGCGCACTGAGCGTGCTCTTGGAACCCGACCCATGGAATAGCATCTTAATTTCCTTCAGCGAGAAGCCCGCCTTCTGGGCAAATCGCAAGCCATCGACGCGCCGCACGGCGTCGTCGTCGTAAACGCGCCGCCCCTTCACGCGGGCAGGAGCAGGCAATAGGCCGGCATGGCGATGCCCGCGCTTTTGCCTTCCGCCTATCTCCACGGCGTCGGCACCTCGGAGTAGCCCGTCTTGCGACGGGTCCTATAATTTCGCGGCTCAATACCCGGCCTGCACGTACCGCTGTCAACGTTTCACCTGCGCCCTCGCGGACACCGATGCATGACTCGGGGCCGGTGTGGGTGGCTAGCCCTTCAGCGTGCGACTCCTTCATTCACTACACCTCGTCGGTTTTCACCGGCGCACGGAGACATATAGGAGACACGGCTTTTTCGACAGGGCCAACCTCTTGATTCCTTGGCAAAATTGGACTTAGTGCGTCCAGTCCATCATGGGAGCGACGGAGATTTTTCGTTCTAACGTATTCATTGATCAGATATTTTTATGGCGCGGACCCGCGATGGCCAAGCCAACACTCCAACCTTTGAATGATCCTGCGCCAGCTAATGGAGAAGCTGTTAGACGAGACTCACTACGCTCCGCTGCCTCGCAGAGCGCTGCGCAGCTTCGATGATTTCAAGACCTGCGACCGCATCGTCTGGATCCACAGGCGGTGGCACGCCGTCGCGCAGGGACGTAGCCACTTGCGCATAGAAACTCTGATAAGCGCCCGGCTCGCTTCTGATCGATTGCTCCCGGTCGCCATCACTCAGAATTCCCCATTGCTCCGCCGGCTCTTCACCCCAACCAGCATGGTCTGGGCGCATCCCCGCGCGCAACGCGGCTTCCTGCAAATCAGCATGCTGTTTCACGAACGCCCCGCGATCGCCCAACACCCTCAGACGCGGACCGCGCAGTGCCGCCACGTAACTCGTCCATAGATGCGAACGCACGCCGTTGCGATGCTTCAGCGCAACAAACACGTCATCATCGGTTTCCATGCCAGCGCGGCGGCAGTCGAGTTCCGCATAGACTTCGCTCACGGGGCCGAATAGGTGCAAGGCCTGGTCGATCAGATGGCTCCCAAGGTCGTAGAGCAGCCCACCGGCTTCCTCCGGTGCGCCCCGCTCTCGCCAACCGCCTTTCGGCGCCGGCCGCCAGCGCTCCAGTCGGGATTCGAATCGAAGCACCCGCCCGAGCAGGTCGCGTTCGAGCAAACCGCGCAGTGTCAGATACTCGCTGTCCCACCGTCGATTGTGGTAGGCACTCACCCAAAGCCGCCTTGGGCGCGCCGCCTCGATGACGCGACGTGCCTCGACTGCAGTCGGCGCGAACGGCTTGTCGATCACGACCGGAAGACCGGCGGCGAGCGCCGCCAATGCCAACGGCACGTGCGTACGATTGGGCGTTGAGATGACCACCAAATCGTGATCGGCGGCGTTTCGCCACACCCAGTCTGCGTCGGCCGCCACGTAAACCCCGGAATGTTCACGTAGCGCCTGGGCACGACGGACAGGATCGCCCGTCACGACCGTTGCCAACCTCATTCCCCGGGTAACGGCTATCAGCGGTGCATGAAAACAGGCGGCGCCAAGACCGAATCCGATCAAAGCGACTCGCAGGTCATTGTCGGAAGTGAAGGTTGTCATAGGCTATAGATTGCGGGTCAGTTCGTCGAGGTCCTGTGCGATTACATCACGTCCTTGCAGTTCGGTTCGCAGGTCTGACCCGATGCTCGGTGCGATACCGACGTAGTCGGACTTCCAGCCATCAAACCGCCGGTGTGCTGCGAGAAAGCGCTCGCCCCTGTACCTAAGCCGGTCGATGCAGCCCGGCAGTCGGTCAGCATTGCGCTTGCGTACCTTATAACGAGTAATAGATGCAAGTATCTGGAAGAAAAGGAAATAAGTCCGACCTGCGAACTGCGGGCGAATGGCGAAGGGGTCCTCGATGCGCTGCAGCTTCTTCGGGTTAACGACGTGTGCCGACTGCTGAGGAATAGCAAGCCAACGCTGTGGCGGCTTCGCCGGGCTAAAGCGTTTCCGGAGCCGACGGAGCTGACGGATCGGGTGATTGCATGGCGGCGATCCGAGGTTGAGGCTTGGTTGAGGGCGCGCTACGAAGGGAGACGCCCGACGACCGCCCGGGCGTCAAACCAGCCCCTGCTCACTGGGTCGGCATACATCAGGCCGACCAAGCAGCAGTTTCACGAGAGACCCTTAGGAATCGATAACCGGATCGTCCATATTCCTTGCCCACTTGTGTGCTTAGTGCGGAGGGCCGGCGCTACCAGAATCAGCGGGAACACAGTGTGATTGGACCGCGAGGAACGCGTGGAATGCATCGATTGTGATCCGACCTGCCGCAGATCGGACAGTTCCCCGGACCCGCTTGTCGTATCTCGGGGTGCATGGGGCAGGTGAAGAGGGAGCCGGCAGAGCCTGCGGCCGGCGCGGGCGGGATCGTGAGTGATTCCATACGCATGCGCTCCAGTTTACAGCTGAACTGTAAACCCTGGAGTGGGGTCCCGAGTCAAGCCGGGACTGGTATCCCGCGTACGAAGCGTGCGCAGACGCGAGCGGTATCCACGATGATGATCCACAGAATCACCGCCAGTACCACCGACAGCAGCGCATCCAGGCGTTGATTGAAGATGAGTTGTGGGGCGACGGCGGCTTGTGCCGCGGGCAACGTCCCGGCGGCCAACTGAGCCGCGGTCTGGTCGGCAGCAGCCAGAAAGCCTATGCGGACGTCGCCGGAGACGACCTTCTCCCAGGTGGCGACCGTGGTCACGATGGCGAGCCAGGCCAACGGGGCACCGGTTATCCACGCGTAGCCCAGTTTGCCCTGCTTCACCAGGATGCCGGTGCAGATGCA
Organism: Gammaproteobacteria bacterium; assembly: GCA_028293765.1. GTDB lineage: Bacteria > Pseudomonadota > Gammaproteobacteria > Steroidobacterales > Steroidobacteraceae > 13-2-20CM-66-19. Next base: position 5,180 of record JAQGOG010000149.1, read on the forward strand.
TAGGGCAATACCCGCCAGGAGTTGGTTGGAAATGCCAAACAGCGGCCACAGGATATTGATGCCGCCGTTGGGGTCGACGACGCCGATGTACAGGAAGTATCCCCACCCGGCGACGATCAGGGCGCTGGTGACCAGCACCGATGGGTACCATGAAGTCCGGCCCATCGCGGGCCAGACGCCCGACAGCGCATCCTGGAGCATGAAGCGCCCCACCCGGGTACCGGCGTCCAGGGTCGTGAGAATGAAGACCGCCTCGAACATGATCGCAAAGTGATACCACAACGCCATCATTCCCTGCCCGAACGCGGAACCGAAAATACTCGACATGCCGACCGCGAGGGATGGCGCGCCGCCGGTGCGGGCGAACAGCGTAGCTTCGCCCATCTGTGCGGCGAGGGTCTGCATCGTCTCTACAGTGAGAGGGAACCCCCAACTCGATATCGTGGCCACGACGGCCGCCGGAGTCGCGCCGGCGCCGCCCGGAGCGCTGTTGATTGCAAAGAAGACACCCGGTTGCAGCATGGTGGCCGCGATCAGGGCCATGATGGCGACGCCCGACTCCAGCATCATGCTGCCGTAGCCGATCATGCGTATGTCGCCTTCATTCGTGATGAGCTTCGGCGTCGTGCCGCTCGACACGAGCGCGTGAAAGCCGGAGATGGCGCCACAAGCGATTGTGATGAACGCGAACGGAAACAGCGCGCCGCCAAAGATCGGCCCCGAGCCGTCGATGAATTGTGTGACCGCCGGCATCCTGATCTCGGGTCGCATGACCACGACCGCAATCGCCAGCAGGCTCACGGTGCCGAGTTTCAGAAACGTCGACAGGTAGTCACGCGGCGCCAGCAGCAGCCACACCGGCACCACCGCGGCGGTGAAGCCGTATCCAATGACGAGCCACGCCAGGGTGATGCTGTCGAGGTCAAACCAGGTGCGCAGTCCTTCATGGGCAGCAACTGCACCGCCGCCGACAACAGCAAGCAACAGTAGTGCCGTACCGATGCACGAGGCCTCGAGCACACGACCCGGACGGATGTTGCGCATGTACAGGCCGACCAGGAGCGCAATCGGAATGGTTGCACACACGGTGGAGGTGGCCCAGGGGCTGTGCTTCATCGCGTTGACGACCACGAGGCCAAGGACCGCGATCAGGATGATCATGATCATCAGCGTACCGACCATCGCTGCGTATCCGCCGATGGGTCCGAGCTCGTCGCGCGCCATCTGGCCGAGGCTGCGTCCATCGCGACGGGTCGAAAAGAACAACACCACCATGTCCTGAACGCAACCGCCGAGTACCGCACCCACGAGGATCCACAGTGTGCCGGGCAGGTAACCGAACTGCGCGGCGAGCGTCGGTCCGACCAGCGGCCCGGGTCCAGCGATCGCCGCGAAGTGATGGCCGAATACCACCCAACGATTCGTCGGCACGAAGTCACGGCCGTTGTTGAGACGCACTGCCGGCGTGACGCGCGTAGGGTCCAGCACCAGCACTTTCGCGGCAATCCACGCGCTGTAGAGGCGATAGCCAAGCGTGTAGACGCACACGGCCGCGACCACGATCCACAGGGCGTTGATCGATTCGCCGCGATGGAGGGCGAGCCCTCCGAGTGCGAATGCGCCAATGGCGGCAACGAGAACCCAGATCAGTTTCTTCATCGGATGCTTAGCGCTGCTTCGCGACCTGGTCCGTACTCACGGCTCCGCCGACGTTGCCCCAGGCGCTGCGCAGGAAGCTTGCGAGTGCAGCGACTTCGTCGTCGGCCAGCTTGTCACCGAACCCTTCCATCAGCTTCCAGCGCTTCGGCAGCGGCGGGTTGGGCAACTGCGGACCATAGAGAATGATGTTGATCAGGGAGGCGGGATTGCCTGCCTGGACCACCGGGTTGCCCGCCAGCCGTGCACCCGAGCTTTCGGCATCCCCACCCAGACCCGTGGGCAGATGACAGGTCCCGCAATGGACGTTGTAGAGCGTCTCTCCGGCTTGCAGAACGTCGGCATTCGCGTTCGCAGGCACCTTTACCTTGTTGTCGGGCAGGCCTTTGAGATAGGTGGCCATCGCGTGCACATCGGCATCGCTGAGATGCCGCGTGCTGTTCATGATGACCTCGTTCATCGGGCCATACGTCTCCGCGAACGTGTTCCTGCCCGTCTTGAGGTAGGCGGCGAGGTCCTCGACCGGCCATGAGTGCAGGCCATCCGGTGCCGCCGTCAGATTCGGTGTCGACCAGGAGCGCACGGTTCCCTCGGCAACCTTGTCCGAGTACTCGCCGCCGCTCATCGCCAGGTCCGAGCTCTCCGCACCCAGAAAATTCCTCGGCGAGTGACAGGCACCGCAATGGCCCAGCCCTTCCACCAGGTACGCGCCGCGATTCCATTCGGCCGAGCGCGCTACGTCCGGCGTGAAGCGCCCCTCCAGAAAATAGAGCATTTTCCACATTCCCAGCGTCCAGCGCTGGTTGAACGGGAAGCGCAGCTCGTTGGCCGGAGCCGCATACTTCACCGGCGCCAGGCTCTTCAAATACGCGAATAGCGCCGCGACGTCCTCATCGGTCAGCTTCGTGAACGCCGGGTAAGGAAACGCGGGGTAGAGATGTTCGCCGTTCGGGCGCACGCCGGCACGAATAGCGCGGGCGAATTCCTGCTCGGACCATTTGCCGATGCCGGTATCGACATCCGGCGTGATGTTGGTCGAGTACAGGGTGCCGAATGGCGTGGCGAACGCGAGACCGCCGGTGAACGGCTGTCCTCCCTCGCGCGTATGGCAACTCGTGCAATTCCCGGCAGTCGCCAGGTAGTGCCCGCGTTCCATCGTCGCGGCGGCCGATTCCGCAGCGACAACAGCCGCGACGGGAGCCGTGCCGAGGAAAACGACCAGCGCGGTTGCAGTCAGGATCCGCCTGGCAGGAAACCGGCAGCTCAAGCCTTCGCGCTCCACGAATTGCAATGACCGTGGCTGTTCACCGCCGCGCCCGAGAGCACGTCGCATGTGCCGCACTGTCCGCCCGTCGCGGCAGGATGAAAGAACGCGCAGCCACCGCAGACCGTCTGCGGATTCGGTGAAGCCTCGGTATAGCCGACGCCCTTGCGAGTGCTCTGTTCCGCATCGGTCATGGCGTTAGGATCGGCACAAACAGTGCCGCCCGCCGTGGTCGAACTGTGCTCGCCTCCCGTTCCGCAACTCGCGAGACCCAACAGAAAAGCACCGGCAGCGGGAACCTGCAAGCCACGCAACAGGACGGCGCGGCGTGAAATCTTGTCAGTCATGATTCCTTCCTTCATCGGACCGAAAATGACGCGGGCGGCAGAGTGGATCGGCAGCCTACACCCGCCTCACGGAAATATTTTCGCTGAAACGCGCTGTGCACCGGCGCAATGTGCATGATTCATGCAAACGGGCCGAGTGGGGTGAAATTCGTAGCCATCTCAACGGCGCATCGGGAAAGCCGTCGTCGATTTCACTTCCGTCGCGGCGACGAACGAATTCACCTCGCGGATATTCGGGACGCGCGACAGCGTCTCGAAGTAGAACTTCTCGTAGGCGTCCATATCCTTGGTGACGACTCGCAGCAGAAAATCGAACATGCCCAGGATGACGTGGCATTCCATCACCTCGGGAAATTCGCGGATGGCCTGCGCGAACTCGGCGAGACTCGCCTGGTCGTTGCTCGTGACCTTCACCTGCACGAACAGCTGCGCCCGCAGACCGAGTTTCTTACGATCGAGGAGCGCCACGATTTTCGAGATGTAGCCCTCTTCCCGCAAGCGGTGGATTCGCCTCCAACAGGGTGACTGCGATAAGCCGACGGCCTCGGCTATTTCGGCGGCCGAGCGCGATGCGTCCTCCTGCAACGCCGCCAGAATTCTCAGGTCGATTTTGTCCAGGCCGGGGACCTTCATGTGTGCTCGCGCCTCATGCGTGAATGGCGTGCCCCAGGCCGGATAGAGACGCTTCGAAAAAGCCTTCCGACAAAGTCGGATGTGCGTGAATGACGCCGGCCACATCCTCCAGGGTCGCACCCATCTCGAGGGCCAGCGTGAATTCCCCGGAGAGTTCCGCAATGTGCGCACCGACGGCCTGCACTCCAAGGATGCGATGATCGCCCTTGCGCGCCAACACGCGAACGAAACCGCCGCTTTCGCCGGCTTCCATGGAGAGCGCCCGACCGTTGGCCGAAAATGGAAACACGGCGGTAATCACCTCCGTGCCGGTGGCAGCGGCGTCGCCCGGCAGGATCCCAACACTCACGATCTCCGGCTCGGTGAAACAGACCGCCGGTATGGCTGCCGGATCGAACCGTCGACGGCGCCCCGCGATGACCTCCGCCACCATTTCGCCCTGGGCCGCGGCCTTGTGCTCGAGCATCGGCTCACCGACGAGATCGCCTATCGCCCACACGTTCTTCATGGAGGTACGGCACTGGTCATCGATACGCACGCAGCGACCGTTCATATCGACGCCCATGGACTCGAGACCCCAGCCCTGCGTTCGCGGCCGACGGCCCACGGTGACGAGCACGGTGTCAGCCCCTACTTCCAGGAGCTTGCCGCCCCGAGTTTCGATGGCGAGAGTGCCGGATTCAAACGCTTTGAGCTTCGCACCCAGGTGGACGCTCACACCCGAACGCTCGAGCCAACGAGCCACCGGCCTGACCAGCTGCTCGTCGTAGAGCGGCAGGATGCGATCCTGTGCTTCGATTACCGTGACAGCGACGCCGAGCTTGCGGTACGCCGAGCCGAGCTCGAGGCCGATATACCCCGCGCCGACGACTGCAAGTTTGCGTGGCAGGTGACTGAGCGACAGGGCTTCGGTTGAGGAAATAACGGGCCCACCGAAGGGAAGATCGGGGAGCTCGACCGGCTCGGACCCGGTGGCGAGAACGACGTGCTCCGCCGTGATAGTAAGCGGTCCCTCCGCAGTATCGACTACACAGGTCTTGCCGTCGGAGAATCGTGCCCAGCCGCAGACCACGCGCACCTTCGCCCGCCGCAGAAGGCTCGCAACCCCTTCGTTCAGGCGCTTGACGATGCCGTCTTTCCAACGGACCGTCTCACTGAGATCCAGCTTCGGCTCACAGGCGAGGGATATCCCGAGCTTGCCCGGGCCGGCCGCCTCGCGGAGGGTCGCGAAGGTCGACGCGGCGTGAATGAGTGCCTTCGAGGGAATACAGCCACGTATCAGGCAGGTTCCACCCAGCCGATCCGCCTCGACCAACGTGACGTCCATGCCCAGCTGGCCCGCGCGAATCGCGGCGACGTAGCCGCCGGGCCCACCGCCCACTACCAACATCCGCGTCTGCAGCGACTTTTCCATGCAACAGCTTCAGATGAACAAGGTCGCCGGGTGCTCGAGTACCGTGCGAATTCGCTGGATGAACTCAGCGGCGTCCATGCCATCAACGACCCGGTGATCGAACGATGAAGACAGGTTCATCACCTTGCGCACGGCGACCTGACCGGCACGCACGACCGCTCGCTCGACTATTTTGTTAGGACCGACAATGGCGACTTCGGGGCGATTGATGACCGGTGTGGTCACGAGGCCGCCGAGCGGCCCCAGGCTGGTGAGCGTAATGGTCGAGCCGGTGAGATCTTCTCGCGTCGCTTTCCCCTCTCGCGCCGCGCTCGCGAGCCGCGCGACCTCGGCCGCGCTGTTCCACAGATCCCGCACCTCCGCGTGGCGCACCACCGTGACCATCAGTCCCTTCGGTGTTTGAGTTGCAATACCCATGTGAATCGGTGCGTGTCGGCGCACCACGCCCGCCTCGTCGTCGTAGGTTGCATTGATCTGCGGGAATTCCAGCAGGACGCGCACCATGGCGCGCATGATGAACGGCAGCACGGTCAGTTTCGGCTGGTCGGCGCTCCTGGAAGCGTTGAGATGAGCGCGTAGCTCTTCAAGCTCCGTTACGTCCACTTCATCGACGTAGGAGAAGTGCGGTATCTGGCGCTTGGCGAGTTGCATTCGCTCCGCGATCTGCCGACGCAGTCCGATGACCGGAATTTCCTCGACTCCGGAGCGTCGCGCATACTCCATGCGAGCCGCTGCGCCCGCCGGCGCGGCAGATTTATTTGCGAGATAGGCGTCAAGGTCGGCGTGACTGATGCGTCCGGCGGGGCCTGAGCCCTCGACAAACTGCAACTTTACACCGAGCTCTTCGGCTCTGCGGCGCACCGCTGGGGGCGCCGCGGCGCGCGCGGGTCGCACGGCGGCAAGCGCGGGGCGTACAACTGCAGCAGCCACTGCTTGGCGTGCATCGGTTGCAGACGACATAACCGACGCCTGCGGCTGCGCTCGCGCAGGTGCAGACTGCACCTTAACGGATGACGGTGGCAGCGCCTCCCCGCCTTCGGTTTCAAGGACGACGAGGACCGATCCGACCGCCGCCTTCTGACCTGCCGCGGCAGCGACACTTTGCACGACGCCGGCGACCGGCGACGTGAGTTCCACCGTGGCCTTGTCGGTCATCATGTCGACGAGCGGCTGATCTTCCGCGACGCGATCACCGACTTTGACGCGCCAGGTGGCGATTTCCGCTTCCGCCGTTCCTTCGCCGATGTCAGGAAGTTTGAAACTGTATTGTCCCAATGAGTTATCCCGCCGCCACCTGGCGCATCGCCTCCGCCACCCGGGCAGGACCGGGAAAATACTGCCACTCGAACGCGTGTGGGTAAGGAGTATCCCAACCGGTGACGCGCTCGATCGGTGCTTCCAGGTCGAAAAAACAGTGCTTCTGCACGATGGCGGCGAGCTCGGCGCCGAAGCCGGAGGTGCGCGTCGCCTCGTGCACGATGACGCACCGGCCCGTCTTGCTGACCGATTTCACGATCGTGTCGACGTCCAGCGGAATCAGACTGCGCAGATCGATCACTTCGGCGTCCATACCGCTATCGCGCGTCGCTGCGAGCGCCACATGCACCATCGTTCCGTAGGCCAGAACCGTAACTTCTGCGCCTTCGCGCACCACTGCGGCCTGCCCCAGCGGCACCCGGTAGTGACCTTCGGGAACCTCGCTGGCGGGATGCGTGGACCACGACTTCACGGCACCGTCGGAGTGACCTTCGAACGGACCGCTGTAGAGCCGCTTCGGCTCCAGGAAAATCACCGGGTCGTCATCCTCGATGGAGCTGATCAACAGGCCCTTCGCGTCGTACGGCGTCGAGGGGATCACGACTTTCAAACCCACGACATGAGTGAACAGGCCCTCGGGGCTTTGGCTGTGAGTCTGACCGCCGAAGATGCCGCCGCCGTATGGAGATCGCACGGTAATGGGTACCGTGAACTCCCCCGCAGAGCGATAGCGAATGCGAGCCGCCTCCGATGCGAGTTGATCGAAGGCAGGATAGATGTAGTCGGCAAATTGGATTTCGACCACCGGCCGCATTCCGTACGCGCCCATGCCGATCGCCGCGCCGACGATGCCGCCCTCGGAGATTGGAGTATCGAAGCATCGGTTCTTGCCGAAGGTTTTCTGCAAACCTTCGGTGGCACGGAACACGCCGCCGAAGTAGCCGACGTCTTCGCCGAAGACGACCACCTTCGGATCACGGGATAACATTACCGCCATGGCCGAATTCACGGCCTGGATCATGCTCATGGTCGTCATGAGTCAGAAACCCGCTTCCTGTCGCTGGCGCTGCAGCCGCCAGTCCATGTCCTTGTAGACGTCCTCGAACATGGTTTTCGGACTGTGCGTCGTATTCGCTTCGAGAGTGCCGCTTGCCTCGGCTTCGCGCTGCAGTGCCCGGATTTCCTGCTTCACTTCGTTTTGCAAGGCCTCGTGCCGCGCTTCCGACCATTCGCCGCGTGCAATCAGGTGTCTCTTCAGCCGCTCTATCGGATCGCCCAGCGGCCACTTGCTTGCTTCGTCCGCGGCTCGATAGCGACTGGGATCGTCGCTGGTGGAGTGACCCTCCGAGCGGTACGTGACGTGCTCGATCAATGTGGCACCTAGATTGGCGCGGGCACGCGCGGCAGCCCAGCGGGTGACGGCGTAGACCGCGAGGAAATCATTGCCGTCGACCCGCAGTGCCGGCAGACCGTAGCCGATCCCGCGTGCGGCGAACGGGGCTGCCTCTCCTCCGGCTATTCCCTGGAAAGAAGAAATGGCCCACTGGTTGTTCACGACGTTCAGAATGACGGGCGCGCGGTAGACTGAAGCGAATGTCAGTGCGTAGTGAAAGTCGCCTTCCGCCGTCGTGCCCTCACCGATCCAACTCGCCGCAATTCTGCTGTCGCCGCTCAGCGCCGAGGCCATGGCCCAACCCACCGCCTGGATGAACTGCGTGCCCAGATTGCCCGAGACGGAGAAGAAGCCGTGCTCGCGACTCGAGTACATCACCGGCATCTGCCGGCCCTTCAGCGGGTCCAGCGTGTTTGAATAGACCTGCCCCATCATTTTCAGAATGGGGTAGCCGCGGGCGATCAGCAGCCCCTGTTGCCGGTAACTTGGAAACAACATGTCGGTGTTTTCCAGGGCCAGCGCCTGGGAGACGGCGATCGCCTCCTCCCCGGTACATTTCACGTAGAAGGAGGCCTTGCCCTGCCGTTGCGCCCGGTACATGCGATCGTCGAAGGCTCGTGTGCGCAGCATGGATCGCAGGCCTGCCGCGAGCGCCGCAGATGGCAACTCGGGCACCCAAGGACCGATAGCCGCACCGTTGTCGTCCAACACCCGGATCAACCCATACGCAAGATCGTGCATGGAGTCGGCCACGGCAGCGACCGCAGGCCGGCGCACGGCACCGGGAGCGGAGAGTTTCAACTTGCTGAAATCGACCGGTTGTCCCGCGCGGGCCGCAGGCTCTGGAATTCTTAGCTCGAGAACCGCCGCGCGAACATCTTGCGCCGCCAGCGCGTGGTCCGCGTGATTGGCCCGGTGTCTGGAATCCAGCATGCAGCTCCCCGTTGCGAAAGTTGTAATTCGCTCGTTACGGGAGGAAGTCTAGCCGGGAGTGGGCGATCTTTTTTTGCAAAGACGTCCCGACGGAACGGATTTGCGCATGATCGTTTCAAGAGTGGGGCCGCGCGCGGACTATTCCTGCGTGCTCGCAGGCGCCGCGCGCGTGAGGATCTAATTCTTGGACACCATCGTGTCGTGCGGGCGCTCGAGAAACACCTGCGTGAATTTCACGGTGACCGCCGAGGAGATCGCCGTGTTGGTGCCGGTTTTCGCATCGGGATAGCCGTCGGCCAGGCGGCGCATTGCACGATACTGCGAGGGCGAAGAGAGTTGGCCGTAGCTGTGATGGTGAGTCGACCAGGACGTGTTCAGGTGGTACGTAAAGGCGTCGACATCGACATAGCCCGCCATCAGGCCCTGCGCGTCTTTCGGTGTCAGCTTCAACTTCAACCGCATGCCGCGAAAGACCTGGTAGCCGCTGGTCTCGAACGTCACGCCCCACGGGATCTCGATCGTGTCGATGGGCTCTGTGATCAGAACGCCGTCGACGATCTTGCCCTTGAACTTGCGGATGTACTCCTTGCCCCAACGCAGATCGAGCCTTTCCGTGCCGCCCGCAATGAAGGCGTTGCCGGTGGCATCGGTCAGGAGGCCGTCGAGGCCGCGATAGGTGGTCACCGTCACATCGTTGTCGTTGGTGAGGCTGTCCACGCCCGACAGCTCGATGATCATGCGGTCGTTGTTGTAGCGACGCATGAACTCGTTCTCGAAATGATAGATGGTGCCGGAATTGCGGTAGTTCGCGATGCAGCCGAGTACGCGGTACATCTGGTTGTCGATGCCCTTCTCACCCTCCGGGCTCTCGAAGTCGGCGGGCCCGACCTTGCCGTCGAGGTTGAGTCCGAAGGACACCTTCCCCTGCGCCTCATGGAAGGGAAACGGCTCCGGAGAAGTCGATGGATGCCACTGGTTGCCCTCGCGCATGAGCTGGGCCTCGACCACGGTGCGCTTTTTCCCCTCGGGGAACAGTTTCTTGAACTGCTCGCGTGGCCCATCGTTCATTCCCTGCGGGCACTCTGCCTTGCCGTCCTTCGTCTCATAGACGGCCCAGTACCGGTCCGTCAGAACGTAGGCGATGGTTCCATTTTTCACCGCTGCGTCACCCTCGGAGGACGGGGTTGCATGCGCGCTGCGCATGCCGGAGATCGAGCCGAGCAGGGCGACAGTCGTCGCCGCGACGAGTGCACGGGGCAACATCGGAAATGCACGGGTTCTTGCTGTCACGTCGGGCTCCAGCGTTATCGTCTGAACGCGTTATCCAAAAAGTCGTCTCGCAACCAGAAAGCCTTGAAGCCGTTGCGATAACCGTTGAACTCACCGAACGCATCGCCGTTGGCATCCCCCGGCTTGTGATCGTTGACAAAGGTATAGACCGGCCGTTCGCGGTACGCCCACACGTGTAACGCGTCGCCCTGGTTCGGCGCGGCGCGATGACCGGTGCTGGGGTCGATCGCCATCACGGTCCACAGCCGGCTGTCGGTCTTCACGCCCGGCAGAGCCATCACATAAGGGAATGTCTCGCGACACAGCTTGGGGTCGCCATTCCCGCAGATCGCCAGGCGATAGGCTTGCGGTGCGTCGGGATTGTCGCAGGCCTGTTGGTCCAGCGCGTCGTCCGAGCAGTTGTAACCGTAGATCGTCATGCCGTGGGCGTCAGCCAATACCTGGCCAATGCGCGAGTCCTGCACAGTGAACCCGGTCGGTGGAGGCAAAGCCCGCTGGGTGTAGACGTTGTGCCACCCCGGCACATCGCTACCGATGACGCTACGGGTGCGCGGGTCCTTGATGTAGGTATAGAGCGGCTTCTTCCTGTACGCCCACTGATTGATGCCCGGCGAACGTTCGACGACGCTCCACTCGCCTTGTGGCTGGGCGGTTTCGGGTGCGAGCACGGGACTCCATTCCTGCAGGCATTTATCGTCGCAGTTGGACTTGCCCGGCGCATCGGCATCCGAGGTGTAGACCGAGTAGCTCTTGTGGTCCACGAGCATGTGGCCGGTTACGAATGCGGCTATCGCCAGTTCCGGCGGTACATTGGGCGGCGGACCGATGGGCACCCGGGCCACGCCGGATCCGCCTGCCTTCTCGATCTTCGTGCCACCCAGAACATCGCCGGGCCGAAAGTCGAGGCTCGAGGTGTAGACGGGGAAGTCGCCGTAGGCCCACTGTTTCGACCCATCCTTGCGCGTGATGATCGTCCACTTCCCCACCGGCTTGGAATCCGCGGCCGCGGCCAGCGGCGGCCACAGTTTGTCGCAGCTCTGGCGCTTGTCGAGCTCCGGCAGCAGGAAGCCCGGCGGATAGGGGCTCATCAGGCCGGACGTCTCCTTGTAGATCTCGTCCGTGCAGGCGGACACGCCGCTCTTCTTGCGATCGCCGGTGTCGCCGTTGCGCAGGTTCTTCAATTCCCAGGTATACAGGGTCTTGCCGCTCGCATCGGCGAATACCGGTCCCTCCAGCTCCGTCTCGATCACCTGGATTCCCGGGGGCATCGGCGCACGAAGGTAATCTTCCCGGTCCGTGCTGGCCTTCGTCTGCCAATACGGGGAAGAGGAAGCCACCTCTGCGTGTGCCGCCGCGCTCACAGCGGCGAGCAGCGCCGCGCTCAACAGGACTCGAAGTCTCACGCCAGCAGTTCTCCGAGCTCTTTAGACGTGTTGTTGCTGTTGACGCCCCACGAGGGAGTGTCTACGCCCATGACGCGCAGCGCCGTGTAGCCGAGCCGGGTGCCGGCGGTATTCGCGGCGTCGATGTGCAAGCCGGTTTTGACCCGGCCGCCCGCGCGTCCGGCAGTGAACTGCGGCATGCCGTCGAGCGAATGCACCCTGGCGTACCCGTGGTCCGTGGTGGCGCAGATGAAGACATTGTCGAGCAAAGTCCCATCGCCTTCTTTGATCTTCGCAAACGCATCGACGAAATAGCCCCAGGACTCCATGGCACGCCGCGTGAACCAGGAGGCGTTCGGCTGGTAGCCCACCTTTTGATCCACCGGCTCCTCGTGCGTGTCCGTATGGTGCGGCTTTTCGTAACCCGGCTTGATGGTCACAGCCGACGCATTCGAATACGCCATGTTGAAAACGCGGGTCTGATCGCAGGCCACTGCCATGACCAGCAGGTCGGTCATCATTTTGTGGCGCAGCGCCACCGCGTCGGCGTCCATACCCATCGGGGGATCTTTGTCGATCGCCTGTACACGGTGACAGGCCGCAATCGGCTGCGGCTTCTCGAGGCGCTGTTGGAACTGCTGCTCGAGGTGGCGCAGGCCGGTGAAGTACTGGTCGAGCCGGGCCCGGTCCTCGGCGCCCGCTTCGCGCATGAGTCCTTTCGTCTGTCCCATGACTCCGGACAGCACGCTCCGGCGCGCCATGACGTGCGGATCGGGCGTGAACGTGGTCGCGTTGGGGTCCGGAAACTCCGGCCCGAACAGGCGCGTATAGAACTGCAGCGGCGACCATTCAGGAGCGTTCGGCGTATTGACGTTGTCGTAGCTGTAGGTGCTGCGAACGTCGCCGGTGGCGGTCGCCGTCAGGGATTTGAAGCGCGTGGAGCGGCCGATCTGGTTGGCAATGGTGACATCGATGGTCTCGCCCGGGATGTCCTTGTTGTCCTTCGGCGCCGAACCGGTGCGCGAGATCACCCAGCCGGTGTAGTGGCACAGGTTCTGGTAATTGTCCCGGAAGGCCTGCGTGTTGGTGATGAGGTTGATGTGCTCGCGCACCGGCGCCAGCATCGCAATCTCCTCCGGCAGATCGTAACCCGCGCCGAGCTTCTTCGGCACGAAGATGCCCGAGTTCATGCCCAGACCCCAACCCCAGGTGCCGTAGCGCACCGGCAGCGCCGCCCCGGACGCCAACGCGGTCCCGTTGCTGTTCAAAAAGCAATTCAGGAAAGGCAGGGCGACCGTCACGGCGCTACCATTCAACATGCCGCGTAACACACGACGTCTGCTCAGCTTGCTCATGTTCATCTCTCTCGCACTTGCCGGAAGTGCCGTGGCGAACTCAATGCAGGTTCAGGGTGGTCTGCTGCGTCCGGGGCGGGGGCGTCCCGTCCGCCTTGTCGTCCGCCGGGACCGGTCCCTTCTTGCTCCTGGTGACCTGCGAGAAGGCAGTGCCAAGAGCGATCGTCCGCAGCAGGTCATGAATTTTGTAGCCCTGCGCCGCGAAGCTGGTGTTCAGGTATTGCAACAGGGGTCGATCGGACGGCGCTGTCGGTCCGCCCGAGCCGTAGCTGTACATGCGCGAGACGAGACAACTCGGCAGCGCCGGACTGTCGTGCAGCGCCTGGGCGAGACCTGCGACATCGGCAAACTTCTTACCGTCGAGGCTGCCGCTCCTATCGATCGGCGCGCCCGCCTCGGTGGCGCGAAAGCGTCCCGCGCCATCGAAGTTCTCGAGCGCCAGCCCCATCGGATCCATGATCTTGTGACAGCCGGCGCAGGTCGGATTCTTCAGATGCACCGCGACCCGCTCGCGCTGCGTCTTGTAGTGCGCGTCGGGATTCTCCAGCGCCGAGAAATCCACGTTGGGCGGCGGCGGCGGCACGGTCTGACACAACAGCAGCTCGCGCAGCGCCTTGCCCCGCCGTGTCGGCGAGCTACGGCCCGGATGCGCGTGCACGGCGAGGAAGCTGATCTGCGTCAGCATGCCTTCGCGCGGACTGTTGGCCGGAAACTCGTAAGGCTCCCAGCCCGGAACGGCCGGCAGGTTGTACAGGGCCGCCAGGGACGGTGAAATGAAGGTCGAGCGCGTGGTGTACAGGTCGCGGTAGTCCTTGTTCTTCACGATCAGTTGATCGATCGCGGTCCGCAACGTCTGCTCGCGTGCGTCGGCCACCGTCACGCCGGTGAACGACGGATAGACGGTTGGATCCTTCGAGAGCGTGTCGAAATCGTCAAAGGCGAACATGTCGTCGAAGAAGGCTCGCATGCCGTCCTTGAGACGCGGGCTCGCGAGCATCATGTCGACGACGCGGGCACGCCCTTTCGGAGTTTGCAGCTCACCGCTGGCGGCGGCCTTCAGAATGTGATCGTCCGGACCCGCATCCCACAAGAAAAAGCTCAGCCGTGACGCCAGCGAATACGCGTCGAGGCGCTGCTTGCCGGAACGCTGCGGGTCGGGCTCCCCCTTCTCCACTATGAAAAGAACTTCAGGACTGATGAGCATCGCTTCCAGCGCAATACCCAGGCCGGTGTAGAAGTCCTTCACCTGGTCCGCTGCCGCACCCGCCTGGCCGACGTACATGTCCACTTCGGAAGCGGTCAGCGCGCGCCGATGCAAGAGCCGCCCGACGCGCGTCAGGAATGCAGTGGCACAAGCCTTGTCAGCCGTCTTCTCATCACCAGGCTTACAGGGGATCAGGAAGCTCCGGTGGCCTTCATTGACCACCTGGGTCGCGACGCCCGCGGCGGCACGTTGAAACTGCTCGAGCTGGCTCGCGGTAACACCCGCCCTCGCGGCCCCGTTCTCCAGCAGGCCGCTGGTCCGCTGCAGCGGCGGAAACTTCATATCCAGGGTGACGCTGGGCCCGAAGATATGTGACAGCGTGTTCACATACTGCTGCGTGGTAATGAGACGCAGTCGCGGCGGGGCACCGGCGACCGGGGGTTCCGGCGACCCGGCACAGCCGGCGACCACGAGGGCCGCCAGCAGGGCCGTGGCGCCCCGGCGCAATCCTTGGGCGATTCGCTGCCGACGCAACGGCGCCAAATTACTAATAATCGAGCTCACCAGCCGCTACCCCCTCTACTTCCACGCAATTCCCCTGCAGATCGACAGATTCCTCGTGTCCGGCATACCCCCGCTGCGCCGTTTCAGCCCCTCTATATGAGTGCCGAGTGTATGCCGGACCCCTTGAATGAACTTGCTGATTACCCAGGCAAAAATGGATACATCGTTCCCCCTGGAACTTGAAGCGCGCGCCGAGCCGGAGCATGCCGCCGAGGCGATCGTAGAAGCGCGCATTGGCCTGCCCCCTGGTAGAAGCCGCTGGAGAGGGAGCCGGCGATGAGCGGCGGATCCCGGTCGAGCAGATTCTCGGCCACGAAGTAGACTTCCCCGGTTTCCCCCAGTCAATTTTGGCGAACACGGCTCCCCGTCGTCACGGGCTCCGCAGTAACAGTGTTACAAACCTTACTTGCTGCTGGCGGTGAGCTGCTTCTTTTCGTCCGGCTTCACCAGGTACACCTGTACGAACTCGACATTCACGGCCGAGGAAATGGCGGTGTTCTTCCCTGTCTTGGCATCCGGGTAACCATCGGCCAAACGACTCATCTCCCGGTACAGGGACTGAGAGGAAAGCTGCCCGTAGCTGTGGTGATGAGTCGACCAGGAAGTGTTCAGATGATGAATGAACGCATCGGTATCCACATAACCGGCAAGCATTCCCTTGGCCGTGCCGTCGGTCAGTTTCAACTGCAGGCGCAGGCCACGGAACACATGATAGCCATGGGTACCGAAGGTCGAACCCCACGGCAGCTCGGCCCGGTCGATGGGATCGGTGGTCAGGACACCATTGACGATTTTGCCCTTGGCGTGGGAGACAAATTGTTTGCCCCAGCGCAGGTCCACATGCTGCGTCCCGCCCGGGAGATAGCCCTCACCGGTGGAATCGGCCACCATGCGGTCGCTGCCCCGATAAATATTCGCCGTCACATCATCGGAGTTTTCGAGGCTCTTCACGTGGGTCAGCTCAATGACGATGCGGGCATCGTTATAGCTGTTCATGAACAAATCCTCGAAATGGTTGATGGTCCCCATGGTCCGGTAGTTACCAATACAACCAATCGCCCGATACAGCTGATTGTCGACGCCCTGCACACCATCCGGGCTTTCGAAATCATTGGGCCCAATCTTACCGTCCAGGTTCATGCCGTAGGACACCTTGCCCTGGGCCTCCTTGAACTTGAGCTGCGGCGGCTCCGGCGTCGTGGACGGGTGCCACAGGTCCCCTTCGCGCTTCAACTGCGCTTCGACAATGGTGTACTTCTTCGGGCCCTTGCCGTCGCCATACAGTGTCCGGAACTGCTCGCGCGGGCCGTCGTTCATGCCCGTGGGGCATTCTGCTGTCTTGCCATCCTTGGCCGGGGTCTCGTACAGGGCCCAGAACTTATGGGTCATCACATAGGCGATGGTGCCGTTTTGCAGGCGGGCACCGCCTTCCTTGAGCGGCACGGCGGAAGCGGGTATCGGAGCCGCCGCCTTCGGAGCATCGGCGGCGACGGCCACCCCGAAAGCGCCCAGGGACAAACCGACACCCAACGCCAAGCCAACACCCAGCGCACCGAGCCAGTTGGTGCTCTGTCGAGTCACGGTACGATTCATAAAACCTCCAATTTTCTACGGCAACCGGCGCTTCAGCGCCGATCTCCGGGAGAGCGGCCATGGGCGTTTCCGCGGAAATCATCCCGCAACCAGAACGCACGGAAACCGTTGCGGTCGCCATTGAACTCACCAAAGTTGTCACCGTCCACGGATCCCGGACGAGTGTCACCGCCGTAGGTATACACGGGGCGTTCGCGATAGGCCCACACCTGCAGGGCCCCGGCCTGTCCGGCCTGCGCCAGCTTGCCGGTGTTGGGATCGATGGAAATCACCGACCACAGGGCACTGTCGGCCTTCTCCCCAGGCTGCGCCTGCACATAGGGGAAGGTTTCGTTGCACACCTTGGGATCGAAGTTGCCACAGATGGCCAGACGATAGACCTGCGGCGCCTCGGGAGAGTCGCAGCTCTGCTGGTCCATGGCGTCATCATTACAGGAGTAGTAGTAGATCGTCTTGCCTTTGGAATCGGCCAGCACCTGCCCGAGATCGGCGTCCTGCACGGTGAAGTCCGACGGCGGTGTCAGAGCGCGCTGGGTGTACACATTGTGCCAATCCGGAATATCCGTGCCAATCACCCGGCGAGGCTCGACGTCATTTACATTGGTATACAGCGGCTGGCCGCGATACGCCCACTGCCCGATACCTGGCGAGCGCTCGATGACACTCCAGTCCCCTTCCGCCTTGGCCATCACCGGCGCAATCACCGGCGCCCAGGTTTCAAGACAAGCTCCGGTGCAGTTGGATTTCGCCGGGGCGTCCTTGTCGTAGCCGTACACCGAAAAGCCCTTGTGGGTAATCAACATCCGGCCGGTGCGGAACACCGCCAGGCGGAGATCGGGCGGGATATCGGCAGTGGGACCAATGGGGTAGCGCACCGCTCCCATCGCACCACCGGTCATGGAATTCGAGCCGCCCAGCACATCACCTCTCTTGTGATCCTTGGAGGACGTATAGACCGGATAATCGTCGAAGGCCCACTGCGACTCGCCGTTGGTGCGCTTCACAGTAGTCCATTTACCCGCGGGCTTGGCATCGGCCGGCGCCAGAAACGGCGGCCACAGCGCTTCGCAGCTCTTGCGATTTTCAGGCTCGGGCAGCAGGAAACCGCCCGGATACGGGCTCATGAAGCCGGTGGTTTCCTTGTAAATCGTGCCGTCACAGGTGGCCTGGCCGCTCTTGCGTCGATCACCGGCCTGACCATTACGCAGCCCGCTCAGTGGCCAGGTGTACAGCGTCTTGCCGTCCGCATTGGCAAACACCGGTCCTTCGTTCTCGGTGTCCACGACCTGCACCCCCGCCGGCATGGAGTCGGGCACATAGGCTTCTTTGTCTTTGGAACTCGGTGACTGCCAGTACGGTTCCGTGGGTATGGCGAAAGCGACTCCGGTCGCCGCCAGCAAAGTGGCGCAGAGCACCCCCCGAATCAATCCCTGGACTTGCATGTTGGATCTCATCATTGATTGGCGATCACAACCCGCCGCAGGCGCGGGCTCCCCGTCTGTTCGTACCGCCCCAGCAAGAGAGCGGGCTTTCGGTCTGGACCTCCGAAGCGTAGCTCACACCACGCTTGCGGCGGCCTTATCTCACCTTCCAGGTCTTGTGCGTCAGACCAGGATTTCCGACACCGGCTGCGCGGTGTTATTACCATCCACACCCCACGACTGCTTGTCGATGCCAAACAGGTGCAGAGCCGTCAGTCCCAGACGGGTAGCAGCCGAGGCGTTCATGTCGATATGCATGCCGCTCTTGACCTTGCCACCGGCGCGTCCGGCCGTGAACAACGGCACATTGTCGAGGCTGTGCATGCGGGCATAGCCATGGTCAGTGGTGGCGTAAATGAACACGTTATCGAGCAGGGTGCCATCGCCTTCCTTCACCTTGGTGAAGGCGTCGACAAAGTACGCCCACGACTCCATGGAGCGGCGTGTGAACCAGGACGCGGTGGGCTGATACCCGAGTTTCGCGTCATTGGGTTCCTCGTGAGTCGTCGTGTGGTGCGGCTTTTCGTAGCCGGGCTTGATGGTGTTCGACTGGGCCGCGGAGTAGGCCATGTTGAACACGCGAGTCTGATCGCAGGCCAGCGCCATGACCAGCAGGTCCGTCATCATGCGATGGCGCAGCGCCACCGAATCGGCTTCCAGGCCCATTGGCACATCGGAGGCCACTTTCTTGGGACGCACGCATGCGGCGATCGGCTCGGGCTTCTCCAGGCGTTGCTGGAACTGCTGCTCCAGGTGACGCACACCAGTGAAGTACTGATCCAGGCGCTGTTTGTCCTCGGCGCCGACCGTGCTCATCAGATCCTTGGTCTGGTCCATGACACCGGTGAGCGCGCTCTTGCTGATCATGACCCGGGGATCGGGCTTGAACTCGGGAGCGTTGGGGTCCTGGAACTCGGGACCGAACAGGCGGGTGTAGAACTGGATCGGTGACCATTCCTGGGCATTCGGGGTATTGGTGTTTTCGTAGCTGTAGGTGCCACGAACATCACCCGCCGCGGTGGCCGTCAGGCTCTTGAAGCGTGTTGCATTGCCAATCTGATTGGCGATGGTGACGTCGATGGTTTCACCCGGGATGAAGCCGGCCGACTTCGGCGCCGCACCCGTGCGCGACACGACCCACCCGGTGAAGTGGCACAGATTCTGGTAGCTGTCCCGGAAGTAGGTGGCGTTGGTCAGCAGATTGATATGGTCACGGACGTTCGCCAGGGAGGCAATTTCCTCCGGCAGGTCGAACCCCGTTCCGGTCTTCTTCGGCACGAAAATGGCCTTGTTCATTCCCAGACCCCAGGCCCAGGTACCAAAGCGTACCGGCATTTTCGCGCCGGACGCCAAGGCAGTCCCGTTATCGTTCAGAAAGCAGTTCAGCAGGGGTAATCCGATGGTCACCGCAGTGCCATTCACCATCCCACGCAACACGCGACGTCGGCTCAATGTCTTCTTCATGAGTTATCTCCGGTTAGTTCCGAGCGTCAACGTGTCGCCAGGGGTGCTGGCGCCCGCCCGCTATCGTTCGAAGCAGTTGATTGGGTCTGTTGCGCCGGAGCTGCGCCCTTGGACGGAGCACGGACTTCCTGGAACGTATGAGACAGGGCAAGGGTACGCAGCAGCTCAGGTACTTTGTAGCCCGACTCCGAGAACCGGGTATCGAAATACTGCAGCAGCTCGCGATTCTTCGGGGGAACCACCGCTCCGGTGCCGTAGCTGAACAGGCGGTTCACCAGGCAGTTCGGCAGGCCGGGATTGTCATGCAGGGTCTTGGCAAGACCGGTGACATCGGCAAACATTTTACCGTCGAGGTTGCCGCTCGCGTCGATGTGGTGGCCGTTCTCCTCGGTCCGGAAGCGCCCCGCACCGTCGAAATTCTCCAAAGCCAAGCCCGTGGGGTCGGTGATGCGATGGCAGCCTGCGCAGACGGGGTTCTGCAGGTGCACCTTCACCCGATCACGCTGTGTGGGGTACTCAGACTTCGGGTTATTCAAAGCCGAGAAGTCCACATTCGCCGGCGGATTGGGCACCACCTGGCACAGCAGGATTTCGCGCAGTGCCTTGCCGCGGCGTGTCGGGGAGCTACGGCCGGGGTGTGAGTGAGTGGCCAGGAAGCTCACCTGGGTCAGCAAGCCCTGCCGCGGGCTGTCGGCGGGGAACTCATACGGCTGCCAACCCGGAGACGCGGGAATTCCGTAGAGAGCCGCCAGTGACGGCGAAATGAAGGTCGAACGCGAGGTGAACAGGTCGCGGTAGTCGCCATTCTTATGGACCAACTGGTCGACTACAGTGCGCAGTGTCTGCTCACGAGCATCCGTGCCGATCGATCCGGTGTAGAACGGATAGACCGTAGGATCCTTGGAGAGCGAGTCGAAGGCATCGAACTGGAACATATCGTCGAAGAACGCGCGGATACCCGTTTCCAGACGCGGGCTCGCCAACATGGCGTTGACTTGCTGCTCCAAGCCCTTCTTGGTCTGCAAGCTGCCGTTCTCGGCCGCATTCAGCAGAGTGTCGTCCGGTGCAGCATTCCACAAAAAGAAGCTCAGACGCGACGCCAGTGAGTGAGCATCGAGACGCATCTTGCCGGCATTGTTCGGATCAGGCTCGGCCTTTTCGACAATAAACAGAACCTCGGGTTCGATGAGCATCGACGCCAAAGTCAGGTTCAATCCGGCGTAGAAATCCGTCAGCTTGGTGGCGGCATCGGAAGCCCTATCCGCGTAGGCAGCAACTTCCGCATTCTTCATGGAGCGGCGATGCAGCAAGCGTCCAACACGTGTAAAGAACTGGGTCGCACAGGCTTTGTCAGCGGCCTTCTCATCGGCCGGCTTACACGGAACCAGGTAGCCGCGGTGGCTTTCATCGACCGCCTGAGCGGAAATGACAGCAGCCGCGCGTTCATACTGTTCCAGCTGGGCGCCGGTCACACCGGCTACCGCGGCACCATTGGCCAGCAAGCCGCCATCGCGCTGCAGCGGTGCGAACTTCATTTCCATGGTAACGCTGGGTCCGAAAATGTAACCCAATGTATTCAGGTATTGTTCAGTGGTCATCAGCCGCAGATGCGGCGTCGCTGGAGGAGCTTCGGGCTCCTTCGGTCCTTTGGAACAAGCGGCAAGTGCGAGCACCGTCACAAGTGCTGCCATGCCGCTACGCAGCCTGCTTGAAGGACTTCGCTTGCGCATAAGTCCGGTAGTTCCGATAGTCGAGTTCACTTCGTATCCCCCACAGAACGCTCGATATGCCTTCCGGCAAGGGTCTAATGCACCATTTAAGGGGGCATCCGACTCCAAACTGTACCGCAAGGGTTCTAGATTAACGTTGCGAGTTTTTCCCCTCTTACGCGAGAACTAGTCCCAGGGCTCCACGCGCCAGCCTGCATTGAAGGCCCGGCGGATACGGTCGTAGCTCAGGTTCGACTGTTCCCGGTAATAGCCGGCACCGCAGCTGCCAGCGATCATCGGGGGAGTGCCGCAAAAAACGAAGCGGGGAGCGGATCGACCGCTCCCCTCTTTCCGTACGCGCGCGCGACCCTTCTTTAGAACTTCGCGCGCCAGCCGAGGTGGAAGGCCCGGCCGATACGGTCATAGTTGATGTTCGACTGTCCCTGGTAGAAGCCGGCACCGAAGCTGCCGGGAATCATCGGGGGATCTTTGTCGAACAGATTATCAACCACACCGTAGACCTCGCCCCACTTGCCGAGCATGTAATTAGCCGACAGAGAGAAGCTCTTGTATGAGTCGATGTGGTTGAAATTGGTGGTCCCGGTAGTCACTCCGTTCCCAGTCGGGCAACCGGTTGTGCACACAGTCAAGCCATTGTAGTACACGCCAGCGCTCACACCCGTCATGATCAGGGACACCGACACCGGATCCAGGCTGTAGGTCAGCGAGGTCAGGTAGCTGAACCGGGGGGAGTTCAGGATACCGGTGGTTAGGTTGGTCACATTCTGGATTACCCCGCGGCCGTCCAGAACACCATTGACCGGATCCTGGGTCTTCAACTTCTGGATGAAGTTAGCCATGCCATACCACTTCAACTCGCCCTTGGGCAGCGGCAGCAAGTAGTTGGCATTGACGTCGATGCCCTCTTCCTGCTGACCGGTGATGTTCTGCGGCACGTTATAGATCATGTCCACCAGGCCGGTGCCCGGGTCACGAACAACGTACTGGCAGAACCTGTCGTTGGTGAAGCACTGGTTCAGGATAGTATTCGTGGCAAGCGACGAGACCGCATTACGCACCTGAATGTTGTAGTAGTCTACCGACATGGTGTAGCCCGGGATGAAGCGCGGCTCAAACACAAAACCGAAACCCGTGGTATACGCACGCTCCGGCTGCAGCGCCGTACTACCGGCACTGGTCGTTTTCAGGAAGTACGTTTGACCGCCCCCCGGGGCGCCCGGGTCGAAGGTATTACCCGTACCCACCACACCGGTGTTGAACAACTCGCCGAGGTTGGGAGCGCGGATGTCGAGCGACCGGGTGGCACGGAATCGGATGTCCTTGATCGGTGTCCAGGTAGCACCGACCTTCCAGGTGGTGACCGAGCCGGAAGTGCTGTAATCCGTCTTGCGAACCCCGGCATTGAGATCCGCAGCCTTGGCAAAGGGCACATCCTTGAACAGGGGAACCACTGTCTCGAGGAAGCCTTCTGTCACATGATACTCACCAACGGTGGACTTGAAGTTGCCGGCAAAGAAGGCGCTCGCCTGATCCAGGTCGCTGACATTACCGTTCACCCATTGTTTACGCCATTCAGCCCCTAACGCAATGGAAACCGGACCCGCCCAGGTGGAGAACGGTTCACCATTGATGTTCGCGGCAGCCTGAGTCTGCCGCAACGACATGTAGGACGAGCCATATCCCGTGACGTAGTTAAGGGCTGCCTGAGTATTCACACCCAAACCCATGGGGTTGTAAGGAACGCAACCCGCCTGAGGGGCGGCGGTTCCTTTCGCCTTGGCGTTAGCCGTTGCAATCGTGATGTAAGCCGGGTCGCAAATAATCGTGCCATTGGGGCCGACAATGGCATGCGTGGCAACGTCCCAATTCGCAGTGATCTCATCACCCGGGGTCTTGGACGTGATGTCCATCTCGTCATACCCCGCGAACGTCTCCCACTTCCAGTCGGTGCTGATGAGGTTGAACTTGCCTTCGGCGCCCAAGATAGCGCGCTTCATGGCGCGCTGATTGATGCCCTGCAAGTACCCCATATCACCATTGAAGCTGCCGAGGGTAAACGATGAGATGTGATTGGCGGTCATCTGCGATTGCACGGATCCGGGGATGAACGGGTTGCCACTGTAGATGGGCTGCCCACCATTGTTCAGATTCGGCACCACCGAGGTATTGTGTGAATAGCTGGTGGAATATGCCAACTCCGTATAGACGTTGGTGTTGTCCGATACATCGAAACTCAAGCGCCCGTACACGTTGCGGCGGGACAGGGGCAGATCGATCTGCGTGGTCTGATCGACGCGCGCGGTCT
The DNA here is from genome assembly GCA_028293765.1 of Gammaproteobacteria bacterium. Taxonomy (GTDB): domain Bacteria; phylum Pseudomonadota; class Gammaproteobacteria; order Steroidobacterales; family Steroidobacteraceae; genus 13-2-20CM-66-19. The sequence goes on from JAQGOG010000149.1 coordinate 28,445, forward strand.
GCCAGTCACCACCCACCATGATCGGCCCCGGGGATGTGGGGCTGATAGCACCGAAGTTGAAAGGAGTCGGCGTGCCGCCTTGGAGGAACTGAACACCACGCAAGGGGCAGCCACCGGTCTGGATAGCCTGCGCCACACTGTACGACTTGCCGTTCACGACGCAGGTCGTGACCAGGCCACCCAGCGTCCCATTCGCCAGCCCGCCATGCGGGGTAACGATGTACTGGGGCAGCCCCTTACCCGCGGCATAGGCCGGGTTGGTCATGAACTGCCAGTTCTGATTCGCCCACCGACGATCGCTGTTGGTGACGCCGTTGTTTTCGGTCAACTCACCGCTGACCAGCAGATGGCCGCGGCCGTCAGCGAACGTGGTTCCGGCGGTCAGAGTCGCCTTGTAATTGACGTCATCACCGAGAAAGCTCGAACCGCCCTCGACATTGGCCTTAACACCAGTGAAGTTCTTGTTGATGATGAAATTCACCACGCCTGCGAGAGCGTCTGAACCGTACGCAGCGGAAGCGCCTCCCGTCACCACTTCCACTCGCTCGATGAGGTCGCTGGGGATGACGTTGGTGTCCACGGCGCCGGCATTGACACCGGTGCCCAGGCTTGCGGGAATCATGCGCTTGCCGTCGAACAGCACCAGGGTGCGATTCGCGCCCAGACCGCGCAGGTTCACCAGATTTTCACCCGCGGTACCGGTACCCACGTTCGAAGACAGGCTGCTCGAGGAGAGGTTGCTGGAGAACTGCGGCATGCGGGTCAGGGACTGGGCAATGGTCTTGGTCGACATCTCTTTCAGAATGTCGCTGCTCATCACCGCAACCGGTGTCGGCGCTTCAAAACCATCGGTACGCTGAATGCGTGACCCGGTAACCGTGACTTCCTGAATCGTGCCGCCAGTGTCGGCGTTCGAATCTTCCTGTGCCAGCGCGGGCCCCGCGGCAGTGGCCTCGCCGGCCGGCTGCTTCGCGAGCTCCGCGGCGGCGAGCCTCCTGGGCTTGGATGCGTTGGGAAGATCCTTTAATGCAACGGCCTGCTTTGGCGCTCCCTCAGGAACCTGTTGAGCATTCGTGTCAGTATCCTGGCCGTACGCCAACGCAGATGCGAACGTCGCCGCGGTGAGGAGCGAAACACCCGCAGGTGCTGCTGCGTCGTTCGCTGCGACCAGAATTGGCTTCTTGGCCACATCCGCGGCGTGCGCCGACGCAAATGTGGCGGCTGCGACGAGCGAAATACTAGCTCGCGTCAGCACACCGTGAACATAAGCACCCACGGTCAGCTGCTGCCCACGAACCGTGCAGCGGTCGTTCGTTGTCGTCATTCCCCCCCCCAACCGATTTTGCGGAAAAAAGTTTGTACTCGTTACAGCGCGCGGCGTACCGCCATGATGACTGAGGACTGCCTGCCACCGGTCGTGCCTCGATAGTTCGTCGTCATCGATTCACCCTCAACTGTTCTTGTGCCAAGAATTCCGTGGGCGCAGAGCCTACACGGGTCGAGCCGCAAAAATTTCCCGAAGGTGCACCCTGTCAGGTGACGTCTCCGCATGATTCATCTGCCGAAGCGCGCTTCGGCGACAGTAGTTTGCGTTGCGACCTGGAGGTGTTGCAGCTCGGCCCCACCGCGGCTACCTTGAGCGCAGGCAGGCGCTGTGTTGGACGAGCGTTCGTCCTGTGTAAACTCGGTAACACCCATGGGGAAATCAGTTATGCGGTCTCGTTTGATGGTTTCGATGCTGGGAGTTGTGGCGGTGAGCAGCCCATTGCTCGCCGCCACGGCGAAGCAGCAGCACTTCAACCCGGTGATACAACTGCTGGAGCAGCAACAACCCGTGATGGGTCTCTATGCGCCGAGCAATCGACGCCACGGCGGTCCGGAAGGGGCGGCGCCGCCGCCACCGGTGGGCCCGCAAAAGTCGCCGCTGGAACTGGCCCAGGAGACGGTTGCCTACAAGTCCAGTGACTTCGTGTTCAACGGCACCACGGAATACCACTTCGAGCAGACGTTTCCCGAATTCGCCATTTTCGCGAATGCTCTCAAAGAGGCAGGCCCCTTGAGCACCAGGCCGTTTGCGCACCTCGCGCACCCGATGGTCGCGAAGATTCCATTGATAGCGGCGGAGCCGACCAGGTACGTGGAGCGCATCAGCCAGGAGCTCAACGCCGGCGTGAGCGGTGTGATGTTCGTGGGTGTCGAGAGCGCGGCGGAAGTCAAACAAGGTCTCGACGCCATGCGCTTCAAGTCGCAGGGCGGCACGCGTCCGGATTCCGTGGGAGTGGCGCCGGCGTTCTGGGGCCTGTCCGAAAAGGAATACCGTCACAAGGCGGACCTGTGGCCGCTCAACCCGAAGGGTGAGCTCATCAACTGGACGATCGTCGAGAGCAAGGAAGGCCTGAAGCACGTGCGCGAGATTGCCGCGGTCAAGGGCATCGGCGTGTTGTGGCCCGGCGCAGGCACGCTGCGCGAAGTCTTCTCGTCTCCGGGACCGGATGGCAAGCCCGTGCTCGACCAGGCAGCCTGGGAGGCCGCCATTCAGCAGGTGCTCGCCGCGTGCAAGGAATTTCACGTGGCCTGCGGTTTCCCGGCCGGCCCGAACGACGTCGAGATGCGCATGAAGCAGGGTTTCAGCGTGTTTGTGAGTCAGTGGAATGACGCCGGTTTCAAGGCAGTGGAGCTCGGCCGCAAGGCGGGTAACCGCCCGGTCGCCATCGAGTAGCGACGCACCCGTACCGCTGGCCGTGCTGCGGCCAGCGGTTATCCTGCGGACGCCACGCGACTAGCGCCGCAGCGGTAATGCCGTCGTCGCCTTTATTTCCGTGACTGCGACGAATGAGTTCACCTCACGGATGTTAGGCAGGAGCGACAGCTTGTCGAAGAAGAATTTCTGGTATGCGTCCATGTCCGCCGCCACGACGCGCAGCATGAAGTCATAAACGCCGAGGATGACGTGGCATTCCATGACTTCCGGAAAGGCGCGGATGGCCTGCGAGAATTCCAGCAGGTTGTCCTTGTCGTTGCGCACGACTTTGACGTGCACGAACAGTTGGGTGCGCAGATTGAGCTTCTGGCGGTTGAGTATGGCCACGATCTTGGAAATGTAGCCTTCGTCCTTCAGCCGCTGGATCCGTCGCCAACACGGCGATTGCGAGAGTCCGACGACGTCGGCCACCTCGGCCGCCGAAAGGGCCGCGTCGTCCTGCAGGACGGCGAGAATTTTCATGTCGATCTTGTCCAGACCTGTCACGACCTGCGGCGCGCCCTCGTAACCCGGATCGCTCGTCGGCAGGAACGGTCCGTACCAGAGCGGAGCCGGGCGGGAATTCGCAGTCGGCGTCGTCATCTTGCTCATCGTCAGCACCCTTCAAATGAGTGAACTTGTTCGCGCGGGGCATGCATTTAGGGGCTGACGTTACGGCGCGCTGTGCTGCATGCACCACCCACGATAAGGTGCGGCTCGCCTAGCCATATCGTGGGTGGCGGCGCGTTCCCTCGCCGCTGAGGCTCGTACTAACCCCTTTGGGGAATCGCCGCTCCCGCATGCGCTTCGTGAATGATCGCGAGTACTTCGATCATCGCCATGCCTTTGTGCATAAATGCGCGCGCACCCGCCGCCAGGGCACGCTGGATCTGGGCATCGTCGGCATCCGTAGCCATCACCACGATGCGCGCATCGCGAAATTCCCGGCGGATCGCGACGACGGCCTCCACACCCGTCATGCCAGGAAGGTGCAGATCCATCAGCGTGACGTGGGGCCGATGCTTGCGGTAGGCACCGATGGCGTCCTCGCCGTTGGTGACCTCGGCCACGAGCTCCATCTTCGAATCGTTCGCCAACACAGCAGACAGCCCCTGCCGGATGATCGGATGGTCATCGACGCACATCACCAGGATGCGAGAAGAGGTAACTGCTGTCATTGAGGTGCCAGCCTGACCAGGCAGGCGCAAGAAATGCGGTTTGACGTGTCAGGACGATACGGTCAGTGTGGCGCGGACACCACCCGGAGTCGCGCAGAACAGCGCTAGCCAAATTGCGTCAGGAAGGGGATTCCCCATTGGCGCAGGACGCCGGGTAACTCGTTTTGGGGTACTGGCGACTACCCGCTACGGCCTGCTAAAGAGTGAAGAACCCACGCAGTAGCGCGATACTCACCGCGTGTGTCCGATCTTTCGCGCTGAGCTTGGCGGTCGCATTCTTCACGTGCATCTTGACCGTCTCCTCGCTGATCGCGAGCTCCATCCCGATCTCCTTGTTGCGATGACCGCTGGCGATGAGCTTCAAAACCTGCAGCTCGCGCGGGCTCAGGTGCTTCTCACCCAGGTGCTCCACCAACTGCGTGGCAACCGAGGGCGGCACGCGGACCTTGCCTGCATGAACCTCGTGAATGATCGCCAGCACGTCGATCATCGGCATGCCCTTGTGCATGTAGGCACGCGCCCCTGCCGCCAGTGCACGCTGGATCTGCACATCCCCCACTTCCGTGGTCATCACCGCAATGCGCGCGTTGGGAAATTCCCCGCGGATCGCGATGATGGCCTCCACGCCCGTCATGCCAGGCAGGTGCAGATCCATCAGCGTGACATCGGGCCGGTATTTGCGATAGGCGTGGACCGCATCCTCGCCGCTGGTCGCCTCGGCTATGAGCTCCATGTTCGGATCGCTCGCCAGCACGGCTGACAATCCCTGCCGGACGATGGGATGATCGTCGACACACATCACCCGGATGCTGCTGGAAATGATGGCGCTCATCGCAAGGTCCCCGTGTCCCTACTTAAGCATAGGCAACATTGCCCGGGATGGTGAGCATGACGGTCGTGCCCGCCCCGCGCTCGCTCTCGACCGCGAGCCGCGCGCCCAGGTTGGCGGCGCGCTCACGCATGCCCTTCAACCCGAAGTGGCTTTCGCGGCCGTTGGAAATCATGCGCGCGCTCATGCCCTTGCCGTCATCGCTGATGACCACCTCAAAGTCGTGCAGGTAGGAGACTTTCAACACGCTCGAGTGCGCGTGTGCGTGGCGTGCCGCGTTGGAAAGCGCTTCCCGGCAGATGGCATACGCCTCCGCCCACGCGCGCGGACGCAGCTCGCGCCGCCGGCCTTCGACATTGATGGAGAATCTCATAGGGGTGCCGTGTAGTAGCTCCCGCCCCAGTCTGCGCAAACCTTCCGTGAGATCGTAGCGCTCCGGGGCCGACGAGCGCAGGAGAGACAACACCTCGCGTCCTTCGGCAACCGCCTGGGTGGCGGCCTGCATGGCGTTGCGGAAAAATCCCAACGCGGAGTCCTCGTCCGACGCGAACTTCTGCAGCCCCGCTGCCAGCAGGAAAGACATTCCCTGCACGCTCTGCAGCAGTGTGTCGTGCAGGTCACGAGCGATGCGCACACGCTCATCCTGTTGCGCCACCTGCGCCCGCAGCTGCGCGAGCCTGATTGCCGAATTCGCGCGCGCCACGAGCTCGCGAGCGCTGAATGGCTTCACGAGATAGTCGTCCGCACCGCCCTCCAGGCCCTGGATCCTCGATTCTTCGCCGGCGCGCGCCGACAACAGAATGACCGGCACCGCGCGCGTGCCTTCATTGCCGCGCAACTCCCGGAGCAACGCGAGGCCATCGAGCTTCGGCATCATTACATCGGCGATGACGAGGTCCGGCGGGTTGTTGCGCGCCGCCGCGAGCGCTTCCTCGCCGTCCTCGACCGCCTCGACGTCGAAGTGCTCACCCAACACGACAATGCCGTACTCACGCATATCAGCGTTGTCGTCGACGAGCAGGACGCGTTTGCTTCCCGCCACCAGCGGGCTGCTGGCGCTCGACTTGCATTTGATCGTCTCCAGCGCCATGGAATCCTCCGTCGCCCGGACATTCGACTTCGACAGGTGATTCAGCCCCAGGGGAATCGATACAGTGAACGTGCTGCCTTGACCCAGCTTGCTGTGGACGGTCACCGAGCCGCCGTGCTGTTCCACGAGTTCCTTCACCAACGCAAGCCCGATGCCGGCGCCCTCACAGCTACGACCACCAACCCCCTCGACACGATGAAATCGCTCGAAGATACGCGCGAGCTCGCGCTGCGGAATGCCCACACCACTATCGCTGACGATGAGCTCAGCCGTGGCGCGTTTGCGCAGTACGACTCTAATCTCACCCGCGACCGTGTATTTGAAGGCGTTCGACAACAGGTTGAGAACGATTTTGCCCCAGATGTCCCGGTCGACGTAGACGGGCTGGCCGAGATCCTCGCACTCCACCCTGAAGACGATGCCCGTCTTGCGGGCAAACCATTCGAAAGAAGCCGCGAGCTGCTCGGTGACCACGGCAAGATTCACCGGCTCGAACATCGCATGCAGGCGATCGCTCTGATTGCGCGCGAAATCCAGCACCTCGTTCACCAGCTTCAGCAGTTGCAACCCATTGCGCTTGACCATCCCGAGCGCGGCGCGTTGCTCGTCCGTCAACGGACCGCCGCTCCCGTCGAGAGTCTCCTCGAGGGGTCCGAGCATGAGGGTCAATGGTGTACGCAACTCGTGGCTGACATTCCCGAAGAACGTCGTCTGCGCATGATCGAGCGCTGCGAGCGCGTGGACCCGCGCCCCTTCCCGCTGGGAGACGTGCGCCGCCGCGATGGATTCAACCACCTGGCCGGCGAGCATTTGCAGAAACACGAGATATTCACTGTCGACTGGCGCGTGGGGATTCAGTCCGACGATGCAGAACCCGGCCGGCGCGCCGCTGGCAGCCGAGGCGAGCGGCAGCATGGCCATCTTCGCAGGCGGCGTTTTCCAACCCGCGACGCTCTCGAGCGCGAGTCCGCTCTCGATGTCGCGCGTCTCGATGAGCTTGCCGCCTGACAGCCCTACGAGCTGCGTGAAAGCACTCTGTGCTCCCCGGCGAACTGTTGCGGGGCTCGCGGGGCCGCCCACTTCGATATTGGAGACGGCACACAGGCTCGCTTCACGCCGGTCCTCACTCCACAGGTACAGCGAGGCGAAAGGGACATCGTAAGGATTCTGCGCTATCACTCGAGCGGCGGCGGCGAGCGCCCCCGCGGGACTCTTCAAATGCCGTTCGGCAGTCGCCAACGCCTGCAACGTGCGCAGCCTTCTGTCTGCGATGACGCGCTTCGACACATCGACGATTACCGCGTAAACGGCCTCGATCGCGTCGTTCTCGTTGATGAGCGGCTCGTAGCTGAACGAGAAGTAGACCTCCTGCAGGAAGCCGGCCCGGCTCAGCAGCAGCGGCAGCTCATCCGCGCCACAGGTCGCGCCGCTGAGCAGGCATTTTTGCAGGAGGGGCTCGATCGTTGCGAAAACTTCGGGCCATACGACAGCGCCCGGCTGACCGAGTGCGTGGGGGTGTTTGTGGCCCAGGTTGGCGCGATGCGCGTCGTTGTATAGAAAGATGTGGTCCGGCCCCCAGTAAATACCGGCAGCCAGGCGCGACGCCATGCACAGACGCAGAGCTGTCCGAAACGCGTGCGACCACGTGGCGATCGGACCGAGCGCAGTTCTCGTCCAGTCGTAACGACGAATACGTTCGCCCATCTCGCCGCCCCCGTCGGACAGCAGGGCGAAGAGCGACTCCGCCGAATCCGCCGAATCCGCGGTCGTCGAGACCGCTTGGTCGCAGCTTATCAGCACATGTGCACCCGAGAACGCAAACCGGAATGCGACTGAAGTTCTGAGCGCCGACCCAACCGGACGTAACGCCCCCTCTTACGCGCACCGTCGATGAGCCTCTGACGTGTTCTACGTTAGTGCGCGCTGCACCAACTCTAGCAAGACGCGCACTAAAAATGCACAGCTTCCGGCGAACAATCGCATTCACCGCCCATTTGCGCTCCCTCGTGGCCGTCAGTTCGGCCTGGAGCGCACCAACATAAATATTTCTTAACCGCCGGCGGGCGTGCGGGCGGCGGTGGCAGGCAGATTAAATTAAATTTTCTTTTAGAAGGCACCTGCTGGTAGAAATGAGCGGCCGCCGCAGCGTGTTGGCTCCGGCGGCCGCAACACTGCAGCCCTAATTCCGGGCAATAAAACCCTGGATCTGCTTCACCGCGTAATCGACCTTCATGTCGAAAATGATCTTGCCAAGCCTTGGCGTAGAGCGGCGCGCATCGCCGGTGATGCCGTTATGCGGACTGTCGGGACCGACCTGCGCCTTACCGTCGACCACGGGATCGCCCAGCGCGGTGGCCACGAGATTCCTGCGAACCCAGACGTTGTCCTTATCGAGGTACATCATTTCCGCCGTATCCGGGAGGCCGCCGTGCAGGCTGGGCGGATAGCCATGGTCCACGAGATATTTGTCGAACGCGTCGTTGGCCGGTTTGTAGACCTGGTCGCAGTAATACACGTGGATCCCCTGCGCGGCATACTTGTCGTCCAGCTTTTTAGCCACCTCCGCGTACACTTTCGGCTGGCCGCCGCCATGATCGCCCATGACGATCACGTTCCTGAAGCCATTGACGATCGACTGTTCGGCAATGCGCTCCAGCAGCGCGCCGAGCAGCTCCGGGGTGATGCCGATGGTCCCGGGAATTTCCGCCTTGGCGTTGTTGGGGGTGAACGGCAGTACCGGCATGAAAATGGCGTTGCCGAGCTTTGCCGCGATGGCCTTGACGGTTGCGTAGGCCATCTGGTTGTGACCGCCATTCGCATTCTGCGGTCCACGCTCTTCCACGCCGCCCGTATAGATCAGGGCCGTGGTCTTGCCGGCAGCGAGCGCAGCCTTCACTTCCGGCCAGGTCATCCGTTGGAATTCCGTGAGCTGTCCGCCCTGGACGCCAGCCGCCGCGGCGGGCACGGGCACCTGCGCCAGCATCATGGCCGTTGAGAGTGTCAACACCGCAGCTCCCGCAGAAAAAATGCGCATCTCTACGCTCCGCAAGTTTAGTGACTCAATACCAGCGGGCGGATGCTACAAGCTCGTCGCGCAGCGAAACAGACGGAGCCGGCCGATACCTTGATTGTGGTATTGACCCGGGCGCGGGATTTCGGCTAACGCTTGGGTGAGAGACAACAGCGGGAAATATGATGCGGCATACGGCAAGTTTGAATATTCTGGTCCTCGTACTATTCTATTTTCCGGCGCCCGGGCTGCCTGCCAACACGCCGGGTGGCGCGCCGGCGCCCGCCGCCATCGATGCCTGCGCGCTGCTGCAGCGAGCCGAGATTGTCCGGGTTATCGGCGCTCCAGTGGGCGAACCCACGCGCGCAGAAGACGGACCGGCGTCGAACGGCGCCTATTCATCCACTTGCTTCTGGGAGATCGAAGTCGCCAAGCCAACCGCTCCACGGGCCGATGCGCCCCTTGGAGGCAAGAGCTTCGTGATTCTGAACGCCCAGCAGTGGCCCCGCGGCAGCAACCTGGCGCACACCTTTCTGGATTCGTTCCGCGAGGCGGCCAGAACCGGCGACATACCGGGGAAGACCACGGCGCGCCAGGTCGGTGATGAAGCGCTCTGGTGGGGCGACGGCCTGGCGGTACGCCGCCACGATGTCAGCTTCGGACTCTCCGTTTTCCTGCCGGGCTCGAAGACGAGCCACACGGGCGGGCTCGAAGAGCAACTGGCGCCGTATATCCTGCGCCGGTTGGACGCAAGGTGAGCGCTGGCTACATCGAGCGAGCCCAGATGTTTGTCATGGGTTGGCGCAATTGAAATTCGCGGCGTCGTCGATGCTCCCCTGCCCGGTGTAGCGCGCCACCTGCGCGTACGCAAAGAGCGGACCGGAGCGGACTTCGCGATTGTCGAGCACCTGCGAGGCACGAATGGTACCTGGCGCCTTGCCCTTCTCGACCCAGTCGATCAGTGGGGTCATGGCATCGAAGCGGTCGGTGCCGATGCCGCCGCCACAATGGCCCATGCCGGGCACCATGAAAAGCCGGAAAAA
>JAQGOG010000152.1 GCA_028293765.1 Gammaproteobacteria bacterium
AGGAACGGCCGATCGAGATCGGTCGCGTGCAGGACGAGCGCATTCCGTCGCGCTCCGAACGTGATCGGGCCCTTGAAATAGGCTTCGTGGAATCCGGTCGCCTCCGCGCTGCGCTTCAGCTCGACCCTTTTCGCGGTCACAAAATGTCCTGTGCCGCGGCGACCAAGTTCAACGAACGAGACAAAGGCGGCGTCTGTCAACAGAGGCGGGGTTTCTTCCTGCGCGTGCAGCCACACAGGCTCGATCACGCACTCGTCCTTTCTCACTTTGATTTGCAGTTCCTCGGGCGAACACAGTTGCTTGAAGCGAGCAAGGCGGGTGAGGGCGTCTCGGTAGTCGCGGGCGTAATAGGCCGCCATAGTTGACGGTGGCCGATTGCCAACGTCGATCTGAGTGGCGATTTTTAGGCCCGCGGCCGGATCAGCGGAGAGCTCGCCTACGGCACGCCAGAGTGCGAAGAACTGAGCCGTCGTAACGAGGTTCTTCTTGCCGTCGTAAACAGTCAGCGGCAACCGAGCTTGGCTCAGCACGGCTGCTGGCGTAAGTCCGATCTTAGCGAGCCCTATCCAAAAGGCGTTCGCGGCTTTGAAACGGTCTGGCACGTGGACGGTCATTTTTCTCTCGCCGGCATTTCGTCTGGAAGCAATCGCGCTGTCAGGACATTCCTCGGGTTAGCCGATGATCGCTTTGGGTTCCAGGTACTCCTGCAGCCCGAAGATCCCGCCTTCCCGACCGATCCCCGATTGTTTGAACCCACCGAAGGGAGCAAACGGATCGTGACTTAATGTGTTGATCAGGACGCGGCCGGCGGCGAGTTTGCGCGCCACACGGGTGGCCCTTTCCGGGTCCGCCGAGCTTACGTAGGCGATGAGGCCGAATTCGGTGTCATTGGCGATTTCAATGGCCTCGGCTTCCGTCTTGTACGTCAGTATCGACAGAACCGGTCCGAAGATTTCTTCCTTCGCGATACGCATCTCGCGGGTGACGTTGGCGAACACGGTGGGCTTCACGAAATTCCCACCTTCAAGTCCCTGGGGATGACCTTCCCCGCCGATGACGAGCTCCGCACCTTCCTCGATCCCAGACTTGATGTACTCCTGCACGCGCTTGTACTGCTTTGTGCTGGCTAATGGGCCGAGGGTGACGCCCTTGTCCCTCGGATCGCCCATTTTGATTTTTTCGACGGCCGCCTTGGCTAATCGCTTCACTTCGTCGAGTCGGTCTTCCGGCACGATCAGACGCGAAGCCGCAATGCAGGCCTGCCCGTTATTCAGATAGCATGCGTTGATGGCCATCGGGATCGCCGTGGAGAGATCGGCGTCGTCCAGGATGATGTTGGGCGACTTGCCCCCGAGCTCCAGCGTCAGGCGCTTCATTGTATCCAGGGAGTTCTTGGCGACCAATTTTCCGATCTGCGTCGAACCGGTGAAAGCGATTTTCTGAATGTCGGGACTTTTCGTTAACTCCGTCCCGACGACCTCGCCGAGGCCCGTCACGACATTGATGACGCCAGGAGGCAACCCGGCTTCATGAAAGGCGTCCATCAACACTTCCGTTTGCATAGCGCTCATCTCGCTGGGCTTGATGACGACCGTGCATCCGGCAGCGATCGCCGGCGCCACCTTGATCGCGATCGAGCCGGCGCTCGAATTCCATGGCGTAAATATGCCCACCACGCCAGCCGGCTCCATCACGACCTTAGATGTGCCGACAGTTTTGACCAGGTCGAAATCTTCGAGGACTTTCTTGAAGTGCAGGAAAATGTTCGCCGCGAGGTTGTTGGAGCCCTTCGCACGGTCTTGCGGTGCGCCGTATTCCACGACCGTCGCCTCAACGAGTTGATCCATTCGCTTGGCCACGGCGTCGTGCAACCGCTGCAGGAGCTCCATCCGGTATTCCTTGCTACTTTGCGAAAAGGTGTTGAAGGCCTCTTTCGCAGCACCGATAGCTTTTCGGGTGTCGATTTCGTCTGCCATGGTGACCTTGCCGGATAACCTTGTTGTCGGTCGGGTTCACCAGATCGACGACCTGGGTTCCATGGGGAGTGACGAACTGGCCGTTGATATAGGCGCGATCAAAAGCTTTTACTGGAGTCGGGGTTGCTTGTCCGTTCATTTGTCTCACCTTTATGACGTTCAGCTTTAACAAGTTCGCCGTGTCCTTCAGGACCCAGCCACAATTTCATTCTGGCTGAATAAGGCCGGCGTGTAACTAGCAAAAGACGCCAATGCTCTTGCAGAACGTGCCAAACGGTTTATTGCCGAGCTACCGCTCCGAGTTCCAACCTCCGGGACCCCGATCTCTCTGCCGCAAGGTTGGCCTGCCGGTGCCGTGGGAAGCCGCCGCGCGCAAGGCGGCCTAACTTTGTGGTTCGGCGGACGTCCGCTTCTTGCAATTTGACCGTCGGGTCTTGGGAATGCCGACAGGCAGCAACGGGTCGTGAGTGAGCCTTCGACGACCGTCTGTGGCCGGGCCAGGACCGGCCGTTGGCAACTCTATATTGACTGCTCGTGCGCCGCCATTCATGCTCGAATGAACGGCAGGGTTCAATTTATAGCCACTGGGGCATTCGGCATGACCCGCGCTTCCTGAATCAAGTTAGGCGATTGAAAAAAATGATCACGCGCGAAGCTAACCCAGTCGAGTGGACGCTGTGGATGGACGAATTGAGCGAAGCGCACGAGCACTTGGGTGGTCTAATTGATAAGTTGGCGGTGGGCCAGGATTATGACGAGTCTTGTTTTCGCGTGGACATAGGTCATGTAATGGCACATCTAAATCGGGCCTGGGCGCGGCGCAATGTTGAACGTCAACTCACGGACGAGGAATGGGAAAAATTCCGCGAGTACCAGCGGGACCTGTCGCCGATCGCTTAGGTCGGAGGCCACACGCTCGTTTTGTGGTTTGTACAGGCCATGCGGAGTTGTGCGAAATGTGTCAGCGGGGGACCCGCTCAACTTATTCATCAGGCGCGTAAAGCCCTTGCGTATGGATCGAGCACAATTGGAGGCTGAGATTCGAGCGGCATTTCGCGGCGTGGTCCTTGGTAATGGTATCAGCCTAGGGCAAGCGCAAGTCATCGACCGCACGGGTGACGGATTCTCAGATGACGAGCTCGCTGCGCTGCTCCCTGAGCACGAAGTCAAAAACGACTGGTCACAGATCTCTTATGAAGAGCTTGATAGTGACTGCTTGCTCACTTAGACGCGGAGGGGCTTCGCTACTACCTGCCGGCACTCATGCTGGCTACACTCGATCGCTACGAGGCAAGGTCAATGCGAGTGATCGGAACGATCGGGTCACTTGACCCGCGAGGCTCATATGGAGAGTCGCGTTCGCGTTATTGAGTGAGTCTCAGCGACGCGTTATCGCATTGTTCCTTCAATCACTCCCATTGCTCGTGGACCTTTGGGAGGAGGACGCAAAGGACGTTTCCTGTTCGCTTCAGGAGTATTGGAAGGGATACCTCGGCAACTAAAAAGTTGCCAGAGCACAACGAGTGGCAACCGACGCAATGCAATTTCTTCGGGAAGGGCAGGCATACCACTTTGCCGAGCCGCCCGACTACGCCGCGGCGGAGAGGGCCTACCGCGCAGCGCGACACCGGCGATGAGATGCTCCGCGGCGTCTGGCGAATCCAAAGATACCCCGTTGAAGTCCTGAAACGGCCGCGGCAAGGTGGCGGCGTTAAGTCCAGAGTGATAGAAGGGAATCAATGGCGACCTTCGCGTCCAAGCTGCGCCCAGTTCGATGTTTATCCAAGGGGTGAAAGAACCGCCGACCAACCGACGCTATACGTATGTCCATCATGGTGGCACAGGGCTGAACTCCGCCGGTTCACCCCAGCCTCGCCGGAGGTGGACTCCAGCTCCTCGAACTTCACCTGCCGCCGGGCACTCGCCGTGCCGCGCATATTTCGCACGCGGCGCCTGGCTTGTTGGAGAGCACGGCGCCGGACACGAAACGTAATTGTTGGTGACGCCAGTCTGCACGCAGCACGTCGATCACGGCGTTCGGGGCCGAGCTTGGGCGAGCGCATCGTCAAGCATCTTGATCAGCGCCGTACGCTCGTAAGTATAGGGTTGGCCTTCGTTCAGCTGGATCAACTGCTCGATCTGCTTGCGGATCGTTATCTCTGCCTCACGCTCGTCGGGCACCACCAGGTAGCGGCGCTTCGGGCTGTCCTCGAAAAGTGCCCGCTCGGTTGCCGCAGCGACCTCGTCGGGCTCCTTGTACTTGCTCCTATCCGTAAATCGCGTTGCAGCGCCTGTTCGCTCGGTCGCGTTCTTGCCGATATCGGATCGATAGTTGCCGGGTTCGATGACGCTGACGGCGACGCCGAGGGGTGCGAGGTCCTGCGCAAGCGAATCGGTAAACGCCTCGATGGCATGCTTGCTCATGGAATAGGCACTCAGGTCGCGGGCTGCGAGAATTCCCGAAAGAGAGCCGATGTTCACGATGCGTCCCTTCTGTGCAACGAGCAGCGGCATGAAGGCCTTGGTAACGCGGTAAGGGCCATAGACGTTCGCCTGCATCACCAGATCGAACTCCTCCATCGTGGTGTCAGCGAAGGAACCGATCGCCGCGACTCCGGCGTTGTTCACCAGCCCGTACAGGCCGCGACCCGCATTCGTGATCGTCTCGACGGCGGCGTTGACATCCTGAGGGTTCGTTACGTCGAGGCGCACCGCCTGAACGTTCTTGATAGCGGCAAGGGCCTTCAGATCTGCCTCCTTGCGCGCGCCGGCATAGACGAAGTAGCCGTCGGCCGCGAGCCGCTCGGTGATCTTGCGCCCAATGCCGGTACTCGCACCCGTGACCAGAACGGATTTGGACCGCTTTGGATCCGCGCTCTCTGCGCCAAACACCGTGGGTGCCACGACAAGGAGCAGCAACGCAATGACGCTACAACGCATATGAGTCCTCGTTTCGTGATCGACTGGCGGTGCCCGCCTTAGCCGACCTCCGCCCGCAGTGCTTTCAGCGCGGCATCGATATGCGCTTCGCTGTTTAGTATATGCGGCGAAAGTCGGAAGCCGTTGAAGTGTCGCTTCTCGCTCATCTTCACGATGATGCCGTGTTTGGCTAGCAACGTGTCGCGCAATACCATGCTGTCGATGTCGTCCGGCAGAACGCAGGCGACGATCGCAGTGGCCGAGGGCCCTGGCGGTGAACTGATAACGCGCAGCTTCTTGATTATCGTGAGTTGATCGTACGCGCGGTTGCGCAAGGCAAGGCCGTGGCGTTCGACTGCGGTCATCCCGATGCCTTGCATCCGCTCAATCGCGGCGCCGAGGCCGATCACGAGCGGTTGCGGGCCGACGCCGGCCGACTCTGCGCCGTAGCGGCGCCCGTCCTGCCATTGGATGGGTTGAATGGCCGCGCTCGCTTCGCTGCTGACGTACAACAGCCCAGTGCCTTTCGGAGCCATCAGCCATTTGTGTCCGCTGGTCGCATAGGCATGGCAGCCGAGCGCCTTTACGTTGACGGGTATTGCGCCTACCGCTTGAGCGCCGTCGACGACACAGAGAATGCCGCGTTCGCGCGCCAACGCGCTGATCTCAGCGATGGGCATACGCAAGCCGGTGGAGGAAATGACATGGCTCACGCTGATTACGCGCGTGGCTGGCGTGATCGCTGCGGCGAAGCGGCGGACAATGGTGGCACTCTCATGTTCGTCGAGTGCAATTGCAATTTGATCGACGACGACGCCGTGGCGTTGCGCGATGTACGCCCAGCACAAGCTGCCACCATCGTGCTCCCGGTCGGTTGTCAGCACGCGTTCGCCGGCATTCCAGCGCATGCCCTGCGCCACGGTGCTCATCGCGTCGGTCGTGCATCGAGTGATCAACAACTCGTCCTGCTCGCAGCCGAGAAAACCTGCGGCGCGTTTGCGTACCCGCTCGACCGCCGACAACACAGTGTTCTCAGCGTTGCCGTACGCCATGAGTACGGGACTGGATTCGAGCTCGCGCCAGGCCGCAAGCGTGCGATCGAGTACCACTCGTGGCGTTGCGCCGAGGGAAGCCGTGTTGAGGTGGATCATGCCCGGCGGCAGCAAATACTGCGATGAGATGTCTTGCCCTGCTGGCGCGAGCGAAGATGCGGCGCCGGAGTTGTTCGGTTCCACGGCTGCGTGGGCGAAACTTCCGATCGACGCGGCGCCTAACCCTGCGATGAACCGGCGACGCGAATCTGTTGCAACGGACGTCATGCGCCGGCGTTTATTGGTCGTCACTGTCTGTCGAACACGAGTACCTGCGAGAACGCCTGACCTTTTCTGTTTGCACCCTCGTCGGTGATGGTCAGGACTTTGCCATCTGGCGAGACGGTGCGCACGGCAATGCCCACAGTCTTGCCGTTTCGTTTTTCCTCCGACTTGACGGTCCGAGCATCGATACGCACGGCGTTCAACGTGTCGTAGCTTCCCGAGCCGGGCATCGGATAGTCATTCCCGTCATATTTGTAGGTGTAGCTCACCTGCATTTTCTCGCCGTTGGCATCAATGCCCGTCCAGGTGACCGCAATTCCGGCTGGCATGCTCCGGTATACGCGGATCTGGCTCCGCCAGCCGGGGCCAGGAATGAACTTCGATTTCTCCACATTCAGCTTCCAGGTCCCCAGGACCGGATCGTCGCGGGCTGTCGAATGTGCTACCGACAGCGCTAGTCCGAAAATGCCCCCGAAGACCAAGGCTAGAAAGCGTGAGCTCACGGTGTCTCTCCTGAACGAAGCCACCAGCTAGACTGCAAGGCGACGATAGCAGCAGTTGGCAGGCACCGCCAATACCGGAGGGAAAGCTGCGAGGCGGCAGGGCGCATCTCCGGACTCGAAAACCATGCTCATACGAGAAGAGAACCCGGCGACGCAGACGCTGGGAGGCAGGGGTGTCGCCAGCCTTGACGTCTGCGGACAATCGCGCGGTTACCTCTTGCAACAGCCAGCCGTTACCGTCCGGATCGCTGAATGAGGCGTACGAGGCGTAACTTTGTCGCTGCGGATTTAGGCCGCTGACTCGGCTCTTTGCGTCAGCATGGTGGAAAACACCGCCGGCGACGTGGAATGGCTCGCTGATCTCGATGCCGCGACGGATCAGTTCATTGCGGACGGCCTCGATATCGAGACGATCAGGCATAGCCCCTGGGCTGAAACCGGCGCAGCCGCAGTAACGTTCTTGCCGAAGATCACCGAGCATCCAGAGCCTGGCGGCGTAAACTGGATGACTCTGTAGTCGTCGCCCGCCTTGAAGTCGAGGTCGAGCCGCCAACCCAAGCCGCCATAGAAGCGCTTGGCGCGATCAACGTCTGAGACAGGGATGACGACGACCTCCAACTTCATGTCAATCGTTCCCGCGCGCAGGGTCTCGACCGCGTGTGCGCTCGGCATCGGAGCGTTGCTCATATCTGACTCCTTGGAGGGGATGACTATCGGTCCCGGTTCACCGCTTCGGGTAGGTGAAGGCGGAATGGTTTTGCTTTCGTGTTGCTACCGAGACGGCAACCTGCTCGCCATCGTACCAAGGTGTCGCCAATACCTTGGTATCCCATCTAGCAGGCAGTTAGACATCAATGTTGTCCGCAAAAACAGATCAGGGCCAGCAGCTTCCAGGGAGTATTCATGATGCAGGCCGCCGAGAATGGATTCGCTGCGGACAGCGTAGGATTCTCCGCGACGATGTCGCGAAGACGGCTGCGGACGGAGGCTCGTGATGGCAGGTGAGTTCGGAATGCCCGGACCCAGCACATATGGGGACGTCCGCCATTGTAATGAGCGATCCAGGATTTCAGGATGAATCGTAGATGAGACTCAGAGATCAATCAGTCCAGGCATTCCCGGCGGACGGTGCCGATCGCGCGGTCACAAACCGCGTGCCCTTAAGATTCAGGCAGTTGCAGCGTCGCTTTGAGTTTCGGTAGCCGGCAGCACTGTGGGGGCCTTTCCGAAACTCCAATGCTATTAAAGTAAACCGATATTTGCTTTAATAAGGTATCGGCAATTAAGCTGGCTTTAATAAGGTACCGCCAAGGTGAAAAGGGGAGGGTTTGGACGCTATGCCACGTCCATCGCGGGCGGAGAGCCAGTGCGCGCCTTCGTGCCGCCGCCCCTTTTACCACTGCCGCCACTCCAGCTCACCGGATCAGTGCGTGCCGCCCTCGACCAAGCGCTCCTGGCGCTAGGACGACTAGACGGCGCCGCCGCCACACTTCCAGACGCAGATCTGCTCTTGTACACCTATGTCCGCAAAGAGGCCGTCCTGTCTTCGCAGATCGAAGGGACTCAATCAAGTCTCAGCGATCTACTCACGCATGAGCTCGGTGAAACCCCAGGGGTGCCCGTCGAAGACGTTGCTGAAGTATCCCGCTACGTGGCAGCCATGGCACATGGTCTGGAGCGTCTCAAGGAGGGATTCCCACTGTCCAACCGGCTACTGCGCGAAATGCATGGAATCCTTCTGGCTGAAGGTCGGGGCGCGCACAAGGACCCCGGCGAATTTCGAAGGTCGCAGAATTGGGTTGGCGGCACGCGTCCCGGAAATGCCGCCTTTGTACCCCCGCCACCTGTGGAAATTGAGAGTTGCATGGGGGATCTGGAGCGCTTTCTACATTCTGACACTTCAACTTTAGTGAAGGTCGCATTGGCGCACGTCCAATTCGAGACAATTCACCCGTTCCTCGACGGCAACGGCCGCATCGGCAGACTGTTGATTACGCTGTTGCTCTGTCACGAGGGCACGTTGCGGAAGCCGCTCCTCTACTCCAGCCTGTATTTCAAGGAACATCGGCAGGACTATTATTCAGAACTCAATGCGGTCAGAGAGACGGGCGACTTCGAGCGTTGGATCGAATTTTTCGCGCTTGGGATCCGGGTAAGCGCGGAGCAAGCGGCGCTGACTGGGCAACGAGTGTTCTCCGTCTTTCAGGACGATCGGAATCAGTTGCGCAAGCTCGGCAGACTGGCGCCGACGTCTTTGTTAATGCAGGAAGAGATGCAGAAAAAGCCACTCGCGACGATTGCGACGTTGACCAAGGCAACGGGGCTGACGACGCCAACAGTCACCCAGGCATTGCGAGAATTGGAGCGCTTGGGAATCGTACGTGAAACCACAGGTCGCGCCCGAGGGCGCGTCTACGCGTATGTTCGATATCTCGAGGCGTTGAATGGAGATAGTGGAGCAGTAGACGGCGAGATTGCTCGGCGGAGAGGCCCTTGACGCTAAAGCGTATGCGATTCAGGTGCGGAAAATGCGACGCTGACCATAGGGCGTACCGCGTGTCTATCCAAAGACTGTCGGGTTGAGGACGCGCGTGCATCTGACGCCGGAGGCTAGTGACGCGGAGATGGCTCAAGACGCTATACAGGCACAACGTGATGTCGACTGACGCATCGGCTTCTGGCCTGCTGGAATCGTGCGGCAATCGCTGTAGGGCCGGGCGCAGATCGGTTCGACGCTTGCAAGGAATGATCAGCTTGACGATCGGCGACTTCCGATGAGGAAAGAGCTACGTGGACTGAACCATCCTGTCCATTGGACCGGCCTGTTCTTCGGTGATGGCGGCGGTCGATCCGCGCAGCATCAGCGAAGGATTCAGACGGATGGTCGCGTATTCCTTCGCATGCCCGCCAGTTGCCCGCTCCGAATTCAACGCGTTCAAGAGGACGCGGCTTGCGGTTTGGGCAACATCCTGAACCGGCAGCCGCACGGTCGTGATTCCCGAACCAACCAGCTCGAACCAGGCGGGATCGTGGTAACCCACCAGGGAAATGTCGCGCGGCCAGTCGATGTTGGCGGCGCGCAGACCCTGCAGGGCGCCGAGGGTAAGCTCGGCACTTCCCAATACCAGGGCCGTGGGACGGCTCGACGGCGCCATGGCCATAGTCATGGAGATCGATGTGCGAGCGAAATCCGGGCGCGGCGGCCCCAAGGCGATGTTGGAACTCGTGGTCTTCGCATCGGCCAGAGCCGCCTGGAATCCTGCCAGACGCTCGCGGCCGGATGCGCGGACAGCGCAGCTCCGTCGTCGGGCTGATCATTCCCGACGTACAGAACGATTTCTATGCGACGGTGGCGAAGATCGTCGCGGACAACCTGGCTGCCCATTCGATGCAGCTCATGTTATCGGTCACGGAGGATGATCCGGATCGGGAGCTAAGAGAGTTGCGCGCGCTCCTCGAGGCCCGGCCGGCCTGGTGAGAACGCACGCCAAGATCGCAACGAATGCCGTGCTCATCGACGATCGTGCCGGCACCTACGCCGCCGCCCGCCATCTCCTCGCGTACGGCCATCGCCGTATCGCCTACATCGGCGGCACCACCGAGCTGAGGGCCGGCCGCTGTCACATCATTTCCCGGGGGTATCCATGAAAGCCGCTCTGTACGCGCGTGTTTCCACGGATGAGCAGCGTAAGGAATCGATAGACGATCAGCTCCGCGAGTGTCGAAATGTCTGCAGGCGCCAGGGATTCGACGTCATTGCCGAATGGTAACGGGGCCTCACTTCGAGCTTTACAGCAATTACACCCCTAAGATTCAGGCGGTTGCTGGGAGCATCGCCGCAACGCCATGAGGGGCATCGCGGCGCCGGACGTGGCGGAAGCGGTGTGGCGTGCCACGAACGACCCATCGCGCCCGGTTCGCATGGCTGCTTTCGCATAAACTGATACAGGTTGCTAGGAGATCAGCCGGAGGGCCTGCTCGAGATCCTCGATCAGGTCGTCGGTATCCTCGATGCCGACCGACAGCCGAATGAGGCCATCGCTGATTCCGGCGCGGAAGCGCTCGTCCCGCGACAGTCCCGCGTGCGATGTGACTGCGGGACGTGTAATCAATGAGCGAATGCCGCCGAGGCTCGGGGCGACCGCTGGCAGCGTCACTTTCTCGAAGAGCTGGTCGGCCTGCTCGGCCGAGCCGCGCATCTCGAAGCTCAGCACACCGCCGAAGCCGCCGAAGAGCTTGCGGGCGCGCGCGTGGCGCGGATGGCTCTCTAGGCCGGCGTAGTTCACCTTCGCGACGGCGGGGTGACCTTGCAGAAACTGCGCGATGCGCAGCGTGCTTTGATTCTGATGACGGATGCGGAGCGCGAGCGTCATCAGGCCGCGGTTGAGCAGAAAAGCCGCGTGCGGGTCCATGCAACCGCCGAGATGATTCATGCGGTGCGTGATGCGCTTGATCCAGTCTGCGCAGCCGGCGACCGCGCCGCCGACGATATCCGCGTGGCCGTTCAGATACTTCGTCGCGCTATGGAGTACGAGGTCGAAACCCACCTCGATGGGGCGGAAGTTCACTGGCGTCGCGAACGTGTTGTCGATGAGCGAGACCAGGTTATTGGCGCGCGCGAACCCGACGATGCCTTCGAGATCCGCGACATCGAGCAGCGGGTTGGTCATCGCTTCGACGTAGATGGCCTTGGTGTTCGGGCGCAGCTTCGCGCGCCACGAGCTCGCATCGTCCGCGTCGATGAGATCTATCGCGATGCCGAGTTTCGGGAAATCGTGGGTGATGAGGTACTGCGTGCCGCCGTAGAGCGTGCTCTGGGCGAGCAGATGGTCGCCGGCCGATAGTATCGTGAGCAGCGTGGTCGAGATCGCTGCCATGCCGCTTGCCGCAATCAGCGCGTCCTCCGAGCCTTCGAGCGCTGCGAGCTTGGCGTGCAAGGCCCTGTGGTTTGGCGTGTTGTTGAGGCGGATGTAGCCGAGGTCGTGATAGCTCGTCTCGCCGGCGTACTCGAACATCGCCGATTGAAAGATCGGCATCTCCACCGCGCCCGCAATGCGCGGCTGCCCGGCGTGAATCAGTTTCGTGTCGATGCGTTTGAATGCCATGCCCTGCGCTCCCTTTGCTGCAGCTCCGGCACAGAATAGACCATCCCTCCCTGCGCCAGAAGATACGCCTACGGGCGCCGCGGGTGAGACTGTACTGCTTGCCGACCGCTACGGCGGAGCCGAATTTGCAAGTCGGTCAGTGGTATGACGCGTCGGTTGACCACGCTTAGCTCGTGTCCCCGGGCGACGTTAGGATCTGCGTGGGGTAAAGGACGTGAGTTGTGTACGAGAACCAGGCACGCGTTCTCTGCGTCAGCATTCTCGCGGTGAACCGTCTGTCCTCCAAGGCGCAGGATATTTCACTCCAGGCGGAGCTGGCGGCCCAAGACCGGAAACCCAACTCTGCTGCGGCTGACGCTAACAATGACCGAGTGGCGCTGCGATTATCTATGAGCATCTACGCAACACTTTGGGTGCTGAGGTTCCCGAGCTTCGGTCAGTTCTACATCGGCCCACTCCATGATTGCTGAAATGTACCGCCTGTCCCTGTTGCCAGGAGGACGTGCCGCGTGGTTAGTTCCACGGCAACGTGACCATCCTTCGCTGGATGGCAACGGGCTGGCCCGATCAACCGCTGCAGCGCCTCGCGTGCCGCGGGAATATCGTAACCCTGCAACACCTCGCGCATACCGATTACGGTCTCGCGCCATGCCGCTCGGCCAAGGTGCGGGAGCGATGGGTTCAGCCCGTCGCCGCGCCTTGGCCTTCTTGCGAGCTTCGGCGATTGCTGGGGCCGCAGTGTCGGCGGAAAGGACGCCTATCTTGACCAGTCGCTCAAGCTCAAGGAGTTCCCGGTCGGGGGGGCAGGCCTCGGGACCGTGGTGCGCTCCTCGCGCATCATGTGGATGCCTTCGGCAACCGCAGCCGGCGAGAGCAGATCATTGATTACCGGCTCGAGGATATGACGCTGGGCGAGCTCGCGGGCAAAGGTCGACCTGTTTGGGCATGCGTGTTCCCCGCCGGCGTGGTAAGTGCCGCAAATGTACCGGCGCTGCTGGCCGCCCATGATGATCATTTTCCCGCCACATAGCGCGCATTCCAGGATCGCGGCTCTGCGGCAGCTCGAGCAGGAAAATACGAGCGAAGCTGCGGCGGTCGCGGCCACGCACACCCAGCTCGACCAGGTCAACTCCCGTTACCAGGGCGGCGCGGCAGTGCACCTCGAAGTCGTAGTGGCCGAGAACGCCTATCTCGCGGCGCAGCTGAGTGCGGTCGACATTCAGGTGTGACGCATGAATGCCAGCGTGCTGCTGATCAAGGCGCTGAGTGGCGGCCGGGAAGGCCTCGGAGCCCCGGTCAGATGGCCCGCCGCTGATGCAGCTGTAACGGGCCACATTGCAAATGAAACGCGCGCCAGGCGGAGGGAAATTGCGGCTAAACCCTCGAGCACGAGCATCGTACCGACCCGGCGGCTTCCAAACCGCCGGGCGTGAGGAGAAGCGGCTTGCAGCTTTGGTAGCTACTACCGGCTGAGCGCTTGCCCACGGAGGAGTGGTAGCCATGAAAGTATCGACTCGAGTTTTTGCGCTGTTTGTCTCCGGTTCACTCATGTTGGGGTCCGTGCAGGCACAGTCGGACCCCGCGGCAGCGGAATCCGAAACGCCCGACACGACTGTGGCCGGGCCGCAGACCGATGCGCCCCCAGGGACGACCCATGGGCAGCCTCCAGAACAGAACAAGCCAGTAGTGGTGCCGCGGTCGCCCGAAGAGCTCGAGCAGCTCGTGGCACCCATCGCGCTGTATCCTGACTCGCTGCTTGCGCAGATCCTTGCCGCCGCGACCTATCCTGCGGAAGTCGTGGAGGCAGACCGGTGGATGCACGAACACACAGATCTGGACGCAGACGTTCTCGCCCAGAGGGTCGATGCGCAATCCTGGGATTTGAGCGTGAAGGCTCTCACGCAGCTTCCTTCGGTGCTCACGACTATGGACACGGATCTGATGTGGACCTCGTCGCTCGGGGATGCGTACTCGAGCGGACCTGAGGCGGTATTCGATGCGATTCAGGTGATGCGCAGGCGCGCGCAGGAGGCCGGGAATCTGCAGACGACGCCCCAGGAAAACGTCACGACCGACGGTCAGACGATCGTGATTGAACCGACAGACCCGGATCTCGTTTACCTGCCCGAATACGATCCCTGGTATGCCTACGGGGACCCGCTCGCAGTGTATCCAGGATGGGTCGATGCTCCGGACGCCTACCTCGATGGACCGGGAATCGCGTTCGGTTTAGGAGTTGGAATTGGTGTGTTCGCGGGATATGGCTGGGGGTGGGACCACTGGAGACGCGATTGGCACCGGCACGACCATGACAGGTTCATCTCTCACGGCCGCGCTCTTGCGGGTAACGACCACTTCGGTCACGACCATACGTTCGGCGCTCGTCCCGGAGCGTCAGCTCCCGGAGGTTTTCCTCGCGGCGGCGAACCTTTGCATGACGGTGGACTCGCACATCGCGGCGGATTAGCCCACGAGCCTGGGTTTCCCCATGAGGGCGGGTTTTCTCACGAGGCTGGATTTCCTCATCCTGGCGGTGGCGGCGGTTCGCACGCGGGCGGACTGGTCGGCAGCCTGCCGTCAGGTGTTCATCCCGGCGTAGCCGGCGGCTTCAATCACGGAGGCATCACGGGTGTGACCCCCGGGCACGCGAGCATGGGCGCAGGCTCTCAGGGTCCAGGAGGTTCTCATGCTGCTGGAGGCCTCCCGGCCGGAGGGGGCTTCCACGCTGGAGGCGGCCACCGGTGAACACGGGGCCGGCCCTGCGAATAGGCAACTACTGAGTGCTGAACTGCTTGACGGATCTCTTGACGCCATCGCTCACGTCGTTGGCCTCCATCGATTCCACGGTGTAGTACCGCCGGTGCAGCCTCTCTGATCTGCGATGGCATGCGCTGGCTGTGGCTGACCCTGCGGTCCACTGGCTGAAGCGCGTTGCCGAGATCTCTTAACCGGCCAGATTGATCGGCAACGACCTCTTCAAGAA
>JAQGOG010000175.1 GCA_028293765.1 Gammaproteobacteria bacterium
ATCAGCAGCACACCGGTCAATCCGGTCGGCACGGCGAGCAGAATGATTAGCGGATCGACGAATGATTTGAACTGCGCGACGAGGATCAGATAGACGAGCAGCGTGGCGAGGATCAGGCCGAACCCGAAGGCGCTGAACGAAGTTTGCATCGCCTGCGCGGACCCTCGGACCGTCACCCGCACTCCCTCGGGCAGCTTCATCCCATGGATGATCTTTTCGACCCCGCTCAGCACTCCGCTGAGGTCTTCACCCGCCGGCGCCACGTAGACATCCATCTCACGCCGCAACTGATAGTGATCGACCTCCGTCGGGGTCTGGATATGGCGGAGGCTGCTCACCGTATCGAGTTGCGTCGCCTGATTGGAGCGTGTGCCGCGCAGCGGCACGGCCGACAGATCGGCGAGGTTGCGGATCAGATTCTCCGGATACTGCACGGTGAGCATGTAGTCGTTGCCGCTCTTCGGGTCCACCCAGAAGCTCGGCGCAATCATCTGATTCGACGTGAGCGCCGTAATGACGTTATCGACGACTTCCTTCTCGTTGAGGCCGAGCTGGCTAGCGTGCACCCGGTCGATATCGAGCTTCAGCGAGGGATAGTCGATGTCCTGCGGGACGAGCACATCGCTGATTCCTGTCAGTCTGCGCACCTGGCGCGCGATTTCGGTGGCCGTGCGGTGCGTCGCCTCGAAGTTGCTCCCGCTCACCTGGACGTCGAGCGGCGCCGGCAGGCCGAGGTTGAGTACGGCATCGACGAGTCCGCCGGTCTGGAAATAGGCGGCGACCTGAGGCATCCGGCTGCGCAGCTGCTGCCGGACACGATCCATGTACTCGAAACTGCTCAGCGTGTGCTCGTCCTCGAGGCCCACTTGCACGAAGGCGGTGTGCGGGCCGGAGTTGGACGTGTAGATCGAGGACATGCCGGGGGTCGTGCCGATGTTCGAAACGATGATCTTGAGCTCGTTGCGCGGCACGACCGAGCGCACGATCTGCTCGACCTGGCCAACGATCTGGTCGCTGAGCTCGAGGCGCGTACCCGTGGGAGCCTTGAGATTGATGACGAACTGGCCCGGATCCGTCCGCGGGAAATAGGACTTGCCCACGAGCGGATACAACGCGAGACTCAGAACGAAGATACCGGTGATGCCCAGGACGGTCGCCGCGGGACGCAGCAACGCACGCCCGAGCGTCCCCTCGTAGCGGTCGAGCATCTGCGTGAACTTGCGGTTGAACCAGGCGTTGAAGCGTCCTCCCCAGGACCGGGAACCGCTCGGAGCCGCGCCACCCTCCGCCGCCTCGGCATCGTGCCCTTCGCCGGGCCCGTGGTGGCCCTTGATCAGTTTCGCGCAGAACAGCGGCACGACCGTCATGGCGACGAAATACGAAGCGAATAAAGACAACACGACGGAGAGCGCGAGGGCCGTAAAGAGGAAACGGCTCACGCCGTAAAGGAAAGTCACCGGGAAAAACACGATCGCGGTGGTGAGCGTCGCGGCCAGCACGGGTAGCGCGACCTCCTTGCCGCCCCGTTCGGCGGCCACTTCGGGTGGCTCGCCCATCTCCATGTGACGAAAGATGTTTTCCAGCACCACGACGGAGTTGTCGATGAGGCGGGAGAAGGCGAGCGCGAGCCCGCCGAGGATCATCGAGTTGACGGTATTGTCGCCGACCGACAAAGCGATGAAGGCCGCCAGCGCCGACAGCGGAATCGACAGAAACACGGCCGCGGTTGCCCGCATGCTGCCGAGAAAGACGAGAATCATTGCACCGGTCAGCACCAGCCCGATCACGCCCTCGTGAATGAGGTTCTCGATGGCGCTGCGGACGAACTTCGATTGATCGAAGACGACATCCGCGATGAGCTGCTTCGGCACGTCCAGGAGGTGTGCGACGCCCTCCCTGATGCCATCCACCACCGCGATGGTATTGGCGTCGCCGCCCTGCTTGAGCACGGGCAGATACACGGAGGGCTGCCCGTCGACCCGCACGATGTTGTTCTGGATCTGGGCTGCATCTTCCGCCTTGCCGACGTCCGCCACGAGGACCGAAGCATTGCCGACCGTCTTCAAGGGCAGACGGTTGATGTCCGACATCGAGTTGACCTGGCTGTTGGCGTACAGGTTGTAGTCGTAAGGTCCGATCTTCACGTCTCCCGCGGGCAGGATCAGATTGGCCTCGTTCACCGTGCGCACGACATCCATCACGCTCAGCTGGTGCGCCTGCAGCTTGAGCGGATCGACGTACACCATGATCTGCCGGTATTTGCCCCCGAAGGGCTGCGGGACCGACGCGCCCGGCACGTTCGCGATCTGATTGCGCACGTCGTACTGGCCGAGGTCGCGCAGCTTCGCTTCATTGAGTCCCGCGCCCTTGAGGGTTACCAGACAGACCGGCAGGCTCGAAGCGTCGAACTTCAACACCACGGGAGGCAGCGTGCCGGGCGGGAGCTTGCGCAGATCCGCCATCGCGAGGTTGGCGATGCTCGTGACGGCGGAATCGGCGTTGAAGCCCGGCTGGAAGTAGATCTTGATCAGGCTCACGCCCGGGAGCGAGCGCGACTCGATGTGATCCACGCCGCTGGCCAGCGTGAAGAAGCGCTCGAAGCGTCCGGTAATGTCGGTTTCCACCTGTTCCGGCGGCATCCCGGAAAAGAAGGTGGCGACGACCACCACCGGAATGCGGATGGCCGGAAACAGATCCACCGGCATTCTCACGACACTCGTCACCCCGACCACACAGGTGATCAGACAGATGACGATGATCAGGTACGGATAGCGGATGGCGAAACGTGACATGGGGTAGAAACCGAATTGAGGCTTACTTAGGAACCTGAGCGATGAGCGTGCGCAGCTTCTCGAGGGTGAAGTCGGGCGAGCGGCACAGCGCGATCAGCGCTTGCTCCTGGGCGAAGATGCGGGCGGCAGCTTCAGGAATCAGCGGCGCGAGGGCGGGCGGGACCGACTGCACGCCGTGCAGGTCACCATGCAGCAGGCCGCCCGAGCGGATGGTAAGTCCGCCGATCTCGACTGGCTGGCCAAACTCGACGATGTGCACGTAGCCGTGCGAGACCGAAACACTGCCGGCGAAGTAGTGAAACCCGGCGCTGCGAGCGGCCGGAATGTCACGTACGGCACCGTTCGTGACCACTCCGACGCAGTTGAGCGCCTGCAGGATACTCATATGGACTTCGCCGACCAGCGAGCACAGACCCGGCTGCGTCGCCGTGTCCTGCACGACCACGACCCGAGGCGCGGGCAGCGACACGATGTAGTCCCACCAATCGGTGCGGTCGGCATAGGAGCGGGCCGCGGTCGGAGGCGCGGAGCCGCGGATTTTCACCGTCGCCGCATATCCCACCATGGGCGCGAGCTCCGGAAACAAACTCCGTACGGTGTGGTTTACGAAACCTTCGTTCCGCAGACGGTCGTTAAACGTCTCGATCGCGTTCGCCACAGTGCAGGCATCCAGCCTGCGCAGGGCCTGCAGCTGCTCGTCCGTGAGTGGCGCTGTTGTATTCATTGGCGGGCGAGCGGCTCCGTGATTTTGGCTTCGACCTTCTGACCGGGCGTCAGCTGCGCCGGGTTGCCCAGCATGACCAGATCACCTTCGTTGAGACCGGAGAGCACTTCATACTTCGCCGCAGTCTCGAGGCCGAGCTTGATGGGGCGCTCCTCGACCTGGTGGGAGGCGTTGACGACGAGGATGCTCTTGCCGCCGGGAGGCACCGCCTCGATCGGGATCGCCAGGGCGTGCGGGCGCTGATCGACCTTCAACGTGACGTTGGCATACATGCCCGGCACGAGCTCCAGGGAAGGATTGGGGACTTCCATTTCCACGATCATCGTGCGCGTGCTGTCGTCGATCCGGTTCGCGAAGCGCGCGATCTTCCCCTCGAACACTCGGTCGCCGAGCGAATCGACGTGAACGCTGACCGGCGCGTCGGTGCGAATGCCGCGGACATAGTCGACCGATACCGGGAAATCGAGCCGAAGCAGGTTGTTGTCGGATACCCGCACGAGCGGCATCGCCTGCGTCTGGGACGCGGTGCCCGCCTGGATCAGCGCGCCGGGATCGGCATAGCGCTTGGTGACGACGCCGCCGAAGGGTGCAGTTATTCTCGTATAGCTCACGAGCGTGTGGTACTTCTCGACGTCCGATTTGGTCGCGGCGAGAGCGCCTTCGGCAGTCGCGTCCTTGGCTTCGGCGGTGTCGAGGTCCTGCTGCGCGATGAGGTTCGGATGGTCTTTGTTGACTTCAACCAGTCGGCTGTAAGCCAGGTGCGCATCCTTATAGTCGGCTGCGGCGCGTTGATGCGTGGCAATGGCATGATCGAGCTCGTCCCCGAGCTCTGGGATCTCCAGCAAGGCCAGCAACTGGCCCGCCTTCACCTTGTCACCGATGTCGACATTCATCCGCTGCACGTAGCCCGACACCTTGGCGTGCACGTCGACTTCGTTGTACGCGCGAAATTCCGCCGGGATGGTGATCTCCCTGTAAAGATCCTCCCGGTCGACTTTGGAGACGGCCACCACAGGAATTGCGGTAACGTTGTCGGTACTTGCCTTGGCCGGCTTGTGCCAGGAGCGAGCCAGAATGATCCCGCCGACCACGATGCCGGCGAGGACGACGGGGAAACCCCAGCCGGGTCGGCCCCGCAGGATCGAGCGGCGCGCAGCCTGGGGTGGATCGTTCGCGGGCGCGTTGGTATTCATGAGTGTGCGTGCACAGAAGTTTCGTTAGCCAGTAACTGCCTGATACGGAAGCGGCTGCCCTCGCCGGGCGCACTGGACACTTCGACCTGAGCGCCCGGCGCGGTGCAGATGGACTTCACGATGGAAAGCCCCAAACCCGCGCCGCCCTGCTCGCGCGAGCTGGATCCATCGACCCGGAAGAATCGCTCAGCGAACGCGTGTTCACGACTCCGCGGCCTCACTGAGGCCATACCCGACGCCGCGCACGGTCCGGATCAGTTTCGTGGGGAACGGATCGTCGACCTTGCTGCGCAGGTGACGCACGTAGACGTCTACAATATTGTTCAATCCCCCGAAGCTCCGGTCCCACACGTGTTCGATGATCATCGGCCGCGAAAACACCCGGCCCGGATTGGTGGCGAGGTATTCCAGCAGCGCGTACTCCTTCGGAGTGAGCTCGATCCTCTTGCCCGCCCGCTTCACCTGCTGCGCGAGCCGATCCACTTCCAGATCCCCAACATGCAGAACGGTGGCACGGCTCATCGGCCCGCGGCGCAAGAGCGCCTTGACCCGCATGAGGAGCTCCGCGAACGCGAACGGCTTCGTCAGGTAATCGTCTGCGCCAGCCTCGAAGTTCTGAACCTTCTCCTTGGTCGCATCGCGCGCTGTAAGGATGAGAATGGGCACCTCCTGATTCTTGCGGCGGACGCGGCGCAGGATCTCCGTGCCAGTTAAGACCGGCAGCATCAGGTCCAGAATGATCAGATCGTAGGCGTACGCCTCGGCCATCTCCCAGCCGCTCTGTCCGTCGAAGGCAACATCGACGGCGTAGCGCTCCGCTTTGAGTGCGCGTGCAATCAGCTCGCACACTTTCTTCTCATCTTCAACAAGGAGGATTCGCATGGGTTTAGCGCCGCCGATAGGAAAACACACCCACATTAAACTGCGGCGAATGGCCGATTAAAAATCATTCAGAAATCCGCTGCGCGGCAGAGAATTCCCGCCCCCCGCGATCGGATCTTCGATCCGGTAAACCGCGCTTTGCACGAGTACCGCAGAGGTCATCACCAGAACGATCGTGGATGCCTCGGAGCGGCAGTCGATCCGCTCACTGCGTTGACGAATTTCCGCTCGTTCCAGACGGACGATTCAGCCACCGATGACACACGCGTGTAAATATCGCAATGATGATCAATGAGCAGATGAACGGCCAGATGTGCGCAAAAAGACTCGCGTAGGCATGGAGGCTCTGGTGAGGCTGACCCATAGTCCACGTGGTCTTCGCGATCGCCGGTACTAGAGCCAGGGCCGCGATTGACGCAGCTCGCGCCCGATAAAGTAAGACGGAGGGTAACGACAGCAGCGCAGCAACGATCAAACCGAAGATCAGTCCACGCATGATGATCGCGACGGCAGGATTCCCTTCCAGCAGCGTGAGTCCATTCACGATCTGCAAACCGAATGCAGTAGCCAGTATGCCCAGCAATCCCAGAAACGGGAATGCTAGTGCGGCAAAAACCCGTCGCCGTGGACTGCCCGGTGTCGCGACGGCCACGAGTCCAACCAGACCGATGAATATCGCGAGCTTCAGAAAGCCACGCAGCGAGTCATCGAGAAATTCGAACCGGCGCGGCGGCAACCCGTACCAGGCCAAGTGGGTCAGAAGATAGTGGATCGTGAGATAGAGCCCGACGAACAACAAAGCACAGTTAAGTGGCGGCGGGGTCTTACTTAAGAATCGCTCCATGCGAATCGCCCAGACGCAGTCAATTGCCCAGATCAATCCTTCAACATCGCTCGCAATGCGTTCGAGCTCACGCTCCATCAACTGCAACCAAGCCGGGCCACCGCGGGCGAGGCCGTTCGCGGCATATCGCACCAAAGCACGCGCCAACATCCGCAACACTGTTGGACCGGTACTCACGAGGCAACAGCCGCGACAGGGCAGCGTTACTTGTGAAGCGCGGCGTGCCGAGCGCCTTTCTCGCCGGGCACCAGCGCCTGTATCGATACGCTGAATGGGTGGCCTGCATTCCGCGGTGCTGAGCACTCCAGGTTGGAATCGAGCACGCGCAGATGAAGGGATGCTACCAGAGTTTCCTTCATCTGCTTCAGCAGCTCGCAGTCCGCGCCGTCGAGCGAGTGCGGCTGACCCGCTGCGAGGCGGATCGTCCTGTTAATGGCTGAAATGTCCGGCTCGCCGGACTGAGGGCTCGCCAGCGCGCGCGGCGTCTCGAATTGCAGATGAACGCGCGGCGATCGAGCACTCGGACCAAGTGCTGACTCGCATCGGTAGGTGAGGATCTGCATATTCGGTCGCGCCCCGATTTCCAGCAGGACGTCGCGAAATTTGTACCAGAGATCGTTGCACGAGTACCGCTTCGGCAAGTTCCGGAGCTCGAGGAGCATATCGTGCGGCAGCCAATCAGCCGGCTCGGTGTCGGCGCCGGTGCCGGCGTGCGCGGCGACGCCGACCGCTATGAATGCGAGCGAACAGGAGAAGAGCCGGAAGACGCGGTAGCAGCGCTTCATGAAACCTCCTCGACCGGCTGCGGCTGCGGTTGGAATGGTCGCCCGTGCCAAGGTGCGTTGGAGGACGGATCGGTCTTTCACCTGCTAGGAGAACACACGAGGATTAACCGCCGACTAACGGCAGATTAAAAACCATTCAGAAATCGCGCGTTCTGCGCAATCAGGCGGACGCGGGACACTTCACCCACCGACCATCGGCCCTGATGTGAAGTCCCTTGAGGGGCAAGGATGCAGAGGAGGATGCATCAAGAACGATCGATTGGCAGGATTTTTGCGGGGCGATTCACACGTGTGCGTGCGTGGAAGTTCCGGAAGCCAGCGGCTGTTTGATACGGAAAGAGCTGCCTTTGCCGGGGACGCTCACCACTTCGACGTGCGCGCCGTGTGCGGCGCAGATGGCTTTGACAATGGATAAACCCAGCCCCGCGCCACCTTGCTCACGCGAGCGGGAGCCATCGACGCGGTAAAATCGCTTGAACACGTGCGGAACCGCTTCGGGTGGAATTCCGATTCCATCGTCGGTAACGTCGAGGATTGCGTAGCCGTCCTCACGTGTGATCTTCAAGCGGACTCGGCCGCCGTTCGGCGTGTACTTGATTGCGTTGTCGAGGAGGTTGACGACCACCTGCTTCAGTCTTGCGCGGTCGCCTTCGATCGCCACACCCGGCGATAATTCGCACGCCACGGTGATGTTCTTGTCCTCGGCGAGCAGGCTCATCTGATCGGCAGTAGTCGCGGCAAGCTCGCCGAGATCGAATTTGACCCACTCGGATTTCGCCTCGCCGGTATCCAGCCGCGACAGAGCGAGTAATCCCTCCACGATTTCCGCGAGCCGATCGACTTCCTCCAACAGGCTGCCGAGCGTTTCGCGGGTCTGGGACTTCAATTGCGCGTCCTGCGCGAGGCTCTCCAGCTCCCCACGCAGTACCGCGAGCGGAGTTCGCAGCTCGTGCGAAGCGTCGGCGACGAACTGCTTCGAGCTTTGAATCGCGTCTTCCAGACGGCTGATCATGAGATTGAGTGACAGGGACAGGCGCTCGAGCTCATCGCCGGTACGCATCACCGGCAGGCGCTCGCTCAAGTTATGTTGTGTGATCTCCTCGGCCTTGTACGAGAGGCGATCGACAGGTTTCAACGCGCGGCGAACGAGAATAAAGCCACCGGAGACAGCGACGCACACCGCGATCGGGAGGCCAATAGCGAGCATGAGCAGCACCTGACGCAGGGTCGCCTCCGTACGTGCGGTCGAGACGCCGACCTCGACGATGTATCGCAAGTCGCTAGCGCCCGTATACGTCCGCGCGGCGATAAGGAGTGAGCCACTCGCTAAACTCTCCTTGCGAAGTAAGTCTCCCTTGCGCGTCAACGGCGGCGGCGGCACTCTCGAGGGGGCAAAGCTATCGTCCTTAGGCTTGCCCGAAGCGTAGACGATGTGACCATCACCCCGCGTGATGCGGATGAATCGGTCGTTGGCTTCCGGCGAGTAGAGATCCTCGACTTCCTGGGCTACGACCGCATCACCGGTGCGACTCGCGGTGACGAGCAGCGTGTCGGCAATTTGACGCGCGCGGCGGGCCTGGATGTCGAGCAGATTGGCTTCGAGGTAATGCCGCAGGAAGACAATCGTCAGCGCTCCGAGCAGTACGAACACGATCGTCAGCAGGCCGGCGTACCACGTGACGAGGCGGAAGCTCAAAGAGCGGGTATTCATGCTTCTGTGCGCTCTACCATGCCGTAGCCGACGCCACGCACCGTCCGGATCAGCTTCGTGGGGAATGGGTCGTCGACTTTACTGCGCAAGTGACGAACATAGACGTCCACAATGTTCGTCAGGCCCTCGAAGCTCTGATCCCAGACGTGCTCGATGATCATCGTGCGCGAGAACACGCGGCCCGGATTGGTGGCGAGGTATTCGAGGAGCGCGTATTCCTTCGGGGTGAGCTCGATTTTCCTGCCAGCCCGCTTCACGTGCTGCGAGAGGCGGTCTACTTCGAGGTCGCCGACGCGCAGGACGCTCGAGCGGCTGACCGGGCCGCGGCGCAGAAGCGCCTTGACCCGCATGAGGAGCTCCGCGAAGGCGAACGGCTTGGTCAGGTAATCGTCCGCGCCGGCTTCGAAGTGCTGGACTTTCTCCTCCGTCGCATCGCGCGCTGTCAGAATGAGAATGGGGACGTGCTGGCTCTTGCGACGGATGCGGCGCAAGACCTCCGTGCCGCTCAGCACCGGCAACATCAGGTCCAGGATGATGAGATCGTAATCGTAGGCCTCGGCCAGCTCCCAGCCGGTCTGCCCATCGCTGGCGATGTCGAGCGCATACCGCTCGGCCTTCAGCGCCCGCGCGATCAGATCGCATAACTTTTTTTCATCTTCAACGAGGAGCATTCGCATTGGCATTTCTCCGTCAGCTCAAGAGAACATACGGGGATTAAAGGGCGGCCAAAGGAAGATTAAAAACCGTTCAGAAACGTTCGTGAACCGGGCCGCCGCGAGGGGTGTAGGGTTCTTGCCACTCACGGGCACGGATCGCGCTAGCCGGGCTCGATGCGCTGTGGTCCCGCAGCCCGCCGCAGCGACGCAAAATGACATTCGGCGACTGAACTCGCGGCCACCGACGTTGGTCTACTGCGCAACAATGCGGCCTATCCGCAGGCATTAAGCCCGTTCCGCGCGTTGCTGGATTGCAATAAAAGTGTCATCTTTCTGCATTCTGATCGTCATACAACTGAAGCACAGTGTCCGCGCCGTTCATGGCTCCTCATGAAGGTCGTGGCGTCGTTTTTGCGCATCGACT
The DNA here is from genome assembly GCA_028293765.1 of Gammaproteobacteria bacterium. Taxonomy (GTDB): domain Bacteria; phylum Pseudomonadota; class Gammaproteobacteria; order Steroidobacterales; family Steroidobacteraceae; genus 13-2-20CM-66-19. The sequence continues at coordinate 10,012 of JAQGOG010000175.1, forward strand.
CAAAGCTTCTGCCGCTCGATCGACCCGCGTGTGCTTCGTCAAAAACACAGGAATCCGAAGATGACACCTATCCGTGCCGACTTGCATCGTCTCATGCCCCGCCTCGCCGGCCGGGCGCGCCCCACCGCCGTGGCGGCCGCGGTTGCGACGGCTCTTGGAGTGTTTCTGGCACCGCAAGCCATGTCCCAGACCGCCAGCTCCGCCGATCTGCAGGATCTCAAAAACCAGGTCGAGCAGTTACAGCGCAAGCTCGATCGGCTGCAGACGCAGCAGACCCAGCAGGCACAGCAGGCAGCGACGGTTCCCGCCCCGGCGGCGAAGCCAGCTCCCGTCGCGGCGGGCAACGCGCCTTCGTTCTATGCCGGCCCGGTCAGAGTGACGCTCGGCGGCTTCGTCGAATTGATGGCCATCGACCGCAACCGCAACGAATCGGCCGACTGGGCCTCGAACTACAACACCTCGATCCCCTATCCCAATTCGCACAACCACGATCTGTCCGAGTTCCACTTCACGGCACGGCAGAGCCGCCTCCAGGCCCTGGCCGAAGGTCCGGCCAATGACCGGTGGGCGACGGAAGCCTACGTCGAGAGCGATTTCGGCGGCGCCGGCGGCACGGCCAACTACAATGAGAGCTCGAGCTTCTCGCCGCGCATGCGGCATTACTACGCGGACCTGCAGGACAAGACGAACGGCTGGTACCTAATGTTCGGCCAGAACTGGAGCCTCGTCACTGCCAACAAGACCGGCATTGCCCCGCGCCAGGAGAACATCCCTCCGGTCATCGACGGGCAGTACGTGCCGGGCTTCTCCTGGCTCCGTGTGGCACAGATCCGCTTCGTCAAGAAATTCGGCGACGTGGTGAACGTCGGCATCTCCCTCGAGAATCCCGCCGCGCTGGTCACGAGCAACGCGACCGCGGGCGCCCCCGCCCTCGCCTCGATGTTCAATAACCCCGGCGCATCGAATTCCTTCACGGCGGGCAACAACTCCACCGCAACCAACATCTCGACCGATTACCTGCCCGACGTGATCGTCAAGATCGCCTTCGATCCGGGCTGGGGACATTACGAGGTGTTCGGCCTCAACCGTTGGTTCCGCGCCCGCAACATCACACCGGGGCAGCAGACCAACGTAAAGACGACGGGCACCGGATTCGGCGGCAACATGCTGCTGCCGCTGGTCCCGAAGGTTCTCGACTTCCAGGCGGCCATCCTGGCCGGCAAGGGAATCGGTCGCTACGGCTCGACGCAGTTGCCTGACACCACGGTCAACCCGGGCACCCTGGGCCTCGAGCCGCTGCGCGGCTACCAGGCGTTGGTCGGCCTCACCGTACACCCGACGCCGAACTTGACGCTGTATGCATTTGCCGGTAAGGAACAGGTGGATGCGCAAGCCTACACCGTCGTTGCCGCAGGCAAGACCTATGGCTATGGCTACGGCAATGGACTGTTCGACAACACGGGTTGCCTGACGGAAGGCGTCGGCACCTGCGCCGCCAACACGTCGAGCATCACATCTGGGGCGTTGGGCGGCTGGTGGAAGTTCTACACAGGAACGCTCGGTAACGCGCAGTTCGGCCTCACGGACACGTATGTCAAGCGTCAGATCTTTGCGGGCGTCGGTGGCGATCCGGCGACGAACATCAACATTCTGATGGCGTCGTTCCGCTTCTACCCGTACCAGAAGTAAGTCGATGGGAACGTCTGGGCTCGCTCAACGCGGGCCCAGACGGGACCGATTCGGAAAAGAGAGAGAGATCGTCAGGGTGTCGCGTTGGTCTCTGACCGCTGCGATTCGCCATCGATCGTCAGGACGTGACGAGCCAGATTCCGGGCGTGATCGCCGATGCGCTCGAGAGACTTGAGCACGAAGGCCGCCTCGAGAGCCACATCGAAATGCCGCGGATCCTCCATCGCGCGGCTCAGGAGGCGGCGCAATCCCGCGGCGTACTCGGCATCGAGCTCCTTGTCACGTGCGATCACTTCTGCGCACAGGGCCAAGTCGATGCTATCCAGCGCCTCCAGCGAGAGCCGCAACAAACTCACCGCCAGCTGTCCCAGGTGACGAGCGTCACGTGAGGTCGCGGGCCCGGGGCGCGCTCCGGCCCCCAGCACGGTCTTGGCGATTTTCTTGGCCTCGTCGCCGGCGCGCTCCAGCTCGGCGACCATTTTCGACATGGCAATGATGGCGCGCAGATCGCTCGCCATCGGCTGGCGGCGGGCAATCAACAGCAGCTGTTCCGCGTCGATGCTCTTGTTGTACGCATTCACGTCGCGCTCGCGCGCGATTACGCGCATTGCGGCGTCGGAATCCCATTCGGTGTAGGCCCGCGTGGCCTCGCGTACCTGATCGAGGACCAGGCCGCCCATCTCGACGACGCGCACGTGCAGCGTCGCCAAAGCGCCATCGAATGCCTTGCTGATATGTCCTTCGAGCATGACTCTGAAGCCCTATCGCCAACTGGCCTGCTTTTCGCCGGGCGCGTAGCCTGCGGGCCGGCCCCGCCACCGCGCTGGCCTGCTGAAATGGCAGGCCATTTCAGCCATCGGCCCATCCCACTTCAGCCATCAGCCAAAACGGCCGGTGATGTAGTCCTCGGTAAGGCGATGGCGCGGGTTGGTGAAAACCCGGTCGGTCTCACCGACTTCGATCAGGTCGCCCATGTGGAAGTACGCCGTCCGCTGCGAGACGCGAGCCGCCTGTTGCATGGAGTGTGTGACGATGACGATCGCATACGAAGCCCGCAACTCGTCGATGAGATCCTCGATGCGCGCCGTCGCGATCGGATCGAGCGCCGAACACGGCTCGTCCATGAGAATGACTTCAGGCTGCACGGCGATCGTACGGGCGATACACAGTCGCTGCTGCTGTCCTCCAGACAAACCGGTACCTGGGCCGGTCAACCGATCTTTCACCTCGTCCCACAAGCCCGCGCGCTGCAGACTCGTGCACACGATCTCGTCAAGATCGGCGCGGCCGCGAGCGAGTCCGTGAATGCGCGGACCGTACGCAACATTGTCGTAGATCGACTTCGGAAACGGGTTCGGCTTCTGGAACACCATGCCCACACGGGCACGGATCTGCACGACGTCCTGGCGCTTGTCGTGAATATCCAAGCCGTCGAGCGTGATCGATCCGGTGACCCGGGCGCCGGGTATCGTGTCGTTCATGCGATTCAGGCACCGCAGGAAGGTCGACTTGCCGCAGCCCGAAGGACCGATCATCGCCAGCACCTGCTTGCGCGCGACATCGATCGTGACATTTTTCAGCGCGTGCTTGGCGCCGTAATACACGTTTACATCGCGGCAGGAGAAAACGGGGTCCTCGACAGAGGTCTGTCCCACTGTCTGTCCCGCCGCCTGGGCCGCGGTGCGCTCTTCGAGCGCCGCTGCGGCTGCTCCGGAAGTGCGCCCGCTCGGCTTGAGGTTGAGACCGCTTTCGCCGCGGTGCCGCTGCCCGCTCTCGGACCCACCGGCTCCGGTCGAGTCCGCTCGCCTGCGCTCCTGCACCGTTTGTTCTCCAGGTTGGTTCATAGCGTGCGCACCTGCGGCTTAAAAGCCTAAATACGAGTATCCATCCCTGGCCCGACATCCGGGCCGCCCATCCATGGGCGGGCGTTCGGTGCTTCGCACCTCACCCTGGCGGGCGGTCGGGTCCGGCGCTTCGCGCCGGACCCTCACCCAAATCTTCCGGTAACGTAGTCGTCCGTCCTGCGATTTTTCGGGGCCGTGAACATCTGCTCCGTCGGCCCGATCTCGATGAGCTCACCCAGGTACATGAACGCCGTGACGTTCGAGACCCGTGCCGCCTGCTGCAGATTGTGTGTCACGATGGCGATACAGTATTTCTCGCGGAGGCTTTGTAACGTCTCCTCGATCCGCAGCGTGGAGATGGGATCGAGCGCCGCGGTCGGCTCGTCGAACAATATCACCTCGGGCTGCAAAGCTATTGTGCGGGCGATGCAGAGCCGCTGCTGCTGACCTCCGGAAAGGCTGCGTCCGTCCTCGTGCAGCTTGTCCTTAACCTCTTCCCACATGGCCGCATCCCGCAGTGCCGCTTCGACGCGTTCGCCAAGCTCACCGCGGGAGATGCGGCGCGCGAGCCGCAGCCCGAAGGCGACGTTATCGAAAATCGACATTGGAAACGGCGTCGGCTTCTGAAACACCATGCCGACCCGGAACCGCAGGCTCGCCACGTCAATCGTCGGCGCGAGGATATCCTCGCCATCGAGCAACACGTCTCCCGTGGCACGGTGACCCGGATACAGGGCATACATGCGGTTGAATACACGCAGCAGAGTCGACTTGCCGCAACCCGACGGGCCAATGAAGGCCGTGATGTTGCGATCCGTCAGCGTGAGGCTGATGTCTTTCAGCGCCTGCGACTGGCCGTAGTAGAAGTCGAGGTGGCGGACGTCGAACTTGACGCCATTCGCGGCCGCGGCCGCGGGGCGCTCGGTGCCGACACCGGCCGCGGTGGTGCTCACCGCTTGCCTCCCGGATTCAAGGCCGAAACGACGAAGCGCGCGATGATGCTCAGAATGAGAATAGTCAGCGTGATCAGCAGCGCGCCGGACCACGCGAGCTGTTGCCAGTTTTTGTACGGGCTCAGGGCGTACTGGAAAATGACGACGGGGAGATTGGCCATCGGCGCGCCGAGATTGGTGCTCCAGAACTGATTGTTGAGAGCCGTGAAGAGCAGCGGAGCCGTCTCGCCGCTGATGCGGGCTACGGCCAGCAGCATCCCGGTCACGATGCCGCTGCGAGCGGCCGGGTAAATGATGTTCGTTATCGTCCGCCATGGATACGCGCCCATCGCAGTGGAAGCATCTTTCATGCCTTGCGGCACCAGATTCAGCATGTCTTCGGTGGTCCGGACGGTGACCGGCATCGCAATCACCGCGAGCGCGATCGCGCCCGCAATCGCCGAGAAGTGTCCCATGCGAACGACGAAGACCTCATAGACGAACAGGCCGACGATGATCGACGGGGCGCTGAGCAAAATATCGTTCACGAAACGGATCACGGCGCTGATGCGCGACGTACGGCCGTATTCCGCGAGATACGTGCCGGCAAGCATGCCGATCGGCGCTCCGATGAGGATGCCCATGAGCGTCATGACCACGCTTCCGTAGATCGCATTCAGGAGTCCCCCGCTGTCGCCCGGCGGCGGAGTCATCTCCGTGAACAACGAGAGCGACATGCCCGCGAGACCGTTCTTGACGAGAGTCCACAGAATGGCCCCGAGAAACGCGAGGCCGATGGCGGTCGCGAGGCCGGACAGCCCGAGCGCCAGGGCGTTCGTGAATTTGCGCATGGCGCGACGCCGGTGTGCGGAACCGCTCATACGGATGACAGTGCGCGGCGATCGAGCCGTAACAACATGAAGCGGGCAGCGGCGATGACGGAGAACGTGATGAGGAACAGCAGCGACCCCAGGGCGACGAGCGAAGAGGTATAGAGATCTCCTACCGCTTCGGTGAATTCATTCGCGATGGAGGCCGAGATCGTGGTCCCCGGCGCCAGGAGCGAGGTGCTGATGCGATGCGCGTTGCCGATGACGAACGTCACCGCCATCGTCTCTCCCAGCGCGCGCCCGAGGCCCAGCATGATGCCGCCAACCATGCCGGTGCGTGCATGGGGCACGACGACTTTCCAAATCACTTCCCACGTGGTGGCGCCAAGCCCATACGCCGATTCCTTCAACACATCCGGAATGGTCTCGAAGACGTCACGCATGACCGCGGCAATGAATGGAATCACCATGATCGCCAGCACGAAGCTCGCGCTGAGCACGCCGATGCCGAACGGCGGCCCTTGAAAGAGTTTGCCGATGAGCGGCAGCGGCCCGAGCCACTCGATGAGCCACGGCTGCACATGCCGCTGCAGGATCGGCGACAGTACGAACAGTCCCCAGATGCCGAAGATGATGCTCGGCACCGCCGCGAGCAGCTCGATCGCCACGCCTACGGGCCGCTTGAGCCAGGAAGGCGACAGCTCGGTGAGGAAGATGGCGATGCCGAAGCTGATCGGAATCGCCAGCAGCATCGCGAGCAGGGACGTCACGAGGGTCCCGTAAACCGGGGCCAGGGCTCCGTATTGATCGGTGACGGGGTTCCAGATTTCCCGCGTCAGAAATCCGAATTTGAAATGCGCGAAGGCAGGCCACGAGCCCTTGATCAGAGAGACGGCCACGCCGCCTAACAGCGTCAGAACGAGGAGCGCCGCGGCCAAGGTAGCACCGCGGAAAATCCGCTCGCGAATACGCTGCCCTGCGGCGTGCCGCGGCTCGACTGCAGCCACGGTATTCATCGCCGATGGCAACCTTTCACGCTAGCCTCCATCCTCATAACCAAAATCGGCGGCCGCCCTTTGTGTCGGACGGCCGCCGGTTCATGCATCGCAGGCTGCGCGGGCGCGCGATGGGATCGAGGTCGAATCCGTATCGCACCCACCTAAGCCTGGGGTTTACATCTGCTTGGCGCCGCTTGCCGCGCCCGCCACCGCCGGTACGCCCTTGATCTCGGCCTTCCAGGTCGCACGGACCTGCTTGATCAGCGCGTCCGGCAACGGCACATAGTCGAGGGCAGCCGCCATCTCCCCGCCGCTCTTGTACGCCCAGTCAAAAAACTTGAGCGCTTCGGCGGTCGCGGCTTTGTCTTGCGGCACTGCGTATACGAGGATAAAGCTCGCGCCGGTGATCGGCCAGCTTTTCGCACCCGCCTGATCCGTAAGAATGAGGTAGTAGCTGGCAGCGTGCGCCCAGTCCGCGTTCGAAGCCGCGGCCTGAAACGAGTCGGCGCTCGGGGAGACCGCCTTGCCGGCTTTATTGACGAGCTGTGCGTACGCCATCTTGTTCTGCTTGGCGTACGCGTACTCGACGTAGCCGATCGCGCCGTCCGTCTGGGTCGTCATGTTCGCGACGCCCTCGTTACCCTTGGCACCGATGCCGGCGGGCCACTGCACGGACGTATTCGCACCAATCGTGTCCTTGAACTTCGGGCTGGCCTTCGACAGGTAATCCGAGAACAGGAAATTGGTTCCGGATCCGTCCGAGCGATAGACGGGGGCAATCGCCGTGTCGGGCAGCGCGAGCTTCGGGTTCAGCTTCTTGATGCGCGCGTCGTTCCACTTGGTGATTTCGCCGAGGTAGATCGACGCAATCGTGGCACCGTCGAGCACCATCTGTCCCGGCGCAACACCCTTGACGTTCACCGCCGGAACAACGCCGCCGATGATCATGGGGAATTGCACGAGGCCGGCCTCTTTGACCTCCTCGGGCTTCAACGGCATGTCGGAGGCGCCGAACGTCACCGTCTTCGCCTTGATCTGCTTGATCCCGCCGCCGGAACCGATCGACTGGTAATTGAGGCCCACGTTGGTCTGCTTCTTGTACGCATCGGCCCACTTCGAATAGATCGGGTACGGGAAGGTGGCACCGGCACCGGAAATGTCGACAGCTTGTGCGATGCCGACGAGCGCCAGACCGGCCGTCGCCGCAACCAGCATTCGCTTCGGATTAAAAAAACTCATGGCTCCACTCCTAACGCTCTTGGAATTCTTACGACGCGCCGCGGTCCGAAGCGACAGTGCCTGTTTCGTCCCGCTGGCGCGCATTAGATGACGGAATTGTTACGCTCTGATGACAGCCCCCGGAGCCCTTCCCCAAGGCCCTGCGGCGCCGACGCCCGCACTTGCCCAGTAGGCCGGACCCGAGGGTCAACCGTAGCCGTCAGAGCGTCGCAGACCTGTGTTGCTGCCACATGACAGCGGATTTAATGGAGCGCCCTTCCCGTCGTAGCGCCGGCGCACAAACGGCTTGCCGCGTACCGTCGCTCGCCGTATAAACGCGAGCCGTTTTGCCATTCCCGTGCCACCCCCACAAGACCCCTTGAATGTCCCACACCCTTGAGCTGACTCAGAATCTGATGGCCCGTCGCTCCGTGACCCCGGCGGACGAAGGTTGCCAGGCCGTGATGATCGAGCGCCTCGCGGCTCTCGGCTTCAAGATCGAGCCTCTCCGCTACGGCAACGTCGAGAACTTCTGGGCGACGCACGGTAACGGGGGGCCCGTCTTCTGCTTTGCCGGACACACCGACGTCGTCCCTACCGGGCCGCTCGAGGAGTGGCGCACCGATCCGTTCGTGCCGACGATCCGGGACGGCATACTGTACGGGCGCGGCGCGGCGGACATGAAGAGTGGACTCGCAGCGATGGTCACGGCGACCGAAGAGTTCGTCGGCGCCCACCCGGGACACAAAGGCACGATCGCCTTCCTCATCACCAGCGACGAGGAAGGTCCGTCGATCGATGGCACGAAGCGCGTGGTCGAAATGCTCGCGGCGAGACGTGAGCGCATCGACTGGTGCGTGGTAGGCGAGCCGTCCAGCGAAGGCGCGATCGGGGACACCATCAAGGTGGGTCGGAGAGGCTCCTTCAGCGGTCGGCTCACGGTGCATGGCGTGCAGGGCCACGTCGCCTATCCCCAGCTTGCGGAGAACCCCGTCCACACTCTGGCGCCCGCTCTCGCCGAGCTCACGAGGCGCGTCTGGGACGCCGGCACGGAACACTTTCAGCCGACGAGCTTCCAGGTCTCTAATCTCAATGCCGGCACCGGCGCGCCGAACGTCATTCCGGGCGAACTCAAGGCGCGCTTCAATCTGCGCTACTCACCTGTGCAAACCCAGGATGGCCTCAAGGAGACCGTCGAGGGGATTCTGCGCAAGCACGGTGTCCGCTTTACGATCGAGTGGTATGTCTCGGGAGAGCCTTTCTACACGCCAGCCGGCCCGCTCTCGGACGCTGTCGGCGCGGCGATCGCGGACATCACCGGATCGCGCCCGAAGTTGTCTACGGGTGGAGGGACGTCCGATGGGCGCTTCATCGCTCCTCTCGGCGCGCAGGTCGTCGAGCTCGGCGTCGTGAATGCGTCGATCCACAAGGTCAACGAGAGTGTTCGCGTCGCGGAGATCGACGCTCTTCACCGCATGTACTTCAACGTACTGCGAAACTTACTCGCGTAAGCCGCCTGGAATTCGCGGCGAATCCCACGGCTCCCAGCACGAGAGCGCAGATCAGCACCCAGGCCGGCATCGCCAGACCGAGAAATCGCCAAGTCACCTCGCTGCACTCACCGCTACCGGTGAGCACTTTGCGAATCACTTCCGTGACCGGGGTGAACTTCAGCAACACCTCGAGAGGCGCCCCACAGGAAGGCAGGGAGCCGGGCGGGAGATGCTGAACATAGAGATGGCGCCCGGCCACACCGATGGCCGACAGAGCGGTGAGGCCGATGAGAAACGCATACACACGCATTCCCCACCCGCGTGGGTTCTGGAGGGCAGCCAGCAGGAACACGACGCCCAGCGCCGCGATAGCGATGCGCTGAAAGATACAAAGGGGACACGGCTCGAGACCGAGCCCATATTGGGTATAGAGGGCGTACGCGAGAAGCGCAACACACGCCCCAAAGCCCGCGAAATTGACCAGCCGGGTGTTTTGCAGCACGTCACGATCGTACTTGAGTGACGTGGAGTTGGCATCAACTCTCTGCGGCTTTGACTCCGCTGGCGGCGGCCGCTCCCAGCCTGAGCTCACGTTCGACGTCTTCCAATGACGTGTGGCGAATGTCCTTTCCATGGACCATATAAATGACGTATTCGCTGATGTTCTTGGCGTGGTCGCCGATGCGCTCCAGCGCTCGTACCACCCACATCACGTCCAGCGCCCGACGAATGGTCCGCGGGTCTTCCATCATGAATGTGATGCTCTGGCGCTGGATGGCCTCGTACTCTTCATCGACGAGCCGATCCTGCCGCGCGACCCGGAGTGCCGATTCCACGTCCATGCGCGCAAACGCATCCAAGGCGTCGTGGACCATCTCCGACACCACGCGGCCCAGATGCTTGATTTCGCGATACTTGTCCGCGGGACGCTCCATTGTCGCCAACCGGGACGCGATGTAGCCGATCTTCTCGCCCTCGTCGCCAATGCGCTCGAGGTCGGTAATGGTCTTGATGATCGCCACGATCACACGGAGGTCGCCCGCCGCGGGAGCGCGCGTCGCCAGGATGCGGCTGCACTCCTCGTCGATGGACACTTCCATGTTGTTGACCTGGTAGTCGTCCATCGCCACGGACTCGCCGAGCGTGCTGTCACCCTCGATAAGCGCGGTAATCGCCTTATGGAGCTGCTGCTCGACGAAGCCGCCCATGCCCAGCACCTTACTGCGGACGCGTTCGAGGTCCTCATTGAAGCGGCGCGAAATGTGGTGGCTGAGATCGGCGGTTTCCATCAGTTGGCGTCTCCGGTTCCGCTCGCCTGCATACGCGCGAGAATACGCGCGATGATAACGGAACTGCGGCGGACGGCCAGCGTCGCTCGCAGGGCCTGGGGAATCGGCTCGAGGCCGGCAAAAAACTGCGCCGTCGCCGCGTCCCACGTAAAGGCCGCAGCACGTTGCGCACACACGCCGCGGTCGAGAAGAAGCGCCGAGCGTACCGCGACCGCTAGATCTTCGTGAAGGACGCCGGTCACACCCTGTTCGATCACATCGACGGGGCCCGGCACCGGAAACGCTGCAACCGGAACGCCGCAGGCCAGCGCCTCGATCATAGCGAGACCGAACGTATCGGTGAGACTCGGGAAGACGAGGACGTCCGCGGTGGCCAGCATGCCCGCGAGCTCATCGCCAAAACGATAACCTGCGAAGACTACACCTGTATGCCGGGCGACCAGCTCGGCACGCTGGGGACCGTCGCCGATCACCAACTTCGTCCCGGGTACGTCGAGTCCAAGGAAGGCGTCGAGGTTCTTCTCGACAGCCAGGCGCCCAACGTAGGCCATGATGGGCCGTGGCAGACCGGCCAGCTCGCTGTGCGGCGGCCTGGGATGAAATCGCTGCAGGTCGACGCCCCGCCGCCAGAGATGCAAGTGCTCGAAACCGCGGGCGGAGAGCTCGGCATCCAGGCTCCCGCTGCTGACGAAGGTGCGAGCAGCGGCGCCGTGGAATCTGCGCAACCAGGCATAGCTGACGGCAAGCGGTATGGGCCAGCGAGCACGCAGGTACTCAGGATAACGGGTGTGATAGGAAGTGCTGAACGGGACCCGGCGATGGACGCAGTAGCGCCGCACGGCCATTCCCAACGGCCCTTCCGTGGCGATGTGGATCGCGTGCGGACGGAACGCCTTGAGCTCCCGGGCGACGTACGGTCCGGGCCAGAGGGCGAGCCGTATTTCCGGGTAGCTCGGAGCCGGAATGCACCGGAGGCTCTGTGGGGAAAGAACTCGAACTTCATGCCCCAGCCGCCCGAGCGTCTCGACGGTGGCTCTGAGCGTGGTGACTACGCCATTGGTTTGGGGCGCCCAGGCGTCGCTTGCAATTGCAATTCTCACGCGGCGTCGGGAACAAGTTCCGCGGCGGGCCGGCTGACGGCCTGCGCGCCATGCGGCCAGCGGAGCAGTTGCAACTCGCCGTTGTGCTTCTCAACGAGCGCGGAGCAGGACTCGACCCAGTCGCCGGTGTTGCAATAGAGAGTGCCATCGACGTCGCGCAGGTTCGCGCGATGGATGTGGCCACAGACCACGCCGTCATAGCCTTGCTCGCGCGCGTGTTTCGAGGCGACCTGCTCGAACTGCTCGATGTAGCGCACGCTCACACCGATGCTGAGCTTGATCCGCTCGGCTACCGGCCAGTAGGGACGCTTCAGCGCCCGTCGTAAATTATTGACGCTGTGACTCAACATGACGGTGACATCATACATTGCATCGCCCAATCGCGTGAGCCAAGGCGCGCAAGAAACGATCCCATCGAACTGGTCGCCGTGCATGACGAGCAGACGTTCGCCGCGCGCCGTTCGATGGACCCACTCGCGGTGAACCTCGAGCTGACCCTGCAACATGTCGGCCATCATGCCGAGGCTGGCGTCGTGGTTGCCGGGAATGTAAATCAGACGGCTGCCGGCCCGTTGGCGCGCAAGCAGCATGCGAACTACCTGTGTATGTTCCGGCGTCCAGAAGAACCGGCGCTGCAAACTGAGCGTGTCGACGATGTCGCCGACGAGCACGATGCACTCGGCTTCGATGCCATTCAGGAACTCGATCAGCTCGCGAACCCGTGCTCGCTTGAAACCGAGATGGATGTCCGACAGGAAAAGCGTCCGTACCTTCGTCTTGCGGGGACGCTGGGAAGTGCCGTTGGCCATGGTTCGCGATCGCTTCTGTGGCATGGGCGGTCGAGGGCCCATGGCCGGCTAGCGTCGACGTGCGGCGTGTCGGTTCCGTGACAGTGCGGCTAAGTCTTTCTTACGAATGAGCGACTTGGGAGGGAAAGCTAACCTGTCGCTGTCACTGCGGCCTGAGGTTGCTGCACTCTCTGAAGAGGGAAGTGACACGTAAACGTGCTGCCGCTGCCGAGGACGCTCTGCACCTCGAGCTCGGCTCCGTGGCGCTGCAGAACGTGCTTCACGATAGCCAGACCTAGACCTGAGCCGCCGGTAGCCCGCGAGCGGCCCGCATCAACGCGGTAGAAGCGCTCCGTAAGACGCGGGATGTGCTCGACCGGGACGCCCATTCCCGTATCAGTCACTGAGAAATGGGCGCCCTCATCGTCGACCCACCAGCGCATCTCGATGGAGCCTTCCGGCGACGTGTACTTGGCGGCGTTGTCCACGAGATTCGAGAAAGCGGAGTGAATCTCGGGCTCATCCCCGATGAGCTGCGCGTCGGAATCGACGCGAGCCCGCACGTCGCGTGGATGCTTGGCTCTCGCGAGCACATCCTTACGTAACGTCGACATGAGTGCCGGCACATCTAGCGGTTCCCCGCCGACCACCTCGTCGGTTTCCTCGAGCCTCGACAGTTCCAGCAGATCGCGAATGATTCCGGTCATCCGCTCGGCTTGACGGCGCATCTCCGTGACCGGCCCCTGCAGGTCCCCATCGAGCGCAGGATCCTGGCTAAGCGTCTCGAGGTAGCCGCTGATCACGGTGAGCGGCGAGCGCAATTCATGCGAGGCATTCGCCACGAAGTCGCGGCGCACCGCCTCGAGCCGCATCTGGCGTGAGACGTCGCTTACGAGCAGGAGCTGCTGCCCATCGCCGTAGGGAACGACCTGCAGCGAGAGGTAGCAGTCCTCGCCGGTCGTCGGGCGGATAACCACCGGGTTCGAGTAATCCTTTACGGCAAGGTAGCGGGCGAACTCGGGCTCGCGCAGCAGGTTCTCGATGCGCAGGCCGAGATCGGCCGTACGGCGCAGGTCGAGGAGTCGGGCGGCCATCCGATTGAACCAGATGATCTCGCGCTGAGCGTTGAGGATGACCACACCGTTCGGAAGAGCCGCGGTGGAGCGTTGCAGCTGACGGATGAGCTGTACGAAGCGCTGCTTATGGAATCGCTTGCGACGGTGCAGCCGCACGATCTGGGAGATGATCTCCCCCCAAACACCGCCCACATCGGGCGCGTCGGCGTAGCTACGGTGACGCAGCCACCATTCGAGGCGGAACAGATTGACGAGCTGCCAGGCGAGATGAATTACCAATGCGCAGGCCAACCCTGCCCACGGCTTGCCGAACAGCCAGCCGACCGCCAGCCCGAACAGCACCGTCCCCAGCAGCCGTCCCGCCGCGAACCACCATGCCTGCGTAGCGGGTTGCATGCAAAATGGACCCTCGCACGCCCTAAACGGTTCGGGCCGAGAAGCGGTATCCGGAGCCGCGCACGGTCTGAACGAAACGATCGTACCCGAAATCCTCGAGCGCCTTGCGCAGTCTGCGGATGTGCACGTCGATCGTGCGCTCCTCCACGTAGACGTTGCCGCCCCAGATGCGATCGAGGAGCTGGTCGCGCGTATACACGCGCTCGGGATGCGTCATGAAGAACTCGAGCATGCGGTACTCGGTGGGACCCAGCGCCACCGTCCGCTCGCCGACCATGACCCGATGGCTCGCCTGGTCCAATGCCAGCCCATCGAATTCGATCATTTCGTCGACGCCGTTGACGGTGGTCCGACGCAGAACAGCATTGATGCGGGCCAGCAGCTCTCGCGGGGAGAACGGCTTGGTGACGTAGTCGTCGGCTCCTCCCTCGAGGCCAGCGACTTTGTCCCCCTCCTCCGCGCGCGCCGTAAGCATGATCACGGGGAGCTCGCGCGTTTCCCGATCGCGCTTCAGAGCACGCGTGAGCTCCAGGCCGCTCATGTCAGGGAGCATCCAGTCTATGAGGACGAGATCCGGGCGCTGATCCGCGAGCGCGGCTCGGGCCGCGCGACAGTCCTCTGCCTCGCGGACCTCGAATCCGGCGCGTTTCAAACCGAAGGCGATCATCTCGCGTATCGGCCGCTCGTCCTCGACTATTAAGACCTGTTTCGCGGGCATTGGTGTGGCAGGCTCATTGGCGCAGGTATTACAGGGGGAGTGTGTTGCAGATTCATGACGGGACGGCAGGTTGTTGCAAATCAATGACTAATGCGCCTGCCCGGGAGCTTTCCGTGGCTGTGCCACATGCGCGACATTATCGCGTAGATAGATGGGAATAGCCGCGTCCGCGCTCACGATCCTGCCGGTAGCCACGTCCGGAGCGGCGAGGACAACAATCTCGGCGGCTCGCGGCAGGAAACGGTCATAAGGGACAGCGGCGAACAACGGACTAGCAGTCGGATGCTCGCTGCCGAGAGGCTGACTGATCGGAACCTCGCTGGCGAAAACGCCAGGAACGGCGGTCCGCAAATCGGCAGCATAGGCCCCGAAGCCTCGGCCTACGCCAACTGCGTCGGTCCAGCCTTCGGGGAGCGCGACGCTCAGCGGTTTGCCGACATGTTCATCGCCCATGAGGACCGCGAGCATGTCCGCACCCCGCTCGAAGCATCCCCAATAGACCTCGCTCATGCGTGCGTCATTGCATACCAGAATACGGCTGACGGCCGGGTCCTGATCGAGCGCCCTTTGCGCAACGGCTCGGAGGTCCGAGACCGGGACCACCCCGACGCAGGCTCCAAAGGCGAGACCCTGCGTGACGGTCGCGGCGAGACGGACTCCCGTGAACGATCCGGGGCCGCGACCAAATGCGATCGCGTCCAGGCTGCGCAGCGTGGTACCCGCCTCCGCGAGCAATTCATCGATCATCGGAAGGATGCGCTCGGCGTGACCTCGCTCGAGCTCGACTTCTCGGGCCAGCACCCGTCCGTCGATCATCAGGGCGGCCGAGCAGTTCTCCGTGGCCGTGTCCAGTGCCAGAATTCTCACAGCTGAGTCGCGAGCCGTGCGGGCACCACGTCATGTGGTGCGTGCTTCCGAATGAATCGTAGTGCTTCGTCACGGTCGCGCGTCGGAGCCATCGCGGGGAGCGCGGCTAGGAAGAACTGGCCGTAACCACGCCCTGTCATTCGCGGATCGCAAATGACAACCGTGCCAAAGTCGTCCTCGCTGCGAATTAAACGTCCTACACCTTGCTTGAGAGCCAATGCCGCCTCGGGAAGTTGGTAGTCGCGAAAAGCATTGCCGCCGGTCGCCTGCAAATGGTCGATGCGTGCCCGCACCAGTGGATCCTCGGGCGAAGAGAAAGGCAGTTTCTCGATGATGACGAGGCGCAGGGCCTCACCTTTCACATCCACTCCTTCCCAGAAACTGGTCGTGCCCAGCAGGACTCCGTTACCGTCCTCACGGAATTCCGTGAGCAGTCGTTCGCGTGGTGCTTCGCCCTGCACAAACAATCGGTACGGACTTTCATTTGCCCAGCGAGCCCGCAACAGCGCCGCGCCTTGCGCCAGCGCGCGATGACTCGTGAACAGTATGAAGGCGCCGCCGCGCGCCGCGTCGATGAGAGGCACTGCTGTGTCGATCACCGCCCCCGTATATCCGGGCGAAGCGGGCTGCGGCATTCCAGTCGGCAGATACAGGAGGCTCTGCCGCTCGTAGTCGAACGGACTTTCGATCTTGAGCGTCGGACTTTCGACCAGGCCGAGCCTGGCGGTGAAATGGCTGAAATCCTCGCCCAGGGACAGCGTCGCGGAGGTGAAGATCCAGCCGCACCGGCGTGCCTGCAGGAGCGCCAGGAAACGCGCGGAAATGTCGAACGGCATCAGGCTCAGAGCGAAACCTCGCGGCGAAATCTCCACCGCGCGTACCCCTTCCATATCATCTACCGAGGCGATCCGCTCGAGCGCCAACACCAGATCGGCCGCCCGCTCGCTGAGCTGCGCGAGCGGGCTTTCATCGCCCAACGCTCCCAACCTGTCCTGTAACGTTTGCAGTGATTGCGCCAGGTCGTTCACCGACGCGCTCAGGTGGGAACCCATTTCTGTCAGCGGAAAGCGTCCCAGGCGCGCGGGCAACAAGGAAGACAATCGTTGCGCGGACTGCTCCACTCCGCGGGTCGCCTCGCTGATTTCCGCGGCTGCCGCGGCTGCTTCGCTGTCCGCGGATACACGGGCGAGATGCGGGGTCAGCTCGGCCTGCGCTGCCTTTACGAGATTCTCGATCCGCCGGCTGCTGACGTTGGCGCCAAAGAATTGCGTCGCGAGATCGGGAATCTGGTGTGCCTCATCGAGGATGACCGCGTCGGCGGTGCCCAGAATGTCTCCGAAACCGTCCTCTTTCAGCGCCAGATCCGCGAGCAGCAGGTGGTGATTGACGATGACGATGTCAGCGTCCAAGGCCTCCCTACGCGCCAGCGCAACGTGGCAGCTCGACAGCTCTGGGCACTTCACGCCCAGGCAGTTGTCCCGAGTTGAGGTGACTTGTGGCCACACAGGGTTCGAGTCCGAGAGCCCGCGCACTTCGGCGAGATCACCGCTGCGCGTCGTCCGCGCCCACCGCTCGATGCGGGCGAGCATTCCACGCGGCGATGCCGAATCGTCGGCCACTGTCGAGTCGAGCGCCAGCTGCTCTCCGCCTGGCGCGCCCGCCTGCGCGATCCGATAGCGGCACAGGTAGTTCGTTCGACCCTTCAGCAAGGCGACGCGCGCGGGCCTGCCCAGAGCCGCCGCGACGAGCGGCAGATCCTTCGAGAAAAGCTGGTCCTGCAGGGTGCGAGTTCCGGTAGAGATCAACACGCGGGCGCCGCTGAGCAGCGCGGGCACGAGATATGCGAAAGTTTTGCCCGTCCCGGTGCCCGCTTCCACGATGAGCGTTTCGCGGTGCTCCAGGGCGGTCGCGACTCGCTGTGCCATGCGCAACTGTTGCCAGCGGACCTTGAAATCCGGCTGTGAGCTGGCCAGCGGGCCTCCGTGGCCGAATATGTCTTCAAGGTCCAGCATGGGCACCATGATAGCGGCCGGCTGGGCCGCCCGTGCGAAGGCGTAAGGGGGAGTACCGTACGGTAATGGAACAAAATGGGGGCTTTTATCCTACTTATGAAGGCATCCAGACCACCCCCGCTATACTCGGTCATTCGGGGTTGCCCGGGAGCCTGTCTGACTCATGGGCGCCGTCGCGAGCTCCCAGGCGCACTCGATACTGCCCGCGGCAAAACGACCTCGCTGAAGGCCGTGCCGCCGAATATGAGGATCTGTGGATGGCCACCGCTGCACACATGCTGACCCCGCTGGCCCAGTTGAGCCCCGCCGTGGCCGATTGGGTGGCTTCGGTACGCGAGCTCACGCAGGCTCGTGCGATTCACTGGTGTGATGGGTCTGACGCGGAAACGCGTGAGCTGACCACGAAACTGCTGCGGGAAGGCGAGCTGAAACCGCTCAACCCGGAGTTCTTCCCCGGCTGCAATCTGGCTCGCTCGGCTGCGAGCGACGTCGCGCGGGTCGAGCATCTCACCTACATCTGCACCCGCTCGCAGGAAGATGCGGGGCCGAATAACCACTGGATGGCCCCCGATCAGGCGCACGCCAAAATGCGCGATCTGTTCCGCGGCTGCATGCGCGAACGGACGCTGTACGTCATTCCGTATTGCATGGGCCCCATCGACTCGCCGCTTTCGCGTTTTGGCGTTGAGATCACCGACAGCCCCTACGTTGTCCTGAACATGATCATCATGACGCGTGTCGGACGCGCGGCCCTCGAGCGCATCGCCACCGACGGCAACTTCGTACGCGGCCTGCATTCGATCGGTGAGCTCGATCCCGAGCGTCGCTTCATCATGCACTTCCCGGAAGAGCTCTCGATCGAAAGCTTCGGCTCCGGTTATGGTGGCAACGCCCTGCTCGGCAAGAAGTGCCATGCGCTGCGCATTGCAAGCTACCAGGCGCGCACGGAAGGCTGGCTAGCCGAGCACATGCTGATCGTCGGCCTGCAGAATCCGAAGGGCGAAACGCACTACATAGCGTGCGCCTTCCCCTCGGCGTGCGGAAAGACAAATCTTGCGATGCTGATTCCGCCGGACTCCCTGCCGGGCTGGAAGGTGTTTACGGTCGGCGATGACATCGCCTGGCTGCATCCCGGCGCGGATGGGCGTCTGTGGGCGATCAACCCGGAGGCAGGCTATTTCGGCGTGGTTCCGGGAACGAATCCCGAAACCAACCGCAATGCGTACGACATGATCCGGCGCGACACGTTGTTCACCAACGTCGCGCTCACCGCCGACAATCAGCCGTGGTGGGAAGGTCTGTCGACGGGAAAGCCCGTGATCGATTGGCAAGGGCGCCCGTACGATCCGACGCGCGGCCCGGCTGCACACCCGAACTCCCGTTTTACCGTGTCCGCAAAGCGGAACCCCAGCTACTCACCGCGCGCGGAAGACCCGCGCGGTGTGCCGATTAGCGCGATCGTGTTCGGCGGTCGACGCCGCGAAGTCGCCCCGCTCGTTTACGAAGCGCGGGACTGGAAGCATGGCGTCCTGGTTGGCGCGTCCGTCGCTTCCGAAACGACCGCCGCGGCGGTTGGACAGGTCGGCGTCGTACGCCGCGACCCGATGGCGATGCAGCCGTTCTGCGGCTATAACTTCGCGGACTACTGGCAGCACTGGTTCAACGTCGGCGCGAAGTTAGCGCGCCCCCCGCGCATCTATCACGTCAACTGGTTCCGCCGCGACGCGCAGAACAAGTTCCTCTGGCCTGGCTACGGCGAGAATCTGCGCGTGCTGGCCTGGATGCTGGATCGTTGCGCCGGCAATGCGGGCGCGACCGACTCAGCGATCGGACGCCTGCCCCGGCCTGAAGACCTGAACACGACCGGACTCGACGTCAGTGCGGATGCGCTCCGCGCACTGCTCACCGTGGATCCCGCGTCGTGGCGTAAAGAAGTCGCGGAAATGCGCACCTACCTCGAGCAGTATGGAAGCCGCCTGCCGGCTGAGCTCGTCGAGGAATTGAAGATTACGGAAGGCCGGCTCGCCTAGGAGGCAGCCCACCCTCGTGGGCGCCGGGCCGACGGCGCCGCCACCCACTCGGGATCACACACGACTGGCCCGTGGCACTCGTTTGCCTCCGCTGGCCAGCAGCGCGCCGCCTTGCATTGACACTGGCGGCTGGGGGCGCGCGGTGATGTTCACGAGCCGGGTGGGCTCTGGAGCCTTCAGCTCTCTTCGTGAACGAAGCGAATGGTTTGGGGGGAGTCGTGCTCCGGCAGGCGCCCCAGGCCGATGGTTCCCTCGCCCTTGATCTGCAGGCTGTCCCGACGCACGAACGACTCCTCGCCGCCCGCGGTCTGCACGAACGTGCCGTTGGTGCTCTGGTCGATCAGCACGAATTTGTTCCGGTTGAGCTCGATGCGGGCGTGCAGGCGTGAGATCAGGTTGCCCTTGATGACGACGTCGTTGTCTTCCGCGCGCCCGATCGTGATGCTCGAATGCTGCTCATCGATGACCAGATCGCGATCCTGGCAACGGATGCGCAGGCGCATGAGCCGCACCGGACGCGCATTCATCGAAATCGCCGGCACCATGCTCGTGACGTCCTCCGACTGCCACAGCACTTCGTAGAGAGTGACCTCGTTCCCCTGCCCCTTCAACATGGCGACATCGATCTGGCGGCAAGAGGCACGCCACTCGGGTGAAAGGCGCTCTACCGTCGCCGCGGTCGTAATGATCTGCCCCGCCTTCGCCTGGCTCGTCATGCGATTCGCGGTGTGCACCGTGGAGCCGAAAACGTCCCGATTCTCGAGCATCACTGGACCGTAGTGACAGCCAATCCGGATGGAGACGGGCTGGCCGTCGACCTTGAGCTGGGCGTGGGTGGAGATTTGCTGCTGCATCTGCGCTGCAGCATTCAGGGCCTCATCGGCGCTGGGGAAGGTGGCCATGACCTCGTCGCCCATGGTCTTGATGACGGTGCCCTGGCGCTGCTCCGTTGCACTGCGCATCACATCAATGCAGATCGCCACCATGTCGCGCGCGCGCAGATCGCCCATGAGCTCATAGAGCCGGGTCGAGCCGACGACGTCGGCAAACAGTATGGCTAGTTCGATATCCTTGCCCATCTAGTGCGCAGCTGACCGCAGCCGCCGGGATGCAAACCCCGGACAGCAGAGCGACAGCCCGGGATTATACGCGAGCAGCTTACCCCCGCTACCGATACAGCTGGCGCTTGAGCAGCTTTTAGCTCGGTCGCCGTTGTGAGACAGGCGCGATGGGACGCAATTGACGCGCGCGAAGGCCCGAGCGATGCGCGGTCGCCGAAGTCGCGAAATCCAGGCTTGAGCGCCCTCAAGCCGGCTTTTTTGTGCGCGCAAATGACTAGCTTGGCTAAAGTGCGCGAATGCCCGGAATTGCGCGGCGAAACAGCTCCGGGCCTGCCTCGGGAGCTCGAGCACCTTCGCTCAGGGTCCGGCGGTACTCGCGAGCGCCTGGCTCCCCGCCATAAAGGCCGAGCATGTGCCGAGCGATCGCCGAGAGGCGATCGCCGCGTGCGAGCTCGCGCGCCGCGTAGCGCGCCATGCGATCCAGCAGCTCCTCACGCGATGGCGTTTCAGGCGAACCGGGGTGCAGCGCTCGGTCTACCTCGGCGAGCACGAAGGGCCGGTGGTAGGCCTCGCGGCCCAGCATCACCCCGTCGGACCAACTCAACGCCTCACTCACCGAAGCCGCATCGCGAAAGCCGCCGTTCACAATGAGCGGGAGCTCCGGGAAGGCGAGCTTCAAGCCCTTCACGACATCGTAGCGAAGCGGCGGGACTTCACGGTTATCTTTCGGCGACAGGCCGCCGAGAACGGCTTTGCGTGCGTGCACGATGGCCACTGCGCAGCCTGCATCGCGCACGCTTCGCACAAACTCATGCAGTGCTTCGAAGTCCGCCTCGTCGAACTTCGCGACGGCGTTGCGAACCTCTCTCCCGGCGGCACTAACCACTCCAACACGCATTTTCACCGTGACGGGCACACTGACACGCGCGCGCATCTCGGCTACGCAATCCGCAACTCTCGCCGGCTCCAGCATCAGACACGCGCCGAACGCTCCGCTCGCCACGCGATCGCTCGGGCAGCCGCAGTTGAGATTGATCTCATCGTACCCGGCCTCCTCGCCGGCCTTGGCCGCCGCCGCAAGGTCACTCGGGTCGCTGCCTCCCAACTGCAGAGCGACGGGATGCTCTTCCGGGTCGAACGCCAGCAGGCGCTCTCGGTTACCCCGCAGGATCGCCGCGGCCGTGATCATCTCGGTATAGAGCAGCGCGTGCGGGGAGAAGCCGCGCAGGAAGTAGCGGCAGTGGCGGTCGGTCCAGTCCATCATGGGTGCTACCGACACCTTTCGATCAATCAAAGTGCTTTGATTGTCGAGAGAATTGCCTTTTTTTAAAGGGTTTTCCATGCGCGGTGTTTAGGCGGGATTTATGTACATTTGTGCTAATTTATCACTTGCGGAGGCTACGTAAAGGCTACGACAATTCACCGTAGCCTCAGAGGTAACTCAGCATGGCTCACATACTCGTCCGGAAATACCCGTCGGGATTGATTCGCTACACGGCGAACATTCGGATCCGAAAAGGAACGCGCGTCATCCATCGGGAGGCCAAGACCTTCACGTATCGCGCCGCGGCCGAGAAATGGGCCAAAAGCCGCGAGGTCGCGCTGGAGGACCCTACGGCCTTGATTCGCGTTCAACATGGCGCGCCCATGCTGAGCGAACTTATCCGCTGGTACATCGACACGTTCGAGACCATCTCCAAGTGGCAGCGCGGGAAGCAGACTCATCTGCAGTTCCTAGAGAAACACCCCATCGGCCGGAGCAACGCACTACTGCTCACACCATCGGTTCTAAT
>JAQGOG010000204.1 GCA_028293765.1 Gammaproteobacteria bacterium
ACGCACCAGATGCCCGACGGCGGCATCGACCGCGCGATCGCGGTGGTCGACTTTGGAGCCAGCAGCACCACCTTCAGCGTCCTGCGCAACCTGAAAGTCGTGTACACCCGGGATTTCGCCTTCGGCGGGCAACAGCTCACCGAAGAGATCATGCGCACCTACGGCCTGTCCATGGAGGAAGCGGGCCGTGCCAAGAAAGAGGGCGGTCTGCCGGGCAACTACCAGTCGGAAGTGCTCGATCCGTTCATTGACGACATGACACAGCAAGTGAGCCGCTCCTTGCAGTTCTACCTGGCATCCGGCTCGGGCCGCGAGCAGCCCGAGAAGATCGTGATCTGCGGCGGCTGCGCCAACATCCCCGGCGTAGCTGATGTGATCTCCAGCCGGGTGGGCATCTCCGCGGAGAGAGGCGATCCGCTCGGACAGATGAAACTGTCCTCCCGCGCCAAGGCGCAGGCCGTGCAACGCGATGCCACGGCGCTCCTCACGGCCTGTGGCCTCGCACTGAGGAGTTTCGACTGACATGCCACGCATAAACCTGCTTCCCTGGCGGGAAGACGAGCGCAAAGAGCGGAAAGTCGCGTTCACCGTGGCGCTGGGCATCTCGGCGCTCGCGGCCGGCGTCGCGACATTCGCGGTCTACCTGATGTACGGCTCGATGATCGATGCCCAGGAGATACGCAACGCGCAGTTGCGTAGCGAGATCAAGAAGCTGGACAAGCAGATCGAGGAAATCAACGACCTCGACACCTCCAAACAGAGGTTCATCGCGCGCATGGATATCATCGAAAAGCTGCAGCGCTCGCGGCCGGAGATCGTGCACGTGTTCGATGAGATCGTGCGGACGCTGCCCGATGGCGTGTATCTGACAGGTGTGAAACAGACGGACAAGCGGCTCAAATTCGAAGGCGTTGCCCAGTCCAGCACCCGCGTGTCGTCCTTCATGCGCAACATCGACGCCTCCGACTGGCTCAAGAATCCGGAGCTCGAGGTCGTTCAGACCTCCAAGACCTCCGGTCCCGGCTCGAGCTTCACGCTGTTCGCCGACCAGGTGAGCACCGCGGGCCAGGAAGATGCCGGCAACAACGGCAAGGCCCGCAAGTCCGGCAAATCCGGCAAAGTCATGGCCAGCACGGGAGCGCGGTAATGAATCTGCTCGAAGAGCTGCAATCGCTCGATCCGCGCGATCCTGGCCGCTGGCCGCTGTCGGTCCGCGCCGGCGCGGTCGCGCTGTGCTTCATCGTGCTGACCCTGGCGTGCATCTATTTCTTCGTGTGGGACCAGCAGCGCCCCGAGCTGCAACGGCGCGAGGGCGAGGAGACCACGCTGCGCAACGAGTTTCACACCAAGCATGCGAAGGCCGTCAATCTCGAGCTCTACAAACAGCAGCTGAAGGACATCGAGCGCTCGTTCGGCGCGCTGCTGCGCCAGCTGCCGGGCAAGACCGAAGTGCCGAACCTGCTCGTCGACATCTCCCAGACCGGCCTGTCCGCGGGTCTGGAGGAGAAGCTGTTCCAGCCCACGGCCGAACAGAAGAAAGATTTCTACGCGGAGCTGCCCATCAAGATTCGCCTCACGGGCAGCTACCATCAGTTAGGGCAGTTCGTGAGCGGCATAGCGGCGCTGCCCCGCATCGTCACGCTGCATGACATCGAGATCAAGCCGGACAGCAAGGACGCCTACGATCAGCTCACTCTGGAGTTGACCGCCAAGACCTACCGTTATCTCGACGAAGACGAGATCGCCGCCGGCGACGCGGAGAAGAAGGACGCCCACCATCCGAAGCCGCACAGCTGACGGATTCACGGCACAACTTCAAGGTTCCTAACATGCACCCCAGGCACAAACTTGTCCGTATCTGCAGCGCTCTGGCTTGCGTTGCCTACATGGGTCTCACCGCCTGCTCGGGTGCGGACGATGAGCTCTCACGCTTCATCGAAGAGACCAAGAAAGAGCCGGGCGGCCGCGTCGAGCCGCTGCCCGAAGTGAAGCCCTACGAGACTTTC
Source organism: Gammaproteobacteria bacterium (assembly GCA_028293765.1). Taxonomy (GTDB): domain Bacteria; phylum Pseudomonadota; class Gammaproteobacteria; order Steroidobacterales; family Steroidobacteraceae; genus 13-2-20CM-66-19. The sequence goes on from JAQGOG010000204.1 coordinate 2,007, forward strand.
ACCTACGCGGCGGCGGAGATGCGCTCGCCGTTCCTGCCCAGCAGCCCAGGCTCGGGCGCGGGACTGGCCGGTATCCGGCCCGATCAAAAACGCAACCGCGAGTTCCTCGAGCAGTTCTCGCTCGATACGTTGAAGATGGTCGGGACTCTCAAGCTATCCGGTCGCGTCTACGGCCTCGTGAGGACGAAGGACGGACTCGTGCATCGCGTGTCCTCCGGCAACTACCTCGGGCAGGCCGACGGCAAGATCACCGACATCACGCCTTCCAAGATCAGCCTCGTTGAAATCGTTCCAGACGGCCTGGGCGGGTACATGGAGCGGCCCGCGGGGCTGGCTCTGAACGAGTAGCGCAAAGCACAGGTTCAGCAGGGAGTTTTCAAGAATGCAACTTCACCGCCCGTTTATCCGGATCCTGAGCGCGTCCGCGTGGCTCATGGTTCTGGGTGTACTCGGAACACTCCCGAGCCTGCCGGCGCGCGCTGCCGACGCACCGAAGCTCGAAGCCATCGATGTGCAGCCACTGCCCGGACAGCAGCTGCAGATCACGATGCGGCTGTCGGGCCCCGCGCCGCAGCCGCTGTCGTTCACCATCGACAACCCGGCACGTATTTCCTTCGACCTGCCTAACACGCTGCTCGCTCTGCCCACCCGCCGGGTCGACGTACACACGTCGGGCCTCGACTCGATCATCGCGGCGGAAGCGAAGGATCGCACTCGCCTCGTGATGAACCTCGACAAGCTCGTCCCTTACGACACGCGGATCGATGGAAACAACATCATCGTGATGCTCGGCGCGTCCAATCCGGCAGCCTCGAGCGTATCGATGAGCGGCGCGGGCGGCGCGTCGATACGCGCAGCTTCGGGCAGCGCGAATGTCAGCGGCGCCCGCGAGATCCGCAGCATCGATTTCCGCCGTGGCGCCGATGGCGCCGGCCGTATCGTCGTCAAGCTCTCCGACCCGCATATTCACATCAACCTGCGCCAGGTCGGCAGCCAGATCGTCGTCGACTTCTCCGATGCGGACTTGCCCGCCCCGCTCATGCGCCGGTATGACGCCGCGGACTTCGGCACACCGGTCAGCGGCTTCGATGTCACCCGGGTCGGCAACGGCGCCCGTATCGCCATCAACGCGACCGGCGATTACGAGCAGCTCGCGTACCAGTCCGATGACCAGTACGTCGTGGAAGTGCAGGCGAAGCGTAAAGCGGCGGTGGCGCAGGAGGAGAGGCCCGTCTATACAGGCGAGCGCCTGACCCTCAACTTCCAGGAGATCGAGACCCGCGCGGTCTTGCAGTTGCTTGCGGATGCGAGCGGCCAGAACATCGTGGTGAGCGACTCCGTCACCGGCAACGTGACTCTGCGCCTGCAGAACGTTCCCTGGGACCAGGCTCTCGATATCGTTCTGCGCACGAAGGGCCTCGACAAGCGCAAACAGGACAACGTCATCATCGTGGCTCCGCAGGAAGAGCTCGCGGCCCGCGAGAAGGCCGACCTCGCCGCCAGGAAAGACATTCAGGAGCTCGCGCCGCTGCGCGCCGAATACCTCCAGGTGAACTACGCGAAGGCAGCCGACATGGCGGCCCTCATCAAGACGCAGAGCGGGTCACTGCTTTCGCCGCGCGGCAGCGTTGCGGTGGACGAGCGTACGAACACCCTGCTGTTACAGGACACCTCCGACCGTCTCGGTGACATTCGCAGGCTCGTCGCGACCCTCGATATCCCGGTCCGCCAGGTGCTCATCGAGGCTCGCATCGTGATCGTGAATGACGACTTCGAGCGCGATCTGGGCGCGCGCGTCGGCTTTACATCCGTGCATCCGAATGGCAATGGCGTCGTGACCACTTCGGGTACGGCGAGTGCCACGGATACCATCGTCGGTTCGGCAATGACTAACGCCTCCACGACCGGGAACCCTTTCCCCGTCACCATTCCGACCGGTACTGCCGGGGCCCCGACCCGCTACAACGTCAACCTGCCGGTCTCGAATCCGGCCGGAAGTTTTGCGCTCGGCATTCTCGGCTCGAACTTTCTGGTCGACCTCGAGCTCTCCGCCGCGCAGGCGGAAACCCGCGCGGCCGTCATCTCCTCGCCTCGCGTCATCACCGCGAATCAGAAAGAGGCGACGATCGAGCAGGGCACGGAAATTCCTTATCAGCAGTCGGCCTCGAGCGGCGCGACCACGATCAGTTTCAAGAAGGCGGTACTGTCGCTGAAAGTGACCCCGCAGATCACGCCCGACAATCGCATCATTCTCGACCTCGACGTCAGGAACGACAGCATCGGCAAGGTAGTCGTGACTTCGGGCGGCGTGAACGTGCCCTCGATCGACACGAAGGAGATCAACACGCAGGTGCTCGTGAACGACGGCCAGACGGTCGTGCTCGGCGGCGTTCTCGACACCGAGTCGCGCGATTCCAGCACCAAGGTGCCGTGGCTGGGCGACGTGCCGATTCTTGGGAATCTGTTCAAGACGACGACCAAAGTCGACAACAAGAATGAGCTGCTGATCTTCGTCACCCCGAAGATCGTTCGCGAAGGCGTCAACGTGTACTGATGCGGTAGGGAAGACCCCGTCAACACAAAGTTTCAAGTGGAAGGCACATGCGCATATTTGCATCGATAGCAGCTCTGGGAATGGTCGCGCTCGCTCTGGCCGGTTGTGGCGGCGCCAGCGGGAACTCCAATTTGACGGGCGCTGGCTCATCGGGAGGAAGCGGCGGCACTGGCGGGAACGGTGGTACGGGCGGCACGACGACCCCTCCTCCTACCTATTCCATGGGCAACGGCAGCGGCGCCGGTTTCCAGTCCGGAGTCATCGGGGTACCCCCCGGGACGCTGTCGGCCGGCGGCACGGCAAACCTGCAGGTGACGATAGTCGACCAGACCGGCACTCTCTATACCGGAACGGCCGTCAACGTCACATTCAACTCCCCTTGTGTTGCTCAAGGGCTCGCCACCATCACAGCCTCCGGAAGCACCACTGCCGGATCCACCGCCGGTACGGTGAGCACCAACAATGGAAGTGTCAGCGCCACTTATACAGCCAAGGGTTGCAGCGGCTCCGATGTTATTACCGCTACCAGCGTGGTTGGGACTACTGGGCTCACAGCATCGGGCACCGTGACGGTGGCCGCCGCGGCGATCGGATCCGTTCAGTTCGTATCTGCTACCCCGAGCTCCATCGGGCTCAAGGGAACGGGGCTCGGTGAAACCTCTACCGTAGTCTTCAAAGTCGTTGATTCCACTGGAGGGCCACGCCCGGGTGTCAGCGTCGCCTTCACCTTGAATACTACGGTTGGTGGAACGAGCCTTTCGCCTGCCACCGCGACCTCAGCCGCCGACGGCACCGTCCAAACGGTCGTGAGCGCCGGCACCCAGCACACATCGGTCCGTGTGACGGCGACTATCGCCCAGCCCGCGCTCAGTACGCAGTCGAGTGTGTTGACGGTTACCACCGGACTGCCCGCGTCGCAGGGTTTCTCGATAGCCGTAGGGGCGCCTAGCTACGCTTCTGCCGGACCAGCCTGCCCGAATGTAGAAGCGGCTGGCACTGACGGTGTGACCGTCCCAGTTACCGTGCGGCTCTCCGACCGATACAACAACCCAGCACCCGACGGTACTGCCGTTGCGTTTAACACCGATGGCGGACATATTGTCGGCGCTTGTGCGACTCCCTCTTCCCCTGGTGCGGCGGATGGTACGTGCACGGTGCTCTGGACCAGTGCCAATCCGCGGCCGCAGCTCTCAAGCGATAACCCCCCACTGTTGGCGAAGAACCGTGCGGTCATCCTCGCGACCGCAATCGGCGAGGAGTCATTTACCGATACGAACGGAAATGGCTACTGGGACCCCGGCGAGCCGTTTGTGAATGCGAGCGAGCCCTACAGGGATGACAACGAGAACGGCCAGTTCGACTCGGGCGAGTACTTTCTGGACTTCAACCAGAACGGAAAATGGGACGCCGGCGACCCCACCGCGTTCAAAGGCATCACCTGCACAGGCACCAGTTCGACCTCGACATGCAGCACGTCGACTCTGTCGATCGGCGCACAGCACCTGCTCATAATGTCGACGGGCGGCGCACAGATTCGATCTGCCCCGGCTGCATTGAATCTCACGCGCGGCGCGACGACCACTGGCACGACTACCACGTACACGGCTGTCACCGGGTCGGTCAGTGTCAACATTCAGGATCTGAGCGGCGTTCTGCAAGGCGGCGTTCTCATAAACGGCAATCCGATGCCCGCCGGGACGACGGTAACCATTGTGGCCGACTCGGCCATTGGGACGATCAGCCCATCGACCAGCAGTTACACGATCGGATGCAGTACGGCCATCAACGGTCAAAACTTCACTTCGAGCCTGACGACTGGTACAACGGCTGGATCGGGAAATATCGTTGTTACCGCGACGTCGCCTGGCACCAAGACCGTCACTCAGCTATTCATTCCCGTCACGGTCAACTGATCGCCCGATACAATCGAGCCTCCTGGCCAGCGGCCGCCTCCGGGCGGCCGTTGTTTTTTGATGAGCCGAAAGACGCCTGCGGCACTTGCAGCGAGCGCACCTGAGAAGGCTTTTTGCGCGCCGGCTACGCCCCGGACAAGCTGCGCGGCTACTGCCGGCGAAAAGTGGGCCTGTTCAGGGGTGGAGCGTTCGGTATGCT
>JAQGOG010000009.1 GCA_028293765.1 Gammaproteobacteria bacterium
GGGGGCATCGCGCACGACTTCAACAACATCCTGGGTGCGATCCTCGGCTACGGCGAGCTCGCGCAAAAGGACGTGGCAGAGGCAAGCGTGGCGCGGCGCCACGTCGATCAGGTAATGCACGCGGGAGGCCGCGCCAAGGCACTGGTCGAGCGGATCCTCGCGTTCAGCCGCAGCGAGCTCGGCGAACGCGTTCCCGTGCACGTGCAGTCGGTAATCGAGGAGACGCTCGATATGCTGGCAGCGTCACTGCCAGCGGTCGTGCGCCTCGAGAAAGCGCTCGACGCGGGCAACGCTGCAGTCGTTGGAGCCGCCACGCAGCTCCATCAGGTGGTGATGAACCTCTGCACGAACGCCGCGCAAGCAATGCAGCACGGCGGCGTCCTCGCGGTGGCCGTAGACCACGTCGAGATGCCGGAGCGCCGCTTGGTCTCGCACGGGACGCTGTCACCGTGCCCCTACATACGGCTCGTGGTGAGCGACACCGGTCCGGGAATCCCGCCGCCGGTGCTCGAGCGCATCTTCGATCCGTTCTTCACCACCAAAGGTGTCGGGCAAGGCACGGGCCTGGGGCTGTCGCTCGTACACGCCATCGTCGCCGACCTCGATGGCGCGATCGATGTAGCGTCGAAAGTCGGAGAAGGCACGACTTTCTCGATTTGGCTGCCCGTTGCCGGCCAGGCCGCAAGGCCCGTCGCCGAAGCCGTGCGCGACCTGCCGCGCGGAAACGGCGAGGCAGTGATGATCGTCGACGACGAGCGCTCGCTAGTCGTGTTTGCGGAAGAGACGCTGGCCGAGCTTGGTTATGAGCCGGCCGGGTTCGATTCGAGCGTCGCCGCGTTGCAAGCGTTCAGCGCCGACCCGCGTCATTTCGATCTCGTCCTCACCGACGAAACAATGCCGGACCTCAGCGGCACGGATCTCGCGCGCGAGATCAGGCGGTTGCGTTCCGACATTCCCATCGTTCTCATGAGCGGCTACAGCGGCGGGCGGCTCACAGAACGCGCACATGCCGCCGGCGTGAGCGAAGTACTGCGTAAACCCCTCGTCAGCCGGGACATCGCCGAACCGCTCGCGCGCGCGTTGGCCGCTGGGCGCTAGCTGGAAAATGGCGGAGCGGACGGGAGCAGTCGGCGTCGCTTGCGCGAAGCGCTCAACGAGACTATCGAATTAAACAACCCTTGGCTGGCCAGAAGCTGAAACTCAGAGGGATGTCTTGGCAGTGCATCGAATGACCGCTTGCGGCGTCACAGCTGTCCTGCGCATGTTGTCAGCCAATCGGTGACACAGCGTCCCATCGCATCGCAAGTTACGAGTGTGTCAAGCCTTGCGCGGCTGGTAGTTGTTCCAGGGCGGTCTTTCGCCGAAGTGGCCCGCCAGGAAATCGATGAACGCCCGTACTCGCGGCGGAACGAGACGGCGCTGCGGGGTCACAGCATAAATACCCGTGTCCGCGATAGGGTAGTTGGGAAGCACGATCTGCAGACGGCCGGCGCGCAAGTCTTCGCAAACATGCCACGTAGAGTGCATCGATATGCCGAGACCCGCCACCGTTGCATCCTGGGCGCCCTCGACCGACCTGCTGACGCGCGGAGCTCACGCGAGAAGCGATTCCCGCGTAAAATGATTTCATGCAGCTTGCGGCACGACAATCATTACCGGCACGAGAACTGACTGCCCGGACAGCGCTGCTAGAGCGGCTGCTCGAGCTCACACGACAGAAGCAATCTTCTCCATGCATCCGGGTTCGCGCAAGAAGTGGGCATACTCTAAGCGCTGTGGACATTGACACGCCCCTCCTCGCACTGCCGCTGCAGGGCCGCAAGCGCGTGCGTGATGCGAACCGCTGGATCCACATTGCTCCGGGTGAAATCTTTCTGGTTCCACACGCGACCGCCGTCGACATCGAGAATATTCCGGATGAGACCGCCGGGTGCTATACCGCAATCGGCATCCCACTCGAAGAGCATGTCTTGAGTGCGGCTCGGCAACTCGTGCGCGAGCCCGTCGGCGCAGGAAGCGGCGGTATTGCGTGCGTGCCGATGGATACGCATGTCGAGGATCTGACCAATTGGGTGAATGCCATGGAACAGCGCGATCTCGCGCGGGCCTGCTACTCAATAGTCGGCGTCGTACTGAGGCTGTACGCGCAAGGGCATCGCAGCTTGCTGTACCCGCCCGCTCCATCATTGTCGAGGCGCATCCGCGAAATGGCGGCGGCTGATCCGACCCGAGAATGGACCTCCGCGCACCTCGAAGGCGACTTAGGGGTGAGCGGCGCGACGCTCCGCAGGCATCTCGCCGCTGAAGGAGTGAGCCTGCGACAGCTCATCGGAGATGCCCGCCTGTCCCATGGCCTGTCGCTTCTGCTGACAACGCGGCTCCCCGTCAAATCCGTGGCGGTGCGCGTGGGATATGCATCCGTCTCGACGTTCGTAAAGCGCTTCCGCGAACGCTACGGAGTGGAACCTTCGCGGGTCGGAGGCGTGGGCGGCTTGTGAGCGGAACGCGCGCGATTTTGAGCGATTCGCACAGGCAAGCTCCGCTACGCTGATCGGCAAGCGCGGATCATCCCGACTTCTGCGCGCTCACTATCCGGGAGCTTTCAGTGTCGAAGATGCCTGCAGTGCCGCGCATACTCAGCAGTTTACGGCCGTTTGCCTATTTCCTCGCTCTCGCGTCCCTACTTCCGTCCGCGCACGCCGCAAACGATGCGGCCGGCCCTCGGCTCTACGCCATCGATTGCGGGCGTATCGTGTTCAAGGACATGGCGATGTTTTCGGACACAGGCGACTACGACGGCAAGCCGGGAACCCTGGCCGATCCCTGTTTTCTCATACAGCATGCACAGGGAACGCTGCTTTGGGACACGGGGCTCGGCGACAAGATCGCCGCCAGTCGTGGCGGCGTGGACTTCAACGGCATCCGTTTGTACGTGGATACGTCCTTACAGGATCAATTGAAGACATTGAACTTGAAACCCGACGACATCAATTATGTCGCGTTCTCGCACTTTCACCTGGATCACACCGGCAACGCCAATCTCTTCACTCACTCGACCTGGATCATCAATAAAATCGAGCTCGATGCGGCGCTGAGTCCCGCGCCCTCATTCGGGACGGATAAGTCACTCATCAGCGCTTACGAGCACGTCAAGACGCAGACGATTGAAGGCGATTACGATGTGTTCGGCGATGGGTCGGTGCGGATCCTCAAGGCGCCCGGACATACGCCGGGTCATCAGGTACTGGTACTCACTCTCAAGCATGCCGGGACGGTCCTCCTGACGGGTGATCTATATCACACCCGGGAGAACCGCCGGCTTCGGCGCGTGGGCACGATGAATACGGAACGCGCGGATACACTAGCGTCGATGGATCGGGTCGAACACATCGTCAGTAACACACACGCGCGAGTCATCGTTCAACACTCCTCGGAGGATTTTCGGTCGCTGCCAAAATTTCCGCGTTACCTGGACTGAGGGAAATCGATGTCAATTTGGATCCCCTCTAGTTACGAACGCGAATGACGATTTTTCCAAAGGCACCGCGATATAGGTGGTCATATGCTGCAAGAGCCGCGTCGAACGGATAGACCGTATCAATAACAGGCCGCAGTTTGAGATTTTCAAGATACTGGTTCAGCTCTTCGAACGCGCGCCGGGGTCCGGTCACAATGCCGCGAATGACTGTCTGTCTATTCAAGAGCGGGAAAAGAGGAATTTCCGATGAAAAGCCATCCAAAATACCAATGACCGAGATTTGCCCGCCTGGCTTGGCCGCGGCTATTGATTTGGCCAGATTCTTTCCGCCGACAACTTCCAATATATGATCTACTCCCTGTCCGCCTGTATGCTTCAGCACCTCGTGTTCCCACTCAGGGTTGCGAGCGTAGTTGATTCCCGCGTGAGCTCCCAGAACTCTGGCGCGCTCGAGCTTTTCCTCACTGCTGGAGGTGATCAAAACTCGGGCACCCAAAGCCGTAGCGATCTGCAGGCCGAATAGCGATACGCCACCTGTTCCGTGTACGAGAACGGTCTGACCGCGCGAGAGCCTTCCCTGATCACGAAGTGAAAACCAGGCCGTGAGGGCTGCAACAGGTAAAGTTGCTGCCTCTTCATCGGTGAGATACTGAGGAGCTCGGACGACGACGTTCTCATTGAGAGCAACATATTCCGCCAATCCACCAGGGATCGTGTTGCCAAGTGTATGAACCGTCTCGTCCCCTTTTGGGGGGCCGTCGATCCAGGTTGTGGCATATTGAGTCAAAACCCGGTCTCCAACCCGAACCCGAGAGACTCCCTCGCCAATTTCAACGATATCGCCTACGGTATCGGCGACCTGGATCATTGGAAATTTGAGATCGGGATTATAAAGACCCTCCACCAAAAGGCGGTCTCGATAATTCAACGAGACAGCGCTGACTCTAACCAGCACGTCAAAGGGCCCCGGCTTGGGGATTGGCCGCTCGGCCGACACGAGATTCTCTCTGCCAAAACCGCGTAATTCCCAGGCTTTCACGTCTATACTCCTGTCTTATTCTGTTGTACGATAATAGTCGAACTATGTTGTACGACGATACTCGAACTATCGCGGATTGACAATGGTCATTTCCTGATGGTCTGATTGCAAGGATGCAGTCTCATTCGAAAGGAGCGTAACTATTCGTATTCTCTTGCCGAAAGAGCCGCCTCGCGCTGAATTGTCCGTGACCAGGATTCTCTATGCGCTCAGCGACGAGGTGCGCCTGGGAATTGTTCGACAACTTGACCGGCAGGGACCGAGCCCTTGTGGCGTCTTTGAGGTCGATCGTCCCAAGTCGTCTCTCTCGCATCATTTTCGGGTGTTGAGAGAATCAGGAGTCGTAGCGACCACTCGCCAGGGAACTTCGCTGATGAACAGGCTTCGACGCGACGATTTGGATGCCAGGTTTCCGAACCTGCTTGACGCAGTTTTGGGTCAAGCTGCAGGGCGTAACAGGAGACGCTGAACGACTTCCGCCGGCTGGAGCGGATGCTTCGTGCGATCGAGGAGACCCGGATCGCGCCAACGACCCCGTATCCGTTGTTCACATCCTCATTCGACTGGCGGTGGCGAGCGGGAGAAACAACTGATTTATTGTCTTGATTGCCTCATACGGTGAGATCCGCCGCATTTCCCAGATCGGGAAATACGGTGGCCGGTTGGGACGGGCGTCGATCCTGGAATGGCATTATGTTGACGTGTTTTGGCATTCAGGCCACTGCCAATCCGGCCGTTGGGACTGCATAGTTTCCCGCAGCAACGCTCCGATGGCCGGACGGACACATCGAGGCGCTCGCTTCCGATACAGACAAGCGGAGATTTCGATGGCCATGGCAATGCGAGCGCGGGGCGAACGAGGCGCGGTAGACGATCGCCGACTCCGCAAAAACAGTCAGTTTTCGCGGAGAATTCCATTATTATGGATGCGCGCCAGCAATCTTTCTCGACAGGCCGTGATCGCGGTGGCCACTTCACTAACCCTGGTACTGGCGACATCCGCGCCCGGAAGTGTTGCATCCGGTGCGACGCAGCATAACGCCGGCACTTCGTTCAGCGACTGCCCCGATATTTGCCCGGAAATGGTAGTAGTACCAGCAGGGCAATTCCTGATGGGCTCTCCTCCCGGCGATCAACACCAAAACGCTGCAGGCCAAGAACAGCCGCAACATAGGGTCACCATCGCGTACGCGTTCGCCGTCGGAAAGCTGGAGGTGATGCGCGACCAGTATGCCGCCTTCGTGCGGGAGACCCGTCTCGCGGATCCGGATGGATGCAATGTTCACGAACCCCCGCGATGGCCCACGATCATGGGCCTGAATTGGCACAACACCCCCTTTCCGCAGACCGGCCGCGACCCCGTCGTTTGCGTGAGCTGGCAGGAGGCGCAGGCTTACGCCCAATGGCTCAGCAAACGGACCGGCCAGTCCTATCGGCTCCTCACCGAGGCGGAGTGGGAGTACGCAGATCGGGCGGGAACCGTGACCCAAGCCTACTGGGGCGATGACCCCATGAAGGCCTGCAAGTATGCCAACGGCGTGGACGCAACAATCACCGAACGATTCCCCAAGGCAAAATGGGAAGACATCGTTCCGTGTCACGACGCCTATATCTTCACAGCGCCCGTGGGGAGTTTCCAACCGAACGGCTTCGGCCTCTACGACATGGAGGGAAATGTCTTCGAGTGGGTGGAAGACTGCTGGGCGCCAAACTTCGAGGGTGCGCCAACCGACGGCTCAGCTAGAACACAGGACGGAGAGTGCGCCAAGCGGGTAAACCGAGGCGGCTCGTGGACCAGCAACCCCACGGGCCTGCGTGCAGCGCATCGGGACGAGGACAATGCGGAGTCGACTCGAGTCGTTGACCTAGGGTTTCGAGTCGCTCGCAGTCTGTAAGCGGCACGCGGAAAAGGCCGAATCATTCATTTGTCGGAATGGCCGCAGTGACGGACTCGGCCGCGAGCTGCACCGATGTCATTTCACTCGTACGCGCATCGGCAGCGCCGAAACGGCGCAAAGCGACTCTTCGGGGCCGTTCCGCTGAAGGCTACTGGCTTCCACATTGTTCAATTTGCAGGATCGAGTGATCTTCCGCGGCTGGGTCTCGGCGCCGAGCCACGTTCGGCTCACAGCCCTCATTTGAGCCAGATGGAACTCTCGGCGACGTGAAAAACGTGGCCATGCCCCATAAGGCCCCCCGCACCAAATCGACGGGCGTCCGTGGACTTCGCTGGACGAAAAACGGCTATTTCTCAGCGGCTTACGGTCCCAGTGGCCTTCAGCAGCGTCTCACTGGGCAAAGAATGGCGGAGCGGACGGGACTCGAACCCGCGACCCCCGGCGTGACAGGCCGGTTCGGACATCAGCGAGCATGAGCGAGGAAGACCGAGCACCACATGAATCAGGAATTTACCCCATTCTCGTTGGCCTTCGCACCTACCCGCTTTTGCCCAGACATTAGAAAATCGTTAGAAAATGAGATGCCTCTGGTCTACGCCTCAAGCTCGAGCTGGCGCAACCATTCGACAAAGCCCTCGTCCTGAGTAGTCGTTCCCACGACGCGATAGCCTGAATCTCACCGCGAGCGCTCATCCTGACTTGCGCAAGAGCCCACAACCGGCACCCTGAGCGCCTTGTCTGTTATCCAGGTAGCACACTTTGATCTCGGTTGCAGATGTGACCTCGATGCTGGCACGACCCGTCGCGTCAACGCAATTCCACAGACTCTGACTGAGTTGTGCACAGACGACTCTTTGTTTGAATGGGCCTGCGTTCCAGGTCCCTACCGCAAGACCCTTTTTGTGCGTCTCGAAGTCAATCTGCAAGGTAGTGTCTACAAACCGCGGGCCCTGGACTGTCCGCGCCTCGCCACTTTCGTAGCCAAATGGGCCGGCCTGGACCGGTATCTCAACCTGCACTCCCGTGAACGGTCCGACCCATTTGCCGGTCAAGTCGGTCTGCGCGCGTGCGGGCACGTTGGCGGCGACGGATAAGAGAGCTCCCACTGCCACGGAATAGTAAGTTCGCACGATGACCTCCTCGGTTCACTGGGTTGGTTCAGGGAAAACTGCGACATCCAAGAATTGGGTTCACGTAAGCAGCGGTCAGCGGAACCGCTGCGCAAAAAGCGGATCCAGGACCTAGTAGTCACACCACATCTTGAGATCGGCATTCTTTGCGGCCGTGTAGGGAGGGGGAAGAGGTGCTCGATCGCCACGTCCGACGGCGAGATCAACATCGACTTGGCGTGCGTCACTATGTCGAAACCGGGCTTGCCGTAATAGTGGCCCATGCCTGCAGGACCGACACCTCCGAACGGCATCGATTCGATGAATAGCTGGATGTTCACCTGGTTAACAGCACCGCCGCCGAAGGAGAGTTCGCCCACGAAGCGATCAGTTGCCGCCTGGCTGCGGGTGAATATGAAGGCGGCCAGTGGGCGCGGCCCTTCGGCAATACGAACAAACGCCTCGTCCAACGACTTGTAGGTGAGAATCGGGAGGATTGGACCAAAACTCTCATCCTTCATAATGGGATCCGCCCGGGCGATCGGACCTGACGCGCCAAGCAGCAGAATGCGCAGCATGCTCGCGTCTATTTCAATATTCGAACCAACCCTTGAGCGCCTTATTCTTCTCGTCCGTGAAGGGCGAGTAGAGGTGCTCGATGGCGACGTCAGGCGGAGAGATCAACATTGACTTGGCGTGGGTGAGCGCATCGAAGCCGTACTTGCCGTAGTAGTGGCCCATTCCGGCTGCGCCGGTGCCGCCGAACGGCATGGTCTCAACAAACAAGTAAACGTTGACCACATTCACTCCGCCACCACCGAAGGACAACTGGCCGATGAATCGGTCTATGGTCTTCTGATCGCGGCTGAAGATGTAGCCAGCGAGCGGCCGGGGCGTCGCCGCGATCCGCATCAAGGCCTCGTCGAGAGACTTATAGGTGAGTATCGGTAGGATCGGCCCGAAGATCTCGTCCTTCATGGACTTGTCTTCCCAGGTGACGGGATAAAGAAGCGTGGGGTCGAGGTAGTGCGCATCCGGATCCGACTTTCCGCCAGCAATAACCCTGGCGGGATCAATCAGCGAAGCGAGCCGTTCCACCGCGCGCCCGTTGATGATGCGCGAATAGTCAGAATTGGATTTCGGATCCTTGCCAAACAGCTCTACCAGTGCCTTCCTGGCCTCGGCGACGAAAGCTTCCGCAACAGACTCGTGGACGTAGGCGTAGCCCGGCGAGGTGCACCACTGGCCACCCCACGCCATCTTGCCCCAAACGATTTTTTTTGCCGCGTCGGGAACGTTCGCCGTAGCGTCCACGACCGCCGGGTTCATTCCACCGAGTTCGAGCAAGACGGGTGTGAGATTTTCTGCGGCAGCCTTCGCAACGATCTTGCCGACAACCGTGCTCCCCGTGAAAAAGATGAAGTCGAATGGAAGTTTCAGTAGTTCGGTGTTCGGTTCCTTACCCCCCGCCACTGCAGTCACGGCGCTCGAATCGAAGTATTTCGGAACGAGCTCGAGCAGAATGCTGGTTGTTGCCGGGAGCGATTCGCTCAGGGTGAGGATGCACGTATTGCCTGCGGCCAGCGCCGCCAGTGCAGGCCGGATCAGCAAAAGCAGCGGTCCGTTGAACGGGCCGATAATCAGCGCCACGCCATACGGCTCGCGATAGACCATACCTTTGTGGCCGGTCTTAGCCAGGAATCGCGGCACTGGCGCCTCCACCGGCTTCATCCACTCCTTGAGTTGGCTCTTTTGGACCTCCGTTTCGCCCGCCGATGCCTGGGTCTCAAAGATGTATTCCTGCGACGCGGTTTTAAAGTCCTTCGCCATCGCTTTCTGGAAGCGCTCTTCGTTCTCCCCAATCATGCGGGCCATACGATCGAGCTGTTCCACGCGCCAGTCGTAGGTGCGAGTGACTCCGCTGGCGAAGAGTGCCTTGTGCGCGTCGAAGATGTTCTGGAACTTGTTCATTGAGTTTCTCCAGAATCGCTCACAAGGCGCTTGCCTTTATGGCGTTGATAGCGGTGTTGTCCCAATAACAATCCAGGCGCGAGATTTTTCCGTCTCTGTCGTAGCGGATGATGTAAGCGTGAGCGATACGTCCAACCTCTCCTTTCTTTACGAGGCCTGCGACATCCGCCGGCATCGTCCCACCGAGCAGTGCCTGCACGACGATAGTGTTCTCTTCACCTGGGATCATCTCGATTATTTCGACCCCAAAATCCGGTACGGCCTTCGGAAAGCCGCGCCAGATTTTTTCAAGACCACCACGGACCGGCATGACGCTGTTCTTGCCGTAAGGAAGGTAACGTCCTTGTGCGCCGTCAGCGCAAAGAGCCAGCATGCCATCAACGTCATGAGCGTCGTAGGCGGCAAAAACTCTTTTAGTGATCGATTTCACATCGAGATTGCTGCTCAAGGGACCTCCAGTGAGGCTGCAGTTGGCTACACTGCCGGCTACACCATCATGAGAACCATCCGGAAGCGCGCCTTGCCGGACATCATACGGGCGTAGGCCTCCGCAGCCCGTTCGAGCGGTAGCGTCTCAACCATTGCGGCCACTTCGCTCATCGCGCTGAATTTCAGTGTCGCGTCGCCGGCAGCCGGAGTCCCGGTTAGAGCGCCTTCGACACCAAGCTCTTTGAATAACAACTCGAATGCCGACAACTCAATCGGCTCGTCAGTGGCACCGAGCGAAATCACGGTGCCACCCCGTCGCAAGCCGCCGAGGGCGGCTGCGACCGCTTTGCCCCCGGAGGCTGTCGCCAGCACCACTTGTGCGCCCCCGCGCTCCTGAAGCGCTTTGGCGACGTCGGTCGCCGAGCTGTCGACATAATGATGCGCGCCGAGTTTTTTTGAGAGCTCGCCCCGGTCGTTGCCGCGGTCGATCGCGACAACCTCGAATCCCATGTGACGCGCGTATTGCACGCCGAGATGCCCAAGCCCACCCACCCCAAACACCGCCACCAAATCTCCCGCCCGCGCCGGCGAGTTCCGCAACGCGCTGAAGGTGGTAAGGCCAGCGCACAACAGCGGTGCCGCATTGACCGACGAAAGATCGTCCGGTACGGCGATCAAACCGCTCGCTTTGGCGATCATCACCTCGGCATAGCCACCGTCGCGCTGCACTCCGGTATAGCCTTGGTTGATACAGTTCACGAGGTCGCCATCGCGGCAATACGCGCAATATCCGCAGTTGCCGCCAAGGAACCCGACCCCGACGCGTTGACCAGCTTTCCAGCCTTCGACGCCCTCGCCCGTCGCGTCGATCCGTCCCACCGCCTCATGGCCCGGAACTCTAGGCCACTGGATCGGCAATAGCCCCTCTACAGTCGCGGAATCCGAGTGGCATACGCCGCATGCTTCGACTTGTATACGCACGTAACCCGGCGGCGGATCGGTTAGGGGCTTATGTACCAGCTCCAGTTTGCCCTTGCTGACGGCTTGGACTGCGCGATATGTTGATGCGCGTTGAACCATATAGCCTCCGTTACTGTCGCAAACAAATGGCGGAATTTCGCAATTCACTCGTGCAACAGTGTTTGGCGGCGCACCGAAGGAACAGGATTCGAGCGAATGTCTTCCGAAACAGAACTATGGTTTTCTTTGTTGACGTTGCCATGATCGGATTCGGTTCCCTCAGCGCCAAATTAGGTTGGAGGCCTGGAAAGGTATCAATGCGTTTTCCCAAGCGATTGTGGGAAACCCGCGGTTTTGTTGTTTCTTGTTGAAGACCACCGCAGAGTCGTACTGAGATGGTCATTAACGTGTCAGCGACCGCAGGCCGCTTTCGCTAGACTGCTCGGAGTGTCTTCAGCCCTTCAGGGCCATCTCCGTGTGCTCGCCCATGCTGAGGCCGCTCGTGCGATTGACTACAGCGGGATGTAGAGACGAATGTCACCCGCCTTCAGCTCAGCCAAATGCGATACCTTTTGCCCGAAGGAGCGGGCTTGTTGGAACTTGCGTACCCTGCCCTCAGCGATTGGTGCTCTTAGTCCCCGCCAGCTTGTTTAAAGAGATATGGCACGATGCCGAGCTTCTTCATTTTAGATTCGAGCGTTTGCCTCGGGATGCCCAAGACTGCAGCAGCGCCCTTCGGACCAGCGACGCGCCCTGAGGCCTCGCGTAGGGCATTCTCGATCATCGCCCTTTCGCGATCGGCAATATCAGCTGCGAGAGTAACACCTCGCACCGAAGACTTTGGACTAGCAGTACCCAACCAGCTCGCTTCGACCGAGAACGTGTCGCCATCACAGAGGATTACGGCACGCTCAATCACATTCTGCAATTCGCGGACGTTGCCTGGCCACGAATATCCTCTGAAGAGCTCCAGCGTTTCCTTGCAGATACGGCGAATCTTTTTTCCCGCCTTCTGGGCATAGCGCTCCACGAGATATTCAACTAACAATGGGATATCGCCAGACCGGTCACGCAGCGCAGGCAAATGGATGGGGAATACGTTCAGACGGTAGAACAGATCCTCGCGGAAGGTGCCTTCGGCGATCGCCGCATGCAGGTCCCTATTGGTCGCGGCTAATACACGAACATCTATGGCAATGGGGCGTTGTGCACCGACCCGATTGAATTCGCGCTCCTGCAGCACGCGCAGTAGAGCCACCTGTGTCTCGAGCGAGAGCTCAGAAATCTCGTCGAGGAATAGCGTTCCGCCTTCCGCCGATTCGAAGCGACCCACGCGCCGGTGAATTGCGCCGGTGAACGCGCCCTTCTCGTGCCCAAAGAGCTCCGAGGTGATGAGCGACTGTGGCAGCGCGGCGCAGTTCACGCAGACGAAAGCGCGGTTCGAACGCTTGGATCTGGTATGAATCGCTCGTGCGATCAACTCCTTGCCGGTTCCGGTCTCCCCAAGGATCAATACCGTGGAATCCGTGGAAGCGACCCGCTCGACTTGCGCCAATACGCGACGCAGCGGGGGCGCGGAGCCGACGATTTCTTCGAACATGGAAGAGCGCACGAGATCTTCACGCAGCACCACTGTCTCGTTTCGCATGCGGTCTTCTGCGCGCTTACGATCTTCGATGTCTGTGGCGGTGGCGAACCAACGTACAATCCGCCCCGCATCATCGACGACAGGCTTACAGCGAAACAGGAACCAACGATACTGACCGTCCTTAGCAAGCAGTCGTTGCTCGAGCTCAAAGGGTACCCCCGCCGCGACTGCGGCCCTTCGTTCGGTTTGCACTCGTTCCACGTCGTCCGGATGCATGCCGGCACGCAACCACGCTCCCGCAGGGCCACCTTGTATCTCTTCCAGCGTGGAGCCTCGGTAGTCGAGCAACGTCTGATTGGCTTGCAGCACAGACCCGTCACCATCGAGAACGAGCACATGCTGCGGCAGAAAGTCGATGAGTTGGCGTAACTCCCGCTCATCCTGCCGAAGCTTGTTCTCGGACCGTTTGCGGTCCTCGATGTCCGTACCAGTGGCATACCAGCGTATCGGACGACCGCTGTCGTCGAGTAAAGGGCTGTATTGAATGAGGAACCAGCGGTACTGGCCGTCTCTACCACGAGCCCGTTGCTCGTTTTCAAAGGGAACCGTGCCGGCCAAAGCGCTTTCCCGTCCTGCACGAAGTCTCTCGACATCGTCGGGATGGAATACACGTTTGCGGAAGCCCTCGTCGCGAACCTCTTCGAGGGACAAACCGGTGTACTCCAACGCGACTCGATTCGCATAGATTGCCTTTCCATCGGGGTCCAGCACTATGATTGCCTGAGCAATCGCATCGGTCGTGCGTCGCAGGTCCTCCTCGGACTTGCGGATGTCGTCTAGCGCTCGGGTTAATGCTTCATGGGACCGTTGGCATTGAATCGCGAGTAGCGCGATATGGCTGGCGGATTCGGTCAACGCAAGATCCGTATCGCTCGGAGCCCCGGGCTCCGGAGAGTAGACCGCAAACGTTCCGAGTACCTGATTATCCTTCGTCAGGATCGGTCGGGACCACGCCGCGCGTATTCCGCTCCTGAGCGCCAATTTGCGATGCTCCTCGTAAAGCCACAGAGGCTCGGTCGCAATGTCCGGCACGATGACAGGCGTCTTCAAGCAAGCAGCGGTACCGCATAGGCCGACTTCTGGGGCGACGGGTAGCGGCGCGATCGCACGCATCCACTCGGGCGATATCTTCGGACCCGCGCCTGGCCACAGCCATTTTCCATCCGGATCTAACAGCAATATTACCGTTCTCGAGGGGGAGACTTGGCAGTCGATAGCCGCGCACAGTTGATTCAGAATTTCGGTGAGACTTGCGCCGTCGGTGATCATTTGCAGCGTGCGCATCTCCGCGGCATGTAGCGATTGCGTTCGCTTTCGATCCTCTATATCCGTGGCTGTTCCGTACCAGCCCACCAACGCCCCATCTGGGCCGCGGTGGGGCTCCGCATGGAACAAAAACCAACGAAATACGCCATCGAGTCGTTTGAGCCGGGCCTCAAAGTCTCCGGGTCCCTCCGCACGCCGCAATGCTGTCCAAGTGTCCGGCATACATTGCGAGTCTTCCGGGTGAAGTGCTCGCCAGCTTCCCTCCCCGCCTTCGGCTAAGTCGCCGGTGTACTCGACCCAGCGGCGATTCACGAGCTGGTGCCCTCCGTCGGCATTGGCTGCCCATGCCAGTCCAAGAGCCCTATCAAGGAATTCGCGAAAGTTGTCTTTAAACTCGCCTAGTGGCGCAGCACTGAGCGCGTCGGCCCTGTTGGACTTCCGGCCCGTGCGTTCAGCCGCCGTTCGTGTCTTGCGCTTGGGTTGGTCCACTCTTCTGGCTGCCGCCATACAGTCCTCGATCGATGGGAGCGCTCGCCGGGTTAGTCGCGATCAACTCCTCCGCATCATCTACCCAATTGCCGGCCCGCGCCGAATTTTCGGCAATTGCCGAACATTCGGCATAGCTTCGAACGAAAAATCCATTTTGTTCAGTATCTTGCGGCTTGGTGTAGATCTTGCCTTCTCTTGGGGGCCCGCGATACAACACGTGGAGGGATCGTGAACAATGAAGCTGAACGGGCTCCTGCCTACGGAGCACAGATGGCGACGTACTTCCGGCTGCCTCAGGCGCCGAGCCTCATCATTAGGCCCGCCGCCAAGCCCCCAGTTGCGATCACTCGATTGGTGTCGGATATCGGCCTGCCGGAGCGCACACACGGCATTCCCGCTGAAAAAGCCTTCGTCGTTTCGATGCACCTCACGCCCGCGTGTCTGCAAGGGTGCGAGATCTGGGTCGATGATCGCTATTCCAACGTTGCGAGCTGGCCCGCGGGCGGCGTGGGTATTTACGATCTTGAGTCCAATCCTCGGGTCCGTAATCGCGGTCCTGTCGACTGGGTGCATTATCACGTTCCCCGCGCGACGCTTGCGGTTTTTGCAGACGATGTGGGCATGTCCCGAATTGAAACTCTTGAAAGCGTACATGGCACGGTAGACCCGATTCTGCACCAGCTGACTCAGGTGATCCTGCCGTCCCTGAGCGCGCCGCGAGCGTTCTCTCAGCTTTTCCTCGACTATTTTCGTCTGTTGTTCTGCGCCCACGTGGCTCAGAAATACGCACCTTCGGTCGAAACTACCAGTCGTCCCCGCGGCGGTCTGGCGCCTTGGCAAAAAAGGCGTGTGATAGATCTTTTCAGGCAGCATTTGGACGGATCACTGGGGCTACCTACCTTGGCCGGAGACTGTGGATTGTCCGTCAGCCACTTCGCGCGTGCCTTCCGTCAATCCTTCGGCACACCCCCGCACCATTACCTTGTACTGCAGCGCGTGGCACGGGCGAAGGCGATTCTCTCGGGCTCGACCCCCGCCCTCGCTGAAGTGGCGCAACAGGCCGGGTTCTCTGACCAAGCCTCATTCAGTCGCACGTTCAAGGCCATCGTTGGAACAACCCCTGGTCAATGGCGTCGGCAGCAGGTGATCAACAGGCACATCACGTGCCGTAGATGATCCTAGGGACCTTTTGGGCCGGTCTTGCGTTCGAGCGCCATCCACTCTGAGATATATGGGGAAGCGTTTTTAATCGCAATCCCGTCGTCCTCGCAAGAATTGAGCAACCGGACACCTTCCACGCTGATCAGCGCAACGGCGCCGATGTCCAAAACCATGTCCGGACCCGCGGCCTTGATCTGCTGCTTGAGTTCATCGAGATGTTCGCTTCGCAGGTTACCGACCAACTGCAGAACTACCTGCTTCCCGAGTGCGTGCCTATCAATCCTAAGTGTCATGATTTCGGACTCCGCGCTACGGCGCGGCGCACTGCGAGGTCAGGGCAACAAGTGGGTATACATCCGCGACGTCGTTGTGGGTCGCTGTAGTATTCGCCACCGCGCACGGCTCGAGCCCGTGCGCTGCTGCTGGCGGGGGTCTTTCGAATAGATGCTGCGCTTTATCGCTCCCTGGGAGAATTGTCACTGGCGTCCCGCATGCCCTTGATGAGTCCAAGGACCCGCTCACCCTAATTGCTGCCAAGACAACCGTCTTTGCGAATTCGACCACCTTTGACGATCCTGACCTCGGTGGTGAGCAGCCTCGCAAGATAGGGCCGCTTGATTTTGGCGCCAGCCGAATCTGGGTGCGTTGTCTAACGACTGACCTTGAGCCACCGATCCCACGGCGGCCTTTCACCAAATTCCGCAGCGAGTCGATCAATCAGATGGCGTACCTTCGTGGACACAAATCGCGACGAAGGCACGACGCTGTGTATGCCTAGGTCGGCGGCCGAGTACTGGGGCAAGACTCGCACAAGCCCTCCCTGATATAGCGATTCGCCGAATACGAAACTAGGACCGAAGACAATACCGCCTTCTTCGAGCGCGACGGCCAGAAGCAGTTGCACATTGTTGGTCAAAAGCTGCCAGGGACCATCTATAACATGCGACCGCCCGCGGGAATCCTGCAGTGTCCAATCGCCCGGGGATACCGCTTCGCTATACGCGAGGCGCGGATGCTTCCGGAGCTCATTTGGAGTCTTCGGCTCACCTACGCGACTCAGATAGGAGCGAGCCGCACACATCACCATCCGACAGGTTCCAATCCGACGTGCCACTAAATTTGAGTCCGGTAGGCGGCCGATGCGGACCGCTATATCGATGCCCTCCTGTACGACATCGATGAACCGGTCGCTCGCCATGACTTGCACCCGCATTCCTGGGTGATCGTGCATATAGCGGGCAAGGGGACCGCCCATCTGTAGCGCCGCAAAGCTTTCTGGTACTGCAATCTTTAGCGAACCCTGCGGGGAAGTCTGTAACTCTCCGGCTTCGCGTTGGGCTTCCTCGAACTCTTCGAGAATGCGCCGACTGCGCTGGTAATACGCGCGACCGACATCGGTCACGTGCAGCCGACGCGTTGTGCGCTGTAGAAGTCGAGCCTTCAAAGCCTGCTCGAGTGAATCAATGTGCCGCCCCGCCATGGCCGGGGTGATCTTGTGACGACGTGCCGCGGCGGCAACACTGCCCCCCTCCACCGCCGAGGTGAAGATCGCCAAGCTGGTCATGCGATCCACAGCGAGTCCTCCATTCGATACCGTTAGTATCGAATGTATAAACGAATCGCTGGATTATCAACAACCCCTTCCGGTCATAAGCTCACCAGGACAGTCGGCGAGCACGACGCGCGTGAAAATCCAAGCCAACGGCATTCACATCAATGTTCGCGATCGGGGTCGGGGCGAACCCACGTTGGTGCTGCTCCACTATTGGGGCGGCTCTTCTCGCACCTGGGCGGAACTCATCGACCAACTCGCAGATCGGTACCGATCGATTGCCCTCGACCATCGCGGCTGGGGCGAATCTGACGCACCGCCTCGAGGCTACGGCATTTCCGATCTCGCCGATGATGCGCAGAGCGTCATCAGCGCCATGGAAATCAAGCGGTACCTGGTCGTTGGGCACTCGATGGGCGGCAAGGTCGCCCAATTGGTCGCATCACGACGGCCGGTAGGCTTGGTGGGGCTTGTCTTGGTCGCGCCGTCTCCGCCGAGTCCGACCGCGCTCGACAACAAACAGCAGCAGATACTCCTCCACGCCTATGACTCGCGTGAATCGGTCGCTCACACGCGCGACCACATCCTCACGGCGCTGCCGTTGACTAACGCGCAGAAGGAACGGGTGGTCGAGGACAGTCTTCGCGGCGCTCCTGCCGCAAGGCGAGCCTGGCCCACTCAAGCGATGCTGGAAGACATTCGTTCGGACGCCCGACGCATCAACGTCCCCACGCTCGTGCTCTCGGGGGAGCGCGACCAAGTCGATCCCACAGCGAGACTCCGGGAAGAGCTGCTGCCCTGCATTCCAGACTCGCAGCTGCAGATTCTGTCTCAAGTCGGACACCTACCCATGCTCGAGGCCCCTGATGTTGTCGCTCGAGCGATCCGGGCGTTTGTCCTCAACCTGTAAGCGACATTCGTCCGGATTCACTGAGCGAACCCATATTCGCACTCTTCTGCATCACGGCGAATGCCACGTCCATCGAGCGCACGTCTTAGGTTTTATAACTCGCGCAGGAGAATGAACCATGCAAATCGCACTCATCGGCACATCGGGTAATGTCGGCTCTCGCATTGCTGCCGAACTCTCATCGCGCGGCCATCAGATCACGGCAATTGCCCGCAATCCCGGCAAAATCGCTGCGCTGCCAGGTATCAGGCCGACCGCCGTTGACATTGCCGACACCGAATCGCTGGCGGCCATACTCAAGGGGCACGCAGCCGTAATCAGCTCTGTCCACTTCACTGCCAGCGATCCCGATCAGCTAATTCGGGCGGTCGAGGCCTCGGGTGTGCCGCGTTATTTGGTCATAGAGGTGCCGGCAGCCTTCAGGTGGCGCCAGGCAAGCTCCTCGTCGATTCTCCCGACTTCCCGAAGGAATACGAAAGCGAGACACGGGCGGGCTGTGTCTTCCTCGACCGATTGCGCGCCGAAAAAATCTCGACAGACCTTCCTGTCGCCATCGTATGTGTTCCAGCCCGGCGAGCGCACGGGAAAGTTCCGCCTCGGTAAGGATGACCTGCTGCTGAACGATAAGGGCAGCAGCATCTCGTTCGAGGACTTTGCCGTTGCCCTCGCAGACGAAATCGAAACACCGAAGCACTCGCGTCAACGCTTTATCGTCGGTTACTGACTCGATTGGTCCTTAGCGCCACATCGGCTCGATCGAGATCAGCAAACTCTCGAGGATCGTATTTATGAACATCCCGTCCAACGGCGTCTCTCTTAATGTGACGGACCAGGGCCAAGGCATACCGGCCGTCGTCTTCCTACATTGTTGGGGCGGCTCGACGCGCACCTGGGACCGCATCATCGCTGCCCTCCCACCTCGATACCGGACTGTGGCGATCGACCAGCGCGGGTGGGGGGCATCCGAACATCCGACCCCCGGCTACAGCGTTGCGGAGCTCGCCGACGACACCGAAGGCGCGATCGAGGCCCTCGGCTTGGAGCGCTACATCCTCGTCGGCCACTCCATGGGCGGCAAAACTGCCCAGCTCGTGGCATCTCGCCGCCCCAAGGGCTTGGACGGTCTGGTCCTGGTCGCGCCGGCTCCTCCCTCGCCGTTGAAAATCCCCGAGGAGCTCCGGGTGATGTTGGAGGGGCCCAATGTGCGCGAGTTCGTCACTATGGCCCTCGAGCAGATGCTGACCTACAAGCCGCTCAGTCGCGAGGAGCCGAACTGATGATCTCCGATGCCATTCGGGGCTCGGCCGACGCCAGAGCTGCGTGGGGTCGCCAGACCAGCCTCGAGGACATCACCGACGCGGTTAGCCACATTGACGCGCCGACCCTCGTGATCTCGGGAGATCATGACAAGATCCAAGCATCGAGACCCTTAGGCGCGAGCTATTGCCCCCGATCTCTGGCGCCGTTATGCAGGTGCTTCCGAACGTCGGGCACCTGTCCCCGCTTGAGGCCCCTGAGCAGATCGCCCGGCGTCTCGATAGCTTCGCTCAGGGCGCTTCAGTGCAGGCCTTAGGCCTATCAAGGATTGAAATGCCATCTCTACTGGAAAGAACCCTGTCTCAACATCCCACCTTGCCGCGTGAGATCGGCAGCGTCAGGATTCCGGACAGCCCACTAGCGCAGAAGGCGGTCGATCTGGCCTATCGCGTCTCGCCGGCCGTTGTATGGACGCACGTGCTTCGGACCTTTGTCTTTGGTGCCCTAGTCGGGCGGGCGCAGAATCTACGCTACGACGAGGAACTCTTCTTTCTGGCCTCTGTACTGCACGACCTTGGGCTTACGACCGAGTTTCGGGGCACTGAGCGCTTTGAAGTGGTCGGAGCTGATGCCGCCGCGGCCTTCCTGAAGGATCAAGGCGTCAACGACGAGCGGCGCGCGATCATCTGGGACGCCATCGCGCTCCACACCTCCGTCGGCATTGCCTCACGCAAGCGCCCCGAGATCGCGCTGGTCCATATCGGCGCGGGCATCGACGTCTTGGGGCTCGAGCTCAACAAGCTTCCGCCGACCCTCGTCGCGCAAACGATCGAAGCACTTCCGCGTCACGATTTCAACAAAGCGTTTTTCTCCGTGCTGGTCGACACGATCGCCCACGCGCCGCAGAGCGCGGCCATGACCTGGATGTGCGAGACCGCCAACGAGCACGTACCGGGCTGCCACTGCCCGAGCTTCACCAGCCAGCTGCAAGCAAGTCCGTTCAAAGAGTAACTCGAGACCTCAACGGTACCATGGTCCTTTTTCTCAAAATCGATCGCTATTGTTCAATTCGATCCGAATACGCGGTCACCCCCGTTGTAGACATCGATAAAGCGATTCATTCTCCGAGCCGCCCTGTCCCGTAGACGACTCTTCATCGTAGATATTTCAGCGTGAGGCAAATCTGATGACATCCTCAAGCGCCGTCGCGGCGAACAAAGCGCTGGTCAACAAAGTGATGGACGCCGTTTTTGTTCGGCGCGATAGCAGCGTTGTGGAGCGGTACTTCGCCCGGGCATACATCCAACACAATCCAGCGGTCCCCAACGGTCGAGATGCCATTCCGACCTTAATTTCGCATCTGGCTCCGGGGTTCCGCTATGAGCCAGGAATGATCGTCGCCGAAGGCGACCTGGTAATGATTCACGGTCGCTACACTGGTTGGGGCCCGGAGCCGATGGTAGCGGTAGATATATTCCGCGTCGTTGACGGCCAGCTCGTTGAGCATTGGGACGTTCTGCAGGAAGAAGTCCCCGCTGCCGCCACCGCGAGCGGCAATTCGATGTTCTGAAAAGCTCTCATCATTCGTCCCTGCTCACGGAGAACCGCTCCTGTGGATGCTCACGCGACAGCGCCTAA
>JAQGOG010000017.1 GCA_028293765.1 Gammaproteobacteria bacterium
ACCCGACGGCCCTGATCGGGCTGCCCCTAATCTGGCTCGCCTGCGCTTTGCGCCGTGCGAGCTATGCCTTACCTTAAATTATTGGCTGAAAGCGCCTGCGGCCCGGTATGGGCCAGCGCTTTCAGCGAGCGCGCCTAAGGAGCAAGTGAGGCTCGCGAGCAAAAGGCGTGGCTTTTGCTCGCGAAAAGCAGGCCGGTTGGTGACGAGGGCGTTCTTGGGCTGAACCGTCTGCGCCGCTTTAGGGAGCACGCCCGGGGAGCAGGTGGGGCCGGGAGCAAAAGGCGTGGCCTTCGCGGAAAAGCATGTCGGTTGGCGATGAGGGCGTTCTCGGGCGCAGTGGCCCGGAGCTCGCTATCTTTTGGAACGGCGCCGCGATGCGTCGTCCAACCGGTCTATCACCGCGGCGAGGTCGGGCGGCAGGGGCGTATTCACGCTGAACTGGCCGCCTTTTGGCCATTCAAAGCTCACGCTATGAGCGTGCAGGAACATCCTGTTGAGCCCCAGAGCCTTCATCTCTTCATTGAGGCCGTCGTCCCCGTACTTCTCGTCACCCGCCACCGGGTGTCCGGCGTGCTGAGCGTGCACCCGGATCTGGTGCGTGCGGCCGGTCAGAAGATTCACCTCCATGAGCGTGCCCCGCTTACCAAAAAACTGCACCGGCCGGAACTCGCTCACAGAGGGTTTACCGGAGGCGTCGGCCTTCACTGTGCGCTCGCCGCTGACGCGGGTGTCCGTGCGCAGAGGGACATCGATACGCTTCTTTCCGAGGTCCCACTGGCCCCCTAGAAGCGTGAGGTACTTCTTTTCGAACGCGCCCTCGCGCAGCAGCGCGTGAACCGTTCGTAGGACGGCCGTGGACCGCGCAATGATGAGACATCCGCTCGTGTCCCGGTCGAGACGATGCGCCAGCTCCAAGGGCTGATCGGGCCGGGCAGCCCGTAACGCTTCGATGACGCCAAAGCTCACGCCGCTGCCACCGTGGACGGCGATTCCGGACGGCTTATCCAGCACCAGGAGCTTGTCGTCCTCGAAAACGATGGCCTTCTCAATCGTTTCCTGAAGCGATGCCGAGGGGGTGCCCACCTCCTCCGGCGGACGGATCCGGACGGGGGGAATTCTGATTTTGTCGTGCGCCTGCAACCGGGTGTCCGGCCCCGCCCGGTGGCCGTTTACCCGGACTTCACCTTTGCGGATGACGCGGTAGACCCGGCTGCGCGGAATGTCGCCCAGGCGCTTGTGGACGAAGTTGTCGAGGCGCTGGCCGGCCTCGTCGGCGCTGACCTCGAAGTGCTGCACCTCGGTGCGTATTTCCGCGCTTTGTTGCTCCGACACATCGACCTCAGCGTAAGACATTGTTTCTACAACGGTCTTGCGAGTATACTCCGGTAGCCGTCCGGAGTCGGACGCGCCAATGGTCGGCGGCTGTAAGCGACAGACTGCTTCGGGCGCCGCATGTTAGTTGGACCTCCCTTTCGAGGCCATCGTATTGGGCCGACAAGATCGCGCCGTCCGCGTCGAATCTCTTGCTCACAGAGCTGAAGAGGTCCGCGGCGCGCCGTCGGTTGAGTTCACAGAAGGTTTCCCGGCGCACCGCCCCATGAAGCAGGCGGGCATCGACTTGAATTACGAGACTCGAGCGCCTTTGTTTGTGATCCGAAATCTTCGCTGCCGCGGGGCCTTGCCCGTGCGGCCTCCCGCCGTCTCCTTGCCGGCCCCTCACCGTACAGTAGGGGCACATGAAAAGAATGCTTGTGAATGCAACTCAAGAGGAAGAGTTGCGCGTCGCTCTGGTTGATGGACAAAAGCTCTTCGACCTCAGCATCGAATTACCCTCCCGCGAACAGAAAAAAGCGAACGTCTACAAAGGCCGGATCTCCCGTGTAGAGCCCTCCCTCGAGGCCTGCTTCGTCGACTACGGAGCCCAGCGACATGGGTTCCTGCCGCTGAAGGAAGTCTCGCGAGACTATTTCAGGCAGCAGCCGCAAGGCGGGCGGATGAACATCCGCGAGCTCCTCACGGAAGGCCAGGATCTCATCGTCCAGGTGGAGAAGGAGGAACGCGGCACCAAAGGCGCGGCCCTCACCAGCTTCGTGAGCCTCGCCGGCCGCTTCCTGGTGCTGATGCCGAACAACCCCCGCGCCGGTGGCGTATCGCGCCGCATCGAAGGGGAAGACCGCGACCAGATGCGCGAGGTCATGAACCAGCTCCAGATACCGGACGGCATGGGTGCCATCGTGCGCACGGCCGGAGTGGGACGCACCGTCGAGGAGCTGCAGTGGGATCTCGATAATCTCAAGACCCAGTGGGAACAGATCGCCGAGGCAGCCAAGGACCGCCCTGCACCGTTTCTGGTCTTTCGCGAGAGCGATGCGGTTACGCGCGCCATGCGCGATTACCTCGGCGATGACATCGGCGAGGTGCTCGTAGACAGCGACGCCGCCTTCCAGAAGGCACAGGAATACATGCAGCGCTTCATGCCCGCGGAGGCACAGAGGCGGCTGAAGATGTACACGGACGACATCCCGCTCTTCACGCGTTTCCAGATCGAGAGCCAGATCGAGTCCGCGTACGCGCACAAGGTGTCGCTGCCCTCGGGCGGCAGCATCGTCATCGACTACACCGAAGCCTTAGTTTCTATCGACATCAATTCCGCGCGCGCCACACGCGGAAGCGACATCGAGACCACCGCCACCAATACCAATCTCGAAGCGGCCGACGAGATCTCACGTCAGTTGCGCATCCGCGACATCGGCGGCCTGATTGTCATCGATTTCATCGATATGGAATCGACCAAGAATCAGCGCGAGGTGGAAGACCGGCTCCGTGACGCGGTGAAAATGGATCGCGCCCGGATCCAGATCGGCCGCCTGTCGCGCTTCGGATTGCTCGAGATGTCGCGGCAGCGCCTGCGCCCGTCGCTGGGCGAGTCGAGTCACATCGTCTGCCCGCGGTGCACCGGCATCGGCAACATCCGCAGCATCGAGTCGGTGACGCTTGCCGTGCTGCGACTGATCGGTGAGGAGCTTCGCAAGGATCGGACGTCGCGCGTGATCGTGCAGGTGCCGGTCGACGTAGGCACGTACCTCTTCAACGAGAAGCGCGAATGGCTGCGCACGCTCGAAGACAAGAGCGAAGCCGAGCTGATCATCGTACCGAACGAGAACATGCAGACGCCGAATTACTCGATCACGCGCTTGCGTGACGATGAGGCGGAGCTGGCCGAGAAC
Source organism: Gammaproteobacteria bacterium (assembly GCA_028293765.1). Taxonomy (GTDB): domain Bacteria; phylum Pseudomonadota; class Gammaproteobacteria; order Steroidobacterales; family Steroidobacteraceae; genus 13-2-20CM-66-19. Next base: position 3,228 of record JAQGOG010000017.1, read on the forward strand.
AAGCAGCTCAGCTACCTCATGCCCAAGGCGCCGGAAGTTGCAGAGCCAGTCACGGCCAGTGACAAGAAGCCTCCGATGGAGGCTGCGGCTGTCGCGACACTTTTGCCTGCTACAGCGGCACCGATGGTGGTCCATGCGGCCCCGGCTGCGCCTGCTGCCCCTGCTGCCCCTGCGCAGCCGATAGCGAACGGCGGTTTCTGGTCGCGGTTCAAGCGGTTGTTTTCCGGCGAAGCAGCGACACCCGCCGTGCAGGCGGCGCCGGAGCCGTCTGTCAGCAAGCCGGTTTCTTCGCCGTCGAGAAGCGACGGTCGTCGCGATGGTCGCCGCGAGCATTCACGTGGCCACAGTCCTCGTCACGCGGATTCGGGATCGCGCCGGGATCGTGGCGATAACCGGGACAACCGGGAGCGCTCGGATAATCGAAGCGCCGGTGGCGGTAGCAGCGGCGGTGGCCGCGACGCCAGCGGTAATCGGGATGGCGGTAGGGGTCGGGATGGCGGGGGTAGCCGCGGCGAAGGCGGTACTCGTGACCGCTATCGTGACAGAGACCGGGACCAGGATAGAAGGCCGCGTGAGCGTTCGGCTGAAGGTGCCCGTAACGATGGCGGTCGCAATGAGCGTGATGCGCAAACCAACCGCGCGGAGCCCTTGCGCTCGCCGGAAATGGCAAACCGCCCGATTGAGTCTGTAGCGCCCCTGGCTCCGGCTTCGGCGGAGGGTCGCGTAGAAGGCGCTGGTCAGGAGGGCATGGATCGCGGGGGCGGCGATCGCCCGGACCGCGGCCCGGGCGGCGAGCCGCGCCGTGGTCGGCGCGGTCGGCGTCGTGGACGGCGCGGGGGCGGCGGAGGCGGTGCGCGAGAAGGCGGCGCCCCTGGAGTTGCCGGCGGCGAAAGCAACGGCAATCGTGAGTATTCGGAGCAGTCCAGAGATCAGGGTGGGTCTGAGGGCCAGGCGGGCTATGCCGCCCAGCAAGCCAACGGAGCGCACGATCTTCGCGAAGGTGCTTATGAGCAGCGCGACGCCGGCGGACAACGCGAGCCGAACGAGCACCGCGATACGGGCGAACACCGGGAAACACGTGAGCCGAGAGAGGCGCGTGAGCCGCGGCAACCGCGCGAGCCGAGGGAGTCACGCGAGCCCCGTGAGGCGCGAGAGCCGCAGGAACAGGGAGAGTCGCGTTCAGAACAGCGTGAGCCGGCGCCGCAGCGCGAGGCTTATCAGCAGCGTGAGCCTGCCCCGCAGCGTGACGCCTATCAGCAGCGCGAGCCGTCTCCACAGCAGGAGCCTTCACAACAGAGCGAACGGCCGTCAGAGCCCCGCTCGGAACCGCGGTCGGAGCGCTTTGAGCCGGGCCCTTCTCCCGAAGGCAACGCCGGGCGTCAGAGTAAGCCGTTCGTAGTGTGGTCTTCGGCGCCCGCGCCGGCGGAGAAGGTTGCGCCGGTCGAACGCGGACCTGAGGAATAGCTAAAACCGCGGTGGCGTGTCGCACTGATTAGGGTGCGACACGCCACTTGCGTAAGCGGCGGCCAGGGAAGGTTTTTATTTACGCCGCGCGAGCGCGCTGGCGTAGATGCTGTAGCAGGCCGTTACTTGCGGCCTCGATGAGATCCAATACTTCCTCGAAGCCGTTCGGACCGCCGTAATACGGGTCCGGGACTTCTGTCACGCCCGCGTCCGCGGCGAATTCGAGAAACAGCCGTACGCGTTCGCGTGTGTGGGCTGGCGCCCGCTGGTGGAGCGCGCTCAGGTTTTCTCGGTCCATCGCGAGGATCAGGTCGTACAGTTCGAAGTCGGAAGGCTCAACGACACGGGCTCGCAAAGGCGACATGTCGTAGCCGCGTCGGTGGGCCGATGCAATCGTGCGGGGGTCTGGCGGGGAACCTATGTGATACCCCGCTGTTCCGGCGGAATCGACTTCGATCGTCAGGTCGGGGGCGTCACGCGCCGCGACGGCGCGGAAGACAGCCTCCGCTGTCGGTGAGCGGCAGATGTTTCCCAAGCATACGAACAGGATCTTCACGGGTCTATTTTACGCTATAGCCGCGCCCTTCGAGACACGCGCCCATCGCGCGCTGGTATTGCGCGCGGCGGCTTTCGTTCTGGTCGGCGGGCACGCCGCCACCCGACTGCGTCGGATCGAAGCCGGACTGGTCCGAGGCCCACTTGTGGCACTCGTACTTGTCCTTGCCCTGCTGCTCCTCGCTCTGCCCGTTCTTCGGGTAGGTGAAGACGTCGTCGCTCGGCGGCGCTTGCGTCTGCGCGCTGTTGTCATCTCCCGGCGGGTCGACTACTTCGTACTGATTGGAGTCCGGGCGCCACGCGTAGTAGGTATCGTTAGCGTAGTAGTAGGGAACGCCGCCGAAGTAGACCGTCGAATAGTAAGACGGCAGGACCGGTACAAACACCCCGACTGGCGGGCCTACGACGACGTATCTCGGGCCGCGCGGTTCGTACCAGATGCCGCCCGAGTAGAAGTATCGGTGGTTATCGCGGTCGACGACGAAGCGGTCGCGGGGGAGATCCCGGACCTCATACCCGCGCGAGGGGTAGTAGTGATTGTGGCCGAAGCGCGCGTCCATGTGATCGAAGCCCGGCCGCGCGCCACCGCCACGGCCATCGCCGCGGCCATCGTGCGGACCACCATGCGGGTCAGCCTGGGCGGTGCCTAACGTTAAAGCGAGGACCGCGGCACCACACATCGAAATCCACAATCGCTTGTTCATTCTCGTTACCTGAGCAATAACTCATTTCACGCTGTAACCGCGCGCATCCAGACAGGCGCCGATGGCTCTACGGTAGTTCGAGGCTCGCTGCTCCATCGCGAGGTACTGCTGCCTGTCCTGCGAAGAGACGATCTGTTGGGTCTGCTGCGCCCGGGACTGATCGCTGGCGTTTCCAACGAGGCCGCCGGCGACGGCGCCGAATAACAAACCCGCCCCCGCATCACGCGGACCCGCCACAGCCGCACCCAGAATGGCGCCCGTAACAGCCCCGATGGCGGTGCCCGTACCCGGCGGCGGACCGGCGGCAACCACGCGGTAGCGGTCATGCGGCGGCACATTCGGCCCACTCGGGTCGAACCCGGACTGCTTCACAGCCCACGTGTTGCATTCGTAGCGATCACGCTCCTGCTGCTCCGGAGTCTGCCCATGCATCGGGTACGCATAGACGTCCGTGTTCGGTTTATCAACCGGGGGCGGCGAATACACGCGCCGCGGCGGCTGCTCCACGCAACCCGTGAGAAACACGACGACGGTGGCAACGGCAGCGGCCGAGAAAGCGCTACGCGAGAAGGGTTTGATTCGGGTCATCATCTTTAGGCATCCATTCAGTGGAGCGAACTGCTTGAGAGAACGCGACGTACCGGGTCCAGGTTGACAGCCCTCGCCCATCCGGCAGTTGGATACTCCGCGGCGTATTCAAGTTCCGGCCAGGCTCGCGTCGCGCCTGGCGTGTGAGGCGGCAGCGCCCGCGCGTTCGAATGTAAGGAATTGTCAAACCGCGTCATGCGCCGCACTCCAGGCCGAGCCGCACCGACTCAGTACCCGGTACTTCCGGCTGCGCACTCGCCGTTCCCATATAGCTCAGCATACGTTACCCCGGGAAGGGTAAATGAGGGCTGAACCCCCTGATTTCTAGGAGCCCGCCGGGTTATCGGGCGCCGTCAGCGCCAGTACGCGCTCGAAGTCCGCCGCCGTATTCACATCCGGCCCAGGGCGCTCGACAGCATCGCCCACCCGGATTTCGAACCCGTTCTCGAGCGCGCGCAACTGCTCCAGCTTTTCGGACATCTCGAGAACCGTGGGGGCCAGTGCAGCAAGCCGCAACAGGGCTCCGACCCGGTACGCGTAGATTCCGACATGTCGGCGTGAACCGGCAAACACCCTCTGTGTCTCGATGCCCGCAGGTGCCCCATCGCGGTTCCAGGGAATCGGAGCACGGCTGAAGTACAACGCCCTACCCTCACCGTCAGTCACCACTTTCACCGCGTTCGGATTCAGGAACTCCTCGAGCGATTCGATTCGCGTCGCGAGCGTCGCAACCTGCGCGCGCGGGTGAGCTTCCAACAGCCGCGCCACCTGGCCGATGAGGGCTGGAGGCATCAGAGGCTCATCCCCCTGCACGTTCACGACAATATCGCCCTCCGGCCAGGAGCGCTGGCGGGCAACCTCGGCGATGCGATCCGTCCCCGAAGCATGAGTCGGCGCGGTCATGACCACTTCGGCGCCAAAGGAGTGTGAAGCGCTCACAATCAGCAGATCGTCAGTGGCGATCAATACGTCGTCCGCTCCGGAGGCACGTGCGCGCTCATAGACCCATTGCACCATCGGTTTGCCGCCGATGGACATCAGGGCTTTGCCCGGGAGTCGCGCCGAAGCGTAGCGCGCGGGAATCACGACTCGAAACACGCGGCGGCCGCTTTCAGCGTTCCAGAAGAGGGTCGTCGGCAGCGAGCTGACGAGCTTCCTCCTCGAGCATCACCGGCACGTCATCGCGTATCGGATAGGCGAGTCGGTCCATGCGGCACACCAGGACCAGCGCGTCGCGCTGGTACTTGAGCGTCCCCTTGCACACGGGGCAGGCCAATATTTCGAGCAGGCGCGCATCCATCGAAATCTAACCTCCGGCAGTCGAAAGGGAGCCGATCTTACGCTGCACGTATTCGAGCAGCTCACGCGTTTGCGCTTCGCTGAACGCCGCGGCGGTGGGAACAGACCAGAGACGCGGGTTAGCGAACGAGGCGCATTTTACGGCATCCTTCTCGGTCATGAGCACGGGAAGGTCATCTGCGAATGACAGATCGCGCGGCACAAAAGGGTGATGGTCCGCAAACGCGTGCTCAATGATGTCCAAGCCCCGCGCGCGCAGGTCGCGGAAGAAACGCGCGGGATTGCCAATGCCGGCAACGGCATGCAAGCGCCGGTCCCTGAAAGCCTCGAGCGGCTGTGAGGACGCCTGCCCATCGACTCTGAGCGCCTGCCCCGCCACGAGACTCATCTGCAGAGCTCTGGCTTCTACGGACATGCCCGGCCGCCGCAGGGACGCATGCTCGGCTACGCCGTTAACCACTACCAGATCCGCTGCCGCCAATCGGGAAACCGGTTCTCGCAAGGGGCCCGCGGGGAGGACGCGGCCGTTACCAAATCCGCGTGCCCCGTCGATCACGACCATTTCGCACTCGCGCGCGAGGCGAAGATGTTGCAGCCCATCGTCGGCGATGACGACATCGACTCCCATCGCAACGAGCGCCCGTGCGCCGGCAACGCGATCGCGGGCCACTATCGTGGAGCATCCGGTGCCGCGAAACAGCAACAGAGGCTCGTCTCCTACCTCTCGCCAGCTCGACTCTTCATTCACGAGGCGCAGCGTGTTGTCGCGCTGCGATGATCCATAGCCGCGGGACACGATGCCCACTTTCAAACCGCGCTCACTCAATTGCCGCGCGAGCCATATCACCAACGGCGTCTTGCCCGTTCCGCCCACGGTGAGGTTCCCGACCACGACCACGGGTTTTCCAACGTGATGGGTTCGCAACACGCCGCGCGCGTAAGCGCCGCGCCGCGCCCGGATCGCCGCGAGGTAGAGCCACGACAGTGGCTGCAGCAACGAAGGCCCTGCTGTGTCGCGATACCAGAGCTTCGTCAGGCGCTGCTCCATTACGGTCCCGTCAGTCGCTGAACTGAAGGCGGTGCAGCTGCGAGTAGATCCCATCGATATTCAAAAGCTCGGCATGCGTACCGCTCTCGATGATGACACCCGCGTCGAGGACGATGATCCGATCGGCCTGCTCCACCGTCGACAGCCGGTGGGCGATGATGAATGTCGTACGGTCGCGCGCGAGGTTTACGAGCGCCGCCTGGATGTGCCGCTCGGCCTCGGTATCGAGAGCGGAGGTTGCCTCATCGAGGATGAGAATGGGGGCATCCTTCAGCAACGCCCGGGCGATGGAAATGCGCTGGCGCTGGCCGCCTGACAGCGTCACACCCCGGTCGCCGACGATCGTATCGAAGCCAGATGGCTTGTCGCGAACGAACTCGGTTACATGCGCCGCTTCCGCCGCGCGCTCTATTGCATCGTCCGACACCACCCGCCCGAATGCGATGTTGTTCCGTATGGTGTCATCGAACAGCACGATATCCTGGCTGACGACCGCGATCTGCTCCCGCAGGTTTCGCAGATCGTACTCGCGAGCATCACGCCCATCGATCCGCACCGACCCCGACTGTACGTCATAGAACCGCGGCAGGAGATTGACGAGTGTCGATTTACCGCCGCCGGAGCGTCCGACGATAGCCACACTCTGGCCAGCGGGCACTCGCAGCGAAACATCCCGCAGCGCCGCACCCTCGCCGCGCTGATAAGAGAACGACACGTGGTCGAACTCCACTTCGCCGCGCACCCGGCTCACGGTGTAGCCGCCGCCCTGCGTCTCCGCCGGCTCATCCAGAAGCTCGAACAGGCTCTGTCCGGCTGCGATGCCCTGTTGCAAGGGCCCTCCCACGCCCACCAGCTGTCGCAGCGGCTGCGCGATACTGACGAGCGCGGTGATGAACCCCAGCAGGGCGCCCATCGTCATGCGCCCATGGACCGCGTCGGCAATGGCGACATACAACACGAGGGAAAGTCCGATCGCCGTCACCAGCTGCACGACGGGGTTCGACAGTCCGCGCGTCAGGATCAACCTCATGTTCGAGTGCAGATTGTGCTCGTTCACCGCATCGAACTGCCGGTTGAGATGATCCTGCGCGTTGTAGACCTTGATGAGCCGAGGCGCCTCGAAGCTCTCCTTGGCGACCCGCGTGACATCGCCCATCGAGTCCTGAATGCGGCGGCTGTAGCGACGGAAGCGCTGGTTGATGATCGAGACGAGCCAGCCCACGAGCGGCCCCATCGTAAGCGCCAGCAGGGCGAGCCGCGTGTTGAGGTAGAGAAGATAAGCTATCGAACCGACAATGGTGAGGAACGTCGTGACGACGACCATGATGGAGTCGGTCGTGGCCTGGGCGATCTGCTCGGTGTTGTAAGTCAGCCGCGAAAGCAGCGTGGCGGACGAATTGCGGTCGAAGTAACCGATCGGCAGCTGCAGGATACGCCGAAAGACTTCGGCTCTGAGCTGACTGATGATTCGCCGGCCGACGTAACCCATGTAGTACGTCTGCAGGAAGTCGCCCACCCCGCGCAGAATGAAAAGCCCGATCAGGATGAGCGGCGCCAGGACGATGGTGCGCGGATTCCGGTCGGTCAGGGTGTCGGTAAACTGTTTGACGAAGTATGCCGCGCTCGCCATCGTGGCGGAATACAGCACCCCGCCCAGGATGGCGGCGCTAAATTGGACGCGATAAGGGCGAACGTAATTCAGCAAGCGCCGGTACGTGTGCAGCGCGCTTCCGGACCCTGGCTGCGTCGGGCTCCGCACGTCGTCGCTCAAGGCTTGCCCGCCGGACCTTCCTTGACCGTAGCGATGTTGAGCTCGGCGAAACCGAGGCGTCCGAGTACGTCCATCGCTGTGATCACGGACTGGTGCGTGGCGCGCGCGTCAGCGCGGATAGTGACTCTCACTCCGCGATTGGCCCCTGTTTCCTTGAGGAGGGCCGCACGCAGCGTTTCCGGACTCGAATTGATGAGATCCTTCTCGTTGACGCGGTAGCTGCCCTCCTGCGTCACCGTGACGACCAGCGGCTCGCCGGCAGCCTTTTGAGTCGGAACTGCGTTCGCCTGCGGGAGATGCACGCGCATGCGGCCCTCGTCCGTGAACCGGCTCGAGAGCATGAAGAACACGACGAGCAACAGCACCACGTCGATGAGCGAGACGACATTGATCTCCGGCTCCTCGTGACGACGCGGCTTGAGATTCATGGACGGCTCACGCCGCTGCCGCCGCTGGCCCCGACGCCGGCGACCGCTCGCGTGCGGACGACGCCTCGACCGCATCGGCCATCCGCATCGCGTTCTTTTCCATCTCGACGACGATTCGCTCCACTTTACCGCGCAAAAAACGGTAGGCGATCAGCGAAGGAATAGCGACACAGAGGCCCGCGACCGTGGCAATCAGCGCCTCGGCGATACCGCCCGAGAGCGCACGCGGATCGCCCATGCCACCCGCCTGGATGGCGTTGAACGAACGGATGATGCCGGTCACGGTGCCGAGCAGGCCGAGCAGCGGCGAGACGCCGGCGATCGTACCGAGCATGTTGAGGAAGCGCTCGAGCTCGTACACCACGTGCCGCCCGGTATCCTCCAGGCGCTCCATCAGAATCTCGCGCGGCCGATGCCGGTTGGCGAGTCCCGCCGCCAGCAGCTTGCCCAGCGGAGAGTTCTGCTCCAGCGCCGCAATGACTTTGTCATTGACCTGGTTGGCTTCGATGAGCTGCCAGACTTTCTGCGGCAGTTCCGGCGGCAACACGCGCCGGTCCTGCAACGTCCAGAGCCGCTCGAGCACGATGGCCGCCGCGGTGATTGAGCAAAGAATAATCGGCCACATCAGCGGGCCGCCGGCCCGCACGATTTCCCACATCCAAGTGACCCCAAGCCGGTGATCCGGCAACAGCGACGCGGCATCATACCGGAGACCCGCACGCGCTCAAGGCGACAGGCATCTCCTGTCGGGTCGCGGCGACGTCAACTTCGAGCCCGAGCCATGGGAAGGAACCGGGTCGCAGGATTCCCATGCGGCGGCGCGCCCGAACCCCTGCGGGTGCGGAGCGAGACTTGCGACCCTGCTGAAGGCCTCGATTCGCCGCGCGCGAGGCCGTCCGCGGACGTGGAAAAGACAGTCGTGCGGCGCGGTGCAGATTCCTTCCAAAGTGTTCTGGTAGAGTCAGCGCCCCTCATGCCGCGACGCTTACTCAAAAAGCTCTGCCCCTCCCCCGGCTCGTTGCAGAAGCGCTGGTTTCTACGGCCGTTCGGCGACCGGATCGCGGACCCCCGCCTGTGGACGCTGCATCGCCGGGCGGTCACGGCAGCCTTTGGCTTCGGCTTGGCTATCTGCTTCATTCCCCTGCCCATCCATCTGCTGGTGGCCGGCGTGCTCGCCGTAGCTCTGCGCCTGAATCTCCCGGCGATCTATGGGGCGACGCTGCTGGTCAACCCGTTGACCTGCGTACCCATTTATTACACCGCGTACCGCGTCGGCACGACGCTCCTGGGGATCGAGCCGGAGAACTTCTCTTTCCAGTTCAGCTGGGACTGGTTCCACACCGGGCTGCAACCGGTCTGGAAGCCCTTATTACTGGGCTGCGTGGCCTGCGCGGTCCTGGCCGGGCTGTTCGGCTGGCTGAGCCTGGAGCTGATCTGGCGGTGGCGGGTCAAGGCGCGCTACCGAACGCGCCACCTGGCCTCCTCGACCGCCTAGGCGAAGCCAGGAGCCGGGAGCGGCCGTTCGCGCAGGATGCCACGCTCGATCTCGAAGATCCGCTCCATCCGGGCCGCCAGCCGCATATCGTGCGTCACCACGATCAGGCTCGTGCCCAACTCCCGATTGAGCTCGAGCATCAGCGCGAACACGGCTTCCGCATTCGCGCCATCGAGATTGCCGGTTGGCTCGTCCGCCAGCACGATCTTCGGCTCCGTAACCAGCGCGCGGGCTACCGCCGCGCGCTGCCGCTCGCCACCGGAGAGTTGGTCCGGGCGATGGTCGAGTCGCTGGCCGAGTCCGACGCGGTCGAGGATTGCCTGGGCCTTCCCGCGCGCTTCGGCGACGTTCATGCGCCGTATCAGCAGCGGCATTGCGACGTTCTCGAGAGCCGTGAATTCCGGCAACAGATGATGAAACTGATAGACGAAGCCCAGGGCGCGGTTGCGTAACGCCCCCCGCTCCTCCTCGGTCTGCTCATGAATATCCCGTCCGTCCACGAGGACCTGGCCGGTCGTCGGGCGATCGAGTCCACCCAGGATCTGCAACAACGTCGTCTTCCCGGATCCGGACGCACCCACGATGGCGATGCGTTCTCCCGTAGTCACGGAAATGGCGATCCCCTGCAGGACTTCGAGCGTAACGGGCCCCTGGCGGAAGTTCTTGTGGACGTCGCGTGCTTCGAGAATCGGTTCCGTCATCGGATCTCACTCATGGTTTCGGGCTCATTCATGTCTTAGAGCCTGCGCGGGCGCCGTGCGCGACGCGCGCCATGCCGGGTAAATGGTCGCGAGCGCACACAGGAGAAACGCAACGGCGGAAATACGCAGCACGTCCCCGCCCTCGACGTACGCGGGAAGGTCGCTGATGTAGTAGACGCGAGCGTCGATGAACTGTGTGCCCAGAAGCCGCTGGAGCCCCCCCACCAACGTCCCGATGTTATCCGACAGTACCGTGCCGAGCCCCGCGCCGAGCAGTGTCCCCGCGAGACCGATCAGCACTCCCTGCACAGCGAATGTGAACAGCACGTTCTGCGGGCCGGCGCCGAGCGTGCGCAGGATCGCGATGTCGGTCTGCTTCTCCTTCACGATCATCACGAGCGTGGCGACGATGTTGAAGGCAGCGACCGCCACGATCATGAGCAGGATGATGAACATCATCGACTTCGTCGTCTCGATGGAGCGGAAGAAGTTGGCGTGGTCGCTCGTCCAGTCGCGGACGTAGAAGCCATTACCTCCAAGTGCGAGCGCGATCCTGCGAACGGTGGATGGAGCGCGTAATGGATCCGCGAGCGCGAGACGGATACCGGTCACATGGTCGCCCAAACGGAAGAGCCGCGCAGCATCCGTCATGTGCACCAGAGCAAGACCGCGATCGAATTCGTACATGCCGGATTCAAACAGGCCCACGACCCGGAAGCGGCGCATGCGCGGCACGACGCCCGTGGGCGTCGCGATTCCGTCCGGTGCGATCAGCACCACGGAATCGCCGACGTGCACATTCAACTCGTGCGCAAGCGCACTGCCCAGTACGGTGCCGTATTGGCCGGCCTGCAAGTCAGCGAGCTTGCCCTGCGTCACATGCTGGGCGAGGCCGGTGGCCCTGCTCTCCTGCTCGGGCAGCACCCCCCGCACGGTCGCTCCCGCGATATGACTGCCGTTGGCCAGCATCGACTGCTCTTCGACGTAGGGTACGGCAGCCTGTACGCCAGGCTGGCGCAGCGCTTCGCGTTGCACCGATTGCCAGTTCGACAAAGTGCCCTCCAGGCCCATCAGCGTCGCATGCGAAGTCACGCTGAGGATGCGGCTGCGAATCTCCCGTTCGAAGCCATTCATGACCGACAGAACGACGACGAGCGTTGCAACGCCGAGCGCGAGACCGAGCACCGAGACGAGGGCGACGAAAGACACGAATCCGCGCCGATGCGTCGAGCGCAGATAGCGAGTGCCGATGATCCATTCGTAGGGGAGGCGCACGGGCTACTCGTACCGAAGCGCTTCGGCGGGAGCGGTGCGCGACGCACGGATCGCGGGATACAACGTGGCGAGACCCGTCAAAAACAGCGCTGCGCCGCCGATTGCGACGATATTCGTCCAGCGCACTTCGGATGGGATGGTCGTGACGTAGTAGACGTCCGCATCCATGATCTGGAAGCCGAAGGTGTGCTCGAGAAACGGAACGATCGTGGCGACGTTGAGCGCAAGCGTCAGACCGAGCGCAACTCCGATGGCCACGCCCAACCACCCGATAACGAGTCCCTGCGTGATGAAGACGCCCATGACCTTGCGCGGGGAGGCGCCGAAAGTGCGCAGAATGGCAATGTCCGTGCGCTTGTCGGTCACCACCATCACGAGCATCGCCACGATGTTGAAAGCGGCGACCGCGACGATGAGAAAGAGAATGAGCGACATCATGGTCTTCTCGATCCGGGTCGCGCGGAAGTAATTCGCGTTGTCCTGGGTCCAGTCGGTGACCTCGAAGCGCTTGGGCAGAGCCGCGCGCACGCGGGCGGACAGCTCGGGCGCTGCCAGGGCATCCCCGAATCGGATCCGCAAACCGAGCCCGCTCTCCTGCCCCGGAGCGAGAGCCCGCACGTCGTCCATGTGCGCGAATACCAGCACTCCGTCGTGATCCTGCAATCCGACCTCGAATACGCCCGCGACCTTGAACTGGCGGAGCTTCGGAGCCGGCGCGCTGTCGGCGGCGACGGTGGGAATCAGCAGCGTGAGGCTGTCGCCCGGCGCCAGACCGAGACGTTCGGCGATCACCTCGCCCACGATGACGCGGTCCGATCCGGGCGTGAGATCCGCCAGATGCCCCTGGGTTATCGAACGCGCTACTGCCGTAACTCGCGTCTCTGCTTTCGGATCGATGCCACGCAAGGTTACGGGCAGCATCTCCGGAGTTCGCAGAGCCAGCGCTTGGATCTCCGCATACGGCGCGACGGCCGCGACGCCTTCGGAGCCGCGTACGATTCGTTCCGCCTCGAGCCAGTCAGCGCGCGAGGGAGTCGGAGCGTTCGCGTTTGCAGTGACTCGGGCGTGCGCGCTGAGGGACAGCAGGCGATCGCGCAATTCGCCCTCGAAACCGTTCATCACGGAGAGAATGACGATCAGAGCTGCGACACCCACGCCGACCCCGACCAGCGAGGCCCAGGTGATGAACGAGACGAAGAACTTGTGGGAGCGCGCGCGGACGTATCGCAGACCCACGTAGAGCGAAAGAGGGTGAAACATCGTCGCGATTTAACCACAAGTTGCGCCCACCTTCGCCGAATCACGACCGCGTCACAGATTACGCAGGCCCTGCGGCCATTCGCTTTGACAGATTCAGCCCGGTGCTATATTTCGGCGTGCCGGGCTCAAGCCCGCGACTGGCGCGATCAAGGAGTTTCCGTATGCAGACTCGCATTCTTGTACCCCTCCTTTGCAGCCTTGCGGCTGCTGCGAGTGCCGGCAGGCCGGCCCCGGCCATGGCCGAAACCATCCTCGTCGACGACCAGGTGACGCTGCGCGACTCTTCGACCGAAACGCCGAAGCGTGGCATCACCATGACCCAGGTGGAGGCTCGCTTCGGTGCCCCCGCGACGCGTCATGACGCCGTCGGGGCACCGCCGATCACCCGCTGGGACTATGCGACCTTTTCGGTGTTCTTCGAACACGACCGAGTTATCCACGCCGTTGCCACGACAGGCCGGGCTGAGGTCGCCTCGCGCTGAGCCGTTGAGCCCTAAGGCTTCTCGGCCTTCGCCGCATTGAGGCGGCCTGCGACATCTCCGGTGCAACCGGCGGCACGTTCTGCGGGGACGATGGGCGGCCGCCGGGCCTCAAGCCGCAGCGCAGTAGGTCCGTTGGCCTGTAAGTGCCGGCCATCCCATGCGTCCGGCCGCCCCTCGAGCCGCCCCGCCTAGCCGACCGCGCCTAGCAGACCGCGTCTAGCCGACCGCACCCGCCCCTGGTGCGCCCGATAGGTGGTGAGCGCGTGTGCGCCGGTGGTAGGCTTCCACTGGCTTAAAAAATAATTGTGGGGATAGCAGTGTCGGTGGACGAGTCTTTAAGGACCCGTATCGAGGCCCTCGTGCGCGCGGGTACCGTACGGCGCAAAATCGCGGCGGTGCAGCTGGAAGCGGAAATTCGCCGCCGCGAAGAAGTCATGCGGCAGACCTTCCGCCGCTACGTTTCCCCTCGTCTGGCGGACAAGATCCTGGAGGACGCGCAGCTGCGCGATACCCTCCTCTCCACCGCGGACGTACGCACGCACGCGGTGGTGCTCTTTGCCGATCTCCGCGGCTTTACGAGCATTTCAGAGCGTCTCGAGCCTCACGAGGTCGTACCGCTGCTGAACGAATACTTCTCGCTCCTCACGGAGATCACCTTCCGCCACGATGGCACTGTCTTCCACATGGCGGGCGACTGCCTGATGCTCGGGTTTGGCGTGCCGCTCGAGCAGCCCGACAGCCCGCAACGAGCCATCCGCGCGGCTCAGGAAATGCTTGAAAGCTTCGCGGAGCTCGCGCGCTCGTGGAAAGAGCGCTATCAAATCGAAGCCGGCCTGGGCATCGGCATCAACGAAGGCGATGTCGTAGCCGGAAACATCGGCTCCACCGCCTACATGAACTACACGATCATCGGCGACACGGTGAACATCGCCGCCCGCCTCTGCCAGCGCGCCCGCGCCGGCGAAATGCTGTTTTCCCACGCGCTGAAGCAGTCTCTGGATGCCGGCGGCCTCGACGTCGGAGCCACGCACCTGCCGGCAATGCAGCTGCGCGGTCGCTCGAGTCCGATCGACATCTACTGCGTCCCCACCGAAACGCGCCTGCAAGTTGCCGCGGTGCCCGTCGCCATCTAGCCGCTTCCGCCGCTCCTTTGGCCGCGATCACCGCTGCCGCTTGCTCAATTCGGTAGGCGCGGCCGGCGTGGCGGCTGCTGGTAAGCTGTCGCGCTTTTCGCGCTCCGACCCCACATAAAAGCCCGATGCGTTCACTGTTAAATCCCCCCGTCCCGACCGACGCGAAGCGTCGCCTGCGCTGGCACCAGCTCTACGGCAGCGCCGCCGCGCTAGCGCTCGCCGAAGCCACCCGCGCTGACAGGCGTCTCTACGTCGTAATCGTAGACGCCGCGCGCGACCTCGCGAGACTTACCGCGGAACTTCGCTTTTTTGCGAGCGAGACCCTGCCGCTGCTGACACTCCCGGACTGGGAAGTCCTGCCGTACGACCTCTTCTCTCCGCACCCCGACATTATCTCGGAGCGTCTCCGCACTCTCTTCGAGCTGCCGCGTGCGCATCACGGATGCCTCATCGTGACCGCCGACACCCTCATGCAGCGCCTCCTGCCACGAACGTACGTACAAGGCCGTGCCTTCGAGCTCACCGTCGGTGATGCCCTGGCGCTCGAGCCCTTCCGGCAAAGGCTCATCGAGGCCGGCTACGCGAGCGTCAGCCAGGTGGTCAGTCCCGGTGAGTTCGCGGTGCGCGGCTCCCTACTCGACGTCTTCCCGATGGGCACGACCGCCCCGCTGCGCATCGACCTCTTCGATGCCGAGATCGAAGCGATCCGCACCTTCGACCCCGAAACGCAGCGCTCGTTGGACTCGCTGGAGAACGTCCGCCTGTTGCCCGCCCGCGAGGTGCCGCTCGATCCGGACGCGATCAAGGAATTCCGCCGCCGCTTCCGCACGCGTTTCGAGGGCGATCCGACCAAGACCAGCATCTATCGCGGTGTCAGCGAAGGGATAGCGCCGGCGGGAATCGAGTTCTATCTCCCGTTGTTCTTCGAGGGAACCGCCACCCTGTTCGATTACCTCCCGCCCGATGCCGTCATCGTGCACGACGCTGCCCTCCCCGCGGCGCTCATCAAGGCCTGGGAGGATGTGGGCACGCGATACGAGGATCGCCGCCATGACATCGAGCGCCCCGTGTTGCGCCCGGGAGAGCTCTTTCTCGAGCCGGCTGAGCTCGATGCGCGGCTGGCCGCCTTCTCCGCCATCACCCTCGAGGTATTCAAGGCCGATACCGAGCTGCAGGGCCCCAATGAGAGCGTGAGCAATTTTCCGACTTCCGCACCGCGCGAGTTGCGGATCGACGTACGCGCCGAGAAGCCGTTCGCTCCGTTCGACTCGTTCCTCGGCGACTTCGGCGGACGAGTGTTGATTGCGGCGGACTCGCCCGGACGCCGCGAGGTGCTGCAGGAGATGCTGCGCGCGCAGGGCCACACCATCGCCTCCGTGCAAAGCTGGGACGCCTTTGCGAATGGCAAGGCCGCACTCGCATTGACGGTCGCGCCCGATCTCGAAGGACTCACCCTCACCGAGCCGCGCATCGCGGTGGTCTCCGAAGCGCAGCTTTTTGGAGCCCGGGCGCGCCAGGAACGCCGCCGTAAGCGCGCGGCCGCCGACCCCGAAGCCATTCTGCGCGATCTGCAGGACCTCAATCCCGGCGCCCCGGTGGTGCACGAGGACTACGGCGTCGGCCGTTATGTTGGGATGCAGGTGATGGAGATCGCCGGCCAGCAAGGCGAGTTCCTGGTACTCGAGTACCAGGATGGCGATCGCGTCTACGTGCCGGTGCACTCCCTGCACTTGGTCAGCCGCTACAGCGGCGGCGCCCCCGAGAGCGCGCCGCTGCACAAGCTGGGCACGGATCAATGGGCGAAGGCCCGCAAGCGCGCCGCCGAGCAGATACGCGATGTCGCCGCCGAGCTGCTGGACCTGTACGCGCGGCGCAAAGCCCAACAAGGCCTGCGTCTGCCTTTCAACGAGCTCGACTACCAGGCCTTCGCCAACGCCTTTCCGTTCGAGGAAACGGATGACCAGGCGCAGGCCATTCGCGCCGTCCTGGCCGACCTGGCGAGCGCGCGCCCGATGGACCGCATCGTGTGCGGTGATGTTGGCTTCGGCAAGACAGAAGTCGCGATGCGCGCGGCTTTCGCAGCCGTACAAGGCGGTAAGCAGGTTGCGGTACTCGCACCGACCACACTGCTGGCGCAACAGCATCTGGCCAACTTCCGCGATCGCTTTGCCGACTGGCCCGTGCGTGTCGAAGCGCTGTCCCGATTCGGGAACGCCAAGGAGACGCAGGCAACGCTCGAAGGGGTGGAGCGCGGCGCCGTCGATATCTGCATCGCCACGCATCGCCTGCTTCACTCGCATGCACGCTTCAAAGACCTCGGCCTCATCATCATCGATGAGGAACATCGCTTCGGAGTGCGCGACAAGGAAAGACTGCAGGCGCTGCGCGCAAATGTGCACGTCCTCACCCTCACTGCCACCCCGATCCCCCGCACGCTCAACATGGCGCTGGGGGGACTGCGCGACCTGTCATTGATCACGACACCGCCCGCCGAGCGGCTCGCCATCAAGACATTCGTCATCGAATGGCACGGCCCGACGCTGCGCGAAGCTGCCCTGCGTGAGTTACGCCGCGGCGGGCAGATGTATTTCGTACACAACGAGGTCCGCACGATCGAGAAGATCGCAGGGGAGGTGCAGGCGCTCATCCCGGAAGCCAGCGTGCGTATCGGCCACGGCCAGATGCGGGCGCGTGATCTCGAGCAGTTGATGGTCGACTTCTACCATCGCCGGTTCAATCTGCTCGTCTGCACGACTATCATTGAGAGCGGTATCGACGTTCCGACGGCCAACACCATCATGATCAACCGCGCCGACCACATGGGACTTGCGCAGCTGCATCAGCTGCGCGGCCGCGTCGGCCGCTCGCACCATCGTGCTTTCGCCTATCTGATCGCTCCACCGCGCAAGGCGCTGGCCGGCGATGCCGCGAAGCGGCTCGAGGCGATCGAATCGATGGAAGAGCTCGGTGCCGGATTCGTGCTGGCCACCCACGATCTCGAGATCCGCGGCGCCGGCGAGCTGCTGGGTGAGCAGCAAAGCGGCCAGATGACTGAAGTCGGCATGGCCATGTATCTCGACATGCTCGAGCACGCCGTGGCGGCGCTCAAGGAAGGCCGCGAGCCGCAACTCGACAAGCCACTCTCCGCCGCGACGGAAGTCGAGCTCCGGCTGCCCGCCTTCATACCCGAGACTTACATCGCCGACGTGCACGTTCGCCTCGGTCTCTACAAGCGGATTGCCGCCGCCAACGGCGACGAGGCGTTGGACGAGCTCATGGCGGAGATCTACGACCGCTTCGGACCGTTGCCCGCGGTCGCGCAGAGTCTGCTGAAGATCGCGAAGTTAAAGCTCGCCGCGCGGGCGATCGGCGTGCGGCGCCTGGACATCGGGCCGCAGGGCGGCTCCGTGACCTTTGAGGAAAAGAACTCCATCGACCCCGGCACCGTGGTCCGCATGGTTCAGAAGGGCGCACGGGAGTATCGGCTCGAAGGGCCACTCAAAATGCGGCTGTCCAGGCAGCTGCCTGCCGAAGAGCAGCGCTTCGTGTTCGCCGACGCGCTGCTGAAGCTGCTGGGCGAGAAGCCGCAGACGAAATGAGGCTCGGCGGTCCGTCAAAGTCGGACCGGAGTTGGCGCCTGAGGAACCAGCCGAGCCGTCATGCACGCGACGCGTGCTTGGGCCGGCTTGGGCCGGATAGACTGGATGGCTTGCTCGTCGCGGCGGCGACTGTCCGCATCGGGCTCGCGAGACGGAGCGCCGTAGCAGTACCCGTCGCCGTAGAGCGCCACCGGGCCCGGCTACTGAGCGTTTTTCCGCGACGGTGCAGTAGAATGCAGCCATGAACCTTCGCACCGCGCGTTTTAGGACGCTTTGCCTCACGATGCTCGCCGCCCTCTGCTGCGGGTTGCCCGCTGTCTCGCAGGAATCGGCGAGCCCGGCCTACAACATCGAGCTAGTCGTATTTCGCGCCACGTCGGCGCAAGGGGGCGCCGAGAATTGGGGCGCGGAGGCTGGCACGGGCAACGTCATCGCGGGTGAGGAAGCCAGCAGCTCGTCCCAGGTAGGGCATTTCGTCAGCGCCCTGCCAACCACGTCGTATCAGCTCACTGAAATCGAGAACAAGCTGCGTTCGAGCGGCGCTTACGTGCCGATCGCGCACGCCGCCTGGTCGCAGACGGCAAGTGCGTGGGGGACGCGCGCAGGTTTCCCCGTCCAGCGCCTGGGGCTCGATGTCCCCGGCTTTAGCGGCACAGTATTCCTAGAGCGTGGGCAGTATCTGCATCTCGGAATGACGCTGACGTATGCGATGCCCTCCCCGCCCGGCGGTATGGGCGCGGGGCCCGGGACAACGTTCACGATCAATGAGAGCCGCCGCATACGCTTCTACGAACGCAACTACTACGATCACCCGGCGTTCGGCGTCATCGCACTGGTCTCGCCTGCGCAGGGCGCGCGGCCGCCAGGAAGGTAACAGTTGGGCAGTCGCATGAAGCGGGGCTAAAGTCCGGCTCCTGCGCGACACCGGTGCGTCGCGCCTGCCCGACTCCGCTAAAGCCGCCGGCGACTCGACCGACGCGAGCGGCGGGCCCAACTGACCGTCACTGAAAGTCTGTCGCTTCGGCCGTAGAAATACTGTTCTTCCCCAACACCTTCGCTCTCTTCAACGAAGCGCGGCAGGCTTTCAACAGCGAGTCGAGCGACAGCTCCCTCGGCGGCACCAGACTCGCGACTCCCGCGCTCAGTGTAACAAAGCGTCCGGAGCCGGCGCGAGGATGATGCATGAGCAGATCGCGCACGCGTTGCGCCACCACCTGTGCGTAGTGAGAAGCCTTCTCCGCAGCGTCTCCTTGCGTCAACACGGCGAACGTACCACCCTCCCAACGCCCAACCAGATCGCCACCCCGTCTATACGAAGCCCCGATCACACGGGCGATACGCCGAATGCAGGCGTCTCCCGCAGCCTTGTCGAACGTCTCGTTGTAGGTCCCGAGGTCGTCAATGTCGAACAAGGTGAGCCCGATCTCGTGGGAGTCCCGTTGCGCCAACATCCAGTCGCGTTGCAACAGCTCCTCGAAATAGGCACGCGAGTGCAATCCCGTGAGCCGATCCTCCCGCAGCCATGGCGGCAGACCGTGTGTCGAGCGCTCCGCGTTCTTCAAACGCTCGCTGGCATCTCGGTGATAGCCGATGAAATGAGTGAGACGTCCCGATGCATCACGCACCGGTTGGATGACAGTCTCGTTCCAGAACAGTGAGCCATCCGGGCGATAGTTGCGAATGAGCACGCGCGCCTGCTCGCCGCGCTCGACGGCGTCACGCATGCGCTGCCGCGTTTCCTGGTCCCGGTCGTTACCCTGCAGCGCGCGCAGATTCGTTCCCAGGAGCGCCGCGACCGGATAGCCGCACATCTGGGAGAACGCGGCATTCGCGTAAACGACCGGGCAGTCCGGAGCTGTTGCATCGCAAATGACGATGCCCTCGGGCGCACCCTCGACGAGGGCTCTCCAGGCCTCGGCCGACCAGTTGTTCATGACTTCCCTGGCTCCAGTTTGAGCGCGGGAGCCGCGGCGAACCGCGCGAGCAGTTCCTGGCTTCGAGTCCATTCCGGCAAAGCAGTCAGGGCCTCGCGCGACACTCCGTCGCGCCCATGCAGGCGCACGAGCCGCAGACGCGAGGTCGGGTCGGGCTCTACGTTGAGCCCGTCAAGGAGCGCTATGACGCTCGCACGATTGTTACAAATCGGTAGCATGTCGCAACCTGCGGCAAGCGCCTGCTGCGCCCGGGTCACTATGTCCCCGTACGCTGCGGCGGCCCCTCCCATTGAAAGATCGTCCGCGAACACTACGCCCTGAAACCGCAGTTCACCGCGCAACACGTCGCGAATCCATCTGGACGAAAGGCTCGCCGGCGCGGCATCCACGGCCGGAAACAGCACGTGCGCGACCATCACCGCGGCCAGACCGTTCGCGATGAGCCTTCGGTAGGGGGCCAGGTCGTCCGCCATATCGACGAGTTCCCGCCGGTCCACGGGCAGGGTCAGGTGCGAGTCGGCGATGACAGCGCCGTGCCCCGGGAAGTGTTTGGCCGTGGCGGCCATGCCGGCATCCCGCATCCCGTGCGTGTAGGAGACGGTAAGCTGGCCTACAACGTCCGGGCGCCTGTGGAAGGCCCGAGCGCCGATCGCCTCGTTTACGCCGTAATCGAGGTCTACAACGGGGGCAAAAGAGATGTCGACGCCGTGGGAGCGGAGTTCCGCGGCCATAAGCCACCCCAGTCGCCGCGCCAGTTCGAGTCCCTCTTTCGGGTTGAGGTCGAAGGCGTGGCCGATCTGCCGCGCTGCTGGAAGCCGCGAAAACCCGTCACGGAAGCGCTGCACGCGGCCACCTTCCTGGTCGACGGCCACCAGGAGTGGGGGACTGCGTTCAGCGTGGATCCCTGCCACGAGCTCTGTGAGCTGCGCGGGATCGACGTAGTTACGTGTGAACAGGATCACACCGCCGACGAGCGGATGGTGAAGCAGTTCACGCTCCTCTATCGAGATCGAGGTCCCTTCGAGATCGATCATCAGCGGGCCGAGACTCATGAGGATGTTGCCTTGCGCTTACCTGGCTTCAGAAGAGCCAGCGATTCAAAGTGAGCCGTATGGGGAAACATATCGAGGACACCAGCCGCCTCCAGCGTAAAGCCGTGTTCGTTCACAAGCACGCCCAGATCCCGTGCGAGGCTCCCTGGATGGCACGAAATATACAACACCCGTTGCGGTTCGAGACGGGCCACGGAGGCCAACACCTCTAGGGCCCCCGCTCGCGGGGGATCGAGCACCACGTGGGTGTAGTTCTCTCTTAGCCAAGGAGCGGTGTTGCCCGTGCCGCTGCCCGGCAAGGACGCTTTAGCGAGGTCGGCTGCGTAGAACTCGGCATTTTCGCACCGATTGAGGTGGGCATTGTGTCGAGCCCTTGCGACCAAAGCAGCATCACCCTCGACGCCGACCACGCGTCCCGCCGACTTGGCCATCGCTAGCGTGAAGTTGCCTATGCCACAGAACAGGTCGAGGACGACGGAAGAAGGCGTCAGCTCCAGGAGCTCGATGGCGCGGGAGACCAGTGCCTCATTGACCGGGCCGTTGACCTGAATGAAATCGGTCGGCAAAAAATTTAGCGTCACCTTGAACTTGGGCAGCCGGTAGTGCAACGGTGGGCTCGCCACGGCAGTGCCACCGACCGCAGCCGTAGGACCGGCGCCCACCGGGCCGCCTCCCAGAGCGCTGGCTTCCGCCGTGCCGCCGGTCACCGCCCCGCCTGCCGCTGCTCCGCCCGCCGCCACACTGTCTGTCACCGCGCCGCGTGCCGCTGCTCCGCCTGCCGCCGTGCCGCCTGCTGCCGCGTTGCCCTCACCTCCTTCCGTCTCGAGCTCGCGCACCGAATCCAACCCTTTCGGCTGCAGGTACACCCTCACGCGATGCGTGACACCGAACTCGCGCAACCGTTCGAGGTCACTGTTGGATGGCGGGTCGAGCACGCGAAAGACCAGCGCCACCGCGTTGTCGGCGACAGCCACTTCTATCTGGGGTACTCGCTCACGAATGCTCAGCAGTGTGAGCATATCGGACAGCGGGGTAATGAGAGCGCCCACCGGCTCAGCCAGGACGTCGCAATGCCTGACGTCGGCGATGTAGGGCGCGAGGCGCTCCCGAAAACCGACGACGACCCGTCCCTTCTTGGTCACGAATTTAGCGCCGAGCCGGGCGCGGCGCCTGTAGCCCCACACGGGCCCGCGTAGAGGCGGCAGCCATTCCTCCGGGCTCACGTGTCCGACGCGCTCGAAGTTGTCTCGCAGCTCGGTCTGCTTGGCTTCGAGCTGCGCCTCCGCGGAGAGGTGTTGCAACGCGCAACCGCCGCAGACGCCAAAGTGCGGGCAGCGCGGTACGACACGCTCAACGGCCGACTCCAACACTTCGAGCAGCTCGGCCTCATCGTGCTGGCGATGGCTGCGAGTCCGCCGAAACCGAATGCTTTCACCTGGTAAGGCGCCCGGAACGAACACCGTCTTACCGCCGCGGATAATCCCTTCGCCCGCGTGCGTCAGGGCGGCGACCGTCGCAACCTCGACGGTCCCGGTGACGAGCTTGCGCCCGCTCAAGCCGGCAATTCCCAGACGCGCAGGAATTCGGCGAGATGCGGCTCCTTACCGGCGCGCAAAAGTACTTTCACACGCTCGACTTCGTCCGCATAGCGTTCACGCGTAAAACGACCACGCATCATTTCGAAGCGCAAGTAGATGAGATAAGTGTTGAGCACGTCAGTCTCGCAGTACTGCCTGATCCCCGTCAGATTCCCCGCGAGCCAGGCATCCCACACCTGCGCCCCGGAGAAACCCAGCTTTCCGGGCAAACCCAGCAGACACGCCACATTTTCCAGTGAGACCCGACCGCGTCCCTGGTACCCCGAGAGCACGTCCATGAGATCGGTATGCCGCCAGTGAAAGCGGCCCAGATAATTGTTATAGCGAAAGGCGGTGTCGCCATCGCCGGTTTCCCAGTAGCGCGGCGCCTGGACGCCCGCCAGCAACGCGCGGTAGTTGAGCACCGGCAGGTCGAAGCCCGCGCCGTTCCAGGAGATGAGGTCGGGCGAGAAGCGGTCGATGCCGTCGAAGAAGCGCTCGACGAGCTCGCCTTCCGTCGCGTTCAGATCCCCCAGGCTCCAGACACGCAGGCCGTCGCGGCTGCGCAGTACGCAGGAGATCGCGACGATGCGATGTTGCTCGTGGGGGAGGAAGTCGTTGCCCGAGCTCTGCCTGCGCAACCCGAACATGGCTTTGGCCACCTGTTCATCCGATAGCCCGTCCAGCCCGTGCAGCCGGCGGCCGAGCGCGACGTCGGGGATCGTCTCGATATCGAATACGAGGCAGTTCATGACAGCGTACCGGCGCAGCTCACGGGGGCGCGGCTTTCATCAGCACGGCAACGGCCACCACGAGCCCCGCTTCATCCGTCAGCGTCACGTGGCCCTCGCCGATACCGAGGCCGCGCCGGACCTTTTCGCCGCGCTCCGAGAACACCACTTCGGGCCGGCCCCACGAGTTCTGCACGACACCCACATCCCGGATCCACACTCCATGCGCGAAGCCCGTACCCATGGCCTTGACGATAGCTTCCTTCGCCGCGAAGCGCATGGCCAGGAAACGCGCGGGACGCTGCGTCCTGGCGAGCTGCACCTGCTCCTCGGGCATCAGCAGATGCTGCACGAACCGCGACCCGAACCGCTCCAGTGTCTCAACGATGCGCTTCGCCTCCAGCACATCGACGCCTATGCCAAAGATCATTCGCGTGCCGCCACCATCAGGGCCCTCATTTCGCGCACCGCTACCGCAAGCCCGTCAAACAGCGCGCGCGCAATGATGGCGTGTCCGATGTTGAGCTCGACGATCTCGCGGATGGCCGCGACAGGTTGTACGTTGTGATAATTCAAGCCGTGACCCGCATGCACCTCGAGTCCGAGGCCTGCGGCCAGACGTGCCCCCGCATGCAGCCGTTCGAGCTCCGTCGCTTGCCGGGAGCCAGCGGACTCCGCGTAGGCGCCGGTATGCAGCTCGATGACGGACGCTCCGGTCTGCGCCGCCGCTTCGATCTGCGGCGGCTCGGGATCGATGAACAAGGCGACACGGATGCCCTGCGCCATGAGAATGGCGGTCGCTTCCTTCAGGCGCTGCACCTGGCCCGCGGCGTCGAGCCCGCCTTCGGTCGTAATTTCCTGGCGCCGCTCGGGTACGAAGCAGCAATCCGCCGGGCGGACCACGCGAGCGATGTCGACCATCTCATCGGTCATCGCCATCTCGAGATTCATGCGAGTCTTCAGCAGATCCTTCGCGACACGTACGTCCTGCACCTGGATGTGGCGGCGATCCTCCCGCAGATGCAGGGTGATGTTGTCCGCGCCGGCCATCTCCGCGGCAAGCGCGGCGTGCACCGGATCGGGATACCGGCCACGACGCGCCTGGCGCAGCGTCGCGACGTGATCGATATTCACTCCCAGGGCGATAGATTTAAAAGTCATGTATGAGACTCCCGGCGTGCCACGGCCCTTGCTACACCACGCGTGGCGAGTGGCCGGCCCTCGAGACATCGTGCCAGCGCCGCCTGCAACAGCCGCCGTGAATCGTCGAGCTCGCGCGCTCCCGCAAGGTGCTCGCTCGCCAGCCCGATGAGCGAGCGGCCGGCAAGTGCGCCCGCCGCTTCGGCAACCGTCGCAACGAGACCCTGCTCCGGGCGGAAATGATAATACTCGCCGGGCTCGATGCGCTTACCGGTCTGCGCCTCCGCCGAGAGATCCAGACCGTAGCCGAGCGCCTCCAGCAGGCGCTTCTCGAAAATCCGCAGTCCCTGCTCGAGGGGCGCGCCCCGGCGCAGGCTTTCGAGAGTCGCGTGATAGTTGTCGAATAGCATGGGCAGCGGATCGTGACGCGTGGTGAGCTTCATCAACAGCTCGTTCAGATAAAACGCCGCCATCAGGCAGGAAGCCGGCACCGGCGGACCGTGCTCCGCGCTTTCGGCAGCGGTCAGCTGCGCCGCATCCCCCCGCCCGGTCCAGGAAAGCAGCAGCATCTGAAAAGGCTGCAGGACGGAGGCCAGCTTCGCCTTCGGGCCCCGCACGCCGCGTGCAAACAGCGTGAGCCGCCCGTGATCGCGCGTCACTACCTCGAGGATGCGGCTCGTATCGCGGTATGGCCGGTGATGCAGGATATAGCCCGGCGTAAGCTGGATGCGGCGGACGCTGCGCGTCATTCGAGCCCGAGCTCCTGCAGAGCGCGTGCGTTGTCGGCCCAGTTCTCGCGCACCTTCACCCACAGAGTCAGATGCAGCCGCGCGCCGAAAATCTCATTCAATGCGAGCCGTGAAGAGCGGCCCACACGCTTCAGGCGCTCGCCTTTCGCACCGATGACAATCGGCTTCTGCCCTTCCCGGTCCACCCAGATGGCGGCGTCGACCGCGAGTTGCCCGTCTTCCTCGGCGATCCGCTCGATCTCGACCGCGATGCCATAGGGCACTTCCTGGTTGAGCTCCAGTGTCAGCTTCTCGCGGATCATCTCGGCGATGCGGAATTCGCGGCTGCGATCGGTCAGCTCGACAGTCGGGAATAGCGCCGGAGACTTCGGCATGTTCGCGGCAATGGTCCGGCGCAGATCCTCGATGCCCTTGCCCTTCAGTGCCGAGATCGGCACGATGGCCAGGAAGTCATGTCGCCGGGCGGTCTCCGCGAGATAGGGAAACAGCCGCTCCCGCGGATGTACGCGGTCGACCTTGTTCACGGCCAGGATGGCGGGCCGGCCTGAGGACTTGATGCGCTCGAGAGCCAGATCGTCTTCCGCGGTCCAGCGCAATGCCTCCACCAATTGCACGACGATGTCCGCGTCTTCCAGCGCGCTCGCGGCCGTGCGGTTCATGGCTTTGTTGAGCGCACGGGTCGCGTGATGATGCAGTCCCGGGGTATCGACGAAGGCGATTTCTGCGTCCGGCAGACGGGAGATCCCAACAATGCGGTGGCGCGTGGTCTGAGGCCGCGGCGTCACGATGCTCAGCTTCTGGCCCACGAGGGCATTGAGCAAAGTCGACTTGCCGACATTCGGGCGCCCGACGAGGGCGGCGAAGCCGCTGCGGAATTCCGGGGAAGGTGTTTCTGCCAAAGGGTCCTGCCTTGCGTGAGGTACCCGGCATGCGCGGTACCGTAAATCGTCAGTGCGTTTCAATTTCCAGCAGTATGCGCTCCGCCGCCTCCTGCTCCGCGCGCCTTCGGCTGGAGCCACGGCCCTGGGCCTGGCGTCCGATCTCCGACACGTCGCATGTCACCTGGAACGTCTGCGCATGCGCTTCGCCTTCGATACGGTCCACTGTGTATCGCGGCAGAGCATAGCCCCGGGACTGCAGATACTCCTGCAGGCGCGTCTTCGCATCCTTGAGCGTTTCCGGAGCCGGCAAAGCCGCAATGCGCGGCTCGAACAACTTCCGGATGACCCGTTCCGCGGCGTCCAATCCCCCGTCGAGGAACACAGCGCCGCAGACCGCCTCGAGCGCATCGGCGAGGATGGATTGCCTGCGGAAACCGCCGGTCTTGAGCTCCCCCGAACCGAGCTGCAGCTCATCTCCGAGGCCTATGCCGGCCGCGACTTCGGCGAGCGGCTCACCGCTCACCACCCGTGCCCGCAAACGGCTGAGGTCCCCTTCGGAGGCTTCCGGGAATGCCTCGTAGAGGTGACGAGCAACGGCCAGATTGAGGACGGCATCCCCCAGGAACTCGAGGCGCTCGTTGTTCTGACCGGACGCGCTGCGATGCGTGAGCGCGGCAACGAACAGGCTGGCATCCCGCGGCTCATATCCGAGCCGCTCGCGTATCCAACGGACTGGCCAGTCACCGCTCGTCATTTCACGTCTGCGGGCGCCTCCATGACGCCCCCTAGTCGCCGAGCGAGCTCCCGCCGATCCGCACCTTCTTGTCGAATACCACCAGGATGGCGAGGTTCGCAAACAGGGGTGCCTGGTCGTCGTACGCGGCTTCCAGATTCCACCCCTTGCCGTCGCGAGTGATCTTGATGTCCTTGATGTCGGGGTAGTCGAGACTCTCGATCTCGAAGTGCTTGCTGAGGGAGTTCTTGATGGTGGCCTGGGTGTCGTCGGCCTTATTTTCGGACGCCGTCTGATCGAGACTGCGGGCAAGCTTCATGTAGTTGAGATAGACCGGCGCCAGGCGGATGCCGGCGTAAAACACGATCGCGAGCGGGACCAGCATGATGAGCCAGCCGATCGCCGTGAGACCCCGTTGCTTCGTACGCATCGATGTCCTCTCCCGAAAGCGTTGCAAACTAGAAGAGCGCCTCACTTGATCGCCGACCCCATCCGGCTCCAGGTCGGGCCGCCCGAGCGCTGCGGGTCCCAATTGAACCAGATTCGCGTCGCTTTGCCGACCAGATTCTGTTCGGGCACGAAGCCCCAGACACGGCCGTCCTCGCTGTTGTCGCGATTGTCGCCCATCATCAGATACTGTCCCGGGGGCACCACCCTGCTGAATACCTGCGGCTCGGCAAACATCGCGGCGGACTGCGCGTCGCTGCAGTTGTAGCCGCGGACCTCCTTGCGATTGCACCCCGGCAGCGGCGCGGGCGACACATCGAGGGGCACCGGACAGAGCATCGCCTGGTGCGTGTGCCCGCCCAACTGTTCCTGCGCAAGCTGAAAATTGACATAGCAGCCGTCGTTGTAGAGGCCCAGGACCTTGAAAGGCACGGGCTGGCCATTGACGGTGATCTTGTCGTTGCGCACTTCCACATGATCGCCCGGCAGGCCGACCAGGCGCTTGATGTAGTTCACGGACGGATCGAGCGGATAGCGGAAGACGACCACATCGCCGCGCTGCGGCGAGCCAACGGCGACGATTTTGCGGTTGATGACCGGCAGCCGCAGGCCGTAGGCGTACTTGTTGACGATGATGAAATCGCCGTCGAGCAGCGTGGGCATCATGGAATCCGATGGGATCCGGAACGGCTCGAAAATGAACGAGCGCAGCACGAGTACCACCAGTGCGACGGGGAAGAAGCTGCGGGCGTAGTCGACCGTCCCGGGCTCCCGGATGAGGGCCGGATCCTTGCCGGCGGCACGGGCCGCGGCCGCCCGGCGGCGCTGCAGTACGACCGCGTCCAGCAGCCACACGACACCCGTCAAGACGGTGATTCCGAACAACACCGCGCTGAAGTCGAGCCGTTCGGCGACGAGCAGCCGCAACACGGCGGCACCGATCAGGATCGGCAGCGCGTGGTAGGCAAAAGACATGAGCGGCGGATCGCGGGCTTCCTGCGGGGCGGCGGCGATCTGGCGGCGCGGCCGCAGAAACCAGTCGTCCACGACGCAAAGGAGGCCGACGGGGAGCGCGAGCCAGGAGAGGAGCACGATGATCTGCATCAGCATAGGAGACCTTGGATCTTGAGCTGTTGAAAGCGACGGGCGACGGGCGCCGCGGCTATTTCTCGCGACCGACCTGCAATACGGCCAGAAACGCTTCCTGCGGGATTTCGACGTTGCCCACCTGTTTCATGCGCTTCTTGCCTTCCTTCTGCTTCTCGAGCAGCTTCTTCTTGCGGCTGATGTCGCCACCATAACACTTCGCCAGCACGTTCTTGCGCAGCGCCTTCACCGAGGCGCGCGCGATGATGGCGCTGCCGATCGCCGCCTGTACGGCGATGTCGAACATCTGCCTCGGGATGAGCTCCTGCATCTTGTCCACGAGCTCGCGGCCGCGTTGGTACGCATGATCGCGATGTACGATGATCGAGAGAGCATCTACCGGGTCGCCGTTGATGAGGACGTCGAGCTTCTGCAGTGGCGCTGCCTGGAAATGGCTGAACTCGTAGTCAAATGACGCGTAGCCGCGGCTCACGGACTTCAGGCGGTCGAAGAAATCGAGCACGACCTCTGCCAGCGGCAGCTCGTACTGTAAGGACACCTGCGTTGCGACATACAGCATCTTCTTCTGCTTGCCGCGCTTCTCGGTGCACAGCTTCAACACGGAGCCGACGTGGTCGGGCGGCACGAGGATGTTGGCTATGATGATGGGCTCGCGCAGCTCGTCGATCTCGTTCGATGGGGGCAGCTTCGCCGGGTTGTCGACATACGCGAGCGTGCCGTCGGTGCGCGCGACCTCGTACACCACCGTCGGCGCGCTCGTGACGAGCTCCAACTGATACTCGCGCTCGAGTCGTTCCTGCACGATGTCCATGTGCAGCAGGCCCAGAAAGCCGATGCGGAACCCGAAGCCGAGCGCCGTGGACACCTCGGGCTCGTAGTGCAGAGCAGAATCATTGAGACGCAGCTTCGCGAGTGCGTCGCGGAAGCTCTCGTAGTCCTCCGAGTTGATCGGAAAGACGCCCGCGAACACTCGCGGCTTGATCTGCTTGAAACCCGGCAGGGGAGTGTCGGTCGGCCGATGCTCGAGGGTAATGGTGTCGCCCACGGGCGCACCGTCGATTTCCTTGATGCCCGCGACGACGAAACCCACATCGCCCGTGGCGAGCTCCTTTTGCACGATGGGCTTGGGGGTAAAGCGTCCGAGGCGGTCTACCTCGTGGCTGCGCCCGGTAGAGAAGATCCGGATCTTGTCGCCGGTCTTGAGCGAGCCGTTCATCACGCGCACCAGCGAAACCACGCCGACGTAGTTATCGAACCAGGAGTCGATGATGAGCGCCTGCAGCTTGCCTTCCGGATCGCCCTTGGGAGGCGGAATCCGCTTGATCAGCACTTCCAGCAGCTCCGGGACGCCCTCCCCGGTTTTGGCGCTCACGCGCACGGCATCGGTCGCATCGATCCCGATGATTTCCTCGATCTCCTTCGAGACCTTGTCGGGATCGGCCGAGGGGAGGTCGATTTTGTTGATGACCGGCAGGACTTCCAGGCCCTGCTCGATCGCGGTATAGCAGTTGGCGACGCTTTGCGCTTCGACACCCTGCGACGCATCCACGACCAGCAGCGCCCCGTCGCACGCCGCGAGCGACCGCGAGACTTCGTATGAGAAGTCGACGTGGCCGGGCGTGTCGATCATGTTCAGCTGATAGCGCTCACCGTCGTGGGCGTTGTAATAGAGAGTGACGCTCTGGGCCTTGATGGTGATGCCGCGCTCGCGCTCGAGCTCCATGGAATCGAGCACCTGCGTCTGCATTTCGCGGTCCTGCAGGCCGCCACAAAGCTGGATGAGCCGATCGGCCAGAGTCGACTTGCCGTGATCGACGTGGGCAATGATAGAAAAGTTACGTATGAGCCGCATGAATCCACAATCTGTCGCGTTCTGCCGCGCCAGGATGTAAGCGGCGCGCCGGATTATAGGGTAGGCGGGCGCACAGACCCACTTTAGTACGCTAATGGTGACCGCCCGCCTTCGAAGAGCCGAGTTTTTGCTGGCGGAGGCGCACCATGAGCGAACCCCGGACTCTGCGCCCTATCGCAGCAGCCGGCGCAGCTCAGGTACATCCAGCCGGTGGCGGCAAACGACGGTCCCGTCCAGAAGCAGGACCGGCACATCGAGCCCGTGGCGGCGTGCGAGGATGGGATCGTTGTCGACGTCTACTACCTCAATCGGGGGTAGGGGCGTCGTCCGGCCCAGCGTCTGCAGGTCCCTTAGCATTTCATCGCACAGCTCACAATCGTGCCGGTGCACGACCGTTAGACGAAGCGCCAACCCCTAGCGCCTGGGGCCGGCGGGGCCGGCCTTTACCGAATTCGCTATGAAACGCACGGTGGCAGGAGGGACTTCGCCCACCGCCGTCACCTTATGTCCGTCGATCACCGTGGAGAAGGCGGAGGACGAGCCGACCCGCGCGGATTGGTCCAGGGGCGGATCCTCAGCGGAAGCGTTGGACTGCGAGTGCGCCTCGACGAACACCGATACCGAGGCGAGACCGTCGGTAAAGACCAGGTGATCCACCGGATCCGTCGATCCCGGCATCGTCTGCGCCTTGCGCGCGGCAATCTTGAATCCCGGCGGCAGCTTCAGGGCATCCCATACGAGCGATGCCGTCGCGGTCGGATCCCTCGGGGGCACGGTCTCGTTACGCAGCCACTGGAAACCCTCGGTCGAGACCTCGGGCTTGAATGCGGAATCGGGGATGCGGGAAGACAGCGTGAGACTGGCGAATACGATCTGCTCGATGACCTTACCGCGAGCATCGCAAAGCTGCGTCTTCAGCGGCATCGCCGTTTTCTCATCGATCCACAACCGATAGCCGTAACGGAACTCATCCTTCGGCGAGACGGTGATGACGTGCGTGTCGCGACGATTCAGGCGCGTTTGAGCGATTTCCTTGATGTCGTAGAAGCTCGCGGTCTGGTCGTTGATCGCGGGAAAGCCGCCGAAGAGCGACTCCTGCGGCGGGCGACGCGCGACGAGCACCGTGCGCTTATCGGGCAGGTAGCAGGCGAGATCGTAGCCGGTGCGGATGAACTCCCGCCCCGAGCCGTCGAGCGACACGAGGCGCTCAGAGACGGCGCCGTCCTGAACGCGGTGGATGATGCGCAGCATTTCCACCTTACCGCCCTGCCAATGCGAGAACGTGCCGTCGTAGTTACGGGTAGTCAGCGCCTGGTTCATGCGCTCGAGCCACTTTCCCGGCTCCTCAGCCATCGCCACGGTGGCAAGGGCAAGGGTGAGCGCAAACCAGCTCAGCGCCAGCGCGCTGCTCCGTTGGCTACTGCGTGTTCTTCGCATCGTCTTGCACGTCCTCGGTTGGTTCCTCCGACCCAGGGGACGCGCCCACGGTTCCCGATTCGGTGGCCATAAAAGACGACAGCAGGTTGCGACGTCCGACCGGCGAAGAGAATTCACTGTGAGCGACAACGTAGTTGGCCAGCTCGGTGCTCGGAACAACCAGCCGGCGGCCGGGTGTCTTGGGTACGACATAACTGTCGGGTTCACCGGTGCTTACCGGAGACGCAGCGCCGGACGCTACGGAAGTACTCACGGGCGGCAACGCGGCCTGCGCGACGATGGGAGCAGTCTCGGGTGATGCCTGCGACCGCATCCAAAGAATGGACATGGCAGCAACACCGGCAGCCACCGCCGCACCGGCAATCGGCTGCCACCAGTGCTTGGCCCAACGCCCCTTCCGTTGCGGTGCGGGTTCAGCTGCGAGCGCCGGTTCCGACGAAAGCGCAGCGCTCACGCGTCTGGGCAGTCCAGTATTCAGCCGCACACCTCGCTCAGAGCGGATGGCGGCGCCCATTACGGCGTACCGGCCCCAGCGAGCCTTCAACTGCTCGTCACGCGACAAGCGTCGTGCCAGCAGCTCGCACTCCCCGGACGGCAACTCGTCGTCGAACATGGCGGACAGCTGACTGTCGAGTTCCTCGTTCATCCCAGCTCCTCCACGCGACCGAGGCCGCCTTCGAACACTTCACGCAGGCGGCGGTCGATCGCTTCTCGCGCTCTGAAGATGCGCGACCGGACGGTACCCACCGGGCAATCCATGGTCGCGGCGATCTCCTCGTAAGAGAGGCCCTCGAGCTCGCGGAGCACGATGGCCGTTCGCAGATCCTCCGGGAGAGCCTCTATCGCGGCATTCACCGTCGAGCGAATCTCATCCGTCAGCACGAGCCCTTCGGGGGTCTCGGAATCTTTCATACGGCCTTGCATGTCGTAAGACTCATCTGTGTTGTTGCGGTCGAGATCATATTCGATGGGACTGCGGTCTCGCGAAACGACGGCGTTCTTGGCGGTGTTGATCGCTATGCGGTACAGCCAGGTGTAGAAAGCGCTGTCCCCGCGGAACTGGGGCAATGCGCGGTAGGCCTTGATGAAGGCCTCCTGGGCAATGTCCTCGGCTTCCGCCGGATTG
Organism: Gammaproteobacteria bacterium; assembly: GCA_028293765.1. GTDB lineage: Bacteria > Pseudomonadota > Gammaproteobacteria > Steroidobacterales > Steroidobacteraceae > 13-2-20CM-66-19. The sequence continues at coordinate 35,796 of JAQGOG010000017.1, forward strand.
CGTACGTAGCGCATGACCAGCTTCACGAGTTTGTGCTGGTACTTGAGGACCAGCGCATCAAAAGCTCCCTTGTCCCCGCGTTGGACGCGGCGAACGAGGCTGAGATCGCTTATGTCGGCGCTCATGGGCGCCCCCGCTCCTGGTGGATGGAAGGCCGCCCCATGGCGACCTGAATAGACCCTGAACCCTTTTGAAAGTTCAGGCGCTGTGCCGCTAAAGAGAAGCGGCGGCGGGGGTTCGGCTGTGGACTGCGCGCCCATGACAGGGGTGTGACGTGCCTGACAGTCGGCCCTGGAAATAGGGTTCTCAAACTACCCGCTTTGGCGGGGGATCATGCCTGAGGGGGGATCGGACCGCCATACGGTTCATGGCGCGTCGGCCGGGTGCGCCCGGACGAGTTCCGGTTGGGCCGCGGGCGCGGCAACGTGCGGTGCGGCACTCGGCTGGAAAGGGCTCCGCTGGACGGCAATCCGCGTGGCGGCGATCCGCCCGAGAAGCTCGACCAGCTCGGACTCGGGGGGAATGGCATACCCGAGCAGGTAGTCTGCCAACAGGGGGTCCGGCAACTCGAGCAACCGCGCGAACGTTCGCCGTTGCTCCGCCGAGGCCTCGGGCAACTCGGCCCGCGCGAATCGATCCAGAATGACGTCGAGCTCCTTCATGCCACGGCGGCAGCGCCACAGGAGCCGACGCCCCTCCGGGTCCAAAGTAGCTCCGACGGCCGGCGGGGGAATGGCCGCCACGGTTTGGGCAGCCCCTGCCCTGGCCATCGCCTGCGACTGTCCGCTGCCTGGTTCGTCGCTCATCGACTCAGCTCTGACGCTCGACCAACATCTTCTTGATCTCGGCAATGGCCTTGGCCGGATTCAGGTCCTTCGGGCAGACATCGGTGCAGTTCATGATCGTGTGGCAACGGTAGAGCCGGAAGGGATCCTCGAGCTCATCCAACCGCTCGCCCGTCGCCTCGTCCCGGCTGTCGATGATCCAGCGGTAGGCGGCCAGCAGCGCCGCAGGGCCTAGAAATCGATCGCTGTTCCACCAGTAGCTCGGGCAGGCCGTGGAGCAGCAGGCGCACAGTATGCAGGCGGCCGGACGGTCGATCTTCTCCTGGTCCTCTTTCGATTGCAGCCGCTCGCTGTCGGGAGGCGCGGGCGTGCGCGTCTGCAGCCAAGGCTTCACAGAGGCGTACTGCGCGTAGAAGTTGGTGAGGTCCGGCACAAGGTCCTTCACGACCGGCATGTGCGGCAACGGATAAATCTTGATGGCGCCTTTGAGGTCCAGCATCGAAGTCGTGCAGGCGAGCCGGTTCACGCCGTCGATGTTCATGGCACACGAGCCGCAGATTCCTTCCCGGCACGAGCGCCGGAAGGTCAGCGACGAATCGATGGCGCCTTTGATCTGGATCAATGCGTCGAGCACCATCGGTCCGCAGCTTTTCAGATCCAGCTCGAACGTGTCGACGCGCGGATTCTCCCCCGAGGTCGGATCGAAGCGGTAGATGCGGAAGGTACGTACGTCGCCCGCGCCAGCCGGCGCCTTGTGCGTGACGCCCTTGCGGATGCGCGAGTTGGGTGGCAAACGAAACTCAGTCATCGCAAACCCTCGAGGTGTGCTCCCACCTTAGTAAGTCCGCGCCTTGGGCGGAATCGTCTCGACGTCGCTCGTAAGCGTATTCAGATGAACGGGCCGGTAGTCGAAACGTGCACGTCCCGGACCTTCCACCCACACTAATGTGTGCTTCATCCAGTTCTGGTCGTCGCGATTCGGGTGATCCTCGCGCGCCTGGGCGCCGCGGCTCTCGGTCCGGTTTTCCGCCGAATGGATCGTCGCGGTGGCCTGCAACAGCAGGTTCTCGAGCTCGAGCGTCTCGATCAGATCCGTGTTCCAGATCAACGAGCGGTCGGTCACGCGCACGTCGGCGAAGGACTCGAAGGTCCGCGCGAGTTTTACCATCCCCTCCCGCAGCGTTTCGCCGGTACGGAACACCGCCGCGTCCAGTTGCATCGTCTTTTGCATCTCCAGCCTGATGGCTGCGGTCGGACGCGAGCCCTCCGCATTTCGCAGCCGGTCGAGCCGTGACACTGCCAATTCGCCAGCGTCCTTCGCCAAGGGTTTGTGCCGCGTTTCGCGTTTTATGACCTGTGCGCAACGGCGCGCCGCCTCGCGGCCAAAGATCACGAGATCGAGCAACGAGTTCGAGCCGAGCCGATTGGCTCCGTGCACCGATACGCACGCCGCCTCGCCGACCGCCATGAGACCCGGAACCACGCTGTCAGGATCGCCAGCCTGCGGCTGCACGACCTCGCCATGATAGTTACAGGGGATGCCGCCCATGTTGTAGTGAACGGTCGGCTGCACCGGGATCGGTTCCTTCGTGACATCCACGCCCGCGAAGATACGCGCCGTCTCGGCAATGCCCGGAAGACGTTCGTGAATGACCTCGGGCCCGAGGTGCTCGAGATGGAGATGAATGTGGTCGTGCTCGTCCCCGACGCCGCGACCTTCACGAATCTCCATGGTCATCGCGCGGCTCACGACATCGCGCGAGGCAAGATCCTTCGCGTTCGGCGCGTAACGCTCCATGAAGCGCTCGCCCTTCGCGTTCGTCAGATAACCGCCCTCGCCCCGGGCGCCTTCAGTGATCAGACAACCGGCGCCGTAAATTCCCGTCGGATGGAATTGCACGAACTCCATGTCCTGCAACGGAAGCCCGGCGCGCAACACCATTGCGTTGCCATCGCCGGTGCACGAGTGCGCGGAAGTGCAGGAGAAGTACGTGCGGCCATAGCCGCCGGTCGCCAGAATCGTGGTGTGAGCGCGGAACCGGTGTAACTTGCCCTCGGTCATGTCGAGCGCCACGACACCGCGGCAGACCCCGTCTTCCATGATGAGATCGAGCGCGAAGTACTCGACGAAGAACGTCGCGGAGTGGCGGATCGACTGCTGATACAAGGTGTGGAGCATCGCGTGCCCGGTGCGATCGGCCGCCGCACAGGTTCGCTGAGCGGTGCCCTTCCCGAAATGCGTCGTCATACCACCGAAGGGTCGCTGGTAAATGCGGCCTTCCTCGGTGCGGGAGAACGGTACACCGTAGTGTTCGAGCTCGATGACAGCGGCCGGCGCCTCCTTGCACATGAGCTCGATGGCGTCCTGGTCCCCAAGCCAATCGGAGCCCTTGACGGTGTCATACATGTGCCAGCGCCAGTCGTCCTCGCCCATGTTGCCCAGCGCGGCGCTGATGCCACCCTGTGCAGCCACTGTATGACTGCGGGTCGGGAATAGCTTCGTAACACATGCCGTCGACAGACCGGCTTCGGCGAGCCCCAGTGTGGCACGCAAGCCGGCGCCGCCGGCACCGACGACTACAACGTCGTAGCTATGGTCGATGAATTCGTATGCGCTCATGCTGCGCCTCCGCACGCCACCTTCAGAACCGCGAAAACGCCCGCGGCTGCAACGAGCGCGTGGACGAACGTAAGGACGACGAGTGTCAGGGTCTTAGCTCCGGCACCATGGATGTAATCTTCCGCGACGACACGAACACCGAGCTGCGAATGCCACGTCGCTACCAGGACGAACAGGATGAGGAGCAGTGCAGTCCAGCTTTGGCCCATCCAGGCAACGACGGTCGCGTGATCCAACGAGGGAAGCGACAGCAGCGACACGACGAACCAGATCGAGAGCGGCACGAGCGCGATGGAGGTCAGGCGTTGCATCCACCAGTGATGCACGCCCTCTTTCGCCGAACCGGTTCCCAACGCTCGACCCAACGGGCTACGCAGACTCATGACCGGTGCGCTCCCGGGCAGAACGCCCAGTATACGAACAGCAGCATCAGCACGAGACTCACCACGCCGACGATCCAGGCGCTGCGCTTCGCCTGCTGACGCTCGAGGCCGCGGCCCGTATCCCAGATGAGATGGCGAATCCCCGCCACGAGGTGGTAGGAAAAAGCGAGCAGCAACCCCATATAGACGAGCTTGAAGATTCCGAGTGAAAGGACAGCGCTCGCCCGCGCGTATGCATGCGATCCGCCCGCGACCGCCATGAGCCAGTACACGAACACCAGGAGTCCGATCGAGAGGAGCACTCCGGTGGCACGGTTCAGGAAAGAGGTGAACAGCGTGTACCGATACATCTGGTACACGGACAAATGGGGTGACAGAGGTCGTTGAGGCATAGTGGCTTGGTTTCGAAGCGCCCGGTGGCGGCGCTGCCAAAGTGGCGGCAGGCCGGACGCGGTTGCGGTTAGCTTAGAAATCGATGCAGCGGCCCTTCTTTTCCCAGTCGCCGAAACGTGTAGGCTCGGGACCGGAGGGACCCCCGATCTCGCGCGGTCGCGGGACCGGAGAAGCGGTCGGAGAGGAAGCCAGGTGAGCGACAGGAGGAACGGGGTGCGGCGGTTCGGCGTTCTTGTCAGCGCATTTCGGCATAGCGTGAGTGTGCCAGAATCCGGCTGCCGCGACCACCGGAAACCTCTGGAAAAACAACGCCTAAGTTCATGAATTTAGCGTCATCGGGACGAGAGCGCATGCGAAAAGAGTGGAATCTGAGCGAGCTCGGCGATCTCGGCGTCCTGCGGGTGCGCGGGGCCGATGCGGTGGGCTTTTTGCAGGGACAGGTGTCCAATGATGTGGCGCGGCTGACGCCGCAGCAGTCGCTGCTGGCCGGGTATCACAATCCGCAGGGCCGCGCGATCGCGTTGCTGCGGCTCGTGCAGCTCGAGCAGGATGACCTGCTGGCGATTTTGCCGCGCGAGCTCGCGGCCACCGTGGCGAGCCGGCTGTCGAAATTCGTGCTGCGTGCGAAGGTGAAAGTCGCCGATGAGTCGGCGAGCTGGCGCGTGACAGGCTTGGCTGCGCCGCCACAAGACATGTCGGTCCCGAAGAGTTCGGACGCCGACGCAGCGAATCGGGGTGCATCGGTCGCGACAGGTTCGGGCGCAGCTGATCCGGGCCTGGGCACGTCGACGGCCCAGGACTCGAGCGAAATGAGTTGGGCCGCCGCGCAGTTCGAGCGCGCGAGCGCGCTGGTTTCGCTTCCAGCCGGTGCGAAAGCGGCTACTCCCGCCTCGATGGCTTCGGATCCGGGTGTATCCGCTGCTCAGCTCGATATCGCCGACGCGACGATTTCGCTTCCTGATGCATCGGCCCTCATCCTGCCCGATGTCGTCGGCGCGCAATCACGCGTCGACGATTCCGTCGTCGTGCGAGTGGGAGCCGCCCCGCCCCGCTGGTTGATGATCTCGCCGGCGCAGCAGACATCACCTCTAGCAGGGGTGGCGCGCGCCGATCGCGATGCGTGGCGGCGCCTCGATATTGCCGCTGGACAACCGCAGATATACGCCGCGACGTCGGAGGAGTTCGTCGCACAGATGTTGAATCTCGATGCGCTCGACGCCATCGCTTTCGACAAAGGGTGCTACACGGGACAGGAGGTCATCGCGCGAGCTCACTATCGTGGCCGCGTAAAGCGCCGTCTACAGCGCTTCGTGTCCCGCGGAGCGTTACGACTCGCCCCCGGCGACTCGAGTCAGCTCGCGGACGGTCGCGCGTTCAAAGTCGTGGAAGCCGTGCAGCTGGCAGACGGCCGCTGCGAATTTCTTGCCGTCGCACCACTGGCTTGGGGGAATCAAGAGCCGCCAACTGTGCCGGCGGCGCCAAGCGCAACGCCGCCGCAGAGCACGCCTGTCGAGGCGGAGCAGCTCGCACTGCCTTACACGTTGCCCGACTGAGGCTGCTGAGACACGCGACTAGCGCGGTTTTGCGGTCACAGATCGACGAGCTCGACTTCTTCTGGAGAGATGGGACGCTCCAGGAAGCGACTACCGATGCGGGCGAACCGCTCGACGGCGTCGGTCGCCAGGAAGCGTGTTTTCCCCTCTCCCGCTGTGCGCGTGAGGCCGGCGCGTTCGAGGGTTTCGCGGACGCTGCTGGCCGTCGTGGCTGCGGAGTCAACGATGTTTACGTCCGGTCCGACGGCAGCGCGAATTGAGCCGGCGAGCATTGGGAAGTGAGTGCAGCCCAACACCAACGTGTCGGGACGCGCCAATGTATCCGGGCGCGTCAGCTTATTTACATGAGACGGCGCCTTCGAACTCGAGAACGAGCCGTGGAGTGATGCCGCGTCGTGAGCGCTGCCAAGGCCATCATCGAGTCGGCGCGTATGAAACAGGTATCCGAGGTAGTGGCGAGCGACGCTATCGGCGATCGAACCTTCGCATAAGCCCTCCTCCGCGAGCGCCACGAATAGCTGCGCGGGATGCGCAGTGACACGCGCATCCCTTCTGAGCCGAAGGATGGCTTCCTGGTATGCCCCTCCGCGGACCGTGCCTTCGGTGGCGACAACAGCGATGTAGCCCGAGCGGGACGCGGCGCAGGCGGCTTCGGCACCGGGCTCGATGACTCCGATGATGGGCACCCCTTCAATCCGCTCGCGGATTGCGGGCAGGCCGACTGACGACGCGGTATTGCACGCGATCACCAGGCACTTTACGCCGTACTCAGAGAGAGCCTCCGCAGCCTGCAGCGCGTAGCGTGCAACCGTCTCGGGGCTCTTCGTTCCGTAAGGCAGGCGCGCGGTGTCGCCGAGATACACGAAGTGTTCGTGCGGTAACTCGGCGGCAAGCGCCCTCAGAACCGTCAACCCACCTACACCGGAATCGAATACCCCGATAGGGCTAGCGCGCCCCGGCGAGTCTCTCAATCGACCTCCGGCCGAAGGTGCGGGAACAGGATCACGTCGCGGATCGACGCCGAATCGGTGAAGAACATGACGAGCCTGTCGATGCCCACCCCGAGCCCCGCCGTGGGCGGCATGCCGTATTCCAGCGCGCGCACATAGTCGGCGTCGTAGAACATGGCCTCTTCATCGCCCTTGTCCTTGCGCGCCACCTGAGCCCTGAAGCGCGCCGCCTGGTCTTCCGCGTCGTTGAGCTCCGAGAAGCCGTTGGCGATCTCGCGTCCCGCGATGAAGAACTCGAAGCGATCGGTGAGAAACGGATCCGCGTCGTTCGCGCGGGACAGGGGCGACACTTCGGCCGGATAGGCGTACACGAAGGTCGGGTCCAGCAACGTGTGCTCGCCGGTCTTCTCGAAGATTTCGATCTGCAGCTTGCCCGGCCCGTCGTGCGCGTTCACTGCGATACCCAGCTTCTCGCACACCTTCCGCAGGTACGTGATGTCGCGTAGCGAGAGCGGATCGATGCCGGGGTTGTTTTCGATGATCGACTGCTCGATCGTCACCCGGCGGAACGGCTTGCCGAGATCGTAAGCGCGACCCTGGTACTGGAGTTGCGCCGACCCGTTGATGGCATCCGCGAGCCCGCGCATCGCTTTCTCGATCCAGTCCATGATGTCGCGATAGTCGGCGTACGCGAGGTACAGCTCGAGCATCGTGAATTCCGGATTGTGCTGGGTCGAAAGGCCCTCGTTGCGGAAGTTGCGATTGATCTCGTACACGCGCTCGAAGCCGCCCACCACCAGCCGCTTCAGATACAGCTCCGGGGCGATGCGCAGGTACATGTCGAGACCGAGCGCATTGTGATGCGTGACGAAGGGCTTGGCGGCCGCGCCGCCCGGAATCGGCTGCATCATCGGCGTCTCGACTTCGAGGAAGTCGAGCGCATCGAGGAAGTCGCGCAGATAGCGAATGATCCGCGTGCGCGTGCGAAAGACGTTGCGGCTCGTCTCGTTGACGATCAGGTCGACGTAGCGCTGCCGATAGCGCGTCTCGGTGTCGGCGAGACCGTGCCACTTGTCAGGCAGCGGTCGCAGCGATTTCACCAGAAGGCGGAGACTGTCCACACGCACCGACAGCTCGTTGGTCTTCGTCCGGAAAAGGACGCCGCTGGCACCGACGATGTCGCCGACATCCCAGCCTTTGAACGCATCGTACGCGGAACCTAATGCCTCCTGCTGCAGGAAGAGCTGGATTTGTCCCGTGCGGTCGGCGATCTTCGCGAAACTGGCTTTGCCCATCACGCGCTTGAACAGCATGCGGCCGCCGACCTGCACCCGCGCCGGATTGGCCTCCAGCCACTCGCTGGTGCGTTCACCGAATGCGTCGTGCAACTGCGCTGCGAGCGCGTTGCGGCGGAAATCGTTGGGAAACGGTGAAACGGCGCCGGCGGCCGCCGGTGTCGGCTGCGCAGCACCCGGGAGCACCGCATCAGATCGGCCCGTGGTCGATTCGGCAGCAGCCCTCGAGGCCGCTACGGCGTCCGCACGGAGTTGCGCGAGCTTGGCGCGCCGCTCTGCGATGAGTTTGTTTTCATCGGCGGCCTCTTTCGGGCCACCGCCGCTGTCTTTCGCTTCTGTCACCTAAACTCCCGCCTTGAGGGACGCTTCCAGGAATTGATCGAGATCGCCATCCAGCACCGCGTTGGTGTTGCCTACCTCGACGCCGGTGCGCAGATCCTTGATGCGCGACTGGTCGAGCACGTAGGAGCGGATCTGGTTGCCCCAGCTCACGTCCGATTTCGAGTCTTCCAGCACCTGCGCCGCGGCATTGCGCTTGTTGACCTCGAGCTCGTAGAGCTTCGCCTTCAACATCTTCATGGCCGTCGAGCGATTCTTGTGCTGGCTGCGCTCGTTCTGGCACGCCGCTACGATGCCGCTCGGGACGTGCGTGATGCGCACTGCCGACTCGGTCTTGTTCACGTGCTGGCCGCCGGCTCCCGAGGAGCGATAGACATCGGTCCTGAGGTCCGCCGGATTGATCTCGATGTCGATGTCGTCGTCCACTTCAGGAGAAAGGAACACGGACGCGAACGACGTGTGGCGTCGGTTACCGGAGTCGAACGGAGATTTGCGCACGAGCCGATGCACACCGGTTTCGGTGCGCAGCCAGCCATAGGCGTAGTCCCCCTTCACTTCCACGGTCGCGCTCTTTATGCCGGCGACTTCGCCGGGCTGCGAATCGATCACTTCCGCGCTGAAGCCGCGAGCCGCGGCCCAGCGCAGGTACATGCGCAATAACATCTGCGCCCAATCCTGTGCCTCGGTGCCGCCGGCCCCAGCCTGGATGTCGAGGAATGTATTGTGCGAATCCATCTTGCCGCTGAACATGCGCTTCAGCTCGAGGCGACGCACTTCGCCTTCGAGTCGCTGCGCATCCCTGTCGATGTCGCGCGCGGCGGCCTCGTCACCTTCGCCTTCCGCGAGCTCGAGCAGCTCCGCGGCGTCGGCTATGCCTTTGGTGGTACGGTCGATCTCGCCGGTGTCGGCGGTCAGCCGGGCCCGTTCGCGCCCCAGCTCCTGGGCGCGCTCCGGCTTCGTCCATACGGCGGGGTCTTCGAGCTCACGTCCCACCTCTTCGAGGCGCTCCATCTTGAGATCGTACTCAAAGAAACCCCCGTAAGGAGTCGATGCGCTCCCCGAGATCTTTGAGCTGGCGTTTGAGCTGATTGACTTCCATCGTAATGCCGTAGGGTCTGAAATTCGCGTGGGTTGAAACTCATGCTAGCACCCCACACGAAATTGAGCGATAAGGCCCGCCTCGGCGGGGCCCTGTTCGACCCGCTCGGCACGGGATACCCACCGGCGCCATCACGCTCGGCGCGTGGCCCGGAGAGCACCGCTCTCGAAGTTCAGTTTCCCGAAAACAGGTCGACGACTGGCGTCGCGATTGCCACCGGCAGCACGTGATCGACGAGCAACTGAAGGCGACGCTCGCCCTGGTATTCGTTCACATCGAGGCGATACACGAGCTGTACGGACCCTGCGGGGAGCACGAAGGCAGCGCGCTCCTCGATGTGATTGAACGCGATCGCATCGAACGAACGGCCTGTGCGTGGCACTTCGACCCACATTTTCAAATGACGGTCACCGACGACGCGCGAGCTCCTGATGGTGAAAATGCCATCGAAGGACGGCTCCGGGAATGACTGACCCCACGGGCCGCCGGCGCGCAGCGCCTGTGCCGTCTCCAGCGCGATCTCCTGTACCGACAGCTCACCATCCGTTTCGACGGCGTCCGAGGCCGCGCCACGAGCGGCCCAGCGTCCTACCTCAGCGTCGAATGCCTTTGCGAAGCGATCCAGGCTGGACCGTTCCAGCGTAAGCCCCGCCGCCATGGCGTGACCACCAAATCTGCTGATGAGATCGGGCTCACGCACAGCAATGGCATCGAGCACGTCGCGGATGTGAATTCCCGGCACCGAGCGTGCAGAGCCACGGAGTGTTTCATCCTCCGCCAAGGCGAACGCGATCACCGGACGCCGCACACGATCTTTCACGCGACTCGCAACGAGACCGACAACACCCTGGTGCCATGTCTCGTCGTACAGACACACCCCGCTGCGGTGAACGAAGCGCGGGCCGGTCTCACGCAGCCGACTGACCGCCGCCAGAGCTTCGATCTGCATGCGAGCTTCAGTCGCACGCCTCTCCTGGTTGAGCTCGTCGAGACGCGCGGCCAACTCCTGTGCCGTTGTCGGGTCATCGGCGAGCAGGCATTGGATTCCAATCGTCATGTCGTCCATGCGACCCGCAGCATTGAGCCGAGGCGCGACGGCGAAGCCCAGATCGGCCGCGGTGAGATCGTTGGCCCGTCGTCCCGCGAGCTCGAGCAGTGCTCGGATGCCGGCCACGCAACGACCCGCGCGAATGCGCCTCAACCCCTGCGCCACGAGCACGCGATTGTTGGGGTCCAATGGGACGACGTCCGCCACCGTGCCAAGAGCCACGAGATCAAGGAATTCGGTTACGTTCGGTGCCCCGGCGGGAGTGAGCTTCTCTGCGTCGAGACGGCGCCTGACGGCGGCCAGAACGTAGAACGCAACGCCTACACCGGCGAGGGAGCGGCTTCCAAAAGTGCTGCCAGCGAGATTCGGATTGACGATGACGTTGGCTTCGGGGAGCTGCGCGCCGGCAAGGTGGTGGTCCGTGATGAGTACGTCGATGCCCTGCGAGCGGGCATGCGTAACACCTGCGGTGCTGGAGATGCCGTTGTCCACCGTTACGATGAGCGTCGGCGAGCGGGTCGCGGCAAGCGCCACGATCTCCGGCGTCAGTCCGTAACCGAACTTGAACCGATTCGGGACTAGGAAATCCACCGACGCGAATCCCCAGCCCGTCAGCGCCCTCACCATCAGCGCGGTGCTCGTAGCTCCATCCGCATCGAAGTCGCCAACGACGAGAACACGACCGGTGCGGTGCCGCAACAGCAGATCTACAGCCGCGGGCACACCTTCGAGGGTGCCTACCGGCAGCAGACGCTCGAGCGACATATCCAGGTCCGCGGCAGTACGAATGCCGCGGGTGACATAGATCCGCTGCAGGACGGGATGCAAATCACTGCTCAGGCCCGCGCACTCTTGCGGCCGGAACTCACGGCGCACGACTCGCAGATTCAACGTAATCCCTCGATTCCCAGGCGTGGGCGCCGCCAGAGTTTCAAACGGTCGCCGCGACGGACGAGCAGTCGGCGATCGTTGGCCGCGAGCACGACGCTTTCGACTTCGCCCCGGCGCAAGGCCGCGAGCGCCGGAGACACGAAGCGACGATCGAGCTCAGCGAGAGCCTCGAACACAGTCCAGTGTGAATTTGCATGCAGCATCGGCCCCACTTCCGCGACGAGGACCGCACGGTGGGCGCGAGGATAACTGAATACTTCCGCTAGCTGACCGGGTAACGGCCGACTGTCCCCGCCGTGGAGGTGCCACAGTCCGGCGAGATACGCGTCGGAGCCAAATGCAATGTCGGTGTCCGCGTCCTGAGAATCGTCGCCCGACACGACGCCCGTAGTGAGCGAGTGCGGCCTGATGCCACTCGCGAGGTCCGTAGCCGCTGCGGAACTTCCACCACCCCACAGCCAAAGAGCGCTCACCGGAGGCTCGCCGCGGACCCTGCGCGCCTCGTTCACCGGGTGCTCGTGCAACCACATCTCGAGCTCCGCGCCGAATCGCTTCAATACGTGTGCGTCGGCCCCCTTTGGCAACGACTCCCCGAGACCGCTCGCCAGGGCCCGCGCAGGCTCGATAGTCGCCGCGCGCGAGGCACTTAGATCTGAAATGAGAAAATCTCCGGAACCCATTGGTTTCAGGGTAATTTCTGAGCCAACGAACACGCGTTGGAAATCGCCTCCGAAGCCTTCGAGATCTGACTGAGAAAGCCGTAGGATGCTGCGGCGATCGAGATGCAAGCTCGTGAGGCCAGCGATCAGATGCACGGGCGTCGCAATCCAACTGGTCGAGGACAGAGCCACCTCGTGCGCGCCAGCCCCATCGGCCAATGCAGCGGCCGCAACGCTCGCCGGCGGCACTCCTGCAAGATCGTCGCGACCCAACCACCGAGCGAGCCATGCCCGCCACCCTGCCTCGAGTGCGATCGTTTCACCGAAGCGCGCGGCGTACTCGAGACCTGGCAGCGCGCCGCTCGCCTGTCCGACCGGGGAATCTTCGCCCTCACCTGAGGGGAAGTACAAATCCGAGATGACGATGACGATTTGACGCACGGGCGGTATCGTACCGGCGATGAAGTTCACACTCGAAGCTAGTTCGCGAGTAAACCTGATTCGCGCGTATTCACCGACCGAAGTACGTGTCGGTGAACAGAGCCTGCGTGCGAGCTGCATCGTAACGGCCGATACAGTGATCGCGGAATGGGAGCCCGCGAGCTACGCGGAGCTCGCGCCATCGCATCTCGAGGCAGTCCTGGCGTTGAAGCCGGAGCTGGTGTTGCTGGGAACCGGAGCTACGCAACGCTTTCCGCCGTCGCAAATCCGTGCGGCGTTCATTGCGCGCGGGGTGGCGCTCGAGGTGATGGACCTCGGAGCGGCGTGCCGCACGTACAACATTCTGGTTCAGGAAGAGCGGCGAGTGGCCGCGGCGTTGTTCCTCAGCTGAGGACGGCTAGCCGAGCAAAACGAAGTGAGGCTGGCGGCCGGTCGCAAAGGCGGCCGGCAGAAGACACAAGGGGAGGAATATCAACCACCGTCAATCATTCGAAGCTGACAGACTCGAACGACCGCACTGTTTATTTTTCTTCTTTCGACTTGTTGCTCTTCTCTCGACTCCCCTCCTCCCTGTGTCTTCTGCCGGACACCTTCCTGAGCCGAAGGTCGCTGTCGTCGTTAGACGACAGGGGCGCATGTTAAACACGTCACAGTTCGATGCGCAAGCTCTTTGAGCACAAAGGGTTTCTGGCGCTGCGCGCGCCACCGCAGCGGTGCTTCGCGCTGGGCTCTGGCGTTGTTTTCGAAGAAATATCGCCGCCGCCCGGATGGTCGCTCGACCTTAGTCTACATTAACACAAAATCAGCGACTTACGCCGGAAACATCAACCCGGCCTCATGGTGCAGCGGGAGCCTAAGTGGTGCCGCCCAGGAGCGGTACAAAAGCAACAGCCCCGAGTGACTGTCGCTCCACGCGCTGCTCTTTGCGAGTGAAGCGGATCAGTTCCTGCTCTCCCTCGCCGCCGACCGGCACGAGCAGACGGCCACCGACCTTCAGCTGCTTGATGAGCTCTTCCGGCACGACGAGCGGCGCCGCGGCGACCAGGATGCCGTCAAACGGCGCGTGCGCCTTCCAGCCGAGCGACCCGTCGCCGTAACGGAAGCGGACGTTGCGAATGCCGAGTTCCTTGATCCGCTCCTTGGCGCGGGTCACGAGCGGCTCGACGCGTTCGATCGTATAGATCCGTTCGACGAGCGGAGCGAGCACCGCGGTCTGGTATCCGCAGCCGGTGCCGACCTCGAGCACCTTGAGCAACGGACCGCCTTCCAGCAGCGCCTCGGTCATGCGCGCAACGATGTACGGCTGGGAGATGGTCTGACCAAACCCGATCGGGAGGGCCGTGTCCTCATATGCCCGCGTGCCCAGCGCCTCGTCCACGAAGATATGCCGCGGAACATTGCGAATGCGGTCCAGCACCGCGAGATTCGAAATGCCCTGCTCGCGCAGGCGCTGCACGAGCCGATCGCGGGTGCGCGCGGACGTCATGCCAATTCCAGCAAACCGCACGTCAGCCATTTATGCCTTCCAGCCAGCTCTGCACGGCCGGCAATGCGGCGTGTCGGGTCAAGTCGATCTGCAACGGAGTCACGGAAACATAGCCCTGTGTGATGGTGTCGAAGTCCGTCCCCGGGCCGGCGTCCTGCTCCGATCCAGCTGGGCCAACCCAGTATACGGGGCGGCCTCGAGGATCCTGCGCCGGGATGATGGGTTCGGATCGGTGGCGGTAACCGAGTCGGGTCGAGCGAAAGCCACGAAGCTTCTCGAACGGCACGTCCGGGACGTTGACGTTGAGGATATGCGCCCGCTCCAGCGGCTTAAGCAAGAGCTGCATGACGAGACGGCGAGCCACCTCGGCGCCGGTTTCGAAGTGACGGCCGCTCTCGGGCGTCGTACACAGCGAGACGGCAATCGTCGACAAGCCGAGGAAGCGGCCCTCGACGGCGGCCGCGACCGTGCCCGAATACAGTACATCGTCGCCGAGATTCGGCCCGTCGTTGACGCCGGAAACCACCATGTCGTGTTCGTAGTCAAAGAACCCGGAGACAGCGAGATGGACGCAGTCCGTTGGGGTTCCGGGAACGTAGTACACGCCGGGCTCCGACTCGAACACGCGCAGGGGCACATCGAGTGTGAGCGAGTTGCTCGCACCGCTGCGATTGCGGTCCGGGGCCACTACGGTCACCGTCACATCGGCGAGCGTGGCGAGGGCCTCCCGCAGGCGGCGGATGCCTTCTGCGCGGAAACCGTCATCGTTGCTGACCAGTATCTTCACGGATGGATGTTTTGAGCTCTCGTCGCTGGAGCCTGGGAGCCCGGCTGGCTGATGATCGCCGCGGCGCAGGCGGCGAGCATTAGCCAGGCAGTCTGCCAGGGCGCGTCACTATACTTGAACGACTTTCGGCGGAGGTAGCGTGAGACCCACACCCGACGAACAAGAGGATGCCCGGCTTTTCCGGGAAGCGGTGAGAGATGTCAAACCGCTGTCGACCGACGCCTCGGTTGCGGACCGCCCCGCTGCGGAGCGCCCGAAGCCGTATCCCCGCGCCCGCTTCAGCCGCGCGGACCGACACGCCGTGCTTCTCGAGAGCCTGACTGGAGAGGTGGACGACCCGGAGCTCGCTGGCGGCGATCACCTGGTGTACCACCGGGCCGGCGTGCAGACCCAGGTTCTGCGGAAGCTTCGCCGGGGCCAGTATCGCGTGCAGGCCGAGATCGATTTGCATGGGTTGACAGTGCTCGAGGCCAAGCAGGCGCTCCGGCTGTTTCTGGCGAATGCGCT
This sequence comes from Gammaproteobacteria bacterium, assembly GCA_028293765.1. GTDB lineage: Bacteria > Pseudomonadota > Gammaproteobacteria > Steroidobacterales > Steroidobacteraceae > 13-2-20CM-66-19. The sequence goes on from JAQGOG010000017.1 coordinate 51,032, forward strand.
CGATCGGCAGATCCGCTGTGTGCGGATCATCCATGGCAAAGGATTGCGATCGGGACATCGAGGGCCGGTCCTCAAAGGTGCGGTGAGCGCCGTGCTGCGCAAGACGGCGGCGGTCGTCGCCTATGTTTCCGCTCGGCAGGTCGACGGTGGCACTGGAGCCGTTTACGTTCTGCTGTCGAATTAGGCGGACGGCACCGAAGTCTCGCGAAACCGGCCTATTACCTAGCGGGCTACGCCTCCGGCGTCTTTTACGAACCGCCCTGCCTCACAACAGGCCCGCTCTTCGCCGGCTACGCGCCCCGGGCAAAAGCCGCGCCTTTTGCCGGGGGCGCCCAGCCGGCGGCGCCCAGCCGGCGGCGGCGCAACCCTCTCGCGCGGCGCGCTCGTTGAAAGCACCGCAGGCTGCGCGCCCCGGGCGTCTTTCAGCCGATTAACTAAGCGTCAGTGTCTTCGTCGGCAAGGGATTCCGAGTCGACGATTTCGCGTACGACCATTGTGGCGAAGCTTCCGCGCATGAGCCGGAAACGGACGACTATTGCATCCGACTCGCGCTCCCAGGTTAGATCTCGCACGGCCAGCCGCAGGGCCCGGCGCTCCTGCTCCATTCCGGCCTCCACGGTCAGTGCGCAAGGCTGCGGAAATTCAGCGGCGACGCGCGTTTCAAGCTCAAGCACGCGCCCGTGCGTCGCTGGAACACCCCGGCCCCACATCGGCCCTGTTGGGTGAATGTCGAGTTGCGCGCATCGCTCGGTCAACGTCTGATCGAGAGCGTCGACCGGGAAGATGCTGCCGCGGCCATCCAGGTTAGCGATGTCGCCAGGTTCCAGGTGCTCCCAACTGCTATCCCTGACTCGTTCGGCAAGTGCGGCGTTGAAAACCAGGCTGCGGGCACCCGACAGCACGAAGCCGCGCTCCTGGTGCCGCAGGGCGCGCAGACCGTCGGCGATGCGCGCGAGATTTGAGGCGTCGCGGCCGAAGCGTTGGGGGCCGAAGTAGTTCGGTACGCCCCGGCGGCCGATTTCGGCTACACGCGCGGCTAAAGCGGCGTCGGCGACTTCGATGTCTCGGATGCGAACCATGAAGCGGTTGCCGGCGAGCGCGCCGCGGGGGAGTTTGCGGGAGTGGGCTTCTGCTGCGAGCACTTCGAAGTCTGGCTCGCGAACGGTGCGCCAGACATCGAGCGTCAGCCGCGACTGCGGGACGGTGAGCCACTGGATAGCGATCGCCCGGCGATCCTTGAGGCCGGCGTAGCCGATGTCACGGGGATGGCAACCACAGATTTTCGCAAGCTCGCGGACCACCCATTGGGTGTTGGCGTTTCGCTTACGGACTTTGAGCAGGACGTGCTGCCCCGTACCGGAGGCACCGAAGCCTAGGTCTTCTTCGACGACGAAGTCTTCAGGCTCGACTCGCAGTGTGCCGCGAGCGAGCGGCGCTCCGTGGGCGCGCGGCGGGTCAAGTGCCGTCGGTAACCAATGCGTGTCCAAGCCAGATACGTCTGATTAAGGGGCGTAAACGCGCGGCCGTCCAGGCGCAGGCGTTCCGAAGCTCGGCACAGCGGCGCAACGATTTTCGGGCGCGGCGGCTCCCGAGCTCGAAGCGCCGGCGCGAAGAAACCCAGGCGCGGCAGCTCCCAGGCTCGAGGCGTCGGCGCGAAGATGACTTGGCTCCGCAGCTACCGCTATCGAAGCTTCAACGTGGAGACGACGCAGAGCCGGGCCTTCCTGGCTCATTTAATATTTCCCGCATCCACCAGCAGGACGACGGCTTGGGCGGCGATGCCTTCGGCGCGGCCGAGGAAGCCGAGACGCTCGGTTGTCGTCGCCTTGACGTTGACGAGCTCGTCACTGACCTCCAGCAGCTGCGCGATCTGGCGCCGTATCTCATCACGGACCGGCCCCACCTTCGGGGCCTCGGCCAGTACCGTAACGTCGGCGTTTCCGACACGCAGATGTCGGGCGCGCAGCAAGTCGAGCACGTGACGGACGAACTGTTTGCTGTCGGCGCCTTTCCAACGCGGATCGGTGTCTTTGAAGTGCTGACCGATGTCACCGAGGCCCGCCGCACCGAGCAGAGCGTCGCAGAGGGCATGCAGCACCACGTCGCCATCGGAATGCGCGACGACGCCGCGAGAGTGCGGGACGCGTACTCCGCCGAGCATTACGAAGTCGCCCGGTCCAAAGGCATGTACGTCGATTCCCGAACCGATTCTCATCACGGATGCTCCTGGTGTGCGGCGGGTATGCTCTCACGCCCTTTCAACAAAGCCGCGGCGAGCAGCAGGTCGTCCGCACTGGTGATCTTGATGTTGGCGGCCGAGCCTTCCACGAGCAGCGGACGCTCTCCTATCCATTCCAACGCCTGCGCTTCGTCCGTAGGCAGGCGACCGGTCGCCAGAGCGCGATCCAATGCATCGCACAGCAACTCGTAACGGAACATCTGGGGTGTCAGCGCTCGCCACAGACCTGCACGGTCGACTGTCTGCTCGATTTCGGGAGCGCCGCTCTGGCGCGGCTCGCCGCCCGCGCGCTTCAAAGTGTCGGCGGCGGGCGTGGCCAGCAAACCGCCGATCGGGTGGGAAGCGACGCGCTCGAGCAACTGTTGTAGATCTTTCGGGGCGAGGCACGGCCGTGCCGCGTCGTGTACGAGCACCCAATCGTGCGAGGCAGCCCGGCCGCCGAGCGCCGCGAGCCCCTTGCGAACGGACTGGCTCCGCTCCACACCACCGCCAGCGATGATGAGATCAGGCAGACGGTCGGGCAGTTTGGCGAGGCGGTTCGCAACCTCAGGCCAGTACGGATCGGCGGCGGCCAGCGAGACGACTACTCCGGCGCAACTCGGGTCGGCGAGAAACGGGGCCAGCGACCACTCGATGACGGTACGGCCTTGCAAGGGCGCGTACTGCTTCGGCTTGCGGTCGCCGAATCTGCGGCCTGCGCCCGCGGCGGGCATGACGAGCCAGTAGCGCATAGGGAGTCGCGAAGAAACGCGCGGATATCGATCGGTACCGGAGCGCTGCACGTCAGCGCGCGGCTAGGGTCCGAGCAGGTGGTTGGGAGCCCGTGGACGACGGAGGCGGAGGCACCACCTGATAGAACGTCTCGTGCGAGGCAATCATGCCCAGGTCGCTGCGGGCCCGCTCTTCCAGCGCATCCATGCCCGTCTTGAGATCGCGCACCTCGGCCCCGAGCTGCCGGTTACGTTCGGTGAGTTGGTCGTTTTCGCCGCGCTGCGCCGCCACCGCCCGCTCGAGACGATCGAGCTCGCGTACGCCATCCTCTGAGAACCAAACCCGGTACTGCAGGAGGATGATGACAAGAGCCAGGGCCGCGGCGAGCCACTTCATGGGCGGAACAGCCTATCAGACAGCGCGCCGCGCGCGAAGGGTGCGACGCAAGCGTCGCTCGGGCGGCCCAACTGGCCTGCCCCGATCCGGCGACGAGCGCGCGTCGCGCGCGCAGCAGACGGTCCCTGAGGCGGCAATCTTGCAGCAATCAAGCATCAGATCTTGACCGGGAAGGCGTCGCGTCCGGCGTAACGCACCTTGCCGATCTCCGCCTCGATGCGCAGGAGCTGGTTGTACTTCGCCATCCGGTCGGAGCGCGACAGCGAGCCGGTCTTGATCTGGGTGGCGGCGGTTGCCACTGCGATGTCAGCGATGGTGCTGTCTTCTGTCTCGCCGGAACGATGTGAGACCACAGAGGCATAGTGCGCCTTGTCGGCCATGTCGATGGCCGCGAGGGTCTCCGTAAGCGTGCCGATCTGGTTCGGCTTGATGAGGATGGCGTTCGCGATGTGCTTGTCGATGCCTTCCTTGAGAATCTTGGTGTTCGTGACGAACAGATCGTCGCCGACGAGCTGGATCTTCTCCCCGAGCGCGCGCGTGAGCTGCGCCCAGCCGTCCCAGTCCCCCTCGCCCATCCCGTCTTCGATCGTGATAATTGGGTATTTGCCGGCGAGGTCCGCGAGGTAGCGTGTGAACTCGGCGGATGAGAAGCGGCGCTTCTCGGACTCGAGCTCGTAGCTGCCGTTCTTGAAGAACTCGGAAGACGCCACGTCGAGCCCGAGGCAGATGTCCTTACCGGCCTTGTACCCCGCCTTGTCGATCGCCTGCAGGATGACGCCGAGCGCCTCCTCATTCGAGCCGAGATTGGGCGCAAATCCCCCTTCATCGCCGACGGAAGTCGCCAGATCCCGGTCGTTGAGGAGCTTTTTGAGCGTGTGGAATACCTCCGCGCCGTAGCGCAGGGCCTCACGGAAGCTCGGGGCGCCCACCGGGAGGATCATGAACTCCTGGACGTCGAGGCTGTTGTTGGCATGCGCGCCACCGTTGATGATGTTCATCATCGGCACGGGCATGACAGGTTCGCGGCCGTCGCCGATGGACTGCCCGAGATAGCGGTACAGAGGCGTACGCGCATCGTTCGCGGCGGCGTGCGCAGTGGCCAGGGATATGGCCAGGATCGAGTTCGCTCCGAGCCGCGCCTTGTTGTCCGTGCCGTCGAGATCGATCATCTTGCGATCGATGCCCGCCTGGTCGCGCGGATCGTGGCCTACCAGCACCTGCTTCAGGACCGTGTTGACGTTCTCCACGGCTTTGAGAACGCCTTTACCGAAGTAGCGCTTCTTGTCGCCGTCGCGGAGCTCGACCGCTTCACGAACGCCGGTGGAGGCGCCCGAGGGCACTGCCGCCCGCCCCACCACCCCGGAATCGAGGATGACGTCGGCTTCGACAGTGGGATTGCCGCGGGAGTCGATGATTTCACGGCCGCGGATATCGGCGATTCGGCTCATAGGGAGGTCAGTCCTGCTTCTCGAAGGGCAGCAAAAGATACTGCATGCCTGGCCACGCGGCCATCACCAGACGTTATTTCAGGGCGCCGTGCAACGGTGGCCCGCGTAGGGACTCCAGGCTACCGCGGCCCGCACAGAGCACCTGACGATCCGCTGCTACCTGGCGGGCTAGGCGCCTCCGGCAAAAGCCAGGCCTTTCACCCGAGAGACGTGCGCATCAAAGTCTCTGCGAACCGGCCTGCTATCTGGCGGGCTGGGCACGCCAGTCGGCGCGCTCGCTGGAAGCGCTGACCCATCCCGGGCCGCAGGGGTCTCACCTATAGCAGCGATTCCTCGAAGGGCTTGGACTTGACCGCGGCGTCCAGCGCCTTGAGAGTCTCCAGGAGCGGCTCCATGCGCCCGAGGGGCCATGCATTCGGGCCATCGGAAAGCGCCTTGGAGGGATCCGGATGCGTTTCCATGAAGAGGCCCGCCACGCCTGCCGCCACAGCCGCGCGCGCGAGCACGGGAATGAATTCACGCTGCCCGCCGGAGGCGGTGCCCTGCCCGCCTGGCAGCTGGACGGAGTGGGTCGCATCGAAAACGACGGGACACTGCGTCTCGCGCATGATCGACAGCGAGCGCATGTCGGAGACCAGGTTGTTGTAGCCGAAGGAGAAGCCCCGCTCGCAGACCATGATGGCCTCGTTGCCGGTCGAGCGCGCCTTGTCGACGACGTTCTGCATCTCCCAAGGGGAGAGAAACTGGCCCTTCTTGATGTTGACCGGTTTGCCCTGTGACGCCGTGTTCAAAATGAAGTTGGTCTGGCGGCACAGGAACGCGGGCGTCTGCAGTACATCGACGACCGCGGCGACTTCCGCGAGCGGCGTGTCCTCATGCACATCCGTCAACACGGGCACGCCAACCGCACTACGGACGCTGTCGAGAATCTTCAACCCCGCATCGATTCCGGGGCCGCGAAAGCTCGCGCGCGCTGAGCGGTTCGCCTTGTCGTAGGACGCCTTGAACACAAATGGAATGCCCAGGCGGGTCGTGATCTCCTTGAGCCGGCCGGCGATCTCCTGCGTCAGGGTGGGACCCTCGATGACGCATGGCCCCGCGATGAGAAAGAAGGGCCGTGTGATGCCGACTTCCTGCCCTGCCAGCTTCATGGGTTTGCCGACACCTTCATGCCCCCGGCCGCTTGCGGCAGCTGCGCCGCCCTGTGCGCACGCGCCGCGCGGATGAACCCGGTGAACAGCGGATGTCCGTCCCGCGGGGTGGAGGTGAACTCCGGATGGAATTGCGTCGCCACGAACCAGGGATGGTTCGGCAGCTCGATCAGCTCCACGAGGCCATCGCGCGAGAAGCCCGAAAAGCGCAGGCCCCCATGGGTGAAGCGCTCGAGATACGTGTTGTTGAACTCGTAACGGTGGCGATGCCGTTCCATGATGACGTCCTTGTCGAAGATCTCCCGCGCGCGTGTGCCCGCGCCGAGCAGCACTTCCTGTGCGCCGAGGCGCATCGTGGCGCCTTTCACGGAAGCCTCGTCCCGCACCTGCACGCCGTGCGCCTGGTCTTGCCACTCCGAGATGAGCGCTATGACCGGGTGCGGCGATGCCCTGTTGAATTCGGTGCTGTTGGCATCGGTGAAGCCCAGCACGTGACGGCCGTACTCCACGATGGCGACCTGCATCCCCAGGCAAATTCCGAGATACGGAATGTTATGTTCGCGCGCGTACCGGACAGCCTGGATCTTCCCCTCGATGCCGCGCTCGCCAAAGCCGCCCGGTACGAGGATCGCATCCATCCCCTGCAGCATGTGAGTGCTGTGCTGCTCGACATCCGTGGACTCGATGTAATGGATGTTGACGCGCGTGCGGCTCTTCAGTCCGCCGTGCATCAGCGCCTCGTGCAGCGACAGATAGGAGTCACGGATCTGCACATATTTGCCGACCATGGCGATATCCACCTGGCCGTCCGGGTTGGCCTTCGCGCTCACGACCTGGCGCCACTCCGACAGGTCGGTCGGCGGCACTTCGAGCCGCAGCTTGTCGACGATGATGTCGTCCAGCCCCTGCTCGTGCAGGAGGATCGGAATCTTGTAGATGTCGTCCGCGTCCACGCCGGAGATGACCGCGCGCTCCTCGACATTGGTGAACAGGGCGATCTTGCGCCGCTGCTCTTCGGGCAGCGGATGCTTACAGCGACACAACAACACGTCCGGCTGGATACCGATGCCGCGCAGCTCCTTCACGGAGTGCTGGGTCGGCTTGGTCTTGATCTCGCCCGATCCGCCGACCACGGGAACCAGCGTGAGATGCATGTAGACGCAGTTGTTGCGGCCGAGCTCGACGCCGAGCTGCCGGATGGCTTCGAGAAACGGCAGCGACTCGATGTCGCCGACCGTGCCGCCGATCTCGGTGATGACCACGTCGACGTCGCTCGTCTCGGCGATCAGCCGCACCCGCTGCTTGATCTCGTCGGTGATGTGCGGCACGACCTGGACGGTCCCGCCCAGGTAGTCCCCGCGGCGCTCGCGCCGGATCACCGAGTTGT
>JAQGOG010000020.1 GCA_028293765.1 Gammaproteobacteria bacterium
GCCGGTGCAGCCTCTCTGATCTGCGATGGCATGCGCTGGCTGTGGCTGACCCTGCGGTCCACTGGCTGAAGCGCGTTGCCGAGATCTCTTAACCGGCCAGATTGATCGGCAACGACCTCTTCAAGAATCGTCCCGAAGACTGTTTCGCGCGAAGCCCCTTGGGTCTGTGCGCCCCCACTCACGGCAAAACACTGCCCGTGATGGAGGTGTCCGGAGGCTCGAAGTCTTTCAATGCGGGCAATCAACTGCATATTCTCGGAAGAGGCGATGACCGCCCCTTGCCTTGGGGTCGCTCAGCGGTCGTTGCCCCCTTTCACCGCAGCACGTTCGAGCTGGCGAGCTCAATGATGTCGGTAGCGCGCCCGTCCATCACCGCCTTCAGCATGTAGAGCGAGAAGCCCTTCGCCATCTCGGCCATTACCTTGGGCGGCATGGCGAGCTCCATCCGGTTGACGACCGCGTCCACGAGCACAGGACCCTCGTGGTTGAGCGCCTCGGCAATTCCGGTCTCGACCTCCTCCGGCCGTTCGAGGCGGATCCCGCGCACGCCCGCCGCTTCCGCCATGGCGGCGAAGTTAGGGTTCTTCAGCTCCGTACCGGTATCGAGGAACCCGGTCGATTTCTGCTCGAGCTCAATGAAACCGAGCGAGCCGTTGTTGAACACCACGATTTTCACCGGCAAGCCAAGTTGAGCCAGCGAGAGAAAGTCGCCCATCAGCATGGTGAAGCCGCCGTCGCCCGACAGCGAGATGACCTGACGGCCCGGATACGCCGCCTGCGCACCGATCGCCTGCGGCATGGCGTTCGCCATCGAGCCATGCCAGAACGACCCAAGGAGCCGGCGCTTTCCGTTCATGGCGAGGTAGCGCGCGGCCCACACGGTCGGCAGCCCCACGTCGCAGGTGAATATCGCGTCGTCCGCAGCGAGCTCGCTCAACACGCGGGCCACCTGCTGCGGGTGGATCAGGCGCCGCCCGGGCCGTCCCTGCGCGAGATCATCAAGCCCCTTGCGCGCCTCGCGATAATTCCGCCGCGCGTCGTCGAGGTGCGCGGTGTTGGTCTTCTCGTCAAGACGAGGCAGCAGCGCTTCGATCGTGGCGGCCACATCGCCCACTAGGCCCAGCTCGATCGGCGCCCGGCGGCCGAGATTCTGCGGCCGGATGTCGAGTTGGGCGATGCGCACGCGGCCTTCCGGATAAAACTGCCGGTAGGGGAAGTCGGTGCCGAGCATGAGCAGTGCGTCGCAGTCGCGCATAGCGTAATAGCCGGAGCTGAAGCCGATAAGGCCGGTCATGCCGACGTCGTAGGGGTTGTCCCACTCAACATGCTCCTTGCCGCGAAGCGCATGCACCATGGGTGCCTTCAGTTTGGCGCCGAGCGCCAACAGTGCCTCGTGCGCACCGGCGCAGCCCGAGCCGCACAACAGGGTGACACGGGATGATGTGTTCAAGAGGGCGGCGAGCCGATCGAGCTCACCGTCCGCCGGCCGCACGAGTGAGGGGCCCGGCAAGAGGCTACCGATTTTTGGCGCGGGTGCCTCCACGGCCTCCTTGAGGGCTGTGTCGCCAGAGATCACGATCACTGCGACGCCGCGTTGGCCCACGGCTGCGCGCATTGCGATCTCCAGCGCGCGGGGCATCTGCTCGGGCGAGGAGACCAACTCGCAGTGATGGCTGCACTCACGGAACAGAATTTCCGGGTGCGTCTCCTGGAAATATCCCGACCCGATTTCGGGGGAGGGAATATGCGCCGCGATGGCCAACACCGGGACGCGGTTGCGGTGGCAGTCGTAGAGGCCGTTGATCAGGTGCAGGTTGCCAGGGCCACAGGAACCAGCACAGACAGCGAGCGAACCGGTGAGGTGGGCCTCAGCCCCGGCTGCGAAGGCCGCCGTCTCCTCGTGACGAACATGCACCCACTCGATCTTGCGCTGGCGGCGCAATGCATCGGTGAGCCCGTTCAGGCTATCGCCGACGATGCCGTAAACCCGCTTGACGCCGACGGCTTCGAGGGTTTCGGCGAATTGATCTGCGACGGTCTTCATAATCTAGCTCCTTACCTTTCGAGGGCGACGCAGTGGCGTCGCCTGCTCACATTTGTGATGTCGAGCCGCCTTACGGGAGGCGCGACCTACTGGTACACGTGTATATGGACACTGCGTTTTCAAATCTCGCTCGAGGAGATGACCGCCCCCTGCTTACGCAGGCTGCGTCGTACTTCGTCAACATCTACACTCTTGTTTTGAGCGTAATTTGCTGCGCCGACGCCCGCAGCCTGGCCCGTCGCGAACGCGGTCCCCATGACACGCAGGCTGGCGCCGGCCCGTCGATCGCCGTCAGCGGTGCGGCCCGCAGCGAACAGGTTCGGCGTATCGACGCTCATGAGGCACGAAAGCGGAATGTCGTAGGTTCCATCGGCTGGCGGCGCTTCGAAGCTGCTTTCGTAAGTAACGCGGTCGTGCCACTCCACGCCCCACGTGCCCAGCGCAATGGTATCGGGCGAGCGGCGGCCGGCCATCACGTCGTCCCATTTCAGTTGACTGACGCTGTTGATATGGCGGCTTTCCCGCGTCCCAAACTCCGGGCCGGTGCAGGCAAGGTATGCGCGTTGCCAGCCAGGCAGCCCGCGCAGTATCTCCAGGTATTGCCACGCCTGCTCCCTGCCGCTTGCCTCTGCCTTGGACAGGCTTGCAACATCGCGCGGATCGTAGTCAACGGACGCCAGATATGCGACGACGTCCCCGGAAATCGGTAGACGCGCAATTACGCTTTTGTCCTTCGTCAGCCGTCGGCGGTCGCTGCGATCGTCGTCGTGCTTGGCTGCGCGAATCGCCGCGTGCACGCTTTCCGCCGAAATATCCGCATCGGCTGCAACGCCGCCAAATCGAGTTCCGAGCGTGCCGAGATTAACCGCGCCACCGTTGCCGTAACGCGTCGAGGCGCCGCTGAACGCGGCGAGATCGCAATCGCCGCTCGCGTCCACAAAGGCGTCTGCCTCCATCCAGTGCTCGCCTGAATGATCGGCAAACCGAATCCGGGAGACTTTGCCTTCGGCGCGCTGCGCGTCCGTCACAACCGCGTGCAAAAGAACTTCGACGCCGGCGTCCTGGCAAACCTTGTCGAGAACCAGCTTGACGGCTTCGGGATCGAAGATCAGGAAGACGCCGCGATGCCGTTGCGGCGGCGTGATGGCGCCCATCTCGCGGAGCATGGCAATCAACTTGTCGGCTACGCCCCGCACGGCCTGCCGAGGCTCCTCTTCCAGCGTATAGATGCCGCAATAGGTCAGGACGCCCTTCGTAGTCGATGCACCGCCCAGGCAGCCCGCCGACTCGATCAACGCTACTCTTGCTCCTGTCTGCGCCGCGCCTACGGCAGCCGCCACTCCGGCAGAGCCACCGCCCACGACTGCGACGTCATATTGGTGAATCATTGTCACTAGTCTCCGTATCGATTTCAGAAAGCCGCACTGTCAGCCCGCTGAATAGCGGTCCGCGGAGAGGACCATCCAGTAGCGGTACTAGGCAGCAAGCACCGCCTGAAAGTCTTCGTCGCTCAGAGGCTTGCTCAGATCTCAGCCGCGAGTTTCGACGCCGATGGTCGGATGGAGGGCTGAGAGTGACTGACATGCGGAACCCATAAACCATGGGCTCACTATAATTGCGTGCCCCGAGACTGCGAATAGCCTATTTTCAGGCAGCAGTTTTCTGTTTTACCGAATGATAGCCGCCCTAGGGAAAGCCGGATGCGGCGTTACTGGAGAGGCGAAAGTGGACATCGTGACCAATTTCAGAACGTTTCTCGAGGTCGTGCAGTGCGGAAGCTTCTCGGCGGCGTCGCGAAAGTTGCATATTTCGACATCGGTTGTAACCAGCCGGATCGAACAGCTCGAATGGAACGTGCGGTCTTCCTTGTTCGAGCGAAGCACGCGCAAGCTCTCTCTAACCGACCAGGGACGACGTTTGCTGCCCGTCGCTGGACGCATCGTCCATGACGTAGAGGACGCGATCAGCAGCATCTCGGGCAATACGAACGACCTCGAAGGACCGCTGCGTATCAAGGTGCCCACCACTTTGACGGCGGTGTTTCTCGCAAGAGTGCTAGCGCGTTTTCAGCACGCGCACCCGAAGGTCTCGCTGGACGTTGTCGTCATCGACCGGACCGTAAATCCGGTTGAGGAGGGCTTCGACATTGTCGTGGGCATGCTGCCTGCGAGCTACGACGATGTGCTCGACGTGGGCCTGTGTCCGCTCGACAGGTTCGTCGTCGCATCTCCACAATATGTGGCGGTCAACGGCGAGCCCCAGCATCCGGCGGACCTGTCGAGGCACCGATTACTCAACTTCGGACCAAGCGGACCAACATGGTCTTTCGAGGGCCCTGAAGGTCAGATCGCTGTGACCGTGGAACCGCACCTGACCACGAACGACGGCCATATGTTGCTCGAAGCAGCGCTCGCAGGGACAGGCATTGCGGTCGTCTCCTCCTATATGGCGAGCGCAGCTCTTGAGCGCGGCCAACTCGTCCGCCTCCTGGACGCGTTCCCTATCCCGCAGTTCTGGATTCGTGCGCAGATTCCTCACAGCCGCTCGCACCTCACCCGCGTACAGGCGCTGCTGACCTGCTTACGCGAAACTTTTGATTCGGCGGGTCTGTGGGCAAAGAACATGAATCGCTGATACCTGCGAGGTGGCGGCCAGGACATCATCTCACGCACTCGCTGCAGCTACCGCTTTGCCAATGGTCTTTCAGTAACCTGAGCTGCCCTTCGAAACATATTTACAAATGGATAGTTCAGTTATATAATACACACACATGAATTGAATTGGTGTGTATATGGCCGACTTTGCCTCTGCCGAACAGCGCCTAGCGGTGACCTGCCGGCGCTATCCCGATTATCCGCGACGAGCGGGCGCGCTGGTACGACTGATCAAGCACGTTTACAAGGAGGTGAACGACGAGACCAACGCCTTGCTCAAGTCGTACGGCATTAATCACTCCGAGTACAACCTGCTCATGATGATTTACGGTACGGAGAGCGGCACGATGTCGCCCTCGGAGTTGGCCGATGCGGCCGGCGAAAAGTCAGCCAACATAACGCGACTGACAGATCAATTGAGCGACAAGGGTCTGATCGCCCGCAACGGCAGCACCGATGATCGACGTAAAGTCGACCTTAAACTCACCCCCGCAGGGCAAGCATTGATCGAGAATCTTCTTCCCGACGCGTGCAAGTGGCTCCGGCGGCAAGCGGGCGAGTTGACCGTTGCGGAGCAGAAGCAGTTGGAAGCGCTGCTGAAGAAGATGTTGAGCGGGCTGGGTAACTGATGTCCAGCGCCCAAGCCGATACACCGGTGCCCGCCCTGCGCAGCCTGATCCTCGGCGGTCTCGGCGAGGAGGCAGACGTCTGGCTGTTCGTGTTTAAGACGCTGCTGGCTTATTACATCACGGGTTGGTTGGCGATGCGCTTCTCTTTGTCACAGCCCTCGACCGCGATGCTGACGACGATCATCGTCGCCAACCGACAGTCGGGTAGGGTGCTGGCCAAGAGTTTCTATCGTAGCATCGGCACGCTCGTCGGCGCGGGGGTAGCCCTCCTGATCGTCAGCCTATTTCCGCAGGAACGAGTGCTCTTCCTGGCCGCCTTGTCCCTATGGATCGGCGTGTGTGCCGGTGGCGCCACCTTATACCGCAACTTCACCTCCTATGCATTCGTGCTGTCCGGCTATACGGCAGCGATCGTCGCTGTTCCGGTCATCGATACACCACTGGGAGCGTTCGATTCGGCGGTCGCGCGCGTCAGTGAAGTGCTGCTGGGCGTGCTGGTGTCCGGCGTCGTAAGCGACACGGTGTTTATCAGCCGTTTGCGTGATGTGCTGCGTCGGAGCGCAGGTGAGCAATTCGCTCACTTCATTGGTTTTGTACAGCGCAGCACCAGCGGCAAGATCGCGCCCGATGCGATAGAGAAGGCGCACTTGCGCTTCGTACGCGATGCGGTGCAGCTGGAGGACTTGCGCAGCTCGGTCATCTTCGAGGATCCCGAGGCGCGTGCACGAAGCCGCCATCTGCTGCTGTTCAATCAGGAGTTCATGGCCGCTTCGACCAGCTTCGAGTCCTTGCACCGCCTGATCGATCGCCTGAAGCGGGGCGGCCACGATGCACCAGCGCGGGCGTTGATGGAACTCTACGCACCGATCGGAACAGCGCTCGACGTGCCGGCTGAAGTGGGTGACGCCGACGGAGTCGTGTTGCCGCGATTGGTGGCAGCACGGCAGACGATGGACGCACGGGCGCCGATGCTGCGGGGTCGCCTGGTCCTCGACTCGGACTTGAGCGACTTCCAGACCGGCGCCACCTTGTTGAGCCGCTTCACCGACGAACTGCACGCCTATGTTCACCGTGCTGCCTCGCTGCAAGCGCCCAGAGCGGTTTTGGGATCGGCCGAGCGCGTGCGCTTCACACGTGGAAACGACTTTCTGGGAGCGGGTCTCGTTACTTTACGCACCACCCTGACCATGCTCGCGCTCGGGGCTTTCTGGATCGCCTCGGCCTGGCCGGTGGGTTCGTCTGCCATGCTGTTTGCGGGCATTTTCGCCGGCGTGTACGCCTCGGCAGCGAATCCGACGCTCGCCATCAAGTCGATGTTGATTGGCTGGACGGCGGGCCTGTTCGCAGGCTTCGTCTGCGTGTTCTTCGTGCTCACCGGGATGGACGGCTATGCGCTGCTGGTCGCAGGTTCCGCACCCTTCTTGATGGTGGGCGTGGCGATGATGATGTGGCCGTCGCTGACCAGCCTTGGGGCGGGTTATTCGATGGGCTTTTCTTACATCCTGTCGCTGAAGAACCCGATGGTGTTCGATCCTGTGCAGTTCCTGAACAACTCGATTGCACAGACTGTTGGCTTTGCGGCTGCCGCGATCGCGTTTATCGTGGTGCCGTCGGCAATCGGCAGCCGCTGGTGGCGTCGTCGTCAGCTCGAGCGCTTGCGGCGGCAGGTCGCGTTGGCAGCGGAGGCGCCACTGGCGGGCCTGCGTCATCGCTTCGAAAGTGTGAATCACGATCTTTTCAGCCAGATCGTCGCGCGCACCGAATCCGGCAGCGACGATTCCCGCGCTTTGATGGCGTGGGCGCTCGCGGTGCATGAAACCGGCCGCGCGCTGATCGAACTGCGCAACGACATGGCCGGCAGGCAGCCACCTACCGAAGTGAGCGGCTCGATTAATTTCGCCATCGGCGCGCTTGCGCGGTTCTACGGAAATCCGGACGCAGCCGGCTATCTGTTGGCTCGCGATGCAGTAGCCAAGGCCATCATCGCGGCTCGCCAGAATGCGACTGCGGGCCCACTTCTCGATCATCTACATGTGATTCGGCTGGCACTCGAGGATGGAGAGTCCCTCCTCGTCGCTTATGTGCCTGCCGCACCAATTGCCCTGGAGAGCGCCAATGCCTCGTGAAATCGCCTTGGGTGACGCCTTGGTCCCCGGCCTCCTGCTGATCCTCGTACTCTCACTGATACCGCTGTGGCTGATCGACCGGGTGAGTGGGCGCTTGGGTCTCTACAGCCATGTCTGGAACCCGCCGTTATTCCGGCTCG
>JAQGOG010000043.1 GCA_028293765.1 Gammaproteobacteria bacterium
CTGTGGGCGTTAAGCGTGCGTGTGGCTCCGTTCGCGCCCACGTCCACGCTGCCCTCGTAGGGATACAGGAATGCGCTGTATTCACTATTGATCGGATACGAGAAGCGGCCGCCCGCGTGCAATGAGATATCGAGGTAGACAGGATCGGTGGACACGCCCCGAATGGGTCCGACGGTCGATCCGCCCTCGGTCTCAACCATGCCGGCAATCACCTTCGCCGTCCCGCCGCCCGGCAGCGCGACTATCGGGATCTCGTTCGCCTGCAGATCGCGGTAGGTCGCCGGCTTCATCTTCTCCCGCGCCGGGAGATTGATCCAAAGTTGGAAGCCGCGCAGGCGGCCGTTTTCCTGCTGCGGCATTTCGGAGTGAATGATGCCGCGGCCGGCCGTCATCCATTGCACACCGCCCGTTTTGAGATCGCCGCGGTGGCCGAGATGGTCCTCGTGCAACATGTGGCCATCCAGGAGATAGGTGACCGTCTCGAAGCCGCGATGCGGGTGAGCGGGAAACCCCGCGACATAGTCGCCGGGATTTTCGGACGAAAACTCATCGAGCATCAGAAACGGGTCGACGCGCAACCCGTGCGTGCCTCCCAGGCTACGCCGCAGCTTTACGCCAGCGCCGTCGGACGCCGGGACGGATTCGATGATCTGCTCGAGTGTACGTGTGCTCATCCCCGCAAAATGGCGCCAAATCGCTGCCGTTCAAGGCGAAAGGCCGCCCGCCAGGAGCGCCTTCCGCAGCTCGGCCGCAGGGACCGGAGCGTAAATCCGGGCCCGTAAGCAAAAATGGCTTGTGAGCTTATTCGTCAATCAGTTACGATTCGCGCCCCTGCTCGAGGGTGGCTTACGGTCGTGACGTTTTACCGTATGAAGTGAGGCCTCGAATACCTCAGTGTTCCTCGAGCGGTACCTCAAGTCGGAGCGGTAGTTCAGCTGGTTAGAATACCGGCCTGTCACGCCGGGGGTCGCGGGTTCGAGTCCCGTCCGCTCCGCCATTCTTTTTCTTTATCTTTCGCCAGCTTAGCCTTCCCCACCCCCCAGTTGGTGGCACTTTAGTGGCACCCGGCGGGGGATTCGCGGGGACCTGAGGGGGCCCTGCGCCGTGAATCACCTTGGCGGTCGCCTCGGCTTCCATCGATCTTTTGATCGCCGCGATATCTGCTTCGGTCGATCCTTCGATCCACGCGCCGTACATGCCGAGCATGACCTGCACGCTATGGCCGTGCTGGCGGGCGCACCACATCAGGTTCTTGCCGATCATCAGATTCCAGCTCACGCGGGAGTGGCGGGCGTTATAGGGCTCTCGGTAGCGCACCTTCAGCGTCTCTATGACGTAGCGCCAGCGCATATAGACGTACTTGAGATCGCGCGGCGACTTGCCGTCGTCCCGGAAGGCCCGTACGCATTGCTCTCGCAGAGCGAAGTGGCGCTCGAGGACCGCTAGGGCGCGAGGACAAAGCTCGACCGTTCGATCCTCGTTGGTCTTGGGGCGGTCCTTCGACAACTCCGCCGCGGAACGCGCGATCCGTGCCGTTGCCTTAGGGCGTCGCAACTGCTTGTTCGCCGGCTCCGCTGCCGGCGGTGAACGGGCTGCCGCCCTTTACACTATCATCGGTACCGCAAAGCTTTGCGGCTTGGATCCGCAGGCTTATCTGGAATACGTTCTTACCCACATCGCCAACTACCCGATCAACCGGATCGTCGAACTAATGCCGTGGAACGTTGGCGCCGAACTCACGCGAGCTGATACGTCGGCAGCCCGATCGAACCGATAGTGCTCAAAAGATGGCCACAATATCCGTCTATAGCCGAGCACATCGCACGTTGCGCGGCATACAGCGATTTCATTTTGTTAGCACTGAACCGGACATGCTGCTCGCGTATCGGCCAGTTGTTGACGCGAACGGGGCGCTAGGTGAAGCGATCGGCGTCTATAAGAATCCAATTCCGATTCAGCCTGAAGCAATTCTAGTCGCCGAAGGAGGTCTTCTCGCGATACGACCCTCTGCCACGCAGCAAATCGTATTCTCGGAGCTTGCCTCAATTCGCGGTCCCAGTGCGGCGGAGAACACCTCGGATATCTGCCTTACACTGAGGTCTGGAATCGTAGTTAATCTCCGTGTAGGAGGTAAGGACGGACGATTCCGCGACGTATTCAGCTTCGTCCGCTTCTTAAGCCGGGTGCTCGAAGATAGGGATAGAACTGCAGATTGAGTCTCCAGCGATGGGCTACCTGATCGGATATCCGCAATCAATGTGGGCCGGCCGTACGCTTACGGATTATGAGGTATCTTGCAAATCACTGCGGAACTGTATAAAAATACAGTGCTTGCTTTGGTTGCCTATGATCGTTTCTCAATTCCCGAGCGAGCACCGAACCGGACCAAGGAGCACTGAGGAGTGGCTAAGGATTCCGACATTGAATGGACTCACCATACTTTCAATCCTTGGTGGGGATGCGTAAAGCTGTCACCCGCTTGCGCGCACTGCTATGCGGAAAGTTGGTCGCGACGATTTGGTGACGAGCTATGGGGAGGCAGCGCGCCGCGTCGGTTCTTCAGCGAGCACCACTGGCGCGAGCCCTTACGCTGGGATGCGGAGGCAGCGCGTCTCGGGAAGCGCCCAAGAGTGTTCTGCGCGTCGATGGCCGATGTGTTCGAGCCACGGTCGGATTTAGATTTTTGGCGGGAGAAGCTTTGGGGACTCATCGAGAAGACTCCAAACTTGGACTGGCTTCTACTGACAAAGCGTCCTGGTCAGATTAAGCATGTTTACCCGTGGGCGCACAGTCCGCGGCAGAACGTTTGGCTCGGAACAACGGCTGAGAATCAACGCTGGGCGGAGCGCCGGATCGAAAGGCTGATCACGGCCGACGCTCACGTCCGTTTCCTGTCCTGTGAGCCGCTGCTCTCCGCTATCGATCTCACACCTTGGCTAAAGCAAGAGCAGATCGGCTGGGTCATTGCCGGCGGAGAAAGTGGCGGTGAGGCGCGTCCGACGCACCCTAACTGGATTCGGCTATTGCGCGATCAGTGTCGCACCTATAGCGTTCCATTCCACTTCAAACAATGGGGGCATTGGAGCCCTGAATCGCAGGGTGAACCGGTAAAGAGAATCATCGAACTACAGGATGAAGCCGGAAGACTTGAGCGGCTATCCTGGAGACCGAAGCAGTTGAGCGGCCGGATATTAGACGGCAGAACTTGGGACGGCTATCCACCCGTTTAAGTTGCTAGGGAGGAGCGCACGCAGATGCGCGGAAAAAAAGTCGAGCAAACGATACATCCGGACCCATGTCCTGAGTTGATCGTCGAGCGAGGCCCAAAAGACGAAGGGGTGGGCGCCTGGGTTCCAGAGCAAAAGCATCGATTGTTATGTGAGTACCTCCACGCTACTCGACATGCGTGGAAGAAGTGGCCGAGCCGCGTATTTATTGATCCATTCGCCGGACCCGGTCGAATCCAAGTAAAAGGTGAACCGTTCACACGGGACGGAGGGGCAGTGCGGGCATGGCGAACGCTAGCTGACACAGCCCCCTTCACACATATGCTCGTCGGAGATATCAACTCCGAACGCGCGCTTGCCTGCGAAAAGCGACTTAAAACGCTCGGCGCTTCCGTTATTTCGATTGCCGGCCCGGCAATCGAAACTGTTCCGAGAATGGTACAGGTGGTGCCCCAGGGCGCACTATGCATGGCATTTGTCGATCCATATAATCTGGAGTTACTATCGCTCGCGATTATTCAAGAGTTGGCAAAACTAAAGGTAGATCTCGCCGTCAACTTTTCCACCATGGATTTGCAACGCAACGCTGAGCTGGAGTTCGATCCGGCTCGCGCTCGCTTCGACGGCACTGCGCCTGGCTGGCGGGAACAACCATCTGTTTTGTCTGCAAGCAGGCCGAACGTCAAGGCCGCTTTCTTCAAATATTGGCGCGAACAAGTCCGTAAGCTGGGATTCGATCACAGCCGAGAAATGCCCCTGGTGCACAATGACCAAGGCCATCCAATCTATCGAATGATTTTCTTTGCGCGCCATGATCTTCCGAACCGCATTTGGGGCGATGTGGCTCGGGGGCCGAATCGGTCTTTCTCTTTCGATGAGTGACGGGCAAGCAACCGTTTAGGACGCCGTGCTAACCGCTCTGAAGAGTTCGCGGCGCCCGTGCGCTACTTCCTAGCGACGGTGGAGCGGCTGTGCCCAAGGGCAAGATTTAGAACTCGGGCGCCGACTTGGACGCCTTGAGCATTGTCACCAAGCACCGGGGCGCAATGGTCCCACCGTGGGCGCATGCTGCCCTTTGGCAGGAGCGCGAACATCGTTTTCCTAGTAAGCCTGGACCTGTTTATTGGCGTTAGTCGGTCGAGGTGTCCTTCAGGAAGTAGCCTTGAGCTTGCAATCCCAAGCGCCGTTACTGTCTCGCGTCTGGTTCGCGATAGATGCATCATGCTCTTGCCATGCTTCTCGAGGGTTTACAGCGCCGATGTAGCAGTCTCTATGTCTCTATGTCTCTATGATTCCGAATGTAATTTCAGTGGTAACCGTCCGGTTTGCACGCGTTGACAACGGATGCCAAGCTTTCATCGATCCCGTCGTCGTACTGAACTCATTCAGTGACGCAACATGTGAAGGCCGATACCGACAGCGGCGGGTAACGACACCATAAGAAGGAGAAAGCCGACGAACGTGGTCAGACGCTGCGACCGGGAGCGATAGGCCTCTGCCGCCTCGGGCATATTTCGGTAAGAGCTGCATTGCTTCTTTACCCACCGCATCATGACTACGACTAGTACGATCATTACCGCCACGAAAAATGGATCTTGCTTGTCGACGTGCGTTCCGGCGCCTGGTATGAACTCAGAGATCGCGACCAACACCGCTCCGAGCGGGGCTCCGAGCACCATCCCGGTCTGCACGATCGCATCGTCGCAAGCTTGGTCGGGTAAGTTCCGGGACGGGCGTGCTAAGGCTCTGGCGTAGAGTCGCAGAAACACCCAGGTGACAAAGTTGTTCACTGCGCGGAACCTGATCGGAGCCGAGACCATCTCGCTGCCCTCGTAAGCTTACGCCGCGCGCGGCATCGCTCTCGGTGTGGTAGCGATGGCCCAGGGCAGCAGCTCTTCAATCCGGTTGATGGGATGATCGGCGATGCGCTCTAGGACATGCTGCAAGTCAGCTTGGGGATCTAACCCGCAGAGTTTTGCCGTGCCGATGAGAGTATACATCGCCGCGGCGCGCTCGCCACCAGTGTCAGATCCGGCGAAGAGAAAATTCTTGCGGCCGAGGGCCACCGCGCGAAGCGCCCGCTCTGCGGCCGTGTTGTCAATCTCGATACGACCGTCAGCGTGTGAGCGCCGCCCAGCGCGAGAGAGCATAGCGGATCGCCCCCGCGAGCTCCGACTTCTTCGATGGCGTTCGCACGGTGTCTATTAACCACCGGTGTAAATCATCCAACAGCGGTCCCGCTCGGGCCTGGCGCGTCGCCCTTCGTTCATCCGGAGGCCGTCCCCGGACCTGTTCTTCGATCTGATACAGCGCGGCGATTCGTTCCGGCGCTTCACGCGCGATCGGTGAGCCGGTTGCCTCGTGGATGTCGTAAAACTTACGGCGTGCGTGGGCCCAACAAGCGGCTTCTAACAGCGGATCGCGAGGACGCTCGTACAAAGCGTTGAAGCCTGCGTAAGCATCGGCTTGTAGTACACCGACGAAGGGCCGCAAATGCCGGTGAGGATACACCGCCTTGCGATCCGGAGAGTAGCGGAACAACACCGCGGGCGGAGTCTGATCAGCGCAAGCGCGATCATCGCGCACGTACACCCATAGGTGCCCCGTCTTCATCGTACCTTTGCCGGGAGAGAGCACCGGTACGGGCGTGTCATCCGCGTGCAGCTTCGCGCGCACATCGTATGCTTCACCCTTTCGGTCAGATTCCGACCTACGAAGAACCCGATCTCACGCTCGCTCGCACTCAAGGATTTCTTCGCCCTTGAAGTAACCGCGATCGGCCAGGGCCGTCAGCTTCTCTACACCGATCGCATCACGCAACCAGGGAGATGGCCATCGCGATGTTGTCCACCCCGTGGTCCAGCTGGATGTTGAGCCCTGAGCGGCGTAGGTAGATAGTCCTGGGTCACGGCGCCCAGCACCGTGGCCTTTTCCGAGCCGCCGATGAAGATCTCGCCGACGAATTCCCGCGGGTGAATCGCTTCGCGGCTGACGAGGCGATGGTCGCTCGGCATCAGGACGATCAGCGGCTCGCAGTCGACCACCCTCTATTGTCCCCACGAGGGCGACGGCGCCTACTACAGCATTCCGGCTGGTGGCGAACGCTCGGTCGACGCCGTCTGGACCTTCGAGGCGCCTTATGCCGCCGAATCGGCAATCCGGCAGTACTTGGCGTTCTACCCAGACGGTGTCGATGCGATCGAGGTCGACGGCGAAGGCTGCCGGCCGCAACGCGATATGGGTCGGAGAAGGTCGATATCGTCGGTCATCCGAGCTTCACCAACATCTTTCCGAAGTTCTCGCCCTTGAACAGTTTGAGAAAGGCTGCGGGCGCGTTCTCGATGCCGTGGTCTACGGTTTCCCTCCATGTGACCTTGCCTTCCTGTATCCAGGAGGTCATCTCTCTGTGGAACTCGGGCATGAAATCCAGATAGGTCGCGATGTCGTATCCCTCCAGCCGAAGGCTCTTTCCCATGACGAACATGATGTTCCGTGGTCCCGTGGGGAGCTCGGTGGCGTTGTATTGCGAGATCATTCCGCAGATCGCAAAGCGAGCAAACGGGTTGGCTGCAGCGAGTGCCGCCTCCAGGTGCTCGCCGCCGACATTCTCGAAATAGACATCGATGCCCGCGGGCGCGACGTGGAGCAGCGCCTCGGTCAGATCGCCCGCCGCCTTGTAGTCGATGACGTGGTCGACGCCGATGTCCTTGACAAAGGCACACTTGGCCGCACCGCCTGCCGACCCTATAACCGTGTGCCCCTTGAGCTTGGCGATCTGGCATGCGACCGATCCGACAGCACCGGAGGCGGCCGAAACGAACACCACGTCACCCGGTCTCGGCATTGCGATCTTGAGCAAGCCGACCCAAGCCGTCAGCCCTGGCATGCCGGCAACTCCCAGGAATGCCTGGGGCGGGAGCCCGACGGTATCGAGCTGCTGCAGGCTTGCGGCAGATGCGTTGAACCGTTCGCGCCAGCCGAACCAGGAGGAGACGAGATCGCCGGGCTTGAATCGAGGATCGTCGGAGGCCGCAACTTCGCCGATCGCACCGCCCTCCAGCACTTCTCCGACTTGGAAGCTCGGGCGCCAGCCGTACATCGTCGAGTTGGAGGCGGGGATCTCCGCGATCGCGCCCTCAGGCACCTCTTTGCCCGGCCGGGCCGATCGCGCATAGATCGCACGATCGGCCATGCGGCCACGCATATAGGGATCCACCGTCATCCAGAGGTTTCGGACTTGAACTTCGCCCGAAGCCGGGCGGGGCACCGGCACCGTAACGAGCTCGAAATTGTCGGCACTGGGCATGCCGACAAGTCGGGATTTCAGACGGATTTCACGCGACTTCGCGCCTTCCCTGTTCAGCGATGGATCGTTCATGGTGCGGACTCCACTCCACAGCCTAGTTTGATCAATCCTAGCCCTGCTGTGACTGACGGCGCTACTCACCGTCGTTAGCGTCTTGGAGGAATGCTTGACTACTACCACCACGCAGCCGCGTAATGGATTTGACCGAGTTCTTGGACGTTACGGGGATATAATTCCTGTAGATGATGTGAACAAGGCCAATTTAACCGCGCCATGAACGCCCAGTTGGAAGAGACGGTGGACGCCGCCGTGAAAGTCGGATTGCTTCGGAATGAGTCGATGGCTGAGGATGCCTTGCGGCGAGGCGAGGATTACCTTCGACTCACCATTGATACGATCCCCGTGCTGGCGTGGTGCAGTCGGCCCGACGGCTCGAATGAATTCCTTAACCAACGTTGGCTGGACTATACGGGGCTCACCATCGAGGAGGCGCGGGGTTGGGGTTGGAAAGTTGCGATACATCCCGACGACCTCCCGCAACTATTGGACGTGTGGGAGGGGCTCCTGGCTTCCGGCAATTCGGGTGAATTGGAAGCCCGGTTGCGGCGCGCCGATGGCGTATATCGCTGGTTTCTGTTCCGCGTCGAACCGTTGCGTGATGCGCAGGGAACCATTGTCAAGTGGTATGGAACAAACACCGACATCGATGACCGCAAACGAGCGGAGACACTGTTAGCAGGAGAGAATCAAATTCTTGAGATGGTCGCTACTGGCAAGCCGCTCGGCGTGATTCTCGATGGGTTATGTCGGCTTGTGGACAACCTTTCAAGCGATTCTCTGCATTCGATTTTACTGTTTGACCCAAACGGTAATTGCCTGAGGCGCGGTGCAGGGCCCCGCTTTCCAGAAGCGTTCATGGCTGCGGTGGATGGCATTGAGATCGGCCCTTGTGTGGGTTCGTGCGGAACGGCCGCCTACCGCAAAGAGCAAGTCATCGTCTCTGACATCGAAACAAGCCCGCTGTGGGCCAATTATCTTGAACTGGCTCGCGCATACGGACTGCGAGCGGGTTGGTCCACACCAATCCTATCTTCAGATGGCAGTGTGTTGGGCACGTTCGCGATTTACTGGCGTGAACCGCGCAGCCCAGGCCCGCATCATCAACAGATCATCAAACAGATCACACATCTGACGGCTGTTGCCATTGAGCGCAAGCGGTCGGCCGAATCGCTGCGCGCGTCGGAACTTCTGGCACGTGGCCAACTGGACGCGCTCACTCACACACTCGACGCACTGGCTCAGGAATCTGACCCGGACAGACTACTTGAACATGTGTTGCGGACAATAATCGAGCAGTGGGGGGCCCACAGTGTCAGTGTGTGGGATCGAGAACCGAACGGGGATGGGCTGGAACTCTTCGCCATGATCGAGGATGGCCGCTTTCAAACTCGTAGTGGTGCTATGCATCCGGCGGCAAGGCGCACAACGTTGGTACAGGATCATCCGGTGTGGAGGGAAATGCTGCACACGGGTCTTCACGCCGTCGTCGAAGTCATTGATCTGCCCATTGTCCGGGTGCGTGTCGGGTCAGGCCGCAATGCAATCTGGCGTGAAGTCCTGGACGACGGTGATTGGGCTCCTGCCCTGATGAATTTCAAGGCGCATTTGCGGGAGTTGGGCGTCCACACGATTCTGTTCGTACCGATGCTCGTCGCCGGACGTGTTGCCGGATTCATCGGCATCCGTTTTACTCTGAAGCGTGATTTCCGACAGGAGGAGATCGAATTGACCCGGGCTCTCGCCCATCAGGCGACTCTGGCAATCCAGTTGACCCGTCTTTCCGTCCAAAGCCGGCAGGCTGCTGTAACGGCCGAGCGCAATCGGATGGCTCGCGACATTCACGACACGCTCGCGCAAGGACTCACGGGGGTGATCGTCCAACTTGAAGCAGTCGAGGAGGCCATGTCCCGGAATCAAGCGGTGAAAGCCTCAGGCCATCTGGATCGAGCAGGAGAACTCGCCCGCGAGAGTCTGCGCGAGGCGCGGCGCTCCGTGCAAGCGCTCCGCCCACAGGCGCTGGAGGAGAAACAGTTGAGCGAGGCACTGAACGATTTGATCGAAAGAATGACCAGCGGCACGATCGTGCACGCGGAACTCACCTTGCAAGGCGAACAACAGAAACTGCCGCCGGAATGGGAAACCGATCTTCTTCGGATCGGACAGGAAGTATTGACCAATGTCCTCCGTCACGCCCGGGCCAGCGAGTTCAATGTGTTGCTCGTTTTCGACGGCAGGGAAATTCGCCTGGACCTGCGGGACAATGGATGCGGCTTCGATCCGCAGCGGAGGCACGAGGGCTTCGGTTTGCAGGGCATGAGAGAAAGGGCCGAAGGGATGGGAGGTCAATTAACAATCCAGAGCGCGGCAGGCAAGGGCACGGCGATTTCGATTGTCCTTCCCGTCGCGAACGCTGCCGAGCTGGAAGAGCCATGAAACGCTCATCCAAACCTCGAAACCCGTCTTCAGCGTCCACTCTATCGCCGGCCGACGATGGAGGGAAAAGTTCACCTGCTCACAAGACTCGGATACTCATCGCAGATGATCACACGACGGTTCTGGCGGGACTGGCTTCGATAATTGGAATGCAACCGGACATGCTCGTTGTCGCCGAAGCGGTGAATGGCCGCCAGGCCGTTGACCTTTGGCAGAAACAGCGCCCTGATGTGACGCTTCTCGATCTGCGCATGCCCAAGCTGGACGGTGTTGGCGTGATAGATGAAATCCGCAAGGAGGATACGTCGGCCCGGACCATCGTGCTTACCACGTATGATACTGACAATGAGATCTACCGGGCGATCAAGGCGGGAGCGAAAGGCTATCTATTAAAGGACGCTAAGCGCGAGGAATTGCTGGAGTGTGTCCGGAAAGTGAGTCGCGGTGAGACCTGCATACCGCAGGCGCTGGTGGAAAAGCTGGCAGCCGGCATGAGCAGCGAAACCCTGACCGGCCGGGAACTTGGAGTGTTGACCTTGCTCGCGCGTGGCAAGAGCAACAAGGAAATCGGCGCGAACCTCTTCATCAGCGAAACCACGGTGAAGGGGCATTTGCGCAGCATCTTCACCAAGCTGAACGTTCTCAGTCGCACGGAAGCGATCACCGTCGCAAGTCGCCGCGGACTGGTCCAGCTATAGCGGTCTTCTGATCGTTTTGCTCCAACCAGATTCGCACGATAGAAATTTCTTCGTAACGGCTGAATCTGGAGTTTCTGCTCCGTTGTTCCCCTTCTTTTTAGCGAACTGTCCGTAAGCTCCCCGTCTAGCAGACAGTTCTACAGTGGAGTTTCCGCCGCGAGCAAACGCTCGCGGTAGCGCGCTGGCCGCAGGCTTCCCAGCGCATCGTGTGCCCTGATTTCGCTCTAACCGAATTCGACCCCTCCGAAAGGACTGCATCGGACCGCTACCTTGGCGCGGGGAAAGTCGGACCGCTTGGTCAATGGCCCGCGTGAAGGCGAGGTCTCATGCTTCTCCCTGTGAATCAAACCGCAGGAACAAAAGTTCGTGAGCCTTAACTCAACCGATAAGGGCCTGTTGACCCCGGACAATTGCGCAGTGCTGTTCATCGATCACCAACCGCAAATGTTCTTCGGCGTGGCGAACATTGACCGTCAAGACTTGCTCAACAATGTGCTGGTGCTGGCGAAGGCGGCAAAGATTTTTCGCGCCCCGGTAATTCTAACGGCGGTCGAATCCGAGGGGTTCAGCGGCAATATTACCCCGCAACTTCTCGACTTGTTCCCCAGCCAGCCGCCGATTGAGCGCTCCAACCTGAACTCATGGGAAAACAAGGAACTGGTCGCCGCCGTGAAAAGTACCGCACGGAGCAACTTCCTGATCGCCGCACTCTGGAGTGAAACGAGTCTGGTGTTTCCGGCGCTGCAGATGTTGGAGGAAGGCTACGGCGTTTATGCCGTCGAGGACGCTTCGGGTGGCACGAGCAAGGCTGCGCACGACGCGGCGATTCGCCGCATTGAGCAAGCTGGTGCCGTGTCGCTTACCGCCTTGCAGGTGTTGCTGGAATTCCAACGCGATTGGTCGCGCAAGGAACATTACGAAGAAGTGATGGCAGTCGTGAAGGAACACTGTGGGGCGTACGGCCAGGGCATCGAATATGCCGCCACGATGGTTCAAAAAGCGCCGGCCAGTCGGAACCGACAAACGACGAGGAACAAGGAACGAAAAAAGGAACAGAGCATATGAGCAATAACAATGGCCAAAAATTGGCGGGCAAGGTCGCGGTTGTCACCGGCGGTTCGCGCGGCATCGGAGCCGCGATTGCCAAACGTCTGGCCGCAGATGGAGCCAGCGTGGCGATCACGTACGCAAAGGACGCCAGCGCGGCTTCCGCCGTGGTGAAAGCCATTGAACGCGATGGCGGAAAGGCTATCGCGATCCAGGCGGATGCTGCCGACGTCGAAGCTGTCAAGGGCGCGGTCGAAAAGACCGTCGCGATTTTCGGCCGACGTGATGTGCTTGTGAACAATGCCGGCACAGCGATTCCGAAAACGTTCGAGACGACCACGCTCGAGGAGATGGATCGCGTGATCGACATTAACGTGCGCGGCGCAATGGCCTCCACGCAGGCTGCGCTGAAACACATGAAGAACGGCGGTCGCATCATCATGACCGGGTCGGCCGTTGGCGAGCGCGTCTCGACGCCCGGGCTGGTGGCCTACGCGGCTACGAAGGGAGCCGTGAAAGTGTTTGCCCAGGCATTGTGCAGAGAGGTCGGGAGCCGGGGCATCACGGTCAACAACGTCCAGCCGGGCCCGATCGACACGGATTTGAATCCCGCCGCGGGCGATTGGGCGGTGTCTCAGAAGGCCGCCACAGCGCTCGACCGCTACGGGCGTGTTGATGAAGTCGCCGCGTTGGTGGCGTTCGTGGCCGGTCCCGAGTCCTCGTACATCACCGGGGCCAATCTAGCCGTTGATGGCGGAATGAATGCCTAAGCCAACGCACACTCGGGTTTCCCGTTTGCCGATGAAGCGGCTCGGCGCTCCCGACGAAATCGCCGAAACGATCGTGTTCACAGGCCCAATCGATTGATCATGATTACGCACACGCATCAGACCGCTCCTACGCAGTTTGTCGAAGCCAACGGTATCCGTTTCGCCTACCGACGCTTCGGCGAATCCGGCGGCGTGCCCCTCGTCTTCAACATGCATTTCACAGGCACGATGGACCACTGGGATCCGCTGGTGACCGACGGCCTCGCGGCGACGCGGGAAGTGATCCTGTTCAACAACGCGGGCATTTCCAGTAGCTCCGGCGAGGTGCCGACGACCGTCGAGGACATGGCCACCAATGCCGCCGCCTTCATCAAGGCCCTCGGTCTGACGCAAGTGGACCTGATCGGCTTCTCGATCGGTGGCACCGTGACGCAGGCGTTGACCCTGGCCGAGCCGCAGCTAGTGCGCTGCCTGGTGCTGGTCGGCACCGGCCCGCGCGGCGGCGAGGGCATGGCCACGTTCACTCCCGAGGCGCAGCGGATCTTCGGCGCCTCCTATGCAGAGCCGGACCTGCTGTGGCAGCACGTGCACTTCGACGCCACCGAAACCAGCCAGGCCGCCGGTGCCGCGTTCCTGAAGCGCTTTCGCCTGCGCCGTGAGAACCGAGACCCGGAGGTGAACGAGAAGGTCGCACCGGCGCAGAGCGAGGCCCTGTCGAAGTGGGGCGCGCCGCGCGAGAAGCCGTACGAGTACTTGAACGCCATCCAGCAGCCGACGCTGGTGATCAACGGCGACCACGACGTGATCGTCTACACCATCAACTCGTACATCCTGCAGCAGAACATTCCTAACGCGCAGCTGATCCTTTACCCGGACGCGAGCCACGGCGCGCTGTACCAGTACCCGGAGCGCTTCGTCCGGCACGTCTCGATGTTCCTGTCCGAGTAGCGACCCACACCCCGATCAACGCGCAATACGTATCAAGTGAAGGAGGATTCAAATGGCTAACGTGGTGAAGAAACACAGCATCTCTTCTGAGCTCGCGCAGAAAATGGTGGATGCGGCGCTGGCGAAAGCCAGAGAAATTGGCGTTAGCGAGAACGTGGCGATTCTCGACGACGGCGGCAATCTCAAGGCCTTCAGTCGGATGGATGGAACTCCGATGCCCACCATTGAGATTGCCCAGAACAAGGCTTACACGGCTCTGTTCGGCGTCTCCACGCAGGACTTTTTCAGCTTCATCCAGGGTGACCCATCGCTTTTGGCCGGCATCCCCACTCTTGCGCGTGTGGCGTCGTGGGGTGGAGGGTTTCCCATCAAGGTGGACGGAGAAGTTGTCGGCGCGATCGGGGTGAGCGGGGCGCCTATGGTGCAGAACGACATCGATTGCGCGCAAGCAGCCCTAGCGCTCATACCCGACGCGGATTCCAGGAGAGCGAAGTGAAGCGGACTACTTCAGCGGAAAACAAGACGCTGGTCATCGAGGCGTTCGACACGCTGTTCAACAAGCGTGATTACGCGGCCGCCGAGCGGTATTGGTCGCCCAACTACATCCAGCATAGTGCTCACATTGAGCCTGGTCGCGCCGGCCTCTTCAATCTGATCAAGGGCACCCCGCCGACGCTGAAGTACGAGCCGGGGCTCATTGTGGCTGAAGGGGAGTTCGTGATCGTTCACGGACGCTTCTCAAACCACGGTGGGCCGAAGAACTGGATCGCAGTAGACATTGTGCGCATCGTCGACGGCCTGCTAGTCGAGCACTGGGACGTGCTGCAAGACGAGGCTTCGCGTACGGAGTCAAAGAGCGGCCTTCCCATGTTCGGCGCCGACTTCAGCGAGTGAGCGTCGACGCCATCTTCGAAATCCTCTGACTGGCGCCGCTTCCACCATGACTAACCAAACCACGAGTGAGCAAAGTATGGCCGTTGTAGACGCCTACTACCAAGCTGGCGTACAGGGCCGTCTCACCGATTTCGCTCCGTACTTGCATCCAGACTTCTCGACCACGGCGCCGAACTATCTCCCCTGGGGCGGCGTGCAAGCGGGAGCAGCCTTCTTCCGCGATGAAGTGCTGCCCAATCTGCCGGAAGTACTCGACTTCGGGCGGTTCAGCTACGACGTTTTCTTTGCCGCGGACGAGCGTGTGGTGGCGCTGGTGAATTTCGGCCTCATCGGCAGCGACGCGACGATCAAGATCTCCGAGCACTGGACCGTCACGAACGGCAAGGCCACTTCCATCTGGGTCGCCTATTTCGAGCCTCAGGCTTTACTCGACAAGCTCGGCATCGCCCACGGCCTCAGCCGCTAAGCCTCAAGGATATTCGACATGACTACCTACACACACCATACCGCGCCGACGCAGTTCGTCGAGGCCAACGGAATCCGCTTCGCCTACCGCCGATTCGGCAAGGCCGGAGGAGTGCCGCTCGTCTTTTGCCAGCACTACATCGGCACCATGGACTACTGGGACCCGACGGTGACGGATGGCTTGGCTCGCGACCGTGAGGTGATCTTGTTCGACA
>JAQGOG010000052.1 GCA_028293765.1 Gammaproteobacteria bacterium
GCGCCAATAACCTGGCGAGTCCGTCGAGTCACGCGCAAATCTTGTACCAGAAGCGATGCAATCTACTCCGAATCCGGGCCATCAAGCCGCTGCCGGATTCGACATAATGTGGAATTCACTCGCATGGAGGCGGCAACCGTGCAGATAATGAGGCCGGCTCATCAATTGTGTGTTGACGTCGCTAACGCGGCGGCATACAACACTAGCATTCTGGGGATCTTTGTGCCTGTGTCTGTTACGCGCTGTGCGTGCGTGGCGCGAGGTCTCCCCGAATCTGATCCGGCACAGCGCAAGAATGCTCCGAATCCATCCAGAGGGG
Organism: Gammaproteobacteria bacterium; assembly: GCA_028293765.1. Taxonomy (GTDB): domain Bacteria; phylum Pseudomonadota; class Gammaproteobacteria; order Steroidobacterales; family Steroidobacteraceae; genus 13-2-20CM-66-19. Next base: position 320 of record JAQGOG010000052.1, read on the forward strand.
AAAACATGAACTCACAGTCATTGCGCCCACGGCGCACCTCGCGTCCACTACTCGTTACCGCGCTCGCCGCTTGCGGGGCATTTGCGTGCACTTCAATCGCGTTTGCAGACTCGCAGACTTCATACGATATCTCGACGCTTGCAGGGAAGGTGGCCTCCGTACATGGCACGGCCGGTCTGCAGGTTCGATTTTCTGCCCTGATCGAGGCGGAAGCCCAGGAGAGCGCGGCACCGCCTACGCTTCAGCCAATCGTGCCGGACTTTGTATTGTCGAGCGGGCTGGACGGTACGAGCGTCCTCGCCCCCAACGTCACGGTCAATCAGGACACCGCCGCGGCGCCTCAGAATGAAACGGCAATAGCCGTAGATCCGAACAACCCCGCCCGCGTCGTTGCTGCAGCAAACGACTACGTCACCCGAACGTGGGCCTGCAGCATGGGTGGAACGCCCTGCAGCGCGCTGGGTGATGGCTACTCCGGAACATACTTCTCCAACGACGGCGGGGCAACCTGGTGTTGCACGTCGAGTGATCCTGCACATATTGGAACGCTGATTCCGGGAGTGGAGCGGTTGACAGGAGGCATCTACGATGCGGGCGGTGACCCCGCTCTCGCGTTCGACAGCCGCGGAACCGTCTACTACGCGGGCCTGGGCTTTAATCGCACGTCACCGCCAAACACGGTCACCGTAAGCCGCGGGACATTCAGCCGCAGCGGCCAGCTGAGCTGGAGTGCACCGACGTTCATCAACGCCACAACCGCGCCCTCGACACTCAACGACAAAGAGTGGATCGCCGCCGACGCAAACGCATCCAGCACCTTTCGGGACCGCATTTACCTCAGCTGGACGCGGTTCATCTTCAACCCCCAGAACGGCGGATATGTCCAGTCACCAATCTTTTTTGCTTATTCGACCGACCGCGGCCGCACTTTCAGTGCGCCCCAGAGTATCGTGGGGAACGTTCTGTACGATCAGGGATCGCGCCCCCTCGTCGCACCGGACGGCACGGTCTATGTGATATTCGAAGGATCGACCCGACTTGCTGCGCTGAGTAGCACATACATCGTGAAGTCCACGGACGGTGGCGTGACGTTTGGGAAGCCTGTCGCGATTGCCTCCCTGTCGGACATCATCGCTCCCAAGTACACCGTGTTTCGAACGAACAGCTTTCCGGCCGGCGCCATCTCATCCAACGGCGACCTTTATGTGGCCTGGTCCAGCGAGGTGCCCAACGACAACCGTACCTTTGCCGGTACGGCCGGCTGCGCCGATTTCCTGGTGGGTACGAATTCGGTCTATAGCGGCTGCCATGCCGCCGCCGTGTTCAGCAAATCCACGGACGGCGGCCAGACCTGGAGCGCACCGGCGCCGATATTCGCGGCATTGAACGCGTCAAATCGCACCGTGGTCGGTTATCCGGCCGGGGGTCTTGTGGCGCCGGCAGCGGACCGCGTCGATACGTTTTGGCCCGGCGTTGCAGCCGCGCCCAGTGGGCGTGTGTACATGTCCGCGTACGCAGCGGACGTCGTTTCTCCTTGGCAGGACTGCGCAAGCGCCCCGCCGGCACCGGTCGGGCGAATCACCTGCACTACCCTCGACGGCTATATTCACAATGCACGCCTCGACTACTATGTCTCAGACCTGACGACGAGCGTTCTCAATAAAGTGTCAACGCAGCCGACGAACACCCGCTACGGATTCGGAGGAGGATTCATCGGCGATTACACTGATCTAGCCGTCGGCGCAGACGACACGTTCCATGCATTCTGGACGGATACCAACAATGTGCAGGACGTAGTCTGGTTCTATGGTTCGCAATTCGTGCCCACGCCGATTCACCAACAGGACGTGGTAACGGGCTCGGGGAATTTCTGAGCTGCGGACTGTCGAATTCTTAGCCATCGCCCCGCTCATGCGGGGCGATGGCGCTCACCGCCGTATTGTCCAGAAACAGAACCGAAGCTGGTCAAGCTGCTTGCGATGATACTGGCTCGGCATTCCGCCGAGTCGCTGGCGCAGTTTGACTGGACTGCTACGCGCCGACCTGTCCTTCTGCGCTTCCACCTAGCGCCGCGCTGAGCACGCCCTTCCGCCCATTTTGCGTCTAGTCAGACGCGCTCCATCACCATTTATCGTTCAATTTGAGCCTGATCAGCCGTGAGCACTCCCCCCGAGAATGACCCGCGCACTTTCACGACGTGATCCGCGGCCTGACTGAAGAAGGCGGCAGCGCCAGTCGCCGCCCCGCCGGGGCCGGCGAAATGAGTCTGCGCGTTGGTCGTCACGGTGACGCTCAGTACGGTGAGGCTGGGCTCGGCGACGTTGAGCGCAGTCCCCTGGAGGTAGGAGCGGTTCTCGGCGGTGTCACGTTCGAGAATGGAGGCGCTGACGGTGCCAGGCTGGATTTCCGTTCCGTCGATCTCCACATAATCGCCCGCGTGCAGATCCGTCAGGCGAAACAGCCTTACGTGTTGACTTGACTTGTCGTAGAACGCGGTCGAAACACTCGTCGTGACGTTGACGCCCAGCACGCTCAGCGCGTTGCCGGTCGCCGTCACGGAATCGACGAGCCCGCGCACGAGGCTTGAACTTTCCGGCCTGACCTCGACTTTCTGTGCCAGCAGCACTCCCGTGGCGTTGAACGCGCCCTGTACGTCGACTTTGACGTTCACGCCGAGCGAAATTGCATGGAGCACGAATTTCGTGTTGGCGTCCGTGGTGACATTTTGCCCCTGCAACGCGAAATCCGCGGCGGACGTAAAGCTCGTAATAATTCCTTCAATGTCCGCATGTTGGTTCGCGGTGGCTCCGAGGCCTGGCGGCACCTCGACACGCGTCGCGAGCAACCCGCCGGCAGAGGTTAGGGACGCTCCCTGCACCTCGACGGTGTTCCCGTCGGCAAGAGTGGCTGCCGACGCCACCGCGCTGTAGTCCACGATCAGCGCATTGACACGGAACGTGTGGGCCGTCGTATTCAGCGCCTGGATGACACCTTTGACTTGAAGGTTGCTGCCCGCGGACTTGAGGTCAATGCGGGAAGCTACGATTTCCCCAGCGGCGTTCGCAAACCCGCTCACTTCGACGAGGGTGCCGGTCTGCAGACCGGAAAGCTCTCCGGGTTGAATGCCATCGTCGAACAATGTCGAGCCCGTTACCCGAACAGTCTGCCCGAGGACGAGCAGCGCATTGTTCGTGAGATCGATCTGGGTTGCCGGTCCCTGAGCATTGCCAGTGAAGGAAACTTCGGTCGCCGTCCCGGTAGCGCCATCGGGATTCACGCTGCCATGGATCGTGACAACCTCGCCCGCGTGCAGTTGTGCCTCCGCACCGGGCTGATCATCAATCAGGATTTGGGCGCCGGACGTGATGTATTCCACCCCATTCACGAAGACACTGCCAAAACTCGTAATCGGACCGACGGCGGCTGCAGGGCTCGGGCTGCCGGAGCCTTGGATACCGGCGACATCGGTGGACCCGCCGCACGCCGCCAGCAGCATCGCTGCGGCTGCGCCGATCCCGGTGCGTGTACGATTCACTGTCATTGCTCCAGGCATATGATTTTCTGTTTTGGTCACGGGAATCAGTCCTGCAGGTGGTACACGCCGGCACCCAGGCGAATGGTCGCCTTCGCAGAGCCGCCTGCGCTTTCTTTTGCTTCGTGCGCCGTCAGCCACGAGTCGACTCGCTCGAGAAATGCCTGCCCTTCGTGGTTGAGAAACTCCCGGAATTCAGGGAGTGCGCTCGCCAGCACACGATCATTCAAGGCCGCGCGCTCAAAGCGCGCAGGCGTCTTGCCATCTCGCGTCAGGTTGTGAACATACGTGGCCGCAACGTCCGCGAGTACCGTGCCCCACAAGCGGATGAGTTCTTCGTCCATCTTCTGCGGAACGTACATGCGCTGGAGCGGTTCGATTCGGCCATCAGCCGCCTTGCGAATGGCTCCTGCGCTGCGCAGTTCCTTCAAGAGAGTTGAAGATGGCACGTCGCCAGCGCCACAGCGGCGCAGCAAGGCGGCGAAGGTGGCGCCCTCGCCATCGAGAGCGAGCAGCGCCGGTTTGCCGGTCGAGTCCAGGAATTGCGGGTCCAAATGCCACGCCGACAGGACTAGCGAAGCCTTCGTGACATATCCCGTCAGCGCCTCCGGTCCCTCGGCGAGCCGCTCTCGCTGTCTACGCACTTCCCGACGCGCCAGACCTGTAAGTACCGCAGTACGCGATACGTTCGTTGGCCTGCCGCGTTTGCCGAACTTGCTGGTTGCCACTTCGACATAAGTTGTCTTGGCGACTTCAGCGAATTCCCGCCACGTAATCCCACAGCGGATCAGCACGTGAACGAGCGGTTTGAGCCACTGCCGTGTCGCCGCTAACACTTGGGTCGTGGACGCGGATACCATATGTGAGACAAACTAGCACACACTCTCCCCTGCAGCGCAAGCGTACGCTTTGGACCTCTTGAGTATGGGCGCTGGTGAATTGCGACACGCGTCGCAGAACGGCATTTTGCCCGGCCGCCATAACTGCGCTCCCGCGGTTCAGTGCAGGCGGCATGCGGGCAATCTGCGTCATCAGTGAACTGTCAGGATGAGGAGTGATGCCCGCGACGTGTGCGGATCGCGAGGCGAATTCAATAAAGAACAGAATGTAGTGCGTGATGAGACCTATGATCCGCTTAATCCGATCTGCCGCAGATCCGATTAATCCGATCTGCCGCGCCGGGACACATACACGTCCCAGACTTAAGGCTCCGCGGACGGCGATGCGTGCCGATCAGCGAAGTTACATTGCAAATTGAACAATAACTTCCCGACTGCTGTCGCGCCGGTCTCCTGGCTCTCAGTCTGTGTCCTGCGTCACATCGGATCGCTAAAACCGATGAGATGCTTTCCGTCTGTGAGACCTCTTGTCTCACTTATGGGATCTCACTATGGCGTACTGTTCCGGCTCTCGCTCTCAGCCCTCCCCCGCAGCGCGGCCGTCCTCAGCCTTCGCGGGTCTGCCGGCGCCGGGCTTTACTCTCATCGAGCTCATGATCGCCGTGGCGATCGTGGCCATCCTGGCCACCATCGCCTACCCGTCCTATATGGTCCAGATGAGAAAAAGCCGGCGCGCCGACGCCGAATCAGCGCTCATGGATATCGCCCAGCGGCAGCAGCAATATCTGCTGGACGCCCGTGCATACGCACCTGATGTCCCGACGCTCAACGTGACGATCCCAAGCGTCGTCGCCTCGTTCTACACCCTCCAAATCTGTCAACTCGCGACGCCTCCCTGCGCGCCTCCCGGCGGCACCCCGCCAGCATTCGCCGTCGTTGCAACACCGATTCCAGGCACCCCCCAGGCCAGCGATTTCATTCTGTCCATTGACAACACAGGTGCGAAAACACCTGCGAACGTGTGGTAGGTGGATGATGACCACGATGAACGAGCAACCACCGGATCGTCGCCATGCGGCGGTAAGGCAACATCCCGCGAGCGCGCGCCGACGGTCCTCAGGATTTACAGTGACGGAACTGGTCGTGACGATGGCGCTCGCGGGAATACTTGCGACCGTCGCCGTACCCTCATTCAGCGGATTGGTCGCGAATCAGCGCGCCAAAACATATGCGTCCGAGCTGTTTACGATTCTGGTCAGGACGCGCAGCGAGGCGATCGAGCGCAACGCGAACGTGACCTTGTCTCCAAAGGCCGGCGCCTGGGCTAATGGCTGGCAGATCTACGATCCAGCCGGAAATCTCCTGGAGGATCGCGGGACCGCTGCCGGCGTCACGATCGCCGGACCGGCCAGCGTGAGCTATCGCCCGTCCGGACGGCTTCAAGCGGGCGAAGCGCCGACGTTCCTCATCACGACCACATCGGGTTCGAGCACCAACTATCAGTGCGTGTCGGTCGATCTGACCGGCCGCCCGTACATGCAGCCGGCGGCATGCTGACAGCTCGGCAGGTTCCGGCATTGCGACGCGCGACAGTCCGGCTGCAGCGCGGCACCTCGCTCATCGAGGTGCTGGTCACGCTTTTGATTCTCGCCTTCGGACTGCTTGGCGTCGCCGGCCTGCAGAGCAAGATGGGCGTGGCCGAAATGGAGTCGTATCAGCGCTCCCAGGCACTGGTAGTCCTGTCCGACATGGCCGAGCGCATCAGCGCCAATCGCGATCAGGCCGCGAGTTACGTCACGACCGGCCCCCTGGGCACTGGCGATGCGGAACCAGTCGCTTGCACGGGAATCGCGGTGGGCCCCGATCGCGATCTGTGCGAATGGAGTAACGCACTCAAAGGTGCGGCCGAACAGAAATTGGCGGCAAACGTCGGCGGCATGATCGGGGCGCGCGGCTGTGTCACCGAGATACGAGCGTCCAATCCCGCCACAGGCGTCTGCGCACCCGGCATCTACCAAGTAGCAGTGGCGTGGCAGGGCACAAATCGCACCGTGGCCTCCACCCTGGTCTGCGGCCGGGGACAATACGGTGCCGATGACTCCTATCGGCGCGTACTCGCCACCACCGTCTCGATCCCAACGACGTCATGCCAGTTACACTGATTCACGAGAGCATCGCCGCGCCCCCGTTCGGCCGGACATTACGGTCGAGCGTGAGCGGCCGATCAGACTACGGCCATACGCTCGTCGAACTCATGATCGCCATGACCATCGGCGTGGCCATCCTGACCGCACTCGTCGCCATCTTCGCCAACAACAGCCGGGCTCGCGCTGAGATTGACCGAGCCAATCAACAAACGGAGAACGGGCGCTACGCGTTGCAGCTGCTCACCGACGATCTGCACAATGCCGGGTATCTCGCCGAACTCAATCCCCTCCCGCTGGCATCGCCTGCTGCCAAACCCGATGCCTGCGCCACCGACCTCACCACGCTGAACGGCGCTCTCCCGATCGCCGTTCAGGGATATGACGATGGCGCGAACGCTCCACCCTGCCTGACCGATATGCGCCCCGGAACAGACATTCTCGTAATACGCCGCGCGAGCACTTGCGCAGTGGGCGATGCTGGGTGCGATGCGTATGTCGCCGGAGCTACCTACATCCAGGCATCCAGTTGCGACAGCCTAACCGAGCTGGCCTCGGGGAACGTCGCCACGTATTACGCCCTCGACGCGAATATAGCCAACCTGACACTGCATCAGAGGGACTGCACCACCGCCGCCCCGCGGCACCAGTTCCGCACCCACATCTATTTCGTTGCCAACAACGACAAGGCCGGCGATGGCATTCCGACACTCAAGCGCGCGGAGCTCGCAATCGGTGGTTTCACCATCGTCCCGCTGGTGGAAGGTATCGAGAACCTGCAGATCGAATACGGCCTCGACACGAGCGTTCCAACCACTGGAGCGCCGGCCGTGTTTACGGCCGATCCGGACAGTTATAACGGATGTGCGCCGGCGACCTGCGTCGGGTACTGGCGTAATACCGTGGCGGCAAAGGTCGCCGTGCTGACGCGAAACACGACGACCACGGGGGGTTACGTCGACAGCAAGGTCTACACGCTGGGGCTGAACGCCGCCGGCACGGTCAATACCGTCGGCCCGTTCGGTGACGGCTACAAACGTCACACCTACGAATCCGTGGTGCGCCTCAATAATACGTCCGGGAGGAATGCTCCGTGAAAATCGCGCGATCCGGACAGAGGGGCGCCGCTTTGATCGTCAGCCTCATCATGCTTGCTCTGATCACGCTGCTGGCAATCACCTCATTTCGCCTCGGCAAAAGCAATCTGCTGATCGTCGGCAATATGCAGGAGCGCGCTCACGCATTCTCCTCCGCCCAAGGGGTGATCCAGCAGATCGAAAGCAGCACGCAGTTCACCGAGACCCCGGCCAACGCCACACCGAACCCTTGTGGAGCTGCGAACACCACGTGCGTCGACCTGAACGGAGACGGCGTTACCGACATGGTGGTCGTAGTCACGCCGACGTGCGTCGCCATTCAGCCGCTCGCGGTCACGGCACTCGATTTCGCCAATCCTCAGGATGCCGGCTGCCTGATCGGAGCGAGCCAGGATTTCGGGGTTGCCGGATCTGCCAACAACAATTCGATGTGCTCGAACAGCGTCTGGGACGCGCGGGCGTCCGTCGACAACGCGAAATACGTTGTAAACGCCGGTATCGCGGTGCGCGTGCCGTCGTCCACCGTCTGTCCTTGAACTAAGGAACCCGTCATGAACAATTTTCGCCGGCGAGTCCTTTGCACAATCACGCTGTGTCTTGCCGCTGCAATCATTCCCGTGTGTACGATGGCAGACGACACGGACATCTTCGTCGGCTCCTCGGGCGGCATGGCCGACGCGCCGAACGTGCTCTTCCTCATCGACAACAGCCCCAACTGGAGCCGTGCCGCGCAGAAATGGCCCGACAACAGCGGCATTCAGGGTGTGGCGGAGCTGGCCGCAATCCAGGCCGAATTGAGCACCATCACGGCGGCGCAGCCAATGAACGTGGGTGTGGCCCTGCTGAGTTCCTATGCCGGCACGACCGCAAACGGCGCTACGCCGGGCACTGGCGGAGGATACATACGCTTCGGCATGCGCGACATGACCATTGCGTCGAACACGACCGCCCTGCAGAACATCCTGTCCGCCATCAAGAACAATATCAACGACCCGACGGAGAAGCTGTCGGGTATGGCGAGCAAGGATGAGGACGCCGCGTTCTACGAAATTTACAAATATCTGTCGGGCCTGCCTGCGTTTACCGGACCTTACGGATCCTCCTATGCGGCGCAGAACGCCAAGGTGGACGTCAGCGGCAATGCGGACCCGTACTCGGCTGCAGGCCAGGGACTGACCTCGGGCTTCGCGATGCGCGGCGCGGTATATCAGAGCCCGCTCAGCTCGACCAAGCCTTGCGCGCGAACTTACATCATCTATATCGCGAACAACGCTAGCAATAGTGGATCAATCGGCCAGCACACCTACCAGTCGACCGTGGCGGACGCGAACCCCGCACTGGTTGCGACGGCGGGACTGGATACGTGGACCGACGAATGGACCCGATACCTGTTCGCCAACGGCGTCATCGTCCCCTCGGGCAATAACAACGGCTCGGTCGTCACGTATGTACTGGACGCATACAACGCACAGCAGAACGTCGGTTATTCGAACTCGCTGTGGAATGCCGCGCGGATGGGAGGCGGAAAATATTTTCAGGTCGGCAGCCAGGCCGCGATCACCTCGGCCCTGGCGACCATTCTGGCCGAGATCCAGGCGGTCAACACGACGTTCGCCTCGGCGAGCCTGCCGGTGAACGCGACGAACCGGGCCCAGGCCAGGAATCAGGTCTTCATTCCCATGTTCCGTCCCGACGCAAACGCCAAGCCGCAGTGGCTGGGTAATTTGAAGGAATACCAGCTGATCGACGTGGCGGGCAGCACCAATCTCGGCGACAACTCCAGCCCGCCGGTCCCTGCCGTCAATCTGCTGACCGGCTTCCCCACGCCCTGCGCGATCAGTTTCTGGACGACTGATTCCGGCACGTACTGGAACAACATCGTGGAGACGCCCGCGCCGAAAGGAAACTGCCCTTCTACATCCTTCAGTCCGTATTCGGATGCTCCCGACGGAGCGGCCGTGGAAAAGGGCGGAGTGGCGGAGGTCGTCCGCAAGGGCAACAATCCGCCGGCTACGAATGCGACACCGACCTGGGCCGTCCACCGGACCGTCTACACACTTGCCGGCCTCTCCGGCTCGAGCCTGACCACTTTCAACACGACATCCACCGGACTGCCGTCGACGTTGGTAAGCTACATCCTTGGCCAGGATGTCAATGACGAAAATGGCAACGGCAATGTCACCGAGAGTCGGCCGTCGCTGCACGGCGATGCGATTCATTCCCGACCGTTGCCGGTAGACTATGGCGGCGCGAGCGGCGTTACCGTCTACTACGGCTCAAATGACGGCATGTTGCGGGCAATCAACTCCGCGACCGGCGCCGAGCGGTGGGCGTTCGTGGCTCCGGAATTTTACGTCCCCGCGCCGGCGGTACCGCCGGCCACTCCTACCGGCTTCGCGCGTCTGATGTACGACTTCCCGCTGATCAGCTATCCGAGCATGCCGGCCGGGATCGTTCCGACTCCGGTGCCGAAGGATTACTACTTCGACGGATCGATCGGCTTATATCAGAGCGCCGGCAACTCCAAAGTCTGGATCTATCCCACGATGCGCCGCGGCGGCAGGATGATTTACGCTTTCGATGTCACCGACCCGACAGCGCCCGTATTCAAGTGGAAGGCCGGCTGCCCTCATCTGACCAGCGATACGGGATGCACACCGGCAATGAGCGCTATCGGACAGACGTGGTCTGTTCCCGTCGCGGCGGCGAGCGTTCTCGGTTACAGCGGCCCGGTGCTTTTCGTCGGCGCCGGATACGACCCCTGTGAGGACGCGAACACGGCGACCCCGAGCTGCACGACCCCCAAAGGAGCGGGGGTGTACGTGCTCGACGCCAATACCGGCGCGGTAATCAGGTTCTTCAGCACCACGCGCAGTGTTGCAGCCGATGTGGCTCTGATCGCGGTCGTCAATGCAGGCGTCGTGGATCATGCCTATGCCGTCGACACCGGTGGCAACATCTACCGCATCGACATGGCAGCGAACGTAAACGACTGGACGATGAATCGTGTCGCTTACACCAACGGCGCGGGACGCAAGTTCCTGTTTCCTCCGGCCCTCCTGCCGGCCCCGGGCGGGCAGGTCTACCTGGCGCTCGGTTCCGGTGACCGCGAGCACCCCCTGCAGAGCCAGTATCCCTACAGCGCCGTCCTCAACCGGTTCTACGTCTATCGCGACAGTCTGGCCTCTACGACCGCAGCCAACCTGGATGACACCACGTTCATGGATGACTTTACGTCCCCCACGAGTTGCAGTACACCGGGCGCGCTGCCAAGCTCGAACATGAAGGGCTGGTTCATGGACCTGAACCAATATGGTCAGGGCGAGCAGACAGTCACTTCCGCGGTGATTGCGGCGGGAATGGTGGCTTTCAGCACCAACCGACCGATTCCCGCGGCACAGGGCACCTGCTCGACGCAATTAGGTGAAGCGCACGGCTACTGGGTCAACCTGTTCAATGCATCCGGCGGTATCGGCGCGACCGGCGCATCGTGTGGCGGGACTCGCTCGGCGGTGTTCATCGGGTTCGGCCTGCCGCCCTCGCCCGTGCTTGCCACCGTGCCTGTTGACGGGCGCGTGGAAACCATCGTGATCGGGGCCGCTCAGCTTGCAGGCGGCGCTAGCGCGGCTATCGCTCCACAGGAAGTCCGCCCGACCATCGTTCCTACGCGCAAGGAAATCTACTGGAAGTCATCGGGAGAAAACTGACGGGGTGAGGTCAGTCGGCTTGCATTGCGGCGCTGGCGCGGCACCAGCTGTCGCATGCGGGCGACAGCTTCCCGCGAATTTCACACTAACTCGATGATTGGGCCTGCCGTCGGCGTCGCCGTCCCTTGCCCCTGACCTATATTGTTAGCTCAAAGCGAGTCCGTTTGGGCTGCGTTCAGCCGCAGGCAGGCATTCTCCGCAAGCGGTCGTGGTCAAATTTACCGGTATCGAACTTACCGGCAATAGCGGCAACCCGGTTGAGATCGCATTGAATTGAACGTCTGTCTGAAACCACCTGCGGGTCGCCTCGCAGACGCTGACGAAAAGAGTACCAAGATATGAAGAGACTTTTGTGCACGCTTCTGTTCGGTGCCTGTGTCGCCCCGGTGTTTGCCGCCGACGTAGGCGTGTCCATCAGCATCGGTGAGCCCGGCTTCTACGGGCAGATCGACATTGGCAACTTCCCCCAGCCGCAATTGGTTTACCCGCAACCTGTTGTGATCCGGCGGTCGCCGGAGTTCGTTTCAGTCCCGCCGGTCTACCTGCATGTGCCGCCGGGCCACGAGAAACACTGGAGTAGGCATTGCGCGCAGTACAACGCCTGCGGCCGGCCGGTCTACTTTGTGGGAGACGACTGGTACAACAACGAATACGTGCCACGTTACCAGCACGGTGGTGGCGATCACAGCGGAGGTCATGGGCATGGTCGCGGTCATGACAAGGGTCATGGCCATGACGAAGAGCACGGCCATAAGGACAAATGAATTGAACGTGCATCGCGATGCCGCGCACCGCATCGACCGGGATGTTTGAGACCCGCGCATTTCTGCTGACGAGCGCGCTTTTGCGGTGGTTGGCCAGATTCACTAGGGCGGTGCCGCCTGCGCGAGCACTTTGGTCGGTTACCTCAGTCCAGTCGACTAATGAAAAGGCAGCGGACTGAAGCTGTGCTGGCACGACGCGCAGCAACTGAGCAACGCAGTACAGCAGGTCAAGTCGACCATAGCAGAGATGTTCGAGCTACTGGGAGGACGCCCCGAGTAGACGGCTAAACGATGCATCCTCGAGCGTCTCCCGATCAAAGATACGCGGACCTATGCGCGGTCGGTGAGGCGGTGAGGGCTTGCCATCTGCGATTGAATGAGCCCTTACCGTTCCATTGGCTCGGTAGCCACCGCGTCGGACGGTGCACGCGTAATATCGCTAGATTTGAACGGCAACGGCGCGTTCTTGTGCTCGTATGAACCGTTCGCTGGACGAGCCTTGCGTTGCATATCCCTCCACGACTATCGGGCTGTTCGGGAGGTAGGGAACGAGAGCGGTCATGGCGTCGTCGATCTGCCGTTGGCCCTCTTTCGACAATTCCTCCTTGTCACTAAGACCTGCGGAGAATAGCTCATCGTTACTCAACCAGATGCGTTCATAGGAATGCCCCTGCAGGAATTTGCTCGAACGGTACTCAGCCGGAGTCATTCGATCTGCGTTGCGCTATCCCATACTCTGGGAACTGAACGCGCAGCGGCTCCAAATCCGGGCATCGATCATCCCGAGCAGAAGGGCCTGGGTCGGCCGCGTCTCGGATGCTTCGGGGTCATTGACGAGCGGATAGATCTCGAGTTGCTCGAAAGTCTGGGGATGCGCGGCCTGTCGCGCGTCTCTAACGTAGATTCTCACGCTGTAGCGACGCGCGCGATAAGGAGGGATCGGTGAGCGCGCGTCGACGTGGTCCGCGCCGAAGATGGCTTGTAGACGGCGCACTGACGGATGTCAGTTCGTGCCTCGCTGCCTGACTCGTTTCCCGGAAATTCCGCAATGGATAGACTCGCATTGAGTCGCAGGACAGTTTGCGAAGTCGCAAGCAATTGCTGGCGCGCGCCGGCCGCCACGCCAGCGCAGATGGCGCTAGCGGTGGTTTTCGAATGGATCGCCGGTGATAACATTAGTTCGGTTTGTTCGGCGTGACTGGAAAGTGAGCACCGGACTTTGAAAAGTTATATTGGAAGTATGCGTACGGATAGCTGTAATCGTGCCCGGGCGTCGCGGTCT
>JAQGOG010000086.1 GCA_028293765.1 Gammaproteobacteria bacterium
GCCGAGACCGGCTCGTCGCGCAGCAGACTCGTGATGAGGAAGTGTTGACTCAACGACGGCACTGCCATGAATCCCGCTGAAGGCCGCAAGCCGAGCACGCCAGCGAAGGCGAGCGGCAGTGTCGGGATGATCAATACGAAGCCGAGATACGTCTGCGCTTCGCGGTAACTGCGGGTAAAGGCCGCCACGATGGTCATCAACGCCGCGCCCAATGGCACCAGCGGCAGGCAGAACAGAATCAGCTTCAGCGCCACCAGCGGCCCGAAATTCACGCTCATCCCAAAGCGCTCGAGGCCCACGAGGCGCAGCACGATTGCGAACGCCGTAACAGTGAGGACGAGCGACAGCGTCATGTAGGCGCAGGTCGCAAGGATCTTGCCGTAAATGAGATGATGGCGTGACACCGGAACCGTCAGCAACGGCTCGAGCGAACCCCGTTCCCGTTCGCCGGCAGTGGCGTCGATAGCCAGGTACATGCCACCCATCAACGTGGTGAGCAGTATCAGATAGCTGAGCGTCCCGAGCGCGATAACGGAACGGGTAGCGGGCGTCGAGACGTCGATGTCCTGCACGACGATGGGTGAGAGCACGAGCGGATCTATGCCGCGCGCGGCTATTCGGAGCCGCGCCAGTATCGCCCCATATTGCCCGAGCAGCACCTTCACGCGGCCGACCCCCCTCGCATTCGAGAGGTCCGACGAATCGGCGTACAACGCCAGCGGTGCCGGCTGCCCAGAGTCCAATTGCCGGCCAAAGTCGCTGGTGACGACCAATACCAACGTCTGTCGGTGCGCACGAACTGCTGAGCGTGCTGCCGGATCGTCGTAGCTGACCGGCTCGATGTTGACGCCGTACTGATGTAAGAAGGCCAGCAGGTTCGGCGCCCGTTCCGCGTGCGACACCGCGAGCGACACCGGGCGGTCGTTCTCCGTCGTTCCTCTTTCGATGTTCAACGACAAAGCGGCTGCGAACAGCAGCGGACCTAGCAAGGGCCCCAGGATCAACGCCGAGATCAGCGTACGCCGATCCCGCAGATTCTCGCGAAACTCCTTGCGGAAGACAGTCAGAATCGCGCGCATGGTCAACCGAGCCCCTCGCCGGTGCCGATCAGACGGACGAACGCATCCTCGAGGGTGCTCTCACCGGTACGGCTGCGAATCTCATCGGGCGTGCCGCTCGCGACGACGGTCCCATGGGCGATGACGACGACCTCGTCGCAAAGGGCGCCGACTTCCTGCATCACATGGCTCGAAAACAGCAGGCAGTGCCCTTCGTCACGCAGCCGTATCAGGAGCCGGCGCAGCGTGCGCACGGCCATGACGTCCAGCCCGTTCGTCGGCTCATCGAGTAGCACGTTGCGAGGCCGATGGATGATGGCCCGCGCCAACGCGGCTTTCACTCGTTGGCCCTGGGAGAAACCTTTTGCGATCCGGTCGGCGAACTCCTCCATCTCGAGAAGCCCGATGAGCTCGTTGGCACGCGCCTCCCGATCCACGCGGGAAAGCCCGTGTAATGCGCCGAAGTAGAGAATGTTCTCCCGCGCGGTGAGGTTCGGATAGATACCCGCCGCATGCGGCAGGACTCCCATGCGTCGGCGCGCTTCGAGAGGCTCGCGAGTGACGCTGACCCCATCGATGAGCGCATCGCCGGAATCCGCTGTCAGGACGGTGTACAGGATCCGGAGCGTGGTGGACTTACCTGCGCCGTTCGGACCCAGTAATCCCGTTATCCGCCCGTCCAGCGCGCGCAGAGTCACGTCACGGACGGCGGTGACCGCACCAAAGTGCTTCTGCAGGCTCGTGGCCTCGATCACGCGACGGCTACCATTTAAGGCGGCGGCCCGTTGAGCGAAGTAAAGAACGGCATCGGCTTCGCAGCGCGTGTGCAGGAAACATCGAGCCCTTGGACGGAGGCGCGATTGATGAATTGTTCCATCACGCGATCCACGCAAGGAGCCGCGAGCTGGCCGTGGCTGAAGTCCTTCATCACGACGTGCAGGCTGTTGGTAAACCCGCGCCTGGCCTCTTCCCCGTACGCCGGAGGCGTGACCGGGTCATCGCTCCCTGAAAGCAGCAGCGCCGGTACGTCGGAACGCAGCGGCGCGTGAAAGTCGGCATCGATGGGCCCTTTCGGCCAGACCTTGCACACCGTGAGCAGACCGTCGAGCTGTACCGTGCCGAGAAACGTTTTCTCGAGCTTCGCCCGGTCGACAGCCTTCGGATCATAGAAAGCGAGATCCTCGGTACACGTCACGGTGTTGTTCATGCCGACGGCTACGACATCGCCGTAGGAGCGGCTGAGGAGCAGAAATTGCGCGGCGAGGCGCGAGAAGTCCTTTGACTCGTTCGCATCATGGAGAAGCAGCGGCAGCAGCGCCGCTGCTTCCGTCGAATAGACCGAAAGCCGCAATACGGTCGCGAGCTGGTAGGTAGTGAAGTCGAAGTGGGATGGCTTGCCGGAGGTTGGATCGGCGACACTCACGGCAACCGCATGAGCCTGGAGGGTCGCCCACAAGGCGTGATAAGCCGCTTCCGGGTCGCCGAACCTATTGCGGCATTCAGTCGCGTGCGCACATCGGGAGAGAATGTTCGTCAGCGCGCTTTCTGCGTCGAGTGCCATCGCCGCACCGAGCGACAGCTGCGGCGGCACTACTCCATCGAGCACGAGGCTGCGGGTGTGTTGCGGAAAACGGCGCAGGTAGTGTTGGGCAACACGCGTGCCGTAAGACACGCCATAGAGGTTGATACGCTCGTAGCCCAGCACTGCGCGCACTCGATCAAGATCATTCACGGCCACACTGGTCGTATATTCCGCCACGTTGGCCCTGGCGCTGAGGACTTTGAGGCAACGACGCGTGTCCGCCTCGATATCCGCATCGCTGGCACGAGACTCGGTCTCGTCGCCGGAGTCGCAGTTCAACGGGTTCGATTTTCCCGTGCCCCGCTGGTCGACAAGCACGATGTCGCGGTCGCGATGGATCCGCCCGAAAACGGGGGCCACCATGGCGTAAAACGTGGTCGCTGCCATTCCCGGGCCGCCCGCGAGCACGAAGACAGGGTCCGGCTGCTTGCGCCGGCTGATCGCTGGAACCCGGGCGAAGCTCAGGCTGATACGCCGGCCGTCGGGCTCAGCAGGATTCTCCGGCACGGTGACTTCGCCGCATTCGGCGGGCACGACTGTGAGCCGTTGTGGATGTTCCAGCTGACAGGCGGCCAGCCGAGGCGCCTGCGGTGCGGGAACGGCACCGACGCTGCGACTCACGGCCAGCAGGGCACCGAGCGCCACGAAATTGAGCGTCTTATGCATCGGCGGCAACTGATCCGTCAGGTAAGGCTCAATTTCGGCTTCGGTGGTATCACGGCGGCCCCGAGAATAAAGCAAGGTCGTCATATTGTTCGTGAGCCGCGTCGCCCTACAATATGAGCCCGCTTCGCTTGCCGTCGCGGAGACTCCCGCGCCGCGTCAGCCATGTCTATGATCGCGCGTTATTGACGACGTTGAATGTTAAATGAGCTCGAACATGCGTTTCGCCCAGCCGTATGACGTGATCGTCATTGGCGGCGGTCATGCCGGCACGGAGGCCGCGCTGGCTGCCGCCCGCATGGGTGCGCGCACGCTTTTGCTTACCCAGAGCATCGAGACCCTGGGGCAGATGAGCTGCAATCCGGCCATTGGCGGCATTGGCAAAGGACATCTCGTCAGGGAGATCGACGCGCTGGGCGGCGCCATGGCGCTGGCCACGGACCGTGCCGGCATCCAGTTCCGAACGCTCAATGCCAGCAAGGGGCCGGCTGTCCGCGCGACCCGGGCCCAGGCCGATCGTCAGCTCTACCGGCAGGCCATCCGCTCGATCCTCGAGAACCAGCCGAACCTCACCCTGTTCCAGCAGGAAGCCGCCGACCTTCTCGTCGAGGGTCAGAAGGTCCGGGGCGTCGTCACGGTAACGGGGATCACCTTCGAGGCAGCCGCGGTAGTGCTCACCGTCGGCACGTTTCTCGGCGGGCGCATCCACGTGGGAATGGAAAACTACCAGGGCGGCCGTGCGGGTGACCCGCCGTCGAACCGCCTGGCGGCGCGCCTTCGTGAGCTGGCTATGCGCGTCGGGCGCCTCAAAACAGGCACTCCCCCGCGGATCGATGGGCGCTCGCTCGATTTCTCGGTCATGGCGGCGCAGCCGGGCGATGAGCCGGTGCCGGTGTTTTCGTTCCTCGGGCGCGGCAGTGAGCACCCGACGCAGGTACATTGTTTCATTACGCAGACGAACGAGCGCACTCACGAGATCATTCGGGCCGCCACCGACCGCTCTCCGATGTTTACGGGCGTCATCGAGGGCGTGGGCCCCCGTTATTGCCCCTCGGTGGAGGACAAGATCGTCCGGTTCGCGGACAAGGCCTCCCATCAGATTTTTGTCGAGCCCGAAGGTCTTAATACCCACGAGATCTACCCGAACGGCATTTCGACGAGCCTGCCCTTCGACGTGCAGTACGAGTTCGTGCGCACCATCCGAGGGTTCGAGAACGCGCACCTCACACGACCCGGATACGCCATCGAGTACGACTACTTCGATCCGCGTGATCTCAAGCCGTCTCTTGAGACGAGGGGCATCGCCGGCCTTTTCTTCGCCGGCCAGATCAACGGCACGACCGGCTATGAAGAGGCCGCAGCCCAAGGCGTGGTGGCTGGAATTAACGCGACCCTCGGCTTCCGGGGGCGCGAGGCGTGGCTTCCGAAGCGAAGTGAGGCCTACATCGGTGTCCTCATCGATGACCTCGTAACGCGCGGTACACGCGAGCCCTACCGCATGTTCACGAGTCGTGCCGAACATAGGCTGATCCTGCGCGAGGACAACGCGGATCTGCGCCTCACGGCATTCGGGCGAGAGCTTGGACTTGTCGATGACGAGCGCTGGCGTTTCTTCGAAGCCAAGCAGCGTCTGTCTGACCTTGAGGTCGAGAGGCTGCGGAGCGTGCGCATACGGCCGAGCGAGGTACCTGATGAATGGGCGCAGCGTGTCCTTCACGGGCCACTGGCCCGCGATGCCTCAGCCTTCGAGCTTCTCCGGCGGCCTGAGGTGAGCTACGAAACGCTCCTGGAGGTTGCTGGTACGCCAGACTGGATGCGCGGTCCCGCCGATGGCGGCCATGACATATCAGATGAAAGTGCGGATCGCGACGACCGCCTGCCCGAGCAGGTACGAGCGCAGGTCGAAGTTCGCGCTAAATACTCGGGCTACATCGAGCGCCAGGAGGATGAGATCGAACGTCAGCGGCGTAACGAGGAAACGCGGCTTCCCGAAGATCTGGACTACACGCAGGTCAGCGGACTCTCGCATGAAGTCCGGCAGAAGCTGACCGAAGCCCGGCCGGCGACGATAGGGCTCGCCGGACGTCTCCCTGGAATGACACCCGCGGCCGTCTCGATTCTCATCGTACATCTGAAGAAGCGCAGCCTGACGGCGCGCATCCGGGTCGCATGAGCGAATTCATCAGACAGCTCGAGCGCGGCTGGGATGCCAGCGACTCCCTGGTCTGCGTCGGACTCGACCCGGAGATCGAGCGTTTCCCGCGCCACATCGCGGATCAGGCCTCGCCGATCTTCCAATTCAACAAGGCGATCATCGACGCCACGGCGGATCTCGTCTGTGCCTACAAGCCGCAGTTCGCGCATTACGCGGCCTACGAGGCTGAGGACCAGCTCGAGCGCACGATCGAGTACATCCACCGCAACTACCCTGGCATCCCGGTCATTCTCGATTCGAAACGCGGCGACGTCGGCAACACTGCCGAGCGTTATGCGATCGAAGCGTTCGAGCGGTATGGCGCGGACGCCGTCACCGTGAGCCCCTATCTCGGCGGCGACTCCCTCGAGCCATTCCTGAAATATCGCGAAAAGGGCGTCATCATTCTGTGTCGCACGTCGAACCCGGGTGCGGGAGATCTGCAGGACCTGGAGATCGCCGGCCGCCGGCTTTTCCACATCGTTGCCGATCTCGCGGCAAGTCGCTGGAATTCACGCGGTAACTGTCTCCTCGTCGTCGGCGCCACGTACCCTCGCGAGCTCGCCCAGGTCCGCGAGATCGTGGGCAACATGCCCTTACTCGTACCGGGAGTCGGCGCGCAAGGCGGCGATGTCGCGCAAGCGGTGCAGAACGGACAGACCGCCGCAGGCGCAGGTCTCGTCATCAGCTCATCACGCGGCATCCTTTATGCCTCGTCGGGTGAAGATTTCGCTACCGCCGCGCGCTCCGCAACCCAGAAGCTTCGCGAGCAGATCAACGGCAGTCGAGCGCGCGGTGTCCGTTAAAGGCTCGCGCGTTTACCGTCGCACTGCCGCCGCCCCTAACCAACGCCACGATTTGTCGCGGCCTATGCACCTTTCGAGCGCAAGATGCGCCGTACTCGCTAATGCAGGGACTGCCGTGACCTGCAAACACCGCTGATGACATTCCGCCGAGTCGCGCCACCGGCCCCCACCAAACGGAGGGTCTCGCTCGGAGGCGCGGGACGCGTCCGTTGCTTTAGGTCGATCTGCTCGGTATCTCTCGCGGTCGTAGTCCTTGCGGCGCTGGGCGCGTGTTCTCGCTCGCCGGGTGGCGGCGGTCCAGACGCCTCTGCAAAGGATGCCCCACGCGCATCGGCGACCCTGCTTCGGGGCAACGGTCCAGATCCTGACTCTCTCGATCCTCAGAAAGCTCGCTCGGTCGAATCACAGACCATATTGCGCGATCTCTGCGAAGGTCTGACATCACTCGACAAGACCGCAGCCGTGGCCCCCGGAGTCGCACGTGAATGGACGGTGAGTCCCGACGGTAAGACGTACACGTTCAAGCTGCGCCCCGACGCGCGTTGGTCTAACGGTGATCGAGTCGTCGCAGCCGACTTCGTAGCCGCTCTGCGCCGCCTCGTCGACCCCGCGACGGCTTCGAGTTACGCGCAAGTGATCGATGTCGTTGCCAATGCAGGTGACATCATTACCGGTAAGAAAACACCTGACACGCTCGGTATCGCGGCGCCGGAAGACTCCACAGTAGTGATCCAGCTCGGCACCCCGGCGGCCTATCTTCCGAGCCTGCTATCGCACCCGAGCACCTGTCCCGTCCACCGACCCACCCTCGCGGCGCGGGGCACCTCATTCGCCCGTCCGGGCGTCATGGTGTCGAACGGTGCGTTTGTGCTGAAGGAGTGGATCCAGAACTCCCATATTCTCGCGACTCGAAATCGGTACTACTGGAACGATTCGGCGACGCGGCTCGATGCGGTCAAGTATCTGCTCATATCGGACGAGAACGCGGAGCTTACCCGCTACCGTGCTGGGGAATTGCATGTCACCGTGGTGGTCCCGCGCGGCCAGTTCGACTGGATCAAAGCGAACCTCGCCGGTCAGCTGCACGTCTCGCCGCAGCTCAATACCTACTTCTACGGTTTCAATCTGAATCGTGCACCCTTCAAGGACAGTCCGCAGCTGCGTCGCGCCCTGTCTCTCGTCCTCGATCGCGAGAAGCTCGCGCAACTCGTGCTGCGTGTCGGAGAACTCCCTGCCTACGGATGGATTCCTCCGGGCGTGAACAGCTACACCTCGCAGTCCTTCGACTACCGCGACACACCACTCGCCGATCGGGTCGCCGAAGCGCGGCGGCTGTACGCTGAGGCGGGTTATTCGAGCTCGAAGCCGTTACGTTTCGAGCTGCGATACAACGCGGGAGAGGTGCACAGTAAGCTGGCCGTCGCGATCGCCTCAGCCTGGAAGGAGGCGTTGGGCGTGCAGGTGCAGCTCACGGCGGTCGAGTTCAAATCGCTTCTGCAGGATATCGACCGTGGCGACGTCGAGATGTTTCGCTCGAGTTGGGTGGGCGACTATAACGACGCATACACCTTTGCGCAGTACTTGAAGAGCGACTTCGGCATCAACCTGCCGCACTACACAAATCCTGCGTACGACCTGCTACTGACTCGCGCCGCCTCCGAAGCGGATCTCGCGAAGCGCCGCGAGCTACTCGAAGAAGCCGAGCGCCTCATGCTCCACGACCAGCCCCTGATCCCGATCTACTTCTACGTCAACAAACACCTCGTCAAGCCGGAAGTCGACGGCTGGTACGACAACGTCATGAATGTCGTGTACAGCAAGGACCTCGCGCTACGCCCGCCCGCTCCGTAGCACTGGCCTGTCAGCGCGCCGATAACAGCTTCGGTCTCGGCATTAACTGCGGCACAGTGTCACGGACGTCGCCCCCGTCGCGCGCTTCCATAGGGCGCCGCCGAATGATCTCGCCGGTCAGGTCATGGACGAATCGCCCATACCAGTTGTGGATGTCGTGCTCGCGCACGGCGCCCAGCATCTGCTCGTGGCGCGCGCGCCGTTCCGCTAATGGCATGTTGAGAGCAGTTTGCAGTGCGAGCGCCGTGGCCCGCTTGTCGTAAGGGTTGACCTGCAGAGCGCCAGTCAGCTCTGGGGCCGCTCCAGCCAGCGGCGAGAGAATCAGCACCCCGGGATCGTCCGGATCCTGCGCGGCGACGAATTCCTTGGCCACCAGGTTCATGCCGTCGCGAACCGGCGTTACGAGCGCTACCTGCGCGGCCCGCAGAAAGCCCATGAGCGTCGCGTGAGTATAGTTTCGATTCAAGTAGCGGATCGGCGTCCAGTCCGCCTCGGCGAAATGCCCATTGAGGCGTCCCGCGGAAGCCTCGAGCGCGTGGCGGATCTCGCTGTAGGCATTCACGTCGCCGCGCGACAATGGCGCGATCTGCAGGAAGGTCACCCTGCCCTGATTATCGGGGAAGCTCTCCAGAAACTGCTCGAAGGCGGCGAAGCGCTCGGTGAGGCCTTTGCTGTAATCGAGCCGATCGACTCCGATGATCAGTTTCCTGCCCAGCAGGCTCGCAGTCATGCGCTGCACTTTGTCCTGCGACACCGCTGCTGCAGCCGCAGCGCTGATAGCGTCCACGTCGACGCCGATCGGGTATACCCCGACACGCACACTGCGTCCGCCTGTCTCGACGAGATCCTTCTGCCCCGATAGCCGTGCCTCCGGCTGCTCGACGCAGGAGAGGAAGGAGCGCAGATCGTCATCAGTCTGGAAGCCGAGCAAGTCGTACTGGCACAAATCGCGGACCAGCTCCGCGTAACTGGGCAGCACTCGCAGAACCTGCCGGTGCGGAAACGGGATGTGCAGGAAGAACCCGATCGGTCCGTGGAAGTTTAGCTGCCGCAGGCAGCGGCCCAGGGGGATCAGCTGATAATCGTGGATCCAGACGGCGTCATCGGGTTTTAGAAGTTTCGCCAGCTGGCGTGCGAACTGCTCATTGACCGCGTAATAGGCGTCGTGCTGCGCCTCCTCATGCGTGAAGCGGTCCGGAAAATAGTGGAACAGCGGCCAGAGGGTGCTGTTGCAGTAACCGTTGTAATACGCATCGAACTCGGCGGGCTTCAGATCGATGGTGGCGAACCGGACATTGCCGCGTACCAGAACCTCGGGCTCGGCACTCGGCACTTCCGCGGTCTCGCCGCTCCAGCCGAACCACATGCCGCCGGTATTTTGCAGGGCGGCCAGCACCCCGACCGCCAGGCCCCCGGGGGCTGCCCCACGCCGGGGTAGGGAAATTCGATTAGAAACACAGACGAGACGTCTCACGGCGTACCCCTCCTTCCCCCTTCACCGCCGTCACTCGAGAAGCCCGAGCTCGGCCGTGCGACCCAATCACTCCTAGGGAAACGCTTTACGAGGGGCTTCGGTTCCGTCAGCGCGTCTGCGCCCACCCCATGCTGGGACGAAAGCGCAGCTCCCGCGCGGCGCCGCCGCCGACATCCGCGGGCAGCACTTTTACGCCGCTGTCCAGCAGAAAGTGTTTCACCAGCGTGAGAACGACATCGCAGGTCTCCGCCGCCATCGGGCGATCTTCGACATGCGCGAAGATGCGTGCCTGCAGATTGCGCGCGGCGGGCGCGATCTCGCGCATCGACTCTACGCAGCGGTCCAGAAGGAGCAGCTCGGTCGCCAGGGTAGTGTCCGTCATATCCGCGGGCTTCGAAACACGGACGATGCAGCGTAGATGTAGCAAGGCGCCGGCCTCTTGCACGGCGTCATAAACACAGACCGCGATCGCGGAGCGCAGCTCCGTGACGAGAATCGCGTCTTCGTCGGTAACTTCGAAGCGATCCGGTGCGACGGTGATTTCGCGATTGGGTCTGGTCATCCGGTGTTGTATACCGTCACGCCGCCACTGCATGTGACGCGTCCTGTTCAAACTATGAACTGCCGCACGTTGTCCCGAGTAGAATATGCGAATGCGTACTGTCTGAGAGGGGAACATGAAACTCATTTTTACTGCCTGTCTCCTGCTCCTGACGGCGCAGGTCAACGCCGAACAATCGGCGTCACCCGTGTCGTCAATCCGCGTCACGGGCGACTCGCTGGTGAGCGCAAAGCCGGATCGCGTACAGATCGACGTCGGTGTTCTCACACAGGCAACGCAGTCGCAGTCGGCGGCTGCGCAGAATGCAACTCGCCTGCAGGCGGCGCTGACCGCGTTGGCCAAGGCAGTTGGTCCGGGCGCGGACATCAAGACGGTCAGTTACTCGCTGAATCCCAATTACCAATATCACCCAAACGGTGGCGAGCCGACGATCACGGGATACACGGCCACGAACGTCGTGCGCGTTACGCTGAGCGACCTCGCGAAGATCGGTAGTGTCATCGACACAGCGACTGCATCCGGGGCCAACCAGGTGCAGGGCATTCAATTCACATTGAGCGATGAGCAGACTGTTCGATCACAGGCGTTGCGCGAGGCCGCCTTGAAGGCACGGGCGGATGCGGACGTACTCGCCGCGGCGCTCGGCTTGAAAGTCGTTCGAGTCCTGTCGGTCGAAGAGAACGGCTCGACGGGTGGCCCGGTACGGCCGGTCATGTTCGAAGCGCGTGGGATGGCGGCAAAGGCGCCCACGCCCGTTCAACCGGGGAGCATCGAGGTCGGGGCCAACGTAGTACTTACAGTGGAAGTCGCCGCGGCGGCGCGCTAGTCTCACCCGAGAAGCCGCAGCACACGGGCCCGCGCGGGGCGTCGCACGCAGCTCGCCGCATCGTTCGGCGTGACGCCCTTCAGCTTCGAGGCTCGAGATGCCCGGCATTGAGGGGAAGGGCATGACTACCGTGCGTCACCTGCTCGACCGCAAAGGTCGCGCTATTTTCTCGGTCGGGCCCGAAGATCCGGTGCTCGAAGCCATTCAGCTCATGGCGGACCACCACGTGGGAGCTCTTCTCGTCATGAAGGGCGCCGAACTGGCCGGCATCATCTCTGAACGGGACTACGCCCGGAAAGTGATCCTGCGGGGGCGCTCGTCGGCCGAGACGCCGGTGTGGCAGATCATGAGCTCGCCCGTCATTACCGTGTCACTGACGAATACTGTGCAGGAATGCATGGAGCTGATGACTACGCATCGGCTCCGGCATTTGCCGGTGGTGGAAGGCGCCCGGGTCGTGGGAATGGTGTCGATCGGGGACCTGGTGAAGGCCGTCATGCAGGAGCAGCAACAGACCATCGAGCAGCTGGAGAGCTATATCCATCACTAGAGCCGCGGGGGGCAGCGCTGTGCCGGTGAGCCTCTACGCGGGCGGCTTAGGCGGGGCCTCGCTGCGCGGGCCGCCCTGCGCGGGCCGCCCTGGCGGCCCCCCTATTTGCGCCAGAACGCGGGGGTGAAGAGCACTATGACGCTGAAAATCTCCAATCGACCCAGGAGCATTGCGGCTGTGCAGGTCCAGGTCTGGAAGTCGGTCAGCGAGTGATAGTTTCTGACGGGACCTACGTTGCCGAGGCCGTGGGCGGTGTTGTTGATCGCGGCTACGATCGCGCTGAAGGACGACTCGAAATCGAGGCCGCTCAGGAGCAGGGCGAACGTCAACAGCGCCACGGTCATGAAGTAGAGGAAAATGAAACCCAGGACGGCGTCGGCCACGCGGTCCGGGATGACTCGCCCGCCTATGCGGACGGAGGCCATGGCGCTGGGGTGGACCAGAAGCTTCATCTCGCGGCCGGCCTGGCGTGCCAGCAGCAGGGTGCGGAACATTTTGATGCCGCCGCCGGTCGACCCGGTGCTGCACACGATGCAGGAGAGGAACAGCATCCAGAAGGGCGCGAACACCGGCCACGTCGCGTAGTTCTGCGTGACGAGCCCCGTCGTAGTGGCCATCGAGACCACGTTGAACGCTGAGTGGCGCAGCGACGTGAAGAAGGTTGGATAGACGCCGTGCCAAGTAAGCAGCGCTGCGACGCCGACGACGCTCGCCGAGAGGATGATGAAGATCGATTTGCACTCGGGATCGCGCGTGTAAGTCTGTAGTGACAAGCGGCGGAGCGCGATGAAGTGGCGTGCGAAATTCAGCGATGCGATGAGCATCAGAACGATCAGTACGAACTCGATGGCCGGCGAGTTGAAATACGCGATGCTCGCGTCGTGCGTGGAGAAACCACCGAGTCCCACGGCCGAGAACGAGTGGCAGATCGCGTCGAACCAGGACATGCCGCAGATCCGGAGGCTGATGATGCCGGCCGCGGTGATCGTCGTGTAGACGAGCCAGAGGGACTTTGCCGTCTCGGTGATTCGCGGGGCGAGCTTTTCGTCTTTGATCGGACCGGGCGCTTCCGCTTTATAAAGCTGCATACCGCCGACGCCGAGGAGCGGCAGTACGGCTACCGCCATGACGATGATGCCGAGGCCCCCGAACCACTGGAGGGAGTGGCGCCAGAAGTTGAGCGACGGCGGAAGATGGTCGAGGCCGCTCAGCACCGTTGAGCCGGTCGTCGTGAGACCCGACATCGTTTCGAAGAAGGCGCGGGTGAAGCTCAGCTCGGGCAGCGCCATCAGCAGAGGGATGGTCGCCGAAGCCGACATCAGGACCCAGACGAGCGTTACCAGCAGGAAGCCGTCGCGCGCCTTGAGCTCACGGCGGAACTTCAGTGTTGCTAACGCAATTGCGAGTCCGATGCCCGAGTTGATGACGGCGGCGATGAGGAATTGCGGCCACAGGCCGTCGCCCATGATGATGGAGCAGGCGACCGGCAACGAGTAGGCGACGCCGAAAATGGCGAGCAGCAGCCCCAGGACATGCGCGACGCCGAGCAACGGGGCAGTTCCTAGCGGGACGTCCGCAGGAACAGCTTCTCGACGGCTTCGAGATGCCTGCGGTCGGAGAGAAACAGGATCACGTGATCGTCCGCGTGCACGACCGTGTCGTGATGAGCCATGATCACCTCTTCGCCCCGCACGATGGCCCCTATCAGGGTTCCTTCGGGAAGGCGGATCTCGCCAACCGACTTGCCGACCACGCGCGAGCTGCGCTCATCCCCGTGCACGATGGCCTCCAGCGCTTCGGCGGCGCCCCGGCGCAACGAGTGCACTCGTACGACATCGCCGCGGCGCACGTGTGCGAGGAGCGAACCGATGGTGATGGTCTGAGGCGAGATGGCGATATCGAGGCTGCCGCTCTCCATCAGCTCCGTGTAGGAGGGCTTGTTGATGAGCGCCATCACTTTGTGGGCGCCGAGCCTTTTCGCGAGCATGGCCGAAAGGATGTTCGCCTCTTCGGAGTTCGTCATCGCAGCGAACACGTCGGCACTGTCGATGTTTTCCTCGATGAGGAGCTCCTCGTCCGCGGCGTCGCCGTTCAGGACGATGGCATGCTCCAGGAGCTCCGAGACCTTGCGCGCACGCCGTGTGTCGCGCTCGATCAGCTTTACCTGGTTGGTCTTCTCGAGCGTCTTTGCGAGCCGGAAACCGATGTTACCGCCGCCCGCAATGACGATCCGTTTCACCGGGTCGTCCTGCGTGCGCATCTCGCTCATCACGCGCCGAACCTCGTTACGTGCGGCGAGGAAAAATACCTCGTCGCCGTCCTCGATCACGGTATCGCCTTCGGGCTGCACGCCTCTGCCGTTGCGATAGATCGCCACGACGCGCGCCTCCATCTTGCGCAGATGCTGCGGGAGCTCGCGCAAGCAATGACCGACGAGCAATCCGCCACGCAGCGCGCGTACTCCGACCAGCCGAACCTTGCCGTCCGCGAAGTCGAGAACCTGCAGCGCGCCGGGGTGGCTGATGAGGCGCTCGACGTACTCGGTTACGAGTTGCTCGGGACTGATGAACACGTCGACCGAGATCGCCCCTTCACCAAAGAGCTGCGGGCGGCTCGTGTACTCCGAGGATCGGATTCGGGCGATCTTGGTCGGCGTGCGAAACAAGGTGAACGCCACCTCGCACGCCATCATGTTGACTTCGTCGCTGTTCGTCAGCGCCACGATGATGTCGGCTTCTGCCGCGCCGGCGGCTTCCAGTACAGTGGGGTAGGCGGCATTGCCCGCAACGGTGCGGATATCGAGACGGTCCTGAAGATCGCGCAGGACCTCCTCATCCACGTCCACGACGGTGACTTCGTTCGCTTCCTCGCGTGAGAGATGCTGCGCGGCCGTGCGACCGACCTGGCCGGCGCCGAGAATGACGATCTTCATATGCGGCTACGTCGGCTCGGTAGGAACATCGGTGGATCTACAAAGCCTCGAGGTTCGCATACTGCACCATCAGCCACTTCGTACCCTGACTCTCGAAACTGACCTGCACACGCGCATGGGGGCCGTTGCCCTCGACATTGAGTATGACACCTTCGCCGAACTTGCCATGGCGCACGCGCGCTCCAAGTCGGACACCCGCCACCGCGGGCTCCTCGGGCCGAAAGCGACCTACTGCAACGGGACGCGACACCTGCACGCGTGGACGTACTTCTTCGATCAGTTCTTCCGGCGTTTCTTTGATGAAACGCGAAGGTACGCCGTAACTGTCCACGCCGTGGAGGCGGCGTTGCTCGGCGTAGGTGAGAAAGAGCTGCTTCATCGCGCGGGTCATCCCGACGTAACACAGCCGACGCTCTTCCTCGAGGCCGTCGATGTCGTTGAGCGAGCGTTGGTGCGGAAAGAGGCCGTCTTCCATTCCGCACAGGAAAACCATTGGGAATTCGAGACCCTTCGCGGTATGCAGAGTCATCATCTGCACGCAGTCTTCCCACGCCTCGCCTTGCCCCTCGCCCGACTCGAGGACGGCATGGGCCAGAAAAGACTCGAGCGGCGGCAGCTCGCCTTCGATCCCTTCGGGCGAGAATCCGCGTGCGGCGCTCACGAGCTCGTCGAGGTTCTCAACGCGCGCTTCGCCACGGTCGGCCTTTTCGCGTTTGTAGAACTCGATGAGCCCGCTCCCCTGCAGGACATGATCGACCTGCTCGTGCAGCGCCAGTCCGCTCACTTCCCGGGCCAGTCGCTCGATGAGCTGCATGAAGCCGTGCAGTGCCGCGGAAGCCTTCGGGCCGAGCGCATCGCCGATGCAGGCGCCAGCCGCTACCCATAGCGTGGAGCCCGCGCCCTTCGCGTGCTCGCGAACGACGTCCAGGCTCTTCGCGCCAATGCCGCGGGTGGGTAGATTCACGACGCGTTCGAACGACGCATCATCGTTGCGGTTGGAAATGAGGCGCAGGTATGCCAGCGCGTCTTTGATTTCAGCGCGCTCGAAGAACCGCAGACCGCCGTACACTTTGTACGGAATGCGTCCCGAGATGAATGCCTCTTCAAACACGCGTGACTGCGCGTTGGAGCGATACAGAATGGCAATCTCGCGACGGCTGCCGCCGTGTGCGACCCAATCCCGGATGCGATGAGTGACGAACTCGGCCTCGTCGCGCTCGTTGAACGCGGCGTAGACCCGGATCGGATCGCCCTTCTCGCCGCTCGTCCAGAGGTTTTTTCCGAGCCGACCGGAGTTATGCGAGATCAGGCCGTTTGCGGCGGCGAGAATCGCTGCGGTCGAGCGGTAGTTCTGCTCGAGTCGGCAGAGCAGCGCTGTGCTGTAGTCGCGGCGGAATTGGTGCAGGTTTTCGACCCGTGCCCCGCGCCAGCGATAGATCGATTGGTCGTCGTCGCCGACGACGAACGGATAGCCTTCGGTGCCGACGAGCAGCCGCATCCAGTTGTACTGGATCGCGTTGGTGTCCTGAAACTCGTCGACCAGCACGTGACGGAAACGGCGGCGGTAATGCGCAAGCAGCTCGGGGTTGTCACGCCACAGCTCGTACGCCCGCAGCAGCAGCTCGGCGAAATCCAACACTCCGGCCCGGGCGCAGGCTAGCTCGTACTCCGCATAGAGCTTGATGAGTTGCGCGCGCGTGGGATCGTTGCCGTCCTTGAGATCCTTCGGGCGGCGGCCTTCGTCCTTGTTCGAATTGATGAACCCCTGCACCTCACGCGGCACCCAGCGCGAGTCGTCGAGGTTCTGCGCCTTGAGCAGCTTCTTGATGAGTCGCTGCTGATCCTCGGAGTCGAGGATCTGAAAGCCCTGGACGAGGTTCGCCTCGCGCCAATGCATCCGCAGAAGACGGTGCGCGATGCCATGGAAGGTACCGATCCACAACGCGCCGCTGGGCATGTTCAGCAGGTGCTCGACCCGGCCCCGCATTTCTCCGGCAGCCTTGTTCGTGAACGTGACCGCAAGGATGCTCTGTGGCGAGGCTCCTTCCGTCTGAATGACCCAGACGATTCGGTGCGTGAGCACGCGAGTCTTGCCGCTACCCGCGCCCGCCAGCACCAGCACCGGGCCGAGCGGAGCCGTGACAGCCTCACGCTGGGCGTCATTCAAAGGGTTGAGGATGGGGCTCAAATCCATGGGGGGCGCATTCTACGGGAAAGGGGCGCGTGCAACAGGCGCTCCCGGCAGACCAGCGGGCGGGTCGGGGAGGCCGTGACCGGCAGGCTTCTATCCCTTCGCCACCTCTTCTTCGGCGAACCGCAGGAGCGCCACGGCGAAGCTGAGTAGCACCGGGCCGATCACCAGGCCCAGCACGCCGAAGGCCGAGGCTCCCCCAATGGCTCCCACGAAGATGGCGAGCGTGGACACCTCGGCGCGGTGCGCAGTCAGCACGGGACGCAGGACGTTCTCCACGATCCACATGGCTGTCGTCCACAGCGCCATGAAGAGCGCCGTGCCCCAACGCCCGGCAAGCATCAGATACAGCACCGCCGGAATCAGGACCACCCCGGCGCCGGCCGGCAGGAAGGCTGCGATCGTGGCCAGCACCCCGAATACGATGGGCGAGGGTAGCCCGGCGATTGCGAAGCCGACCCCGACGAATATGCCTT
Source organism: Gammaproteobacteria bacterium (assembly GCA_028293765.1). GTDB lineage: Bacteria > Pseudomonadota > Gammaproteobacteria > Steroidobacterales > Steroidobacteraceae > 13-2-20CM-66-19. The sequence goes on from JAQGOG010000086.1 coordinate 17,166, forward strand.
GGATGAGAGCCGTCGCCGTCGAGCCGAACACGACGGCTCGCGTGACGTCCGCGAGATAGTTCAGCAATTGCGCTCGCCGCACGGGCTCGATCGGGATGAGACGCGTCAGGTGCGCCAGCATGGAACGTCCATCCTGGAGGAAGAAAAACAGCAGAAACAACATCATGACGAAGCCGACGAGCGTGCCGAAAACGCCCAGTGCGACGCTGCCGCCCATCGTCGCCGCCGACTTCAGCACCGTCTGCGCGCCGTCGGTCATCCAGCCTTGCACCTGTTCGGCGCTGATAGGTGCATTGTCGCGCGCCCAACGCACGGCGCTGCCGATGACGGGCAAGCCTTCCAGACGCTGCAGCACCTCGGGGTAGGACAGGATCGTCCGTCCCCGCATATAAGTGATTAGATTTGCGACCTGTCCGGCAAAAGCTACCCCGAGCATGGCGAGCGGCGCGAGCACCAGGAAAGGCGTCAGGCCGGTCAGAATGCCGGCGGACAGGGCACCGCGGTTCTTCAACCTCCGGGTCAGCCGCTCATGCAAAGGGAGCAGGAGAAATGCCAGCACCGCAGCCCATCCCAGCGCCCCACCCAGAGGGTCCATCAGTCTGAAGAGCAGATAACCCATGATTACCACCGTCGCGATCACAAAGGTGCGGCGGTAAAAGGAGGAATACATGGGCTGCCTGCGTGCGACTGCTGGAGGTGCGCAGGTTACACCACCCGGCGGGGGCGGTTGTGAGCCTGCCTGGCTAATCCTCGCCTGTTGCGGTCGTACACACGCTCCTAGCCTGCCGTCAACTCCACGGCGATCTCGCTCATGAGTCGTCCGACGACAGACCCCAACTCCTCGACCTTCAGCGGCTTCTGAATCACGGAGCGAACGCCGGCAGCGGTGGCGCGGGTCACGTCGGCAGGCTCGACGCAGCCGGTGACGATCACAACGGGTGTACGGGGAGCAGCAGCCAGTACCTCCCGGGCGAAGTCGATACCGCTCGTCCCCGGCATGGACAGATCCGTCAGCACCAGGGCAAACCTGTGCGGAGCGCTCTTGAACGCCGTCAGCGCCTCGGCGGCCCGGGTAAATCCGGACGGTTCGTAGCCCAGGCGCTTCAGCAAGCGCGTAACGAGAAACACCTGCGGCTCTTCGTCATCGAGATAGAGAATGCCAGCGCCACTTCCCTGCGGCGCGGTCCCGTTAGGGCTCATGCGGTCTGAACCAACGGCCCGCGCACGATCCAATTCACCAGCGATTGCGCAACTCGCGTAATTTTACGAAGACCGTGCGCGCATCCGGTCGCTCGCCTATGTCCGGAAAGGCGTTACGCAGTCGCTCGATGACCGAGGGACTCTGGAGGCGAAAGAACGTGTTGACCGTTTTTTCCTGTCCCAGCGTCGTCACCGTGCTCGCGGCCGGGTCCTGCTCGCGTGCTTCCGCGAGCAGCGCCGCGGCGTACGCGTTATCGGGTTCTCGATCGAGAGTGAACTCCAGGTTACGTGCCAGATACTCGTGTCCTGGGAACACACGCGTGGTGTCAGGGAGTCGAGCGAGCTGTGTTACGAAAGTGTCATACAGCAGTTCTGGACTCCCGCCGTTATGACAGTTCCCGGCTCCAGCGTTGAACAGCGTATCCCCACAGAAGAGAGCGGGTTCGTCGCCACGCGCCAGCAGACAGATGTGCGCCATAGTGTGTCCCGGCGTGTCGAGGCACTCCAGCTCGACCGTTCGCCCGACGCGGATAACATCACCCTTAGCTAAGCCGCGATCTACGCCGCCAATGCGTGCCGCGGCGCCGGCATGCGCGGAAACGCTCGCGCCGGTGGCGGCGGTAAGCCCTTCATTCCCGCCCGTGTGATCGCGGTGCTCATGAGTGTTGAGGATTTGCGTGATCTCCCACCCTTTTTGCCGCGCTGCGTCCAAGCACAGGCGCCACTCAAGGGGATCCACTGCCAAGGCCTCGCCTGTCTCTGGACAGGCAATGAGGTAGTGGAAATTCCGATATGAATTCGCCGACCAGATGCGTTCAATCAACATAATCGTCCTGCCTCGCTCGTAGCTTGCCACGGTGCGCTCGCGCGCTGCTGTTGCTTTGCTGCAACGTACCCCGAAAGCCGCCGACGAGCCATAATGGGTGCCAGTTGGCCTCCCGCATCGTCACTGACGGGACAATGCCCACCGAGCGAGCTATGACGCACACGTTTTTGTTCGAGCCGGCGATCTGGACGGGGTCGGGAACATTCTGGCGCGGCGACGGCGAGCCAATGGAGGCGCAGGGACGGACCGAGATTTCCCATCGCGCCGACTGTTGGCTGCTCTCGGGAACGCTGAAAGTCCTAGGCTCACCACCGGTGGAATTCGTCAGCGCGTATTGCATAGAACCGCCAACCCGCAATCACGCCAGCATGAAATGGGCCTCCGAGAACGCTCCCCTTGGCAGGCTTCAGGGTACTTATTCGGTCATTGGGAGCTGTATCTTCTGCGTGTACCGGTGTCAGGATTCCGGCTATCACGGGGCGGAGCACCTGGAACAGCTCGATGCCAACAGTTATCGCAGCGCGGGAGTCCTGTTGCTGCAGGATCGCGGCCTGTCGTCCTGGCAGATCGTGTTGCGGCGCTCGCGCCCAAAGGAGCCTGTCTGATCCGTTTCGCTCTGGCGCGGCCGCATTTGTGCCGGGAACCCGAGCCGATTGCCTTCGCTCAAGAACAAACAACTGATAATCAGGAGCGCGACATGCTCGAAGTGCGCCGCAGTCTCGATCGAGGTTATGCCGATCACGGCTGGCTCAAGACGTACCACACGTTCTCGTTTGCCGATTACTACGATCCGGTGTACGAAGACTACGGTTCTCTGAGTGTCATCAATGAAGACCGCATCAAACCCGGCAAGGGCTTCGATAGCCACGCCCATCGCGACGTGGAGATCCTGACGTACGTTCTCGCAGGTGAGCTCGAACATCAGGATTCCATGGGCAACAGCTCTATCCTCCGTCCGGGCGACGTGCAGCGGATGAGCGCGGGTGCCGGCATCACCCAGAGCGAAAGCAATCACTCCGCCGCTCACGAAGTACATCTGCTGCAGATCTGGATCAAGCCCAGTGCGGCGGGCGTGCCTCCCAGCTACGAGCTGAAACATTTCCCGGCCGGCGAGAAGCGCGGGAAGCTGCGGCTCATCGCCTCCGCGTCGGGTGAGAACGCCTCAGTGAGCATCCACCAGGACGCACGCATCTACGGCGGATTCTTCAATGCGGCTGAGCGTGCCGAGTTCGAAGTCGCCAAGGGACGGCGCGCCTACGCGCACGTGGCGAGCGGCTCGATTGCAGTGAACGAAACCCGTTTGAATGCCGGCGATGGGGTCAAGATCACCAAGCCCGGCCGCATCGCCCTGCAGAGCGGCCGCGACGCCGAGGTCATCATGTTCGACCTGCATAGTTGATTGGCTGAAAGACGCCCGGGGCGCTTTCAGCAAGCGCGCCGAGCGGCGCGTACTGGCCCGCGAGCAAAAGGCGTGACTTTTGCTCGCTAGATAGCGGGCCAGTTCAGTTCGCGCAGCGTTTAAAGGTGCGGCTTTTGCCGGGGGCGCCCAGCCCGGGGCGCGTAGCCGGCTAGATAGCGGGCCCGTTGGTGGGGAGGGCGCTTTCGTTTAAAGAACGCTGCCCTGGGTCGTCGGCAGGTAGTGGTCCACCAGGAGTGCCGCGAAGAGGTACATGAGATACGTCACGGAGAATTTGAACACCCGCATGGGAAGCTCCTCTCGAGCGGTGATCTTCAGCGCGAGTGCGTAATAGAGAAAGATGACGTTCAGTACGAGCGCGACGCATAGGTAGAGCAGGCCGCTCATGTGCGTCAGAAACGGCATCAGCGTCACGACGAAGAGGAGCACGGTGTACAACAACACGTGCAGTCTTGTGTAAGCCAGCCCGTGCGTTACCGGCAGCATCGGAATGCCGGCGCGCGCATATTCATCGCGACGTGCGATCGCAAGCGCCCAGAAATGCGGCGGTGTCCAGATGAAAATGATGAGGAACAGCAGCAACGCATTCGGGTCGATGTTGTTGGTGACCGCAGCCCAGCCGAGTACCGGCGGAGCCGCGCCGGCCGCGCCGCCGATCACGATGTTTTGCGAGGTCGCACGCTTGAGCCACACCGTGTAGACCACTGCGTAGCCGATGAGCGATGCAAAAGTGAGCGCGGCGGTCAGCAGATTGACCAGAAAGGAGAGGATCGCCATCGCCGTCAGGCCGAGCACCGCGGCGAAGACGAGTGCCTTTCGTTCGGTCAGCTGTCCGGTCGGCAGCGGCCGCGCCCGGGTCCTTGCCATTTGCTCATCGATGCGCCGGTCGAGAACGTGATTGATGGTCGCGGCGCACCCGGAGGCGAGCGCGATACCGAGATTTCCCCACAGAAGAGCATCGAGCGGCGGCCAGCCGGGGCTCGCGAGCAGCGTGCCCACGATTGCCGTGAATGTGATGAGCGCGACGACCTTCGGCTTCGTCAATTCAAGGTAGCGCCGCCAGACCGGTGGCGCCGGCGGTGCGAGATCCGATGTCGTCGACACGGTATTAGTCGGAAAATTCGCGAGGTGGAAGGAGGCGCAGGGTAGCAGATCGCGCCCGAGGCTCCGTCCTCATCGCGCGCCAGTCCGGCGGACCAGTGCGAGCGTCCCCAGCAGTAGTAACGCGGCGCCGGCTGTGTGCGCCGTGGTCAGCTGTAGCGGAAAAGTCTTCAACACCATGGATATCCCAATGGTGAGCTGCAGCGCAAGCGCTCCGAGTACGGCGCAAGCCGCGGGCAGCGCGCCGGACAGCGACTGCCGGAAAACGACGAACACAGATGCGACGCCGAGCGCGAGCGTCGCCACAACCGCCCCTAGCCGATGGGTGAGATGGATCGCCACGCGAGCAGGGTTATCGAGAATGCCGCCCTCGTAGTTAACTCCTAGGCCTCGCCATAGCACGAATGCGTTCCGGTAGTCCGTATGCGGCCACCAGGCGTTCTGACAGGTGGGAAAATCTGGGCAGGCCACAGCAGCGTAGTTGCTGCTCGTCCAGCCTCCCAGCACGATCTGCACGGCCAGCGCGATGAGGCCTGCGATCGCGAGCAGATGGGCTACCTGCATCGCGGCCGCCCCACCCCCGCCGCCGCCAGTGAATGCCGGCCGTCCCGCGCCCTGCATTCGCATGCCGCCCCACGACGTCCGAGGCAACGACATCCAGAGCCACCACAGCAATCCCAGCGTCGTCATGCCGAACAGCAGGTGAAGCGTGACGATCAGCGGTTTGAGCTGCCACGTCACGGTGAGCATTCCGAGAATTCCTTGCACCACGACCGTCGCCAGCAGCGCGACTGCATAGGTGATGCTCAGCAGCCTCTGGCGCCGAGAGACGATCGCGAGCGCCGCGATCACCACGATGATGAGCCCGAGAGTGCTGGCGGCGTAGCGGTGGATCATCTCCCGCCACGCCTTGCCGACATTCAGCGGCTTGCTCGGGAAAGCAGCCTGTGCGGTAGCGCTCTGCTCGGCGCCGAGTGGCGTGACATGGCCATAGCACCCGGGCCAGTCGGGACAGCCGAGGCCCGCCGCCGTCAGGCGCACATATGCGCCGAGCACGACGACGACGAAACACAACAGCACGCCGGCAAGCGCAAGGCGGCGAATCGAGAGGGCGACCGGCATGGTGGGGAGGGTTCTTTCTCGTCTCAGCCTATGTGGGATAGCCGCAGGAGTTTTTGCAGATCTTCGAGCAATCCTTTCGGGTTTTGGCGCGCATCGTAACTCATCATCAGATTGCCGAGCGGGTCGACGATGAACACCGAGTAGGGCCGGCCGTCCTGCGGAAATTCACGCAGCACCCGTGCTCCGTCCGCGCCGGTCGCGTCCAGCACGCTGAGGCCCGCATGCTCCTTGGCGAGGAACTCACGTGCGCAGCAGTTCCCTGTCGTCAGGAAAACCCGGTCGACCCGCGTCATGTTGTTGTTCAAGGAGAGACGCGTCTGGCGCATGACGTAGAGCGCCTGCCGGCATGGCTCATCGCAGTTGCCGGTGCCGATGTAGACGAGTGACCACTGCGTCCGAAACTCGTTTGCCGACCCCGCAGTCGGCGGCGGACCGGACTCTGAGAGGCTTACACGCGGCAGACGCACGACGGGGAGCGGTCGAGCCGGGCTGATGAGCGTGCCGTGATTGACCCGTCTCACAGGACGCCAGTCGGTCGCGTAGTACATGTAGAACGCAAGCAGCAGGGGCACGAGGAAGAGCGCCGCGAGTGTCGCCAGCATGCGCAGGTTGCGCGCCCGAAGGTCGTCCGGGGTCGTGCTCATGTGTGGACTTTGACCTTTCGTTTGCTCAGGACGGCCCAAAAAACGACCACCAGGGCCGCGAAACACCACCACTGGATCGCATAGGACCAGTGCCGCAGCGGTTGCATCCCCGGCGGATGCCAGTCCCGGACATAGCCATCCGGCTCCTTTGCGTCCAGCAGCACGATGCGCGGCTCCAGTGGCCGGCCGAGCGCCGCGCTCAATTCGCTCATTGTCGGATACGCCGTCACTTTCGGCCACCCGCCCTTCGCCAGCGTGGGTGCCGCGCGGCCGCTCTCCAGGCCGGCACTGGGGAGGTTGTCGGCACGTCCCGTCACCGTCACCGGGCCATGCGACTCGATGGCGACACCGGGAAGCCGTTCCCGCAGCCCCGTGAACGGTACCCAGCCCCGGTCGACCAGCGCGATGCGTCCGTCGGGCCGATCGAGCGGCGTCAGCACCTCATACCCCGCCCTGCCGCCGTAAGTGCGGTTATCCAGGAGAAACTGGTGTTCCGCGTCGAGCCGTCCGATGACACTCACCCGCTGGAATCGCGGTACTTCGTCGAGGCCCAGCGAGTCGAGCGCGAGTACTTTCTCGGTGCCACGCGAGAATTTGTCCCACTCCGCCTGCCGCGCATTCCCCTTGTCCCACTGCCAGAAACCAAGGCGTACAAACAGCGCGCACAGGAGCACGGCGAGGACCGTCAGAAGCCAGGGGTGAGCGACAGCACGGGTACGGGAGTTGCTCAAAATCCCATAGCCTATAAACTGCGCGGCAAGATGGAAACTCTGATCCGGGTGTTGATCCTTGGGGTACTCGTGGCCATCGTCGCGAGCCTTGGCTCCGCACTATTCCACCTGTCACGCGGCAAGGAAGCCGACTCGGCCAAAATGGCTCGTGCCCTGACAATCCGGATCACTCTGTCACTGGCGCTGTTCGCGCTGCTCATCATCGCCTGGTACATGGGGCTGATCTCGCCCCACACCGTGCAACCCGCGGCTCCGAACAACCCCTGAAGCTCTCCCGTAGGCGGTTCCAACCCATCAGAGCCAGTAGACGAAGATGAACAGGCCCAGCCACACCACATCGACGAAGTGCCAGTACCAGGCGACCGCTTCGAACGCGAAGTGCTTCTTGGGTGTGAAGTGTCCACGCAGCACGCGCAGCCAGATGACCAGCAACATGATCGCGCCGACCGTCACGTGCAGACCGTGAAAGCCGGTGAGCATGAAGAACGTCGACCCATAGATGCCGGTTGACAGCTTGAGGCCGAGATCCTTGTAGGCCTCGCCGTACTCGTGCGCCTGCAGGCCCACGAAAGTGAATCCCAGCAGGAACGTCAGCGCCAGGAACACCGTGAGCGTCCCCCGTTTGCCGGCACGGAGCGCGTGGTGCGCAATGGTAATCGTGAGTCCGCTGGTGAGCAGAATCGCTGTGTTGATTGCCGGGAGGCCGATGGCGGCAATCGTCTCGAACGTGGAATCGGCATGACCGCCGACGTGCGCCGGGCCGTTGGTCGGCCACGCGCCTTCGAATTTCGGCCACAGTAAGAAGTTCGTGAATACCTTGACGCCCTGGCCGGCGAGCCACGGCACCGACAACGTGCGGGCGTAAAACAGCGCGCCGAAGAAGGCGGCGAAGAACATGACTTCGGAGAAGATGAACCACATCATTCCCATGCGGAACGACCGGTCTACCTGATCATTGTAAATGCCGTGCTGGTTCTCGCCGATGACCGTGGAGAACCATCCGAAGAACATGTACGCCAGCAGCACCACGCCCGGAGCGAACGACCAGCCGCCTGCCCAGTCGTTGAAGTACGAGATGGCGCCGAGCATCAGCGCAAACAGCGCGACAGAGCCCCGGATGGGCCACGCGCTGTCGTGCGGTACGTAGTAGTGGCTGGTGTCAGGAGCGTGTGCGTTTGCCATGTCTTAGTCTTTCCCAGGAGATAGCGGGATTCGCGCGCCTACCGCGCCGAGGAGACCCGCGACGATTCATCATAAAAAGTGTATGCGAGCGTGATCCGGTCCACGTGCTTCGGCAGGGCCGGGTCCACGATGAAACGCACCGGCATCTTCCGTTCTTCGTTCAGCGCGAAGTGCTGCGGCGAGAAGCAGAAGCACTCCGTCTTGTGAAAATACGCCGCCACCATGGAGGGGGCGATGTTGGGGACCGCCTGCGCGGTGCTGGCGTGGCCCGTGAGATTGTGCGCGATGAACTCTGCCGAATAGATCTGGCCCGGATGCACTTCTATCGTGCGCACGACCGGCCGGAAGTCCCAACCCCCGGAGCTGGCGACGTCCGCCAGGAACTCGATGGTGACCGTGCGGCTCGGATCCGGATGTTCGATGGCCTTCACACGCTGCAGCAGTTTCGTCTGGTCGCCGTAGCCGGTCACCGAGCACAGCACGTTGTACAAAGGGACGAGCGCGAAACCGAACCCGAAAGCTCCCAGAGCGATCGCGAGGAGCTTCCAGGTCATCGACAGGTTGGCGCGCTTGAAGTCGGTCATTTCGATCCGCGGACCAGCGTCAGAACGATGAAGCCGAAATAGAAGAACAGGGCAACCAGGCCGAACACGAGCGCCGTGCGGCGTATGCCCCGTTTGCGCTTTTCTGCAGCATCGACCTGGCTCAATCCGGCAGTTTCCAAGGGACGTTCCTCGAGCGGCGCGCCGCCGTTAATGTGCGGCGCCGCGGGCAATCATCGTTTCGGAGGGGGGCGTTCCCCAGGAGTGATACGGCGCCGGCGAGGGCAGTTCCCACTCCAGTCCGTGCGCGCCCTCCCAGGCCTTGTTACCTACGACGCGTTCGCCTGACTTCACGCACTTCCAGATGAGATAGGGGAAGAGCAGCTGCGCGAGGCCGAAACCGAAGCCGCCGATCGAGGAGACCATGTTCCAGTCGGTGAACTGCACGGCGTAATCGGGGATACGGCGCGGCATGCCGGCCAGTCCCAGGAAGTGCTGCGGGAAGAACAGCACGTTCACGAAGATCGTCGAGAGCCAGAAGTGCCACTTGGCGAGCGTCTGGTCATACATGTTGCCGACCCACTTCGGCAGCCAGTAGTACACGCCGGCCATGATTCCGAAGATGGCGCCGGGGACCAGCACGTAGTGGAAGTGCGCCACCACGAAGTAGGTGTCCTGGTACTGGTAGTCGGCCGGCACGATCGCGAGCATGAGGCCCGAAAAGCCGCCGATCGAGAACAGGAACAGGAAGGCGATCGCGAACAGCATGGGCGGCTCGAACGTCAGCGAGCCCCTGAACATGGTCGTTGTCCAGTTGAACACCTTCACGCCCGTGGGAATGGCGATGAGCATCGTCGACAGCATGAAGAAGAGCTGCGCGGCGAGCGGCATGCCGACCGTGAACATGTGGTGCGCCCAGACGATGAACGACAGGAATGCGATCGAAGCCGTGGCGTACACCATCGCCTCGTAGCCGAAGAGCGGCTTGCGCGAGAAGGTCGGAATGATCTCCGACACGATGCCGAACGCGGGCAGGATGAGGATGTAAACCTCGGGATGTCCGAAGAACCAGAAGATGTGCTGGAACATCACCGGGTCGCCACCGCCGGCCGCCGTGAAGAAGGTCGTACCGAAGAAGTGATCGGTGAGCAGCATCGTCACCGCGCCCGCGAGCACCGGCATCACGGCGATGAGCAGATAGGCGGTGATCAGCCACGTCCATACGAAGAGCGGCATGCGCAGCAGGGTCATCCCGGGGGCGCGCAGATTCATGATCGTAACGACCACGTTGATGGCGCCGAGGATGGAGGAAGCACCCATCAGGTGGATCGAGAAGATCAACATCGGGAAGGACGCGCCGTTCTGCAGGACCAGCGGCGGGTACATCGTCCAGCCGCCCGCGGGTGCGCCGCCCGGCACGAACAGCGATGACAGCAGGAGAGTGAACGCGAAGGGCAGGATCCAGAAGCTGAAGTTGTTGAGGCGCGGCAGCGCCATGTCGGGCGCGCCCACCTGCAGCGGGATCATCCAGTTCGCAAGTCCCGTCCACGCCGGCATCACCGCGCCGAAGATCATCATCAGCGCGTGCATGGTCGTCATGGAGTTGAAGAACTGCGGGTCGACGAACTGCATGCCGGGCTTGAACAGCTCGAGGCGGATGACCATCGCCATCGCGCCGCCGATGAAGAACATCGTGCAGGCGAAGATGAGGTACATCGTGCCGATGTCCTTGTGATTCGTCGCATAGACCCAGCGGCGCCAGCCGTGCGGCTTGTGGTCGTGGTCGTCGTGCTCGGCGGCGTGGGCGTGCTGCTCGGCCATGTCGTGATCTCTCAAGGTGCGAAAGGGTGCGAAAAACGTCTTGAATCGGCGGCGCCCTGAGGCGCCTTCAGGACCCGTCGGAGGCCGCTTATCCGGCGGCTGCCGCCGTGGCTACGTCGGGCGCCGCGGCCGGCGGTGCCGCCGCCTGTTTCTGCTCGGCGGCCTTGTCCTTGAGCCATGCCTCGAAGTCGGCCTTCGAGCGGACATCGACGACGATCGGCATGAACCCGTGGTCACGGCCGCACAGCTCGGCGCACTGGCCGCGGTAGAGACCCGGCTTGTCGGTGTCGACCTTGAACCAGGCCTCGTTCACGAAGCCGGGGATGGCGTCCTTCTTGACCCCGAATGCCGGTACCCACCAGGAGTGGATCACGTCGGCGCCGGTAATGAGAAGGCGGACCTTCATGCCGACGGGAACGACGAGCGGCTTGTCCACGCTCAGCAGGTAATGGTCGACGGTGGTCGGATCGATGCCCGACATGAGCTCGCGCGCGGCGTCGCTCTTACGATCGAGGCGGGAGAAGTACGCCACGCCGCTGTCGAGGTAGTCGTATTGCCAGCCCCACTGGAAGCCGGTCACTTTGATGCTGAGGTCAGTCTTCGTCGTATCTTCGATCTCGACGAGCGTGCGCGCGGCGGGCACCGCCATGAAGACCAGGATCACGACAGGGATCGTCGTCCAGATCAGCTCTACCTTGGTGTTGTGGACCAGGGTTACGTCGGCGACGGCTCCCTTCGACTTCCGGTAGGTGACGATCGACCAGATCATCGCCCCGAACACGATGACCGCGATGATCACGCAGATCCAGAAGATCTCCATGTGGAGGTCATAAATCTTGCGGCTGATCTCCGTGACCCCCTGGGTCATGTTGAGCAGTCCCCAGCCGGATTCGGCGTGGGCGGGCAAGGACCCCGCAAATGAGAGGACGAGTGCGGCGGCGAGCTTTGCGAATTGTGCCATTTTTGCGCGAATCATCGTTACGTGCCTTACAGCGCGCACCCGGACCATCCGGGCGCGGCGCGATTTTCAAGAGCTATTCGTTTACTGGCTGAAAGTCGCCTGCGGCGCTTTCAGCAGGCCAGCCTCCGCGGGTTGCGGCCCGCGGGCTACGCGCCCCGGGCTACGCGCCCCGAGCAAAAGGCGTGGCTTTTGCCCGCTAATCTACTGCTGAAAGTTACCCTAGGACTCTTTATCACTCATCTGCTTGCACCTCTTTGCTCAGCTACGCTGGGCCAGGGAGGGCGACTCGTTAACGTGGCCGACCAGGCGTTGCAGCCGCAGCGCCAGTCCACGCCTTTCTTCTTCCGTAAGGAAGCTACCCAGCTCGCATTGACGGCCGTGCGACTCGATCGTGAGTCGGCTCGGATGCAAGCGCGATGCGGGGCGGCGGAGTTTAACCTGTGCCCAATGCCGCGGGAACACGACTTGAGCGCAATAGGCGCGATCCCGCCACTCCACGCTCACGTCGGAGTCCGTGACAGTGATCGTCTCGCGGTGAAAGCGCCGTCCGAGGCTTGCTTTGAGCGCCCAGCCCAGCAGCGCCATTTCCAGTCCGGCGAACGGCAGCACCGGCCAGAAACCCTGCAAGGCCAGCATTCCCGCGATCGCGAAGGATACGAAGCACAGGCTTCCAAAGAACAGCAGCGCGCCCCGCACGCTCAACGAGCAGTTCGGGCAGAGTTCTATGCGCAACGGCCGATCGTTCGCGCTGGCGTCACCCAAAGCTATCATCGGAGTAATCGAGGCGGGCGGTACGCGATGGTAGCGGTTTGTCTATTTGGCTGAAAGCGCCTGCGGCGCTTTCGGCTTTTGCTGGCTATGTGACGGGCCGGTTCCAGTCTATTCACGCGTGAAAGCGCAGAGTTCTTCGGCTGTCTTAGTGAGCTCGAGCGGCGGCGCGTCGGGCGACAAAAAGGGCACGACGGCCAGCGGCGGCTGTGCGAGCGCGCTTTCGAGCGCTTGCAGGTTCTCCGCGCGGCGCGCCAGCACCGGATCGATGCCGTTCGCTACCCATCCCGCGAATCGGAGGCCGCGCGACTCGATCGCCAGCTTCGTGAGTGAGGCGTGATTGATGCAGCCGAGACGTAGCCCGACGACCAGCAAAACCGGCAGTGCGAGGGTCGCCGCCAAGTCGGCCATGGTCTCGCGATCGCTAATGGGCGCGAGCCAGCCGCCGGCGCCTTCCACGACGATAAAGTCTGCGGCCGCTGCGAGGCCCGTGAATTTCTGCGCGATCTGGCCGAGATCGACCGCGACTCCCGCCTCATTTGCCGCAATATGGGGTGAAACGGGCGGCTCGAAGCAATACGGATTCACGCTCTCGTAGGCCGCCGCTACGTTTGCCATGGCAATGAGCTTCAGCGCGTCGTCGTTTCGAAGCCCCTCAGGGGTGTGTTCCGACCCCGAAGCAATCGGCTTCATTACCGCTACACGCTGCCCCTGCGCGACGAGTGCACGGACCAGCGCAACGCTAATGACGGTCTTGCCGACGCCCGTATCGGTACCCGTGACGAAAAGACCGCGCGCCGTCATCGCGTGATCGCTCAACGCTCGCCGCGGCGCCTGATCGCCCCAGGAGCGATCCGCACTTCACCACCGACCGAGGGCGCGGCCGGGCGCCCGGCGGCTCCCCAGGTCACGCCATAAACGACTTCATACGAGGCCGGCAGTCGACCGTCGCGGCGGAAGGCCTCGTACGCGTTTTGCATTCGACGCAGGCGCGAGCGCCCGACGAGCGAGCGCGGGCGCCCGGCGGTCACATTGTGGGCCCCGATGGCCTTCAGATCCCGCATGAGAGCCAACGCATCCGGGTAGGTGAGCTGCATTCGATCGACATCCAACACGGGTTCCGTCAGACCCGCGCGCACCAGCGCGTCACCTACATCGTGCATGTCGATGAAGTGATTGACATGGTTGTATCCGTCGGCTTCGGCCCAGGCGCTGCGCAACTCCTTGAGCGTGTCCGGACCGAAGGTGCTGAACGCGAACAAGCCGCCGGGCTTCAGCACGCGTCGAACTTCCGTGAAGGCGCGATCCGGCGGATCGCACCATTGCAACATCAGGCTGCTGACGACCACGTCCACGCTCGCGTCGGCGAACGGTAGCCGCATCGCGTCCCCGCAGACTCGTTCGAACCGGCGGAATAGATGTTGGTGCCGACGCGCCTCCCGCAGCATTCCGGGCGCGAGGTCGAATGCGACAACCAGCGCGCGCCGATAGCGCTGCTTCAGCGCGCTCGTCATCCGGCCGGTGCCGGCACCGAGGTCCAACACCACTCCAGGCGCGAATTTGAAGGGATCCAGTCGGCTGAGCAGTTCGTCGGCTATTCGTGCCTGCAAGACTGCGGCGGCCTCGTAGCTCGCACTCGCGCGATCGAACGAGGCACGTACTTCGGGCCGATCGAGACGAAATGCTTCCGATTCGTCGGCGTTCATGAGGAAGTATCTTCCGTGTGCTTCCTTGCGACATTTGGCGGCGCAGCTTGGTCTGCGGTGCTCTGCCCCGACGAGTCGGCTCCGTGCCGAACGGATGGGGCGGCTCGCAGAAAATCGGTCGACACAGTGACGAATTCCCTGGCATGCGAAAGAAAAGGCGCATGCGCCGCGCGGCGAAATTCCACGTAGCGCGCGTCGGGAAGCGCTTCTGACAGTGCGCGCGATGCGGCGGGGAGCGTCACCCGGTCGTATTGGCCGGCAATGACAAGCGTGGGCGCCCGAACCAGCCCCAACAACGGCCGCAGGTCACTGTTTTGCAGGGTGGTCAATCCCGAAACGAGCGCCTTCGGGTGCGCTTCGCCATGCGCGAATAAAGAGGCGTGCAACTCCGCGAGTACCTTCTCACTATCGGCGCTCCCGCGAACCTGGAGTTCGAGAAATTCGCTCACCGTGCGCTTGTAGTTCGTGCGCAGTTGGGTCGCAAGCTTCTCCAACGCGGAGGCCGGCATGCCGTATGGCCAGTCCGCGCTCGCCGCGAAGCGGGGAGTCGTTGCAACCAACACCAGGCGCTCGACCTGCCCCGGCATGGCCGCCGCGAGGTCCAGTGCTATTTGCCCTCCCAGGGACCAACCCAACAGCGAATACCGATCGGATATCGACGCCAGCGTGGCGTGCACCTGCCACGCCTGCTCCGCGGGCGTACGTGCGTTTGGATTCCATTCGCTGCGGCCGTGACCTGGCAGGTCAATTGCGATGACGCGAAAGCGGTTCGCCAGCTCGCCCGCAAGCCCGTCCCAAACTCGCAGATTGAGGCCCCAGCCGTGCAGGAGCACGAGGTCAGGGCCGTGGCCGCGGGTTTCGACGTACAGATTGCTCATTCGCAGACAGCCTGTTGGCGCACGCAGAGACGGCCCAGTTTCTCAACCAGCGCGTCGACCTGCTCTTCGCTATGCGCAGCGGAAAGCGTCACGCGCAGCCGTGCGCTCCCGCGTGGCACCGTTGGGGGGCGTATCGCTACGACCCAGAACCCAGCATCGAGCAGTTCCTGTTGCGCTACCAGGGCCGTTTGCGAACTGCCGAGCATGACGGGTTGGATCGGCGTGTTGGAATCGGCAAGCGGCACATCTGCCGCGCGCGCGGCCTCTCTGAATCTCGCAGTCAGCGCGCGCACTCGCTCGCGGCGCCATGGTTCGCGCTGTACGACCTCGAGCGCTCTGCGGGTCGCTGCCGCAACGGGTTGGGGCAGTGCGGTCGTGTAGATATAAGGACGTGCTCTCTGTATGAGAAACTCGATGAGATCGCTCGAGCCGGCAACGAAGGCGCCGAACGACCCGAACGCCTTGCCCAGCGTGCCGATCAACACCGGCGCGTCATCCGAGCTCAAGCCGAACTGCTCCAATGAACCGCGTCCGGTCGCGCCAAGTACCCCGAGCCCGTGAGCGTCGTCCACAACCAGCCACGCACGGTGCGCCTTGGCGGCTCTGGCGAGCTGAGGGAGTGGCGCCACGTCGCCATCCATACTGAAAACGCCGTCCGTGGCTACTACAACGGCCTCTTCCGAGCTCTCATCGAGCGCTCGTTCGGCGGCTTCGGCGTCGCCGTGCGCGTAACGCCTGAAGCGAGCACCGGAAAGCAACGCGCCGTCAATGAGCGATGCGTGATTCAGGCGATCGAGGAGCACCAGCTCACCTCGCCCGGCGAGCGCCGTGATAACACCGAGATTAGCCATGTATCCCGTGGAGAACAGCAGCGCTCGCTCCCGACCCGTGAAAGCCGCGAGCTCTTCTTCCAGGCGCGCGTGCTCGATACCGTGTCCGGTGACGAGATGAGAAGCCCCACTTCCGGCTCCACAACGCGACGCACACTCGCTCATCGCCCCGGCGACGGCGGGGTGATGCGCGAGTCCGAGATAATCGTTGCTGCTGAAATCCACGAGCGCTCGTCCGCCCGTCATAGTGACCAGGCGGTTGCCGTGCTCGACGAACGCTTCTACCGTCGTGCGCCGGCGCTTGAGGTGCCGCCGCTCGAGCTCCGCCAGCGCCGCATCAAGCGGTTGTCTTTTCATGCGCTGCGCGCGGGCTGGCGGTCACTGCGTGAGGCGCATGAGCTGCCGGCTGTTCCGTTGGCGCGAGCTCTGCCGGTCTCTGTTCGGGCTTCAATCCAAGCCGTGCGAACAGCTGACGGTCGCGCTCGACAGCGGGATTGCCGGTGGTAAGGAGCTTCTCCCCGTAGAAAATGGAGTTGGCGCCGGCGAGGAAGCAGAGCGCCTGCATTTCGTCGCTCATCGACTCACGACCGGCCGACAAACGGACGTGAGCGCGCGGCATCAGCACCCGGGCCACTGCGATCGTGCGCACGAAGTCGAACGGATCGACATCGCTCGCCCCGTGCAGCGGTGTTCCGGGCACCTTCACGAGCTGATTGATCGGCACGCTTTCCGGATGTTCGGGCAGATTGGCGAGAGTGAGCAGCAGGCTTGCGCGATCGGTCGACGATTCGCCCATGCCGACGATGCCGCCACAGCACACCTTCAGCCCCGCTTCGCGTACGGCGCCAAGTGTGTCGAGGCGATCCTGATACGTTCGTGTCGTGATGATCTCGCCGTAGTACTCCGGCGAGGTATCCAGGTTGTGGTTGTAGTAGTCGAGGCCGGCGTCTTTGAGCTCCTGCGCCTGCTCCGGCGTGAGCATGCCGAGCGTCGCGCAGGTCTCGAGGCCCGCCGCGCGAACTTCACGAATCATCTGAGCGATCACGACAATGTCCTTTGCTTTTGGCGAGCGATAGGCCGCTCCCATGCAGAAGCGCGTAGCTCCTGCCGCTCGCGCCCGCTGCGCGCTCTCGCGAACTGCTTCGACTTCCATCAGGGCCTCGCGCCCCAGGCCGGTGTCATAGCGCACGCTCTGTGGGCAATAGGCACAGTCCTCGGGACAGGCGCCCGTCTTTATGGACAGCAGCGTGCTCGTCTGCACCGTGTTCGGCTCATGATTCGCACGATGTACGCGCTGCGCCTGGAAGAGCAGATCCATGAACGGGAGCGCAAACAGCGCTTCGACTTCGGGCAGTTGCCAGTCGTTGCGAATCGACCCCAGGGTGTGACTCATAGGCGGAATTCCGTTGTGTGCGGCGCGGGTGAGGAATGTTCGGGGGGGTGGCGGCCAATGTCAACGAACCGGGGTCTTTACGGTCGACAATTGCTCAATTAGTGAGCAGTCCGGCTCCGGTCACGCCCGCCCGGCCGGCCGCACCGCTCAGCGCCTGAGCAGATGGATCACCAGAGCCAGCCCGACCGCCAGGGCGCCCAGCACCGCCACCAACACGGCGGCGGCGGCACAGTCCTTCACGATGCGAATGTGCGGATCGGTTTCGGGATGCAGGTGATCCGCCAGATGCTCCACGGCCGTGTTGAACAGCTCGGCCGCAAGCACCCCGGCGCTCGCCAGCATCACCAGCGCCCACCAGAGGGGGCCGGGCTGCAGGATCAGCATCGCGACGACCGCGGCGACGAAAGCTCCAACCTGAATTTTGAGGCTGCGCTCCGCGCGCACGGCATGCCCCAACCCGGCGAGCGCGAAGCTCAGGCGCCGGAGAAACGCTTGGTTCTTGTGACGGGTCATCTGAAGCGAGAATCGGCCCCCTGCCGCGATCGCTACTAATGGAACACACGTTAGCACGGTGGCGGCGCGCGGAGCGTCGTCACTTCGCGTAGAGATACTCGAGCATGATGCCGGCGAAGATCACCATTCCGACGTACTGATTGTTGAAGAAGGCCTTCAGGCACCCGGCCGGCTCGCGTTTGCGGATCAGCCATTGCTGGTACGCGAACAGCAGGCCCGCGGCGACGGTACCGGCCTCGTACCAGCGGCCGAAGTTCATGGTGCGCCCGGCGAGCGTGAGGGCGAACAGCATCATGGCCTGCATCACGCCGATCAGCATCTTGTCCATGTCCGCGAACAGGATGGCGCTCGATTTCACACCGACCTTGAGATCGTCCTCGCGGTCCACCATGGCGTACATAGTGTCGTAGATCGCGGCCCACATGACGGCCGCGATGTACAAGACCCACGCGACGCGTGGCACCAACCCGCTTTCCGCGGCGAACGCCATGGGCACGCTCCAGCCGCCGAATGAGATGCCCAGATACAACTGCGGCATCGGGAAGATGCGCTTCACGAACGGATACGAGACTGTCATCGCGGCGCCGATGACGGCGAGCTTGATCGTCAGTAAATCGAGTCGCGTGACGAGGAACAATGCGACAGCGATGAGCGCCGCGAATAGCAGCAACGCCTCGCGCGGCGTAACGCGACGCGCGGCGAGGGGGCGATCGCGGGTACGCCTCACGTGCGGATCGATATTCCGATCGGCAAAGTCGTTGATGACACAACCCGCGGCGCGCATCACGAAGACGCCTGCGACGAAGACCAGCAGCACCTTCGGATGCGGCCGGCCGGCCCCTGCGATCCAAAGGCCCCACAGCGCGGGCCACAGCAGCAGCCAGGTGCCGATGGGGCGGTCTAGCCGCGCGAGCAGCGCGTATTCCTCGATGCGCCGCTGGAGGCGGTACAAATAGGGTGCTTCCCTGATCGAGGGTTCGAGTCCGAGCTCCGATGAGACAGCGGCCATGGTGCGATTTCCTCGTGCGCTAGCGCGCAGAACTCATGGGCGGGTCGTACGGCCTCCGCGCCCATAGATTTAGCGTCGGAGTTTCGGCCTACCCGACGCGTCCATAACGTTCCCCCGACCCGATCCATCGGGCCGTGAGCGCGGCAATATTATCCGCGTACGAGCTGAGTAGCAGCTCAGCCGTCTTCTGGACGCAGGGGAGGAGGTCTGCATCCCGCATGAGATCGGCGACCCGCAGCTGCGCAAGGCCTGTCTGCAGCGTGCCGAGAAGCTCGCCAGGACCGCGCAACTCCAGGTCACGCCGCGCAATTTCGAATCCATCGTTCGTCTCGCGTATCACTTTCAAGCGTTCGCGCGCGAGCTGCGACAAAGGTCCCCGGTACAGAAGCAGGCAGCTGCTTGCTTCGGTTCCACGACCCACGCGCCCACGAAGCTGATGCAGTTGGGCGAGACCCATACGCTCTGCGTTCTCGATGACCATGAGCGTCGCGTTGGGGACATCCACTCCGACCTCGATCACGGTCGTCGCGACGAGAAGTTGGATCTTACCGGCCTTGAACGCGAGCATCGCCTCGTCTTTCTTTGCCGACGGCATGCGGCCGTGGACGAGACCCACGCGCACTAGCGGCAGGGCTTCCGCAAGCACCGCGGCGGTTTCTTCCGCAGCCTGCGAGCGTGACTCTTCCGACTCTTCGATCAATGGGCAGACCCAATACGCCTGACGTCCCGCACGGCAGGCCTCCACGATTCGCATGACCACTTCGTCGCGGCGCTGTTCTGGGACAACCACTGTCTTGACGGGAGTGCGGCCCGGCGGCAACTCATCGATAACCGAGATATCGAGATCCGCGTGAGCGGTCATTGCGAGCGTCCGCGGAATCGGGGTCGCCGTCATGATCAGCTGATGGGGAAAAAGTCCATCTTTCTGTCCCTTCTCCTGCAGCCTCAGTCGCTGCTGAACGCCGAAGCGGTGCTGCTCGTCGACGATGACGAGTGCGAGATGCTTGAAGTCGACGCCTTCCTGGAAGAGGGCGTGTGTTCCGACGACGATCCGGATCTCGCCTGAGGCGATGGCCTCGAAGGCGCTACGACGCGTGCGCGCCGGCTGGGATCCCGACAAGAGCGCCACAGGCAGGCCGAGCGGCTGAAACCAGTCACGGAAGTTTCGCCAGTGCTGCTCGGCTAACAGCTCGGTGGGCGCCATCAGAGCGGCCTGCCGCCCACTGCCTGCCGCGCGCGCGGCCGCGGCGGCGGCCACGACAGTCTTCCCGCAGCCCACGTCGCCTTGCAGCAGACGAACCATCGGAAGACTCTGGCGCAGATCGGTGTCGACGTCCTGCAAGGTACGTGCTTGTGCATTCGTCAGATTGAACGGCAGTCCCGCAATGAATCTCGCCTCCAATCCTGCGGAATCCTCGAGCGCTGCAGCCGGGTCTGTTTTTGCCATCCTTTTCTGGAGCGTGAGGGTCAAGTGGTACGCGAGCAGCTCTTCAAACGCGAGCCGTCGTTGCGCCGGATGCCGCCCGGCGGCGAGCTCGGTAACTTCCGCTTCTCGGGGCGGCCGGTGCATGTAACTCAGCGCGTCCTTGAGCGGCGGAAGGCCTAATGACTCGATCATGTGCGACGGAATCCAGTCGCGCACGGCGGAAGTATCGAGCTCTCGCAGCGCCTCCGCGATGAGCGCCCGCAAGCGGCCTTGCGGCACCCCTTCGGTCAGCGGGTAGATAGGCGTCAGCGTCTCTTCCAGCGGCGCCTGCTCCTGGAGTACCCGGCGATATTCCGGGTGAACGATCTCGAGGCCAAGCGGTCCGCGGCGTATTTCACCGAAGCAGCGGATCCGCGCGCCGCGCGCCAGGCCGTTCTGCTGTGCCGCTGAGAAATAAAAGAATCGCAGTGTCAGAAACCCCGAGCCGTCGGAGATCCGGCACAGGAGCTGCCGGCGCCGACGGTACGTCACTTCCGTGAGTTGGATCTCGCCCTCCACCACCGAGCGCATGCCCGGCAGCAGCGAACCGATCTGACAGACTTGCGTGCGATCCTCGTAGCGCAGAGGCAGGACGAAGAGCAGATCTTGAACCTGTGTGACGCCGAGACGCAGGAGCTTTTCGGCGAGCGCAGAGCCGACACCGCGCATTGCGGTGATCGGCCGCTGCTCCGCGTGCCCAGTAGTGCGGTTCGTGGCGGCTTCAGCCAAGGTACAAAACGCACTCGATCTCGACGCGCGCGCCACGCGGCAGCTGCGCCACTCCGACTGCGGCACGCGCGGGGTACGGCTGCGTGCAGTAGGTCGCCATGATTTCGTTGACCCTCGCGAAATTCGCGAGGTCGGTGAGGAAAACGTTCACCTTCACGGCATTCGCGAGCGTGCCGCCCGAGGCCTCGGCCACTGCCTTGAGATTTTCGAATACCTGGCGGATCTCCGCGTCGATGTCGCCCGTGACGAGCTGCATGGTCGTGGGGTCGAGGGGAATCTGGCCCGACAGGTATACTGTATCCCCCGCGCGGACGGCTTGGGAGTAGGGCCCGATCGCCTGCGGAGCATGGCTCGTGTGAATGGTCTGGCGGCTCATTGTCTTGATCCTCTTTGGAAGCCTGTCTGACTACGCTCGCCCCGCGGACGCCCCGCAGACAGGTCGAGCGTCATTCGTTATTCTCGGTCTCGTCCCGCCCATCCTCTTCCTGCCCGTCGCGTACATCACGCGCGTGCGCGGCGATGGTTCGCGTAACTCGTGTTACGTCGGGCATGCGCCGAATGACGCGCACGATGCGTGCGAGGTGCTTGCGATCGCGCACTCTGAGCTCGAACGTCAGAATCGAAGCGTCGCTGTCCTGCTCGTCGATCGAGATGTTGTCGATGTTCGTTTCGGCACTGGCGATGGCGGCCGCAACGGCCGCGAGCACGCCGGTACGGTTGGCCACATGCACCCGGATCTCGGAACTGAAAACGCGGTCCGGAGAGGCTTGCCAGCTGACGGGCAGCCACTTCTCCGGATGCTTGCGATAGTCCTCCACGTTCACACAGTTCTCGCGGTGGATGACTACGCCACGGCCCGCCGAGAGAAAGGCGAAGATCGGATCATAGGGAATTGGAAAACAGCAGCGGGCGTAAGTGACGAGCAGTCCTTCAGTTCCGGCGATCGCCAGCGGCGCGGGCGTTCCGGTGCCATCTTCCGTGGAGCCGGCCGGTACGAGCCGCCGCGCGACGAGGGGTGCGAGGCGTTCCCCGAGTCCGATCCGCTCGTAGAGCTCGTCGAGGTCCTTCATGCCGAGCTCCCCGAGGGTGGCACCCTGCGCCTCCGGACTCACGTCATCGAGTGAAACCCTGAACTCCCCGAGCGCCTGGTTGAGAAGCCGTTGCCCGAGCGCGATGGCCTCGGTGCGGCGCAGGCTCTTGAGGTAATGGCGGATGGCATTTCTCGCCTTCGCGGTGACGACGAAGTTCACCCACGAGGGATTCGGCATCGCGCCTTTCGCGGTGATGATCTCCACGGTCTGCCCGTTGCGCAGCACCGTACGAAGCGGCGTCAGGCGCCGGTCGACTTTGGCGGCGACGCAGCGATTGCCAATGTCGGTGTGAACCGCGTAGGCAAAGTCGACGACGGTGGCCCCGCTCGGCAACCGGAGGATCGTGCCCTTAGGCGTAAACACGTACACCTTGTCGGGGAACAGGTCGACTTTGACGCTCTCGAGGAATTCCTCGGAGGAGCCGTCCTCCTGCAACTCGACGAGGTTCGAGAGCCACTCGCGCGTGCGCGCCTGCTGCATGGAATCGGCGGCGTCGCCGCTTTTGTACTTCCAGTGCGCGGCGATGCCCGCTTCGGCGACCCGATGCATGTCCTCCGTGCGGATCTGGGCCTCGATCGGCACTCCGTTCGGACCAAACAGTGTCGTGTGCAACGATTGGTAGCCGTTGACGCGCGGAATCGCGATGTAGTCTTTGAAGCGGCCGGGCATCGGTTTGAAGACCGCGTGCACGACGCCCAGCGCGCGGTAGCAGGTGTCGGGTCTGTCGACGATGATGCGAATGCCATACACGTCGACAATTTCATTGAGGATCGAGCGCTTGCGTCGCATCTTGTTGTAGATGCTGTGCAGATGCTTCTCGCGTGTCTCGACGCGTGCGGGAATGCTGTTCTTCAGCAGCGCGGCGTTCAGCTGCTGCTCGATCTTCTTCAGGAATTCTTTCTGATTCCCGCGCGCCTTCTTCAGCGCACGCTCGAGAACCAGGTAGCGCCGCGGATACAGCGCCTGGAAGCCCAGGTCTTCGAGCTCGAGCTTCATGTTGTACAGCCCGAGCCGCTCGGCGATCGGCGCGTAGATCTCCAGCGTCTCCCGCGCTATGGCACGGCGCCTCGCAGGTGCCATAGCCTCTATCGTTCGCATGTTATGCGTGCGGTCGGCGAGCTTCACGAGGATGACCCGCAGGTCGCGCACCATCGCGAGCAGCATCTTGCGGAAGGATTCCGCCTGCGCCTCTTCGCGGCTCTTGAACTTGATCTGGTCGAGTTTCGTGACGCCATCGACTAGCTCGGCGACGTCCGCACCGAAGCGGGCCGCAAGCTGATCCTTGGGCGTCGGCGTGTCCTCGATGACGTCATGGAGGATTGCCGCGATGATCGTATCGGCGTCGAGGTGAAGGTCCGCGAGAATGGACGCGGCGGCTACCGGGTGAGCAATGTACGGCTCGCCGGAGAGGCGCTTCTGTCCTTTATGCGCCGAGGCGCCGAACTCGGCGGCCTCACGGATGCGGGCAACCTGCTCGGGGGGAAGGTAAGTCCCGACCGCGGCCAGCAGCTCTTTCAGCCCGGGAGTGCGCCTTCCGCCGGGGAGCAGTCCCAGGAGCGAAGACGCGTAGTCCATGGCTGGCGGCGGTGGTTCGTCAGTCTCCGAGGCCGAACTGCGGAGCGCGGAACGTCGACTGCATTTCCATCTCAGGTACTACGGTTTCCGTGGGCGGTTCCGGCTCACGGAGCATTTCGACGGTGACATTGCCGGCGGCGATCTCGCGCAGTGCGACGACGGTCGGCTTGTCGTTTTCCCAGGCAACCGTGGGCTCGGCCCCGTTTGCCAGGCGCCGTGCGCGCTGCGCGGCGAGCAGCACGAGCTGGAACAGGTTATCGACGTTACCCAGGCAGTCTTCGACAGTGATTCGAGCCATATTTAAATCTTCGAAGGAGGCGCGCCGCGGCGGGCGCGAAAGGTCGTCAACTATAGCGAAATACGGTCGTTCGAGCCAGCCGAATGCGCCCAGCGGCCACGCAAGCCCGCGCTGCGCCCCTCACGCCAGCAGTTCCGCCAGCAGCCGCTGCAGCTGCGGCCGTCCGGCCCGCAGATCCTCCCCCTCGCCCTTGACGATGCGCGTGAGGTTGCCGACCGCCTGCTCGAAGTCATCGTTCACGACCACGTAATCGAATTCCCGCGAATGGGACATATCGCCTACCGCATCGCGCAAGCGCCGTTCGATGACCTCGTCCGAATCCGTAGCCCGCTTGCGGAGCCGCTCCTCGAGCGCCCGCCGGGAGGGCGGCAGAATGAAAATCGTCGAACACGCCGGCAGGGCCTCGCGCACCTGCTGCGCTCCCTGCCAGTCGATCTCGAGCACGACGTTATGGCCCTTCCCGAGCTGCGCTTCCACCGGCCGGCGTCCGGTGCCGTAATAGTTATCGAACACCCGCGCGTGCTCGAGAAATTCCCCACGCTTCACGAGGTCCTGAAATTCCGGCACGGACACGAAGTAATACTCCCGCCCATGCTCTTCGGTCGGCCGCCTCTGCCGCGTGGTATTCGAAACGGATACGTGCAGCTCGGGCACCCGCTCGAGCAGCGCTTTCACCAGCGACGTTTTGCCGGCGCCCGAAGGCGCAGCGATCACAAAAAGTTTTCCGCGTCGCAGGGACGACGGGGGAGCGGATATCTGGTTCATTCAGATGAAGCGGGTAATGGATTCAGCGAAGCGCAGGGGCGCAAATTACTACCAAGCGCCGCCGGGAAGAAGGGCCACTCCTCGGATGCGCCAAAGCCGCAGCGATCCGCTCGGTTCCGATCGCGCTCGGCTCGCCGGCCGTCACTCTAGGAGGCGATGCCCATTTCCCTGAGTTCATTGACCAGCGCAAGCAGCGCATGCGCGCGATGACTCACGGCATTCTTTTCCGCCGCCGTCATCTCAGCGGCTGTGCGGTGCAAGTTGGCTGGAACAAAGATCGGGTCGTAGCCGAATCCGCCGCAGCCGCGAGGTGCGAGAGCGATCTGGCCTTCCCACGTGCCGTGGGCAAAAACCGGATCGGGATCTTCGGGGCCACGAACAAACACAATGACGCAGTGGTAGCGCGCCTGCCTGAATTCGGCGGGGACGTCGTGTAGTTCGGCCAACATCTTGTGAAGGTTGTCGTGATCGCTGGCGCTCTCACCGGCAAAGCGCGCGGAGTAGACGCCCGGTCGGCCGCCGAGTGCGGCGACTTCGATGCCGGAGTCGTCCGCGAGTGCTGGAAGTCTGGCCGAACGCGCGGCGTGGCGCGCTTTGATCAGCGCATTTTCCATGAAGGTCGTGCCGGTTTCGGGCGGCGAGTGGATGCCGAGAGCGCTCTGGGCGACCAGCTCGAAGCCGAGCGGTGCGAGAAGCGTCGTGAGCTCGCGTAACTTGCCTGAATTGCCGCTGGCGAGTACTACTCGCATCTCTTGATCCTCTGACGTGGTCGCTGCTGTTGCCGCAGGAGCGGCCGTTCCGCCGGCCGTACGTTCACCCGGCTGCTTACTCGTGGCGAACGCAGCAGGACCCGTGCCGGCCGCAGCAGGCGCGCGGTAGTCGCAACAGGCTCCTGGGCGGCTTCATGTCCCTTGCGCGGGCAGTGAGAACGAGCCGCGCCCTCAAGCTGTTCCCGTGACGGGGCTGTCGAGCGCGTGTGCTTGCAGAGCGAAAAGCCGGCCGATGCCATTCGCCGCGAGATTCAACATGGCGTCGAGCTCGTGGCGGCGGAACGCATGCCCCTCGGCCGTGCCCTGGATTTCGACGAAGGCGCCGCCGTTGTTCATCACCACGTTCATGTCGGTTTCCGCCTGCGAGTCTTCGGCATAGTCGAGGTCCAACACCGGGATCCCGGCGACGATCCCAACAGAAATGGCGGCGATCTGTCCGTGAAGTGGGCTGGCCGCGATCGCCCGTTTCTTTACCAGGCGCTCGCACGCCTCCGCCAGCGCGACATACCCGCCGGTAATCGCCGCTGTACGCGTACCGCCGTCCGCCTGCAGGACATCGCAGTCCAATGTAATGGTGCGCTCGCCAAGCGCCTTGAGGTCGATTACCGCGCGCAATGATCGCCCGATGAGGCGTTGGATCTCTTGGGTACGGCCGGTCTGTTTACCCTTGGCGGACTCTCGCGCGGAGCGAGTGTGAGTTGCACGCGGCAACATTCCGTATTCAGCAGTTACCCATCCCTGGCCCTTGCCGCGCAGAAACTGCGGAACGCTCTCTTCGATACTTGCGGCGCACAGCACCTGCGTATCGCCAAACTCGACCAGCACGGAGCCTTCCGCGTGCTTCGCGAAGCGACGCGTAAAGCTCACGCGACGAAGCTCATCGGCCGCACGCCCACTCGGTCTTGCCATCAGTTCCCCCAATTTATTCGACGGCCCGGCGCAGTGCCAAGGCCCTGTAAGCGACGTAAGCCGGTGCCGACGTTTCTTCCTACTCGCCAAGCCACCGTAAGGCAGCGGCCGAGGTGTTGTCACTTGCGGTACCCGTCCTCGCTATGGCGCGCTGGGCCAGCTCGACGAGCTTCTCGTTCAGTGGCACTGCCGCCGGACTGATCTCGCCGGCGATCTCCGCGTCCTTGACGCCCGCCCACATGCCATCCGTGCATACGAGCAGCACGTCGTTGGGCTCCAGTGCGCGCCGTCGGGTGAGGGTCATGTCGGGCAGGATCGGATCCCCGCCGAGACAACACTCCACGAAGTTGCGCATCGGATGCGTTTGCGCCTGGTCGGCGGTGATCAGGCCCTCGCGCAACAGGAGCTCGACGTGACTGTGGTCCCGGCTTCGCGCGAGGACACTGCCATGTCGGACGTGATAGAGCCTGCTATCGCCAACGTGTGCCCACCAAGTCGCACCTTGCTGAACTACGCAGATCGCACAGGTTGCACGCGGCCGGTGCTCGATCGGTAGCTGAACGCCGAGCTTCACGACTTCCTCGTGCGCACGCCCCAATGTCAGATGCAAGAAGCCTAACGGATCGAACAGCGGTAGCGGCGTGTGCCAGAAGGCTTCGAGGACGACCTGCTGCGTGACCTCGGCAGCCTTTGCGCCATCGGCATGCCCTCCCATGCCATCCACCACCACGAGCAAAGCGGAATGCTCAGCTACCGCCGCGGTGACGCGATCCTGGTTCTCCTCGCGCCCCCCCAGGAGGCTGATGTCGGCGTACTCGACCCGCAAGAAGAATTCCATGCATCTGTTAGACTGGGTCGCGCTTTATATCACCCCGCAGCAAACGAGCGTAGCTTTCGGCTACATAAGGCAGGCAGCTTAGGCTGAGGCAGCTTGTGCTGCGGCGCCCCCGAGCTGCCGGTAACGAAACGCGCCCCCCTGTCTAGATTTTAGGACCCCAAGCATG
This sequence comes from Gammaproteobacteria bacterium, assembly GCA_028293765.1. GTDB lineage: Bacteria > Pseudomonadota > Gammaproteobacteria > Steroidobacterales > Steroidobacteraceae > 13-2-20CM-66-19. The sequence continues at coordinate 44,416 of JAQGOG010000086.1, forward strand.
ATCGCCAGCATGACCGGCTTTGCCCGCCGTGAAATTTCCGCATCCTGGGGTGCTCTCGTCTGCGAGTTGCGCAGTGTGAATCATCGGTTCCTGGAAGCCGGCTACCGGCTCCCGGAGGAGCTGCGCGCCGCCGAAGGCGAGCTGCGCCAGCGGCTTGCGAAGGAGATCAAACGCGGCAAGGTGGACTGTTCGATCAGCTACCGCCGGGTGCAGGGGGCCGACAGCGCTCTCGAAGTGGATACCGCGGCTCTGGAGCGCCTGCTGACGGGCGTTCGCGACATCGCCCGCTCGCTTCCCGGCAACCACACGGTGAACGTGCTGGATGTTCTGCGCTGGCCGGGCGTACTCCGCGATGAGACCGCCGCTGGAGAAGAGTTGCTGGTAGCCGCTCACGCTCTCTTCGGCAGCACGCTGGAAGATCTGGTTGCCGCCCGCGCCCGCGAGGGACAGCGCTTGCGCGAGTTGCTCGAGCAGCGTTGTACGGCCCTGGAGTCGCTGGTCGCTCACGTCCGCACTCGCCTTCCCGAAGTGCATGCGCGGGTACGAGCGCGCCTCGATGAACGTCTCGCCGAGCTCAAAGCCAACATCGACCAGGAACGTCTCGAGCAGGAGCTCGCGCTGCTCCTCCAGCGGCTCGACGTCGACGAGGAGCTCGATCGCCTGGCCGGCCACGTCGTCGAGATCCGCCGCGTCATCAACGGCACGGAGCCCGCCGGCCGCCGCCTCGACTTTCTCATGCAAGAGCTCAATCGCGAGGCGAACACCCTCTCCTCGAAGTCCCAGGACCTCGAGACGACGCGCAGCGCCGTCGACATGAAGGTCATCATCGAACAGATGCGCGAGCAAGTGCAGAACATAGAGTAGCCTCCCGGCCGGGCGGGCACGGGCGGCTAGCCCGAGCAGCACGTATGCGTTCGCGCGAGCCTGCGCGGCCGGGTCAATCGCAGCTCGAACCCCATGCCGCAGCTGATAACACCGCCGCTTTCCCTCTACATCCACTTCCCGTGGTGCGTTCGCAAGTGCCCGTATTGCGACTTCAATTCGCACACCCTGCGCGGCGAGCTCGATGAGGGTCGGTACATAGAGGCGCTCGACCGCGATCTCGAAGCACAGGCGGTAGAAGTCGGCGACCGGCAAGTCATCAGCATCTTCCTCGGCGGTGGCACACCAAGCCTGTTCTCTCCGGAGGCCATCGGGCGAGTGCTCGCCAGCGCACGCCGGCATCTTTCGATTGCCCCGGATGTCGAGGTGACGATGGAGGCGAACCCGGGAGCGATCGAGCGCGGCAAGTTCGGTGAATACCGCGCCGCAGGCCTGACCCGCGTGTCTTTGGGCGCACAAAGCTTCGACGCGCAACGGCTGCTAGCGCTCGGCCGGATTCACTCGCCGGATGAGACGCGGCGTGCCGCTACGGAGCTGCACGCGGCCGGGCTCGATAACTTCAACCTCGACCTCATGTACGCCCTGCCGGGGCAGGATGTGGAAGCGGCCGTGCGCGATGTGGAGGAGGCGCTGGCGCTCGGACCGGCGCACCTTTCGCACTACCAGCTGACTATCGAGCACGGGACGGTATTCGCGGCACAGCCGCCGGCGCTACCGGACGATGACGTTGCGGCCGACATGCTCACCGAATGCGGGCAACGGCTGGCCGCTGCCGGCTTCGCGCAGTACGAGGTATCCGCGTATGCGCAATCTGGCCGGCAGTGCCGTCACAACCTGAATTACTGGACCTTCGGCGACTATCTCGGCGTGGGGGCGGGTGCGCACGGGAAATTGAGCTTCCCAAAATCCGGATCCATCGTGCGCACGCTGCAGTTGCGCGAGCCTCGTCGTTATCTCGCTTCGGTGCCGGCGGTAGTGACGCGAAAAGACGTCGCCCCGCATGAGCTACCCTTCGAGTTCATGCTGAACGCGCTGCGGCTCGTCGGCGGATTCGACGCTGCGACATTTTCACAGCGGACGGGCCTCGATTGGGGCGCCATCGCGGACCCGGTGAATGCTCTCGTCGGGCGCGGGTTACTGATCAGGCAGGGGCACAGCTACGGGCCCAGCCCTACGGGGCTGCGCTTCCTCAATGAACTGCTGCTCAGTTTCATGGTCGAAGCCCCTCCGGAAACCGCGAAAACCGCCGGGGGTTTTGGATTGTCAACGGGGCTGTGAGCGCTCTTCAGAGGTCGGCTCGAGGTCTTTATTCACAGGCCCGGGGTCGCACTTGGAGAATGAGTGCATTACACGCTAAACCCACCAAGTAGCTGAATGAGATGGTCGTAAGTCCTTGAGAAGAAAGGGCAAAAAGTTCTGGTCATTTTTTGATCAAGGTAATAAATATGCAATCTGGCAGCGAAATAGGGTGCTGCGCGGGCAAGCCGTCCACAGACTTATCCACAGCTTCTGTGGATAAGGAAACGCCAAAGTCGGGTACCCGGGCGGAAGCGGGGCCCAGAGCTGGGCGGCCTGCGACGACAACCTTCAAGGTAGCGCTTGAGGCAGCCGGGTTCTTCCCCTAAACTCCCGCGCCCTTTAACTTTGAAGTCCCCGCCGCAATGATGTGGTGAGTGGACTTCCATCCTCGCAGTGAGCTCCCCATGAAAGCCGCCATTCATCCCGACTACAAAGAGATTACGGTCGCCTGCACGTGTGGCAACACGTTCAAGACCGGCTCCACTCTTGGACAGGACCTGCAGGTCGAGGTGTGCTCGAACTGCCACCCCTTCTACACGGGCAAGCAGAAGATGGTCGATACCGCTGGCCGCGTCGACAAGTTCCGCAGGAAATATGCGGCGGCTGCCGGTGGCGCCAAGGTCGGCTGATTCGCCTTCGCAAACGCCGCTCCCGCGAGCGGCGTCCTCCCTTCGAGACCGGGCGCTCCTGCACCGCCACCGTGCGGCGCTCTGTTTCGTAACCTCGACTCAACATCTGCGAGCGCGAACTCTCGAGCGCTCCTGCGTCCGCGACGCGAAAGTAAATCCCTCTTCACGTTCGCGGCAAATCGCCCGCACGCCAAGTCCTACCGGCCGGTAAACGGCTCCATCGGCTCATGCGCCTTGATTCGGCGCACGGACCATGTAAACCTCTTTGGCCCGCGCCTGCTGCATCCTTCGCACCCGCGCAGCTCAAGACCCCTTTTACGAAAGTACCGCATGACCGACAAAAAATTCGAGCTCGTCGATCGAGCGACCGAGCGCAAAGCGCAGCTGCCCGTCCGCAATGGCACCATCGGCCCCTCGGTCGTCGACATCTCTGCGCTCAATAAAGACCTGGGTGTCTTCACTTTCGACCCCGGGTTCGGTCTGACGGCGGCGACCGAGAGCCGCATCACCTACATCGACGGCGATGCCGGCACGCTGCTGTATCGAGGCTTCCCCATCGAGCAGCTGGCCGAGAAAAGCTCCTTCATGGAGTGCGCCTACCTGCTGCTGCTCAGCGAGCTGCCGAGCCGCAAGCAGCTGGAAGAGTTCACGAGCAACATCCGCTATCACACGATGTTGAACGAGACGTTGCTGCGCTTCTTCAACGGCTTCCATCACAACGCGCATCCGATGGCGATGGTGTCGGCCGTGGTGGCGTCGATGTCCGCGTTCTATCACGACACGATGGACATCTATAACCCGCGCCACCGGGAAATTTTCGCCCACCGTATCATCGCGAAGATTCCGACGATCGCAGCGGCCGCGCACAAGCACTCACTCGGCCAGCCCTTCGTTTATCCGCGCAACGATCTCGATTACTGCAGCAACATGCTGCACATGTTGTTCGCCGTCCCCTGCGAGCCGTACCAGGTCGACCCGATCGCCTCACAGGCGCTCGACCTCCTGTTCATCCTGCATGCGGACCATGAGCAGAATGCGAGCACGTCCACGGTGCGGCTCGCCGGCAGCACCGGAGCGAATCCTTACGCCGCGATCTCCGCCGGTGTTTCGGCGCTTTGGGGCCCGGCACACGGCGGTGCCAACGAAGCCGTCCTCGCGATGCTCGAGCAGATCGGCACCGTCGACAACATTCCGAAGTACCTCGACATGGCGAAGGACAAGTCGAGCCATTTCCGCCTGATGGGCTTCGGCCACCGCGTCTACAAGAATTTCGATCCGCGCGCCAAGATCATTCGTGAAATGTGCCACAAGGTGCTGGCGCGGCTCGGCCGCTCGGACAATCCCCTGTTCGAGCTCGCCTTGCGCCTCGAAGAGATCGCGCTCAAGGACGAGTACTTCGTATCCCGCAAGCTGTATCCGAACGTGGATTTCTACTCCGGCGTCATTTACAGCGCGATCGGCATTCCGCGCTCGATGTTCACTGTCATGTTCGCGATCGCGCGCACCGTCGGATGGGTCGCGCACTGGCAGGAGATGATCTCCGACCCGGGAATGCGGATCGGACGGCCGCGACAGCTGTATACCGGGGCGACGAAGCGGGACTACACCGAGATTACGAAGAGATCCTGAGCGACTCGATGAGTCGTGGGCTCCCTTTCGAGAGCCGCATGGGCCTGCCGGGCGCGCCCGCCCGCTCAGTGATCGCCGAGCAGCGTCTCCACCTCGAAAGTGTTGGCCCGGCGCATCGGTTTCCCGTCGACCGGACTCACCGGCGCCTGCCGGATCCCATCGGTGGGAAACACGGTTGCCTCGATCTCGTGATCGTCCATCTCGAAGCGCACGCCGGGGTAGGCGACCACCCGTTCCATATTCATCTTTACGCGCTTCTGCGTCACTTCATACGGAACGCGCCGGTCCATCAGCTTGAGAGTCACCGATTCCGCGCGATCCGCGAACAGATGGAGCTGCACGTCCGAGTGCTCGGTCGCCGTTCCGCTGAGCACGGCGCCAACCAGCCGCGGTTCGAACTCTTGCAAGTAGCGCATCGCGTTCAGCGCCGCACGGCGCTGGGCATGTAGCGATTCGGTGTGCGAATCGCCGCCGAACAACCGTTGGTACTCCACGAGCGCCGTCTCGATTTCGGTGTTCTTCGGCAGCACTGCGGCCCCGTCGGTGACGCCGAGGCGTTCCGCGGCTTTGCGTTTGGCTACGAAAAAATCCCGGATGCCGTGTTCGGCCATGATGCGCGCGGCTTCCTGTGCCAGCGCGCGCCGCAAGTTATCGCTGCGGCCTGCATGTTTTTTGGTCATCGCACGCTCATCGCTAACTTAAGGAGCCTGCCCGACTGCGAGGCAGACTCCTGACATCGACTCATCAGAAGATCGGCTCTCCGCTGGCCTGTCCCGCTCCTTCCGCGCTCTGCGCCATAGAACCCTGGTCGCCGGCCGCCGGGAGGTGGTCGGCCATGAAAATCTCCGCCATCCCGTCCGGATTCTCGGCGCTCACCAGAGCGCCCGTAATGGGCGAGATGCGCAACGTCACTATGCCATCCGGCATCGGCCGCCGCTCCTGCGGTACACCCTTCAACGCCTCACGCATAAAATGTATCCAGATGGGGAGCGCGGTCTTGGCGCCCTCCTCGCTTTCACCGAGCGGGCGTTCCTGGTCGAATCCGACCCAGACGGTGGCTACGAGCTTCGGCGTGAAGCCGTTGAACCAGGTGTCCTTCGCCTCGTTCGTCGTGCCCGTCTTGCCCGCGATGTCGGTGCGGCTGAGCGCCAGGGCCCGACGGCCGGTACCGTGCTTGATGACGTCGGTCATCATGTCGGTCATTAGATAGTCGTTCTGCGGGGAGATGACCCGTTGGGCGAGCTGCTCCGCCGGCAGGAGCCCCGGCCCGCCACGTACCGTGTCTTCGCTCTGCAGCACCTGATCGGGGCTTCCGGCAAAGGACACGTCGCTCAGGCTCGCGGGGTGCTCACACTCCTCGCACACGATGCGCGGCTTCGCCTGCCACACGACTTCGCCCGCGGCGTTCTCGATGCGATCGACGAAATACGGCTGTACGCGATAGCCGCCATTTGCGAATACCGCGTAACCCGTCGCCATCTCCAACGGTGTGACCTGCAATGTGCCGAGCGCCAAAGTCAGATTCTGCGGCAGGATGCGCGCATCGAAGCCAAACCGCGCGGCGTAGTCGGTCGCGTACGGTGTCCCCATCTCACGTAGCAGGCGGATCGTTACGAGGTTGCGCGACCACACGAGTGCTTCCCGCAAGCGCGTGGGGCCACCGAACTTCCCGTGCGAGTTCTCCGGGCGCCATGAGCTCTCTATACCGTTGCCTTCCAGAACGAACGGCGCATCGAGCAGCTCGCTGGCCGGAGTGAAGCCGTTCTCGAGGGCCGCAGAATAGAGGAAGGGCTTGAAGCCCGAGCCCGGCAGGCGCTTCGCCTGGGTGACCCGGTTGTATTTGTTGGTGAAATAGTCGAATCCACCGACGAGTGCGGCGACGCTGCCGTCGTTGGGATTGAGCGCGACGAGCGCGCTCTGCGCCTCCGGCACCTGCGCGAGCTGTGCATGCCCCGAAGTGTCCGCGACCACATAAACAACATCGCCTCGCGAGACAATCTCGGCGGCGCTTTTGGGGGCCGGGCCGACCGTCTGGTTGCTGCCCGGCTTGCGGGCCCATACCAGACCGTCCCATTCGATCTGCGCGAAGCCGCGCGTCTTGACGTAGACCCGCACTGTCTTTTCCGCAACGGAGACTACGACTGCGGGCGACAGATTGCCCACCGACGCATATTCATCTACGAACTCGGCGAGCTGCTCCGGTTTGCCGTTGGCCCCGAGCTCGACATGTCCCGCCGGCCCGCGAAAGCCGTGACGGCGGTCGTATTCGATGAGGCCGATGCGCACGGCGCGATTGCCGGCCGCCTGCAGGCGGCCGTCGATCGTCGTGTACATCTTGTAGCCAGCGCTCTCGGCGCTGACGCCGAACAGCTGGCGCAGCTGCAGACGCGCCATTTCGGCGATGTAAGGTGCTTCCACGTCGAACAACGGGGCGTGCGCACGCGCCTGCATCGGCTCCTTGTTGGCGGCTTCTGCCGCCGCGGCGTCGATGAAACCCAGCGCGCGCATGCGATTGAGGACATATGAGCGGCGCCCGGTCGCGAGCTGCGGGTTGACGATCGGGTTGTAGTGCGAGGGAGCCTTCGGTACGCCCGCAATCGTAGCTGCTTCGGCCACCGTGAGCTGATCGAGCGTCTTGCCGAAGAACGTCTCCGCGGCAGCGGCCACCCCATAGGCGCGCTGGCCGAAGAAAATGACATTGAGATAGAGCCCGAAGATCTCCTGCTTGGAAAACTCGTGCTCCATCTCGTACGTGACGAAGGTCTCCTGCAGCTTGCGCCGCACCGTCTTGTCGAGGGTTAGAAACATGTTGCGGGCGGTCTGCATCGTGATGGTGCTGGCGCCCTGCGTCTTGTCGCCGGAGATGAGATCGACGGCCACCGCGCGCACGACGCCCAGGTAGTCGATGCCGTGATGCTCGAAGAAACGATCGTCCTCCGCCGCCAGGAACGCGTGTTTCACGACCTCCGGGATCTGGTCGTAAGTGGCCGGGATGCGCCGTTGTTCGCCGATCTGCGCGATGAGCGCGCCGTTGCGCGTGTAGACGCGCAGGGGCACCTGCATTTCGACGTTGCGCATCGCCTGCGTCGCGGGCAGCGAGGGCGCCAGGTATACGTAACTGCACGCAAACGCATACGCGCCGAGAAGTGTGACCAACATCACACTGCCTGCCGCTACGACCAGAATCCGAAACCAATTCCATTTCACAGAAAACAACTCTCTCTGCTTGCGCTCCCCACGGGGGCTATGCATAGTAGCCGCCGTTTCAAGGGCAAACTCACCGAAAGGTGGGGACGCAAAGCTTCCGGTCTACGGGACATTAGTGCCTACGACAGCGGGGTTGCCGGTCTCGAACGTTAACTCACTCTGCCGCGCCGACCCAAGCGCGCGGGCCGAAGAGGTTCGACCCGACCGATCCTCGCATGCGCTTAGGTCTTCCGACCGTGATGCTGCCAGCGTCTCCAAGATACTTGGACAAGACGAAGCTCAAATCGTTGAACTTAACTCCGGCGGCCCGTGATGCCCTTGGCATTTCCGGCGCCTGCGGGGGATCGCGCGGCAGCAAGCCGCGGTTCCGTGAGCCTCCTCACGTTCAATTTAACTTTGCGCTGATATATAGTGCTTCCAGAATTGAGATGGGGCGGTCATTTTCAGGCGTAACGTCCTGAAAAGGAAATAAAAAATGTTCCTCCTGCAGCGAAAGTACCGCCCGCTTCTGGGACTTGACATAACCACTTCATCTGTGAAGCTGATCGAGCTGGCGATGGCGGGGGGTCAGTACCGCGTGGAGGCCTATGCGGCCGAGCCCACGCCTCAGAACGCCATTAACGAGAAGGCCATCGTCGACGCTGAAGCCGTCGGCGAAGCGATCCGCCGGGCCGTAAAGCGCGCCGGCGCCAAAACGGGCGACGTCGCGGTCGCCATCAGCGGCGATGCCGCCATCACCAAAATAATCCAGATGCCCCGCTCCCTGCGCACGAGCGATCTCGAGGGGCAGGTGGAAATGCAGGCCGACCAGTACATCCCCTTCCCCATGGACGAGGTGAGCTACGACTTCGAAGTGCTCGGCCCCTCGGAGAAGGACCCGGAGACCAACGACGTACTGCTCGTCGCCACGCGCACCGAGAACGTCGAGCAGCGCCAGGCGGCGGTGAAGGCGGCGGGACTCACGGCGAAGATAGTCGATGTGGAAGCGTTCGCACTCGAGAACGCCTGCAAGCTCATGACGCACCAGATGCCGGACGGCGGCATCGATCGGACGATCGCGGTCGTCGACTTCGGTGCGAGCAGCACGACTTTCAGCGTGTTGCGCAATTTAAAAGTGGTCTACACGCGCGATTTCGCCTTCGGCGGGCAGCAGCTCACCGAAGAGATCATGCGCACCTACGGCCTGTCGATGGAAGAGGGCGGCCGCGCCAAGAAAGAAGGCGGCCTGCCGGGCAACTACCAGTCGGAAGTGCTCGATCCGTTCATCGACGACATGACCCAACAGGTGAGCCGCTCCCTGCAGTTCTATCTCGCCTCGGGCTCCGGGCGCGAGCAACCCGAAAAGATCCTCGTGTGCGGCGGTTGCGCCAACATCCCGGGCGTCGCGGACGTGATTTCCAGCCGTGTCGGCATCTCCGCGGAAAAGGGCGATCCTCTCGGGCAGATGAAGCTGTCCTCGCGCGCCAAGGCGCAGGCCGTACAACGCGACGCGACGGCCCTTCTCACGGCGTGCGGGCTCGCACTGCGGAGTTTCGACTGACATGCCACGCATAAACCTCCTGCCCTGGCGCGAAGGCCAGCGCAAGGAACGCAAGATCGCCTTCACGGTCTCCCTCGGCGTCGCGGCCGTCGGCGCCTGTGTCACGGCATTCGCCGCTTACCTCATGTTCGGCTCGATGATCGAGGCCCAGGAACACCGCAACGAGCAGCTGCGCGCCGAGATCAAGAACGTCGACAAGCAGATCGAGGAAATCAACAACCTCGAGAGCGCCAAGCAGAAATTCATCGCCCGCATGGAGATCATCGAGAAGCTGCAGCGGTCCCGCCCGGAGATCGTGCACGTGTTCGATGAGATCGTGCATACGCTTCCCGATGGCGTGTATCTCACCGGCGTGAAGCAGACTGACAAGAAATTCAAGTTTGAAGGCGTGGCCCAGTCGAGCACGCGCGTGTCTTCGTTCATGCGCAACATCGTCGGCTCCGAATGGCTGCGCAACCCGGAGCTGGAAGTCGTGAAGACGACCAAGGACAAGGGACCGGGCTCCAACTTCACGTTGTATGCCGACCAGGTGTCCACAGTTGCCCCGGATGAGGGCAAGGGCAAACCGGGCTCCAAGGTCATGGCCAGCCGAGGTGCGCGATGAATCTGCTCGAAGAGCTCCGTTCGCTCGATCCGAGCGACCCGGGCCGCTGGCCGCTGGCCGCGCGCGCCGGGGCCGTGGGCGTGTGCTTCCTGGTGCTTACTATCGTGCTCGGCTACATCTTCGTCTGGAACGAGCAGCGGCCTGAGTTGCAGCGCCACGAGGACACGGAGCAGACGCTGCGCCAGGAGTTCAAGACCAAGCACGCCAAGGCGGCCAACCTCGATGTCTACAAGCAGCAGCTGAAGGACATCGAGCGCTCCTTCGGCGCGCTGTTGCGCCAGCTCCCGGGCAAGACCGAGGTGCCCAACCTGCTGGTGGACATCTCGCAGACGGGCCTGTCGGCGGGCCTGGAGGAAAAGCTGTTCCAGCCGCAGCCCGAGCAGAAGCGCGACTTCTATGCGGAGCTGCCCATCAAGATCACCCTGACCGGCAGCTACCACGAGTTCGGCGAGTTCGTGAGCGGAATCGCCGCGCTGCCGCGCATCGTTACGCTGCATGACATCGAGATCAAGAGCGCAACCAAGGATGCTTACGACCAGCTCACACTCGATCTCACGGCAAAGACGTATCGTTATCTCGACGAGGACGAGATTGCCGCGATCGACGCCAAGAAGGACGCCATGCACCACCCGAGACCGGGCGGCTAGGTAAGACGACCCCAAACGGGGGGGTTACAACATGACACAACAAAGTTCGGTCTCAAAAAGCATCTGCTCCCTGCTGCTGTCGGCGGGGCTCGCCATCACCTCGCTGTCGGGC
>JAQGOG010000093.1 GCA_028293765.1 Gammaproteobacteria bacterium
CTCAAGCTGCGTCATGCTTCGGCCCCCGTCTTGTCGAGTACCGCGTCAACTTGTCACCCGTCATCTGACGTCCGCACCACGCCGGCCGCCGGTGGCTTTGTCTCGTGTCACGGTTATATACTATAACCATCTACTTTCATTGGCAAGGCAGCCCACTCCGATGCAAGACCCGAAATTAGCTGCGCTCGCCGTGGCCCTGCCGGCCTCCGTCCGCATTACATCGCAAGGCGCTGACGTGCTCATCGTCACGCTCGCGCGGTCGGAAAAGCGCAACGCGCTGGACGATGTCACGGTGCTGGGCCTGGGCGCGGTGTTTGAGGCACTGCCTGAGTCGGTTCGCGCCGTGGTGCTGGCGGGTGAGGGTGACCATTTCTCGGCGGGGCTCGACCTCTCGGAGCTCAGCTCGCGGGATATTCCCTCGGGTATCGCGCACTCGCGTTTGTGGCATCGCATCTTCGAGAACATTCAGTTCGGGTCCGTCCCCGTCATCGCCGTCCTCAAGGGGGCGGTCATCGGCGGCGGTCTCGAGCTGGCGTGCGCCGCTCACCTGCGAGTGGCGGAAAAATCGACGTTTTATGCCTTGCCTGAAGGCCAGCGCGGTATTTTCGTTGGTGGCGGTGGCTCCGTGCGGCTCACGCGGCTCATCGGCGTGTCGCGCATGATGGACATGATGCTGACCGGCAGGGTGCACGACGCGGACGCCGGGCAGGCAATGGGCCTCTCGCACTACCTCGTCGAGCCGGGCACGGGTCTCGACAAGGCGCTGGAGCTCGCCGGCAAAGTCTCGGCCAACGCCCCGATGACGAATTTTGCTGTGATGCACGCACTGCCGCGCATCGCGGAGGCTGATCCGGCGACGGGCTATCTCACCGAGGCACTGATGGCCTCCATCGCGCAGGGCGACGAGGAAGCCAAGCGCCGCATTCGCGATTTCCTCGCAAAGCGCGCATCGAAGGTAGCTGCTCCGAAGTGACAGCGGTGTATCGTTGCGCCGCAGCATCATAGGGGGCGCGTCAAGATGAAATCCGGATCCCCGGCCAGGGGGACCTCGCGTGGCGCATCGGCCGCCGACTCGAAGCTCAAAGCATCGAACGGCGGCGATACCAACGGAGCGGCCGCCACGCCGCTACGCTTCGGTCCTTTGGCGGACTACGTCGGGTACGCGCTGCGCAGAGCGCAGATGTCGTCGGTCACCGGCTTTCTCGATGCCATGAAGGAAGTCGACCTGCGCCCCACCCAGTTTGCTGTCCTCACGCTCATCAACGAGAACCCCGGCGTCCGGCAGAACGACATTTGCGCCGCGCTCGGCCTTCAGAAAGCCAACTTCGTGCCCCTGCTCAACGAACTGCAACGCCGCGGGCTCGCGGTTCGCAAGGAGGGCGTCGCCGACCGCCGCTCCTCTGCGTTACATCTCACGCCCGCGGGCATGACCCTCCTGCGCCGCGCTCTCGAACTGCATACGGAATGGGAAAGGCGAATCCTGGCCCGCCTCGGCACACGCGGCCGCGACCAACTCCTGGTACTGCTGAATAAGTTGCTGTAACTGGCGCTTGCGTTGTCTTCAGAGCCCGGAAGTCGCGCTCTGATGCTCCGATTGTTCGGCATGAGGTCTAGCTCTGGCCGCCTTGGAGCGCAGGCGGCCTTCGCTAGAGGTCTGCTGTAAGCGCCGTCACGCACTGCGTTCCTTGGGTTACCGCCGCCTCGTGCGTATAGACCCTCGGCAGGACGTGCGTCGCATAGAAAGCCGCCAAATCCACGACCGCGCGCGCTGCGGTCGCATCAAACTCCAAGGCCGCCTGTCTGGCCGAGAGGGCCAATTGCCAGCCGCCCGCGAGCACGGCAAGCCAATTCAGGAAGTGGCAGGCCGCCGCCCCAATGAGGTCGGGTTCGCGCGCGGATTGCTCGATCAGGCTCGCAGTTGCCTTTCGCAGGCGCCAACAGCCATCGACGAGGCCAGATCGCAAGTGAGCGAGCGGGTGGGCGACTACCGCAGGCAACTCTTCGGCTGCCTTCTCGATGTCGGCGAGCAGTTCTCCCAGCGCGGCCCCCTTGTCGCGAATGACTTTGCGGCCGAGGAGGTCCTGCGCCTGAATGTAATTCGTGCCCTCGAATATCGGCCCTATTCGGGCGTCCCGATACACCTGCGAGATCTCGGCGTCGTCGACGTAACCCATGCCGCCGTGTACTTGTACGCCGAGAGAGGCGACCTCTACACCGACATCGGAGCACCACGCCTTCACTACTGGGGTTAGCAGATCGACACGTCGGGCGGCTGCTGTTCGTTGCCCATCGTCACCCTCGGCAGAGTGCGCCACATCCAGGGTCGCGGCGGCGGTGTAGGCCAGGCCACGTGCGGCCTGGGTGAGCGACTTCATCATCAGAAGCATTCTACGCACGTCTGCGTGCTCGATGATTCGCCGCTGCGCGCCCGCGGCGTCGCGACCTTGCAGGCGCTCGCGCGCGTGGACCCGGGCTAGTTGCAATGAGCGCTCGGCGAGCCCGAGTGAATGCAATCCAACTCCCAGGCGCATGTGATTCATCATCGTGAACATGCAGCCAAGTCCGTCATTGAGGCGCCCGATGAGCCAGCCTCGCGCGCCGCCGTGCTCCCCCAACACCATCACACACGTGGGGCTCGCACGAATTCCCATCTTGTGCTCGAGCGATACCGCATCGATGTCATTCTTCTCGAGCGTGCCAGTTGCCGAAGGCACCTTCTTCGGCACGAGAAACAGCGAAATGCCGCGCAGCCCGGGCGGCGCATCCGGCGTGCGCGCCAGTACGAAATGCACGATGTTGTCGGTCAGATCGTGATCGCCCCAGCTGATGTAGATCTTCCGCCCGAAGAGTCGCCACGCATCGCCGTCCGGTTCCGCGCGAGTTCGCAAGGTGGAGAGGTCCGATCCGGATTGCGGCTCGGTAAGGCACATGGCCGTTGCCCAGTCGCCGCTTGCGAGCCGGGGCGCGTACTCGTCGTTAAGCTGAGCCGAGGCATGCACTCGCATGGCTTCGAGCGCGCCAACCGTGAGCTCGGGACACATCGCGAACGAAAGATTGGCGCCACCCCACATCTCAGTGACTGCCGCCGACACCAGCGTGGGCAGGCCCTGTCCGCCGTATTCCGCGGGTGCAGCGAGAGAAGCCCAACCGTCCTCCCGGAAGCGCCGATACGCCTCCACGAATCCCGGTGGGGTGACAACGCCTCGCGGCTCGCAACGTGAGGGGTTGCGATCCCCAACGCTATTCAAAGGGGAAAGAACCTCGCCCGCGAAACGGGCAGCGCTTTCCAATATCGGCTCGGCAAGATCGCTCAGGATTTCGTCGTAACCTTCCAGGGAGCGCACGCCAGCCGTTGCCGCGGCCTGATTGATGGCGAGGCGCATGAGGGAAAGAGGAGCCTGATAGTGGTTGGCCATGAGCAGCTGGTTGTAATCGATATAGCGGTTATTCAAGGAATCACGTTGCGGCCCGGGTCGGCGCGGGCAGACAATCCCCCGCCGATCACCTCGACGGGGAACGCTAATGTACTTGAACAATTGCTGGCAGGTGGCCGCGTTCAGCAGGGAGATCGTGGCCGGGCGTATGCTGTCTCGACGCCTCCTGAAGGAGCCCGTCGTCCTCTGGCGGACCTCGAAGGGGAGGGTGGTGGCGATGCAGGACCGCTGTCCGCATCGGTCGGCGCCGCTGTCCAAGGGCAAACTGCTCGGCGACAGTTTGCGCTGTGGTTACCACGGGCTGCGTTACGACACGACGGGGAAGTGCATCTTCATCCCGGGCCAGACTCTCATTCCTCCGAAGGCGCGGGTACGTATGTTTCCCGTAATCGAGCGTTATACGTTCGCGTGGATCTGGATGGGCGATGAGGAGCGTGCGGACCCGGATCTCATCCCGGATGTTCATTGGATGGATCGCCCCGGTTGGATCGCGAGTGAGGGCTACCACGCGATCAGCGCCAACTACAAACTGCTGAACGACAATCTGCTCGATCTGTCGCACGAGACCTATGTCCACGTGCACACGATTGGCCACGACTCCGTTGCGGAGACCCCGGTCGAGGTCAAGTACACTGACAAGCTCGTCTGCGTCACGAAGGAGATTGCCAGCTGCAATCCGCCGCCGCTCTACCAGTATCTGGCGCGCGTTCCCGCCAACGCCAATGTGCAGCGCTGGCAGCGAACGACCTATCAGCCACCGGGCTATTGCGTAATCGATGTGGGCGTGCAGCCGCTCGAGGCCATAGAGGGTTCCAACAGGGTTGAAGGCCGCGTCATCAACCTGGTCACTCCCGAAACGGATTCGACGTCGCACTACTTCTGGGCGTTCGCGCGCAACTTCCGGTTGGACGAGCCGGAAGTGACCGAGTTTCTCCGCGAAAACGTACGCCGCACGTTCGACGAAGACCGCGAAATGCTCGAGGCGCAGCAGACCGTCCTCGGCGACGGAGACTTCGACCCGGCCTACAAAGTGGCGGTCAAGGCCGATGCGGGCGCTATGCAGGGCCGGCGCTTGCTGGCGACGATGATAGAATCGGAGCAGCGGGGCGCCGCCCAGCGTGCCGCCTCAAAGCCAGCCGATGCGCCCGAAGTGGTGCCGGCAGGCTAAGTGCGCATCGAGCATTGCGCTTGTGGCTGGCGTCGAAGGAATCGCGACGCGGCCACTTCAAAACAGGATCGGTGAAGTGTCATGGCAGTCGTACCCTTTGAAGTTGTGAGTCAGCACCGTTGCTTTGGTGGAACAGTCGGCTATTACAAGCACGATGCCGCCAGCACCGCCTGTTCCATGAAGTTCGCGGTCTTCACGCCGCCGCAGGCGCAGTCCGGGCGCGTTCCCGTGCTGTATTACCTTGCCGGGCTCACCTGCACGGAAGAGACATTCATGATCAAGGCGGGCGCGCAGCGGGTCGCTGCCGAGCTTGGGATCATGCTCGTCGCACCTGACACGAGTCCGCGCGGTGTGAAATTGCCGGGAGACACGGATTCCTGGGACTTCGGTGTCGGCGCGGGGTTCTACGTGGACGCCACCGTCGAGCCCTGGTCGCGGCACTACCGCATGTACACCTATGTCACGCAGGAACTGCGCGCATTGATTGAGGCGCAGTTTCCCGCCGATACTGCACGGACCGGGATCTTCGGACACTCCATGGGTGGACACGGCGCTTTGACCATTGCTTTGCGTAATCCCGAACGCTATCGCTCAGTGTCCGCGTTCGCGCCGATCGCGGCGCCCAAGCAGTCGCCCTGGGGGCAGAAGGCTTTTTCAGGGTACCTGGGCCCGGATCGCGGACAATGGAGTCAGTACGATGCGACCGAGCTCGTGGCCGGCGTGAAGGACGCCGCCAGCAGGCCGCCTATCCTGATCGACCAGGGACTCTCGGATCAGTTTCTGCAGACGCAGTTGCATCCGCACCTCTTCGAGGAAGCCTGCCGGAAGGTCGGCTACCCGCTGCAACTGCGGCACCATGAAGGCTACGATCACAGCTACTATTTCATTTCGAGCTTCGTCCAGGATCACCTGGTTCACCACGCCAGGATCCTGGGCGCCTAGCTCATCGTTCTCGACTCCCAAGGATCCCTGTAGATGAATGCAAATTTGAAGCCCAACACGAGCGGCCGCGGCGGATTGGCCGTTTTCCGCGCCGATCACGTCGGCAGTTTCCTGCGTCCGAAGTATCTTCTGGAGGCGCACGCGCAGGCTGTGAAGGGCGAGATCACTCCCGCGCGGCTGCGCGCGATCGAAGACAAGGCGATTGTCGAAGTCGTGAAGTTACAGGAAGACGTCGGCCTGCAGTCCATTACGGACGGCGAGCTGCGTCGCGAATACTTCCATATCGACTTCCTCAAGCAACTGGGCGGCGTCAAGACGGAAATCCCGGTCGCGGTGACGGGGCCCGACGGCAAGGAGCATCTCTCGCCGCCGGTCATGAAGGTTGTCGACCAGGTGCGCCACGTCAAGGACATCCAGCTCGCGGATTTCCAGTTCCTCAACAGTGTTACCAAGCGCACGCCGAAGGTCACCATTCCCTCACCGACGATGCTCCACTTCCGCGGCGGCCGCGCCGGCATCAGCCAGGAGCACTATCCGGATCTCGAGCAGTTCTATCAGGACGTTGCCGATGCCTACGGCGCCGAGCTGCGGTCATTGGCCGCGGCAGGGTGCATCAGCGTGCAGATGGACGATACGAATCTCGCCTATCTGTGCGACGACGCCATGCGCGAAGCGGCGCGCAAACGCGGCGATGACCCGAACGAGCTGCCGCATCGCTACGCCGGCTTCGTCAACCGCGTGGTTGCACAGAAGCCCGCCGGCATGACGCTGTCGATGCACCTGTGCCGCGGCAACTTCAAGAGCACCTGGGCCGCGCAGGGCGGCTACGAGCCGGTCGCGGAAGCGCTGCTGTCGGAGATGAACATTGACGCGTATTTCCTGGAATACGACGACCAGCGCAGCGGCGACTTCAAGCCCCTGCGATTCCTGCCAAAGGGGAAGATCGCCGTGCTCGGTCTCATCACGACGAAACTCGGCGCGCTGGAAAAAAAGGACGACATCAAGCGTCGCATCGACGAAGCGGCGAAGTATGCGCCGCTCGAGCAGCTCGCTCTTTCACCCCAGTGTGGCTTCTCGAGCACCATCGAAGGCAACGACATCGCCGTCGAGCAGCAGGCGCAGAAGCTGCGGCTGGTAATTGAGGTCGCCCGCGAGGTGTGGGGCGAAGCCTAGACTTTCGACCGCTAGGAGGCGCCTACGCGAAGTTGTACGCGCAAGGCGCAGACGCGAGCGAAATATCGGGATTTCGGGGCGCTGAGCAACATGGATGTTGCGACGCGAGCCTCCAGGAGCGCGACGCATGCGTCGCACGGGTGACCGAGAGGGTCGCCCCGGGCTCTGAGCGCGGGCGTGAGCCTGCGCGCAATCGATTCACGGCGTCCCCGAAAGCCCGATATTTCGATCGTGGCTCCGTACTGGGAGCTCACCGCTAGGCGCTAGATCTCTCGCGCTGCCTCGATGATGATCTCGCGCAACCACGCATGGCCCGGGTCGGGCTCATTGCGCTTATGCCAGATGACGACCTCACGCGTCTCGGGCGTGTTGAACGGCAGCGGCATGATCTTTATCGGCGCGAGTTTCGCCAGCATGCTGGCGAGATGCTCGGGAAGGGTGGCGATCAGCTCCGTTCCCTCGAGCAGGAAGGGGATCTCCAGCAGTCCCTGCGTCGTCGCCCGCACGTCGATATCCGCGTTCGTGAGCCGGCGAACGAGCTCTTCGAGCGGCAGCGTGTGGCCACTAGGCCAGCCGAATATGTGGGGCAGGGCGAGGTACTGCTCTTCCGTGATCGTGTCCTCGACGGTCGGATGGTCGCGAGAAACGGCGGCAACCCACCGGACCGCCCGCAGATCGATGATCCGCAGCGTTTCCGGAAAGGCGCGCAGCCCGAACAGCCGCAGGCTGTTCAGTCCGAGATACAGATCCGCATCGCCGTACTCGAGGCGGGACAGGGTGGTCTCGGAGAAATGCTCCACATGACACTGGATCCCGGGCGCCTCTTTTGTGATGCGCCGGAATACCGTGGGCATCACGCGCAGCACGGCATCAGCTGACACGATCAGGGTGAAGGTGCGCCGCACCGTGCCGGGGTCGAAGCTCGGTTGGGTGCCCAACGTCGCCTGGATCCGCAGCAACGCCTCGCGGACCGGCTCTACCAGGGATAGGCCCCGCGGCGTGAGCTCCATGTCCCGCCCCACGCGCACCAGGAGCTGGTCGTTGAAATACTCCCGGAGCTTCTGCAGCGCCGCACTCATTGCCGGCTGGGAGACGAAAACGCGTTCCGCGGCCCGAGTGACGTTCTTCTCATGGAGCAGTGCGTCAAGGGCGATGAGCAGGTTGAGGTCGAACCGGTTCAGTTGCATGGAGGTCGTTTTCAGTCTCGCAGCGGGCGCATTCCGCTCATCTTCAGCGCATTTAGGCCGCCATACTACGTGGGTTCCCGCCATTCGCGACGGGCAGTGGAACTCAGTCCACCCCCGGCAGTGTCAAAAGTTGAACACTTGGCAGGCTATTCGGTCGCCTTGCGCCAACGCCGGGCCCCCCGGAGCCTCGGCACGTATACTCGCAGCGAATAGCTCGAATTCGGAATATTGATTGGCCTCATCCCGGCCGTGGCCGTAACGTTTTCTGTTGCATGATGCAGACATTGCCCCCAACTGATACCGACACCGTTCGACGCATCGTGGCGGACCTCAAAGGCCGTCCGGGCCCGCTCATCGAGATATTGCACGCGATCCAGGCGGCTTTGGGCTACGTGCCGGAGGGCGCGGTGCCCGTCGTCGCCGAGGGTCTTAATCTGTCCCGCGCCGAAGTTCACGGAGTGGTCACCTTCTACCATTACTTTCGACGTAGCCCGCCGGGTAAGCACATCGTGAGCTTGTGCCAGGCTGAAGCCTGTCAGTCGATGGGCGCCGAGGGCCTGACCTCCCACGCGAAGCATCATCTGGGCGTGGATTTTCACGAGACCACCTCGGATGGCCAGTTCTCGCTGGAGCCGGTTTACTGCCTTGGTAATTGCGCCTGCTCGCCCGCCGCGATGGTCAACGGCCGCCTCTACGGGCGTCTCACCCCGGAGCGCTTCGACGCGTTGATCGCGGAACGGGGTCTCAAAAAATGATCGAGATACGGGTACACAGCCTGCTTGGCGGCTATACGGTTAACGGGCGCAAATGACTGTAACGGTTTATGTTCCTCGCGATTCGAGCGCTCTTTCGCTGGGCGCCGGTGAAGTTGCGCAGGCGATTTCCAAGGAAGCCTCCGCTCGCGGTATAGAGATGCGCCTGGTGCGTAACGGCTCGCGAGGCGCTTACTGGCTCGAGCCCCTGGTCGAGGTGGTCACAGCCAGCGGTCGGGTTGCCTACGGACCCGTGACGCCTGCGGACGTGCCGAGCCTCTTCGCGGCGGATTTCCTCAACGGCGGGCAACACCCGCTGTCGCTCGGCCTGACGGATGCCATGAGCTGGTTCGCCAGCCAACAGCGCCTCACCTTCGCGAGGGTGGGGATCGTCGACCCGACGAGCGTTGCGGACTACGTGGCCAACGACGGTTATCAGGGGCTCCGACGTGCCCTCTCCATGACACCGCAGGCCATCGTTCAGGCGGTTCTGGACTCCGGTTTGCGCGGCCGCGGTGGCGCGGCTTTCCCAACTGGCATCAAGTGGAAGACGGTTCTCGATCAGCCCGCCGGCCAGAAGTATGTCACCTGCAACGCCGATGAAGGCGATTCCGGCACCTTCTCCGACCGCATGTTGATGGAAGGCGACCCGCTCGCCCTGGTCGAAGGCATGACTATAGCCGGCATCGCGGTGGGCGCCACGCAGGGTTACATCTATCTGCGGGCCGAATACCCGCATGCCTACCGCGCATTGAACCATGCCATTGCCGCCGCTTATCAGGCGCGCTACCTCGGTAGCGACGTAATGGGAAGCGGCAAACGATTCGATCTCGAAGTCCGCCTCGGCGCCGGCGCCTACGTCTGCGGCGAAGAGACTTCGATGCTCGAGAGTCTCGAAGGCAAGCGCGGCGAAATCCGCGTGCGGCCGCCACTCCCGGCGATCAAAGGACTGTTCGGACAGCCGACGATCGTCAACAACGTCATGACGCTCGGAACGGTGCCCACCATCCTGCATAAGGGTGCGGAGTTCTATAAGGACTTCGGTATGGGCAAGTCGCGCGGCACGCTTCCGATCCAACTCGCCGGCAACATCAAGCGCGGCGGTCTCGTCGAGCGCGCCTTCGGCGTCACGTTGCGCGAGCTGCTATATGACTACGGCGGCGGATCCGCCACGGGCCGGCCGATCCGCACGGTACAGGTGGGCGGCCCTCTTGGCGCCTACATCCCTGCGTCGCAGTTCGACGTGGCCATCGATTACGAAGCGTTGACAGCCATCGGCGCCTTGCTGGGCCACGGCGGCATCGTCGTGTTCGACGACACCGTCGATATGGCGAAGATGGCGCGGTATGCCATGGAATTCTGTGCGGTCGAATCCTGTGGGAAATGCACGCCGTGCCGGATCGGCTCGACGCGCGGTGTGGAAGTCATCGATCGCATTCTCAACGGAGTGGAAAGCGAGCGGAATGTGCAGTTGCTCGAGGATCTGTGCGAAACCATGTTGCAGGGGTCGCTGTGCGGCCTGGGCGGCATGACACCGTTCCCTGTGCAAAGTGCGCTCAAACACTTCAGGGACGATTTCCGCGCACGAACGCGGCATTGAATGAATTCAGGGGCCGAAAGGCTCTGGGCCGCACGGCAAGCGGGCAAAAGTCGCGCCTTTTGCCCGCGGGCTGAAAGCGCCGCGGGCTGCGCGCCCCGGGCGACTTTCAGCAATGGAAGGAGAGCTTATATGTATGCAATCGACTATGAAGATCTAGGGACTCCGGACCCGGCGCAGAGCGCAGGACCGGTCACGCTCGACATTGACGGTACGCCGGTAACTGTTCCGGAAGGTACTTCTGTCATGCGCGCCGCAGCGCTCGCGGGCGTCAAGGTCCCGAAGCTGTGTGCAACCGACACTCTGAAGGCGTTCGGCTCCTGCCGTCTGTGCCTCGTCGAAATCGAAGGCCGTAAGGGCTACCCGGCTTCATGCACGACCACTGTCGCGCCGGGAATGAAGATCCACACGCAGTCCGAGAAGCTCACGAGCCTTCGCAAGGGCGTGTTGGACCTCTACATATCCGATCACCCGCTCGAATGCGTGAGTTGTCCGGCGAACGGTCACTGCGAGCTGCAGGACGTGGCCGAAGTCGTCGGCATCGAAGAGACGTCGTACGGTCTGAAGGGCGACATCGAAATGCATCGTCCTGCCGCTAAGGACGAAAGTACTCCTTACTTCACATTCAATCCCGAGCTGTGCATCGTCTGCTCGCGCTGTGTGCGTGCCTGCGACGAAGTGCAGGGGACGTTTGCCCTCACGATCCAGGGCCGCGGCTTCGAATCGAAGGTCTCCGCGAGCCAGAACGAGTCGTTCCTGGAATCAGAGTGCGTTTCCTGCGGCGCGTGCGTCGAGTCATGCCCCACCGCCGCACTCACCGAGAAGTCTGTCATCGGACTTGGCCAACCTGAGCGCGCGACGACCACGACCTGCGCCTACTGCGGCGTGGGCTGCAGCTTTAAGGCGGAGACGAAGGGCGAAGGCGCGGATGTAGAAGTCGTTCGCATGGCGCCGAACCGTGACGGTCACGCGAACCACGGTCACGCGTGCGTGAAGGGTCGCTTCGCCTTCGGTTACGCGACTCACTCGGACCGGATCACGAAGCCGATGATACGCAAGAACATCACAGACCAGTGGCAGGAAGTGTCCTGGGAGGAGGCGATCGGTTACGCCGCGAGCGAGATTCGCCGGATCCAGGCGACGTACGGGCGCGAATCTGTTGGTGGCATCACTTCGTCACGTTGCACGAACGAGGAAAGCTTCCTTGTGCAGAAGCTCATACGTGCGGCATTTGGCACGAACAACGTCGATACCTGTGCCCGTGTGTGCCATTCCCCGACGGGATATGGCCTGAAGAACACACTTGGCGAATCTGCGGGAACCCAGACGTTTGATTCCGTTGCGAAGTCGGACGTCATCGTCGTCATCGGCGCGAATCCTACCGATGGCCACCCGGTTTTCGCGTCGCAGATGAAGCGACGCCTGCGGCAGGGTGCAAAGCTCATCATCATCGACCCACGCGTTACCGGTCTGGTTCGCTCTCCGCACGTTCAGGCGGACTATCACCTCCAGCTCACGCCCGGCACGAACGTGGCGATGATCAATGCCATGTCACATGTCATTGTGACCGAAGGTCTGACGAAAGAAGACTACGTGGCCGAGCGGTGTGAGCCGGCTCCCTACGCAAAGTGGAAGGCGTTCGTTTCGCAAGAGTCCAACTCCCCCGAAGCGTTGGAAGGTATCACCGGCGTTCCGGCGGATCTCGTCCGCGGCGCGGCGCGCTTGTTTGCGACAGGCGGCAACGGCGCCATCTACTACGGCTTGGGCGTGACCGAACACAGCCAGGGCACCACCACCGTCATGGGCATCGCGAATCTCGCGATGGCGACGGGCAACCTGGGCCGCGAGGGCGTTGGCGTCAATCCGCTTCGCGGGCAGAACAACGTGCAGGGTGCGTGCGACATGGGCTCCTTCCCGCACGAGTTCAGCGGGTACCGTCACGTGTCGGATACTGCCGCACGGGAATTGTTCGAAGGCGTGTGGGGGGTTCGTCTGCAGTCGGAGCCCGGCCTGCGTATTCCGAACATGTTCGAGGCGGCGCTGGATGGCACGTTCAAGGCTATGTACATCCAGGGCGAGGACCCGGTGCAGTCCGACCCCAACACGCACCACGTGACCCGCGCAATGGAGGCGATGGAGTGCGTCATTGTGCAGGACCTGTTCCTGAACGAGACGGCGCGGTTTGCGCACGTGTTTCTGCCGGGATCGTCCTTCCTCGAGAAGGATGGGACGTTCACTAATGCCGAGCGTCGCATCTCCCGCATTCGCAAGGTGATGCCGGCACGTGGTGGCTACGAGGACTGGCAGGTCACGATGCTGCTGTCGAACGCGCTCGGCTATCCGATGAACTACACGCATCCGTCCGAGATCATGGACGAGATCGCGATGCTTACGCCGACCTTCACCGGAGTCAGCTACGAGAAGCTGGACCGCCTGGGCAGCATCCAGTGGCCCTGCAACGATGCCGCCCCGGACGGCACGCCGACGATGCACATCCATCAGTTCGTGCGCGGCAAGGGCAAGTTCTTCACGACCGAATACGTGCCTACCAGTGAGAAGTCGACAAGCCGGTTCCCGTTGATTCTGACGACGGGTCGGATACTCAGTCAGTACAACGTGGGCGCGCAGACACGGCGCACGCAGAACGTCATCTGGCATGCGGAAGATATCCTGGACATCCATCCGCATGACGCCGAAGTGCGCGGCATCAGCGACGGCGACTGGGTTGGCTTGACGAGCCGGGCCGGCGAGACCGTGCTGCGTGCGAGAGTGACCGAGAAAATCGCACCAGGTGTCGTCTACACGACGTTCCACTTCCCGGAGACCAATGCCAACGTCGTCACGACCGAGAACTCCGACTGGGCTACCAACTGTCCCGAGTACAAGGTGACCGCTGTCGAAGTCGTGTTCGTGAACCAGAAGGACGCCTGGCAGAAGCGGGCGCAGGAAGAGCGCTCGATGCCGAAGCCGGAGCGTAAACGCAAGCGAGATCGGGCGCCGGCCTGAGGATGATCTCGCGGCACTGGTGAACTCCATGTCAGCGGCAGGGGTCGACGAGCCGAAGTCAGTGAGTGCCGAGGTCAGCGTCGATCGCTGGGCCGCCGGCACGACGACGCATACGACGGACCAGGTCGCGGAAGAAGTCCCGGTCGCGCTCGTCTATCACAACGTGCCGCACGTGGTGATGCTGGCGACGCCCGCGAATTTCGAGGACTTCGCGGTTGGTTTCACGCTGAGCGAAGGGCTGGTTGCGCGCCCCGATGAAATCCGCGAGGTCGAGGTGACACGCGGCGCCGATGCCGTCGATGTGCGCGTCACCGTTGCCTGGGAGCGGTTTACCGAGTTACTGCATCGGAGACGCAATCTCACTGGGCGGACGGGTTGTGGCCTATGTGGAGCGGAGACGGCTGAGGATGCCATCCGCGAGCTTGGCATGGTGGGGCAGGGCCCGACGGTGACGATCGAGGATCTTCACGCCGCCATCGAACAGCTCGGCTCACTACAACCTATCAACGCGCGAACGGGCAGCGTTCACGCGGCTGCGTGGGTGGTGCCTGGACAGGGAATCCAGATCGTCCGCGAGGACGTCGGCCGCCACAACGCCCTCGACAAGGCCATCGGCGCGCTGGTGCGGGGGAAAGTGGATTTCTCGACGGGCTACATGCTCATTACGAGCAGGGCGAGTTACGAGATGGTGCAGAAGAGCGCGACGGTAGGCATCGCGTTTCTCGTGGCCCTCTCGGCTCCCACGGCATTTGCGGTGCGGATGGCCCAGAAAACCGGGGTCACCCTGGTGGCTTTCGCACGGCGCGACCGGCACGTGGTCTACGCTCATCCGGAGCGGTTGAAGTAAGTTGTTGCAACGGCCGCGGGCCACTTTCAACGGATAAAATGCAACAACGCCCTAGCGCCAACCGGCATGCTTGTCGCGAGCAAAAGCCACCCCTTTTGCCAGGGGCGCCCCAGCCCGCGGGCCCGAATAGCCGCTCGGCGCGCGCGCTGAAAGCGCCGCAGGGCGACTTTCAGCCAATGAAATGAGGTTCACGATGAATATCGATCTGCTCATCAAGATGTCCAATGAGATCACCGCCTTTTTCGTCGGCGAGCACGACGAGCAAGCGGCGACCACCGCGGTGGCGAACCATCTGCGGCGCTACTGGGATCCTCGTATGCGCAAGCAGATCATCGCCTACTACGAGGAGCGCCAGGGCGCGGGACTCGTCGATATCGCGAAGAACGCGGTCGCGCAGCTCGCGGCGCAAAGTAAAGCCGCCGCCAGCACGGGTGCGCCGCCACCTCCAGCGTCGCTGGCCAAGTCCGAATTCAAGAAAACGCCCGACCCGGCTGATCCCTACGGGGGCGACGCGGGCTGAACCAGGACGGGGCGCTCCTGCTTCGCTGCAGCAAAAGAGCTTTAACCACCCGGCTCGAGTCATCCCGCAGCGCCAGCGCGCATTCGCGCTGTCTATAGCTCACATCCACTCTTCCGATTTCCGCCTTGGGCGCGGACTCGGTACCGTTCCCGCCCTGACCGGATGGGGGACGAGCCGTCAATGGACGTTGCCGGAAAACAGGCAGCCGCGATTCAAGACCCGGTCGGGTCCGAACGACCCCGGGCGGCCGAGAGCCATTCCCCGCCGTTTCGTTTCTACGACAACCGTCAGAAGTACCTCGCCTTCGTCAACACCTGCAATGAGAAGTCCGCCGTCGCCCGCCGCGCGGCGCATGAGCTCAGTTATCTGAAGCCGACGCCGCCGGCGTTGCGGTTCTTCGATGCCGGAATGGGCGATGCCACGGTGTTGTCGCGGCTCATGCGCAGCACGCATCGCGCGTTTCCCACCGTGCCGTTGCTGGTAGTTGCCAAGGAAATCAGCCTCGAGGACGTGCGTCTGGGGCTGGAGAAGATGCCGGACCGGTTCAACGAGCATCCGGCTACGGTGTTGGTGATCACGAATTTGAATTACGCCGAGGCACCGCGGCTCATGCCTCGCGACGTGCAGTCGGCGGCGGCGCTCAACTGGCAGGAAGTGCGGCTGACGGGCAACTGCGCGCATGAGTACGCGGAGCAGATCGAAGAGCTCGAGCCCACGCTCACCTATGGCTGGCAGACCAAGCCCAGTGCCAAGTCCGGCAATCCCGTGTATGTGCGGCCGTCCGTGCTCGTGGTGTATCGCGATGACCACAAATTCCTCCTGGACGCCGTCATCCCCAAGCCTGGCCGCAGCTTCGAGAGTTACGATCTGATCCTCGCCTCGCAACCCTGGCGCGCCCGCATGTCGGCCGAGTTCAAGGCGCAGAAAGTTCTGGCGCCGCTGGCGCGCAGCCTCGCCGTCGGCGGACGGCTCCTGGCCGTTCAATCCCACGGTCATGACCCGGGGCTCGAGATCGTCCAGAAACTCTGGCCCGGCGAGAACCCTTTCCAGATCGATCGGCATGCGTTGCTTGCCGCGCTCAAGAGCGAGCTCGGGCGGGATGCGCGGGATTTCTCCCTGACGGCGCTGCCGGACGAGAAGGCACTATTCCGTTACGACATGCATACGCTGCCTTCGGAGATCGGCGACCGCATCGGGACCTCTACGTTGTTCGCGGCCTGGAATGCCGCCATCTACGTGAACCAGATCGAGGACGAGCGTCTGGATGCGGTCGTGCAGAACGGCGCCTATCTCGATGCCACCCAGGCGGTCCTGCAGAAATACAGCGGTCTGTGGTTCAACGACGAAACCTTCGTCGTGACCCGGCGCAAAACTTGAGCGAGTCGCGATTATGAGAACCCACGAGACCATGAAAACCAACGAGTCCGCAGCAGCCCACCAGCCCCAGGCCTTCGACCTCAAGCGCGCTGTTGTCGAGTTCGCGCACGGGGCTTCCACCGAGATCTCCACGCACGATGAGGAGATGCTGCCGACGCTCGCCAACAAGCTGCCGGCCGGCACTCCTGTCTATATCGCACACACTCCGAAGGCGACACTGGATGAAGTGGTGCAACTCGCGATCAAGGTACAGGCGTTGGGTTTTCGCGCCTCGCCACACATCGTGGCGCGCCGGCTCGCGAGCGAGCACGCCCTCAGAACGGCGTTGAGCGAACTGACCGACGCAGGCGTGGAGCAGGTGCTGCTGGTCGCGGGCGACCTGGAGAAACCCCTGGGGAAATTCACCAGCACTCTGGATATTGTCGACTCGGGCGCTTTGCAAAGTGCAGGCATCAAGCGCGTCGGGGTTGCCGGCCATCCCGAAGGCCACAAAGCGGTCGCGGCGAGCGTGCTGCTGGCGGCGCTGCGCCACAAGCAGGAATTCGCCAATAAGACCGGCATCCGGGTGCATATCGCCACGCAGTTCGGGTTCAACCCCGAGGCCATCGTGGCCTGGGACCGCAAGCTCACCCAGGAGGGGATCACCCTTCCCGTGCACGTCGGGATCGCAGGCCCCACGCCCCTGCCCAAGCTCATCAAGTTCGCCATGGCCTGCGGCGTGGGCGCCTCGCTCAACTCCCTGATGGGGAACATGAAGGCCATGGCCAACCTGGCTCGACTCGCGACCACTCCGGATGAGATGCTTGCGGGCCTCGTCCGGGGTAAAGCCGCCCACAGCGGCAGCCGCCTCGTCCAGCCGCATTTCTATTCGTTTGGCGGAGTAGCCGCCACGGCGCGCTGGATGCGTGCGGTCGTCGATGGCAATTTCGAAGTGAACCCGGACGGCGGCAAGTTCGTCATGGACGCCTAACCAGACAGGTAGCACTTTGGCCACGAAAAAAGCGTTGATTTGCGGTTCGATCGCCTTCGATACGATCATGGTTTTTGGCGACCGCTTTCGCAATCACATCCTGCCCGACAAGATCCACATGCTGAACGTCTCGTTCCTGGTGCCCCAGCTGCGCCGGGAATACGGCGGCTGCGCGGGCAACATCGCGTACAACCTCAAGCTGCTCGGCGATCATGGCTATCCCATGGCCACCGTGGGGCGCGATTTCGGTCTCTACGGCGACTGGATGCGCCAGACCGGCGTCCCCGCCGACTACGTCAGAGTCATCGAGTCGGAGCACACGGCTCAGGCCTTCATCACCACCGACCTCGACGACAACCAGATCACGGCGTTTCATCCTGGCGCGATGCAACAGTCGCATCTCAACAAGGTGTCGGATGCGAAGGATGTCGCCATCGGCATCGTGGCGCCCGACGGGCGCGACGGCATGATCCAGCATGCGGAAAGCTTCGCCGCGGCGGACATCCCTTTCATCTTCGATCCGGGCCAGGGTCTGCCGATGTTCGACGGCAAGGACCTGCATCGCTTCGTGGAACAGGCGACCTGGGTCGCGGTGAACGATTATGAATGGCAGATGGTCCAGCAGAAGACCGGCTGGACCGAGCAGGACGTCACGCAGCGGGTGCAGGCGCTCATCGTGACACGCGGTGCCAAAGGATCGGTCATCCATACGCAGGGCGGTCCGATCGAGATCCCCTGTGCGAAGCCGACGGCGGTCGTGGATCCCACCGGCTGCGGAGACGCTTATCGCGCGGGCCTCATTCACGGCCTGCTGCACGAGCTCGACTGGCAGACGACGGGCCGGATCGCCTCCCTGATGGGTGCGATCAAGATCGAAACTCTTGGAACCCAGAACCACTCGTTCACCACCGCTGAGTTCCAACAGCGGCTGGCTGCCTCGTTTTGAGGTGATGGACATGTCAGGCGACAGATCCTCCACCGCAGCGCGCAGCACGGCCACCCCGAAGGCGGCATCGAGCGGTGCAATCATCCTCGACGGCAAAGCCTTTGCGGCGCAGGTGCGGCAGGCAGTGGCACTCCATGCCGGTGAATTTGCGAGCCGTTTTGGCCGCCCGCCGGGACTGGCCGTAATCAAGGTTGGCGAGGATCCCGCGTCCTGCGTCTACGTCAAGAGCAAGAGAAAGGCCTGTTCGGAAGGCGGCATCGCGTCCTTCGAGCATGACCTGCCGGCGGCGACGACTGAGGCGCAATTGATC
Source organism: Gammaproteobacteria bacterium (assembly GCA_028293765.1). Lineage (GTDB taxonomy): Bacteria > Pseudomonadota > Gammaproteobacteria > Steroidobacterales > Steroidobacteraceae > 13-2-20CM-66-19. The sequence continues at coordinate 18,230 of JAQGOG010000093.1, forward strand.
ACGCTCGTGTATGCGCTGAATCACGACGATCGCGTCGACGGCATTCTCGTGCAATTGCCGTTACCGAACGGGACAGACGCGAATCGCGTGATGGACGCGATCGATCCGGCGAAGGATGTCGACGGCTTTCACCCCGTAAACACGGGACTGCTCGCCCAGAAACGTCCGAAATTGCGCCCTTGCACGCCGTACGGTGTCATCCGGCTCGCGGAAGGATATGGGATCGCGTTGCGCGGTCTACGGGCAACTGTCGTCGGTGCATCGAACATCGTCGGCCGCCCGATGGCGCTCGAGCTGCTGCTGGCCGGAGCAACGGTCACGGTGTGTCACACGGGTACGCGCGATTTGCGGGCTGAAGTCGAACGTGCCGAGGTGCTCGTGGCCGCCGTCGGTAAGGCGGGGTTCATACCGGGCGAGTGGATCCGTCCAGGCGCCGCCGTGTTCGATGTTGGAATCAACCGCATCGCCCCGGGGAAGCTCGTGGGCGATGTGGAGTACGAGCCGGCGGCCCGGCGCGCCGGCTGGATCACGCCCGTGCCGGGCGGTGTGGGTCCCATGACGATCGCGATGTTGCTGTCCAACGCGGTCGCCGCGGCTTTCATGAGGGCAGGCGGAAAAAACTAACGGCGCTCGCCAGTCTGACCGGCTTCGAGCGCCTGGCGAATGAGCGGATCATTTTTGTAACGAGGAGCGACGATGAGTCAGCAGAATCTGGAACAGTTGTTGAAGACCGCGGGGAATCCGGTCAAGTTATTGCGCAATTCGCAGCTCGGCGCGTATGTCTACCCGGTCGTCCCCAGCGAGTTCCACAACTGGCGCGATGAGCAGCGTGCCTGGCGCGAGACGGCCGTACTTTTCGACCAGTCGCATCACATGGCGGAGCTCACCGTCAAGGGGCCCGACGCCCTCAAGCTGATCTCGTACACGACGATCAACAGCTTCAACAACTTCGCCCCGAACAAAGCCAAGCAGATGGTGCCGATCAGCTACGACGGCTACGTCATCGGCGACGGCATCCTGTTCAACCTCGCGGAGAACGAGCTGCTGTTCGTCGGCCGCGCGCCGTCGGTGAACTGGATCCAGTTCCACGCCGAGACGGGCAATTTCAAGGTCGACCTGATTCGTGACGACCGCTCGCCCTCCATGCCCCGCGGCAAGGCCGTCGTGCGCCGTCACTACCGCTTCCAGGTGCAGGGCCCGAACGCCGCCAAGATCCTCGCGAAGGTGAACGGCGGGCCGATCCCGGACGTGAAGTTCTTCACGATGGACTACATCACCATCAAGGGCCGCAAGGTCCGCGCCCTGCGTCACGGCATGGCGGGAGCTCCCGGACTCGAGATCTGGGGTCCCTATGAGGAAGGCGAAGAGATCCGCGACGCGCTCCTCGAGGCGGGCCGGGAGTTCGGCCTGGTTCCGGTCGGCTCGCGCGCCTACGCGAGCAACACCCTCGAGTCGGGTTGGATTCCGTCGCCTCTGCCGGCGGTCTACACCGGCGAGAAGATGAAGAAGTACCGCGAATGGCTGCCGGCTGGCGGCTATGAAGGCACGGGCTCGATCGGCGGCAGCTTCGTCTCCGACAACATCGAAGACTATTACCTCACGCCGTACGAGCTGGGCTACGGCCCGTTCGTGAAGTTCGACCACGACTTCGTCGGACGCGATGCGCTCGAGAAGATGGTGAAGGACAAGGCGCCGCAGCGTAAGAAGGTGACGTTCGCCTGGAACGGTGAGGACGTCGCGAAGATCTTTGCGTCGCTGTTCGTCCCGGGCAGCGAGAACTACAAGTTCTTCGACCTGCCGCTGGCGAACTATGCCTCCTCGTCGTACGACAACGTGACGATGGGCGGCAAGACGGTGGGCTACTCGATGTTCGGCGGCTACAGCTACAACGAGCGGACGGCGCTCTCTCTGGGCGTGGTCGACGAGAACATCAATGTCGGCGACGTGCTCACGCTCGTCTGGGGCGAAGAGAACGGCGGCACGAAGAAGACGACGGTCGAGCGGCACAAGCAGCTCGAGGTGCGTGTGAAGGTGTCCCCCGTTCCGTACGCTACCGATGCGCGCACGGGCTACCACGAGGGCTGGCGCACTCGTAGCAAGTAAGCTTCGGATCCGCCCGCATCGGCGAGCGGACGATTTTCGGATATGCCCCGGGGTGCGAGGGCTGGAACCTCGCACCCCGGCTGCGTGACCCCATATAGTGCCCTTGGCGGACGGCTCCCGGCTCCGCAAGGCCGTGGATCACCCGTCAAAAGGACCCGAGCCGCCTTCCAGGCCAGGGTCCGATAATTGCTGTCGCCCACCCCTCGTCGGGGCCTCCACTCGGGCACCCGCATATGCGGGCGACGGGGTAAACTATCTTTTTCCCCTTGGATCTTTCTTTTTTTGGCGGGAACCTAAACAAATGGCCAATAACTTCCTGTTTACGTCCGAGTCCGTCTCCGAGGGCCACCCGGACAAGGTGGCGGACCAGATTTCGGATGCCGTTCTGGATGCCATCCTGAAAGACGATAAGCGCGGGCGCGTAGCCTGCGAGACGCTGATCAAGACCGGCGTCGTCGTAGTCGCGGGCGAAGTCACCACGTCGGCGTGGGTGGACGTGGAAGCGTTGGTCCGCAAGACCGTGCTCGACATCGGCTACAACTCATCCGACATGGGCTTTGACGGCGCCAGCTGCGGCGTGGTCAACATCATCGGCAAGCAGTCCCCCGACATCGCCCAGGGCGTGGATCGCAAAGACGAGCGCAAGCAGGGCGCCGGCGACCAGGGGCTGATGTTCGGCTACGCTACGAACGAGACGGACGTACTGATGCCGGCGGCCATCACGCTGGCGCACCGCCTGGTGAAGCGCCAGGCGCAGGTGAGAAAGGCCGGCAAGTTGAAATGGCTGCGGCCGGATGCGAAGAGCCAGGTCACTCTGCGCTACGAGAACGACAAGCCGGTGGGCCTCGAGGCGGTCGTGCTGTCGACCCAGCACAGCGACGACATCTCCACCAAGGCGCTGCGCGAGGCTGTAATTGAGGAGATCCTCAAGCCGATCCTGCCCGCGAAGTGGATCGACAAGCGCACCAAGTACCACATCAACCCGACGGGACGCTTCGTTGTCGGCGGACCGGTGGGCGACTGCGGACTCACGGGCCGCAAGATCATTGTGGATACCTACGGCGGTTTCGCGCGCCACGGTGGTGGCGCGTTCTCCGGCAAGGATCCTTCGAAGGTCGATCGCTCGGCCGCCTATGCGGCGCGCTACGTAGCGAAGAACATCGTGGCGGCGGGCCTTGCCGAGCGCTGCGAAGTGCAGGTGTCGTACGCCATCGGCGTGGCGGAACCGACTTCGATCATGATCGAGACATTCGGTACGAGCAGCCTGTCGCGCGAGCGGCTGACGCAGTTGGTGCGCAAGCACTTCGACCTTACGCCGTACGGTCTGCGCGAGATGCTCGATCTCGTGCGCCCGATTTACCAGAAGACCGCCGCATACGGGCACTTCGGCCGCAGCGAGCCGGAGTTCACCTGGGAAAAGACCGATCGCGCGGCACTCCTGGCGTCCGAAGGCAAGAGCGTGCGCGCAGCCTGAGCCAAGAATCACGCCGCGCCAAGGTGGCGCGGCGATGCTCGGCTCCTGAGGAGCGCTGCGACAGGTGGGTGGGATCCGATCTCGCCGCACCTGCCAGGCTCAGGAGCTTCAGCGTGTTTAACCAACACGGCGCTCGTTTCCGACATCGGAGTAGTGAAGTATGAACGCCACATTGAAAACGGCCGCGGCAGCCAGCTCGGGGCCCGTGGATTACAAGGTCGCCGACCTTGCGCTCGCCGACTGGGGTCGCAAGGAAATCCTCATCGCCGAGACCGAAATGCCCGGCCTGATGGCCATCCGCGACGAGTTCGCCCCGAAGCAGCCGCTGCAGGGAGCGCGCATCACAGGCTCGCTGCACATGACGATCCAGACGGCAGTGCTCATCGAAACTCTGCAGGCACTCGGAGCGCAAGTTCGCTGGGCCTCGTGCAACATCTTCTCGACGCAGGATCATGCGGCCGCCGCTATTGCGGTCCGGGGCACGCCGGTCTATGCGTGGAAGGGTGAGTCCCTCGTGGACTACTGGGACTACACGCACAAGATCTTCGAGTGGCCGGACGGCGGCTACACCAACATGATCCTCGATGACGGCGGCGACGCCACGATGCTGCTGCATCTGGGCACGACCGCGGAAACCGACCAGAGCGTGCTCTCCAAGCCCACGAGCGAGGAAGAAGAAGCGCTGTTCGCTGCCATCAAGGCCAAGCTGAAGACCGATCCGAAGTGGTATTCCACGCGCCTCGAGCAGGTCAAAGGCGTGACGGAAGAGACCACCACGGGCGTGAAACGCCTGTACCAGATGGCCAAGGAGGGGAAGCTGGCCTTCCCCGCCATCAACGTCAACGACTCGGTCACGAAGAGCAAGTTCGACAATCTGTACGGCTGCCGCGAGTCGCTGGTGGACGGCATCAAGCGCGCAACCGATGTGATGATCGCGGGCAAGGTTGCCGTTGTTGCCGGCTACGGCGACGTCGGCAAGGGCTCGGCGCAGGCACTGCGTGCGCTGTCAGCGCAGGTATGGGTGACCGAGATCGATCCGATCTGCGCGTTGCAGGCGGCGATGGAAGGTTACCGCGTCGTCACGCTGGACTATGCGGCCGATAAGGCGGACATCTTTGTCACATGCACCGGCAACTTCCACGTGATCACGCACGATCACATGAAGCGCATGAAGAACAATGCGATTGTCTGCAACATCGGGCATTTCGACAACGAGATCGACGTGGCGAGCCTGAAGCAGTACAAGTGGGAGAACATCAAGCCGCAGGTCGATCACATCATCTTCCCGGACGGCCGGCGGATGATTCTGCTGGCGGAGGGTCGCCTGGTGAACCTGGGCTGTGGCACGGGGCATCCGAGCTATGTCATGAGCTCGAGCTTCGCGAACCAGACGATCGCGCAGATCGAGCTGTTCAGCCACACCGCGAAGTATCCGGTCGGCGTGTACGTACTGCCGAAGCACCTCGATGAAAAGGTGGCGCGGCTGCAGCTGGCGAAGCTGAATGCCGAGCTCACCGTCCTGACGGATACGCAGGCGGCGTACATCAGCGTCGATAAGGGCGGCCCTTACAAACCGGATCACTACCGCTATTGAGTTGATCCGTGCATCGGCCCGCCGAAACGGGGGCCGATGCACGTTTTCCACGCGACCGGTAGTAGCCTGTAGCCGAAGAGTTTCCTGCCGACCGATCGGGCCACGACGCGTCGTTGCCGCGCCCATGGTCGAATTGCGCACGCACTATTCTCCTTTATGGTGTCCAGCCGGAGCCGAACAGCCTTGGCGCATGGCTCGTTTCCGGCGGATTGGGAATGACACCGGTTTCCCTTACACAGGACATTCGCATGGATAGTGACGCAGTTGCCGAAGAATTCGTCCGGGCGCGACTCGACGCCGTAGCGTTGGCCGACTTCCCGGGCACCGTCCCCGCGACCCTCAACGCCGCCTACGCTTATCAGGATCGGGCGATCGCGCTCTGGCCTGACAATGTCGCGGGGTGGAAAGTGGGGCGCGTCGGGCCGCTCTGGCTCGAACGGGTGGGAGAGGACCGGCTCGTGGGGCCGATCTTCCGGCGTGGCATCCGGCTCGCTCCATCGCAGCAGCTCGTGGAGTTCCCGGTGTTTACCGCCGGATTTGCCGCGGTGGAGGCGGAATTCGTGTTTCGTCTGGCGGCGGATGCGCAATCCGACAAGACCCATTGGACCCGCGAGGAGGCCTCCCAGCTGGTGTCGGCTCTGCACGTGGGCATCGAGACCGCGGGCAGTCCGCTCGCTTCCATCAACGAGCTGGGGCCTACGGTCGTGGTTTCCGATTTCGGCAGCAACGCCGGCCTGTTGCTCGGGCCCGCGGTCCCAGACTGGCGCGCGCGCTCTTTCGAATCCCTGACCTGCGAGGTGTTCATCGAAGAGCGTTCGGTGGGGCGGGGCGGCGCGATGTCGTTGCCGGGAGGGCCGCTTGCCGCATTGGCGTTCGCGCTCGGGCGTTGCGCCCGCCGCGGTCTGCCTATGAAGGCGGGTTATGTCATATCGACAGGGGCTACGACCGGGATCCATGCCGTTCGCGCGGGGCAGAGCGTGCGTGTGATGTTCGATGGGATCGCCGAGCTTCTGTGCCAGGCGATTCCGGCCGCAAAGGGCGTCCGCACGTAAGGTACACACGCCGCGCGTTGCTCTTGAGTGCTGGGGAGGCGTGCGTGCACGGCGCGCTGACTGGTGCATCCGAGACCGGAGAGACGCAGGTTCTCACCGCCTCCGACGTCCGCGTCACGGATTATCCGACCGTCTAGGCTACTCTCTGGATGGGAAAGATGATTGAGCGCGAGACGGACGGAAAGCTCAGTCTGCACGCCTATCACTCCGGTCAGCTGGGGCGTGAGAACGACACCGTGGATCTCGCGCGTTTCGGCATCACGCGCATCAACTTCGCTTCGCTCAACAATCCCGTTCCGGCGACGCAGGTCATGTCGCTCCCCTATGTGTTCGACTCTACGGAGCACATGCGTCGCGCCGTGGATGGTCTTGAATGGTTCGCCTAGCTGGACGGAGCCCGTGGCTTTGCTGCTCATGAGCGTGGCGATGATGTTTGGCGCCGCCGTGGGCGTACTGGAGCGTCGCTCACAGTTCCCGATCTCCCAGCGCGTACGCAGCGCTGAAAATTGACGGCCGCCATTCTGTTCGGCGTATTCGCCGTCCTCCCCATCATCGGCGTACCGGTTACATTCGCACTCACGGCGGCCTCGATCGGCGCTGTCATTTATCTGGGCTTGCCGACGTTCGTCGCGGTTCAGCAGCTCGCGGCCCGCGCGAGCCTCACGACCCTGATCGCCACCCCACTGTTTATTTTCGACGGTGAAACGACGATGGGGGGAGGGATCTCGGGCCGCGGCCGGCATCGGGCAGACACTGCTGCCGACCGTCGCTCTCATCATCACCGGCGCGCTCATGGCGCGCCGTCGCGGCTACGCGACCGGGCCGTTCTGCGGTTTTCGAGCCGTTTTGAGTCGGTTTATCGCGGCGCTGCCGGGTTTGTTGCTGGTGGGTGTCATCTTCGGCGGTATCCGTGCGGGAGTCTTTACGGCCCCATCGAGAGCGCCTCGATTGCAGTCGGCTATGCGGTACGGGTCACGGCAATCGTGTATCGCAATCTCACGGTGCGGAACTTCGTCGAGGCTTGCAGGGGAGCCGTGCGGACCACACCGGCGATCGGGAAAATAAGCGTCGGCGACGTACTGCCATCTGGCCGCTCTATCTCGCTGTGCTCGCGGTCCTGCTCGTCATCGCATTCGTTCCGACGCTGTCGCTGTGGCTGCCGTCGTTGCTGCGGGCCGCGCCCGCGGCCAACCCTACCCCTCGTTCCGCCAGCCTAAAATCTGTTTCACCCGACCGCGGCAACACCGCATCAACTGGGGGCATCTCGAGGTCCGGCCGTCTTGCAACCCCGGCGCGTCGCTCGTTTCCCAGTGGATTTGTGCAGGCGCGCCCCCCGCACCCGTGTGCTTTTCGCCCGGGCTCCTGTTAAGAAGTGTTTAGATTGTGGAAGGGGCGCGGGAACTTGCAAAACTTACAAAGTTACAAGTTGGGCTCGCGGCCGGCGCCGGCACTGGAGGCTGCAGCGTGAGCGGTGGCTCACATCGGCGCCTCCGCCGCACCCAACTTCGGTGCCTGACATGCGTACTTGCGTCACGGAATCGGGCTAACGGCGGCGCCGTAGACGTCCGCCGCCGGCGCCGCCGGGCAACACCTGACCCCTGACAGGGGGCGCCCAAACTCTTTCCAACATGTCAATACATCATGTTAGGCGCGCGTTTCGGCATTTATCCGTGTATGATCCGCTCCCACCCTATGGTTGGGTGTATTTGGAGTAATGAGTAATGGCGAAACGTCCCCCGAATGATGGCTCTTCCTGGAGCTCCACTGAACTGAAAACCCTCAAGTCGCTCGCGAAGGCGGGAACCCCGACAGGCCAGGTGGCCAAGAAGCTCGGGCGTACTGCGGCTGCGGTTCAGCAGAAGGCCATGCGGGCAGGGATTTCCTTCAGGGCGGCCAAGCGGTCCGGCGCCAAGAAGAAGAAGTAAGAAACGCCACTCCAGGCGTTTCTTGAAGCAGGCTCGGGCGCCCGCCACGGCGGTGCGTCCGGCCTGACTTCCTCAAGCAGTCGGATGTTTCCCCCCCTTTAGCCGCGCCCTCCCTCCCTTGTCACGGGCCTGGCGACTTGTCAGACTCCTCGGGTACTGACGATCGGCAAGCTGTATTGGTGAGGGATCAATAAAGGGGGCGGCATGCTGAAGGTGATCCGGTTCACGTGTTTCTTCGTGGGAGGGGCCGTGGCAGCGGTCCTGAGCGCCTGTGACGTACAGGTGCATGACCAGACTCCGGCCGAATATCCGGCCAACCACGATATCGGGATGTACACGATCAAGGCTACCGTGGCGCGCGATTCCATGGTGACGCCGGGCTCCGTGTTTCTCTTCGGCCTCGCCGGCCAGCAGAGGATCGAGCTCAATTCCAACCGCGACGGTACCGAATGGCAGGGGTTGTACGCGATCCGCTGCAAACCGAGCTTTCCGCTGCAGTTACTGGCCGCCTGGAAGCTCCAGGGCCTGACCACCAAACAGAAGCTCGTGCCGGCGCAGCCCCGCGAGATCAAGCTCGTCGAGCAGCCGCCGGTACGCGAAGCCAGCATCGATACTACGAAGGGTAAAGCCCCCAAGGGGGGCTGGCAGGGTGGCGTGAAATACCGCTTCACCACCGCGCAGACCACCCAGATCACCGCCGCACATATCGAGCCGGTCAGCCAGGATCCGGCGGATGTGGCCGCGGCGAAGGCTATCTCGGTGGTGAGTCCGCTCCCGGTGGATGTGCCTTGCGGCGCCCCTACGGAGGTGCAGCTTGCGTCGACAGCGCCTAGCGCGCGGGGGAATCTGGTTATCGATACCAGTCACCCGGCGTTTCCGCACTGGACGACCAAGGTTGAGTTCGCTCCCAGGTAGCGGGTAGTTTCGGGTAACGGGTAGCTCAGGCAGCAGGCAGCCGCGCCATGGACTGGCGCGAGGAGCGCACGATGATCAGCAAAACGACCCGGAACGGCTGGTTGGGGCGTATGGCCGGCGCGGCGCTCGGTTTGGCTGCCATCGCCTGCACGTCGTCCTCGCAGGCGGCGGCGCCGAACCCTGAGCCTGATTCCACCCCCGTGAAGATTGGAATCATCGGAACGGGCCACATCGGCGGCGCGCTCGCGTCCCTGTGGGTTAAGTCCGGACACGACGTGCTGCTGTCCTCACGTCATCCCGATGAGCTCAAGAGTCTTGCCCAATCGCTGGGGTCCAAGGCGAGGGTGGGCACGCCTCACGATGCGGCCGTATTCGGGGATGTGGTGCTGCTATCCGTGCCCTACGGCGCCACGCCGCAAGTCGGCCATGACCTTGCCCATGAGCTCGCTGGCAAGATCGTGCTCGACACGGGCAATCCGTATCCGGCTCGCGATGGCCAGATGGCGGAAGAGGCGCGGCGGAAAGGAACCGGTGTGGCGTCTGCTGAGTTTCTTCCGGGCGTGCGTCTAGTGCGCGCATTCAATGCCATCAACTCCGGCAGCCTGGCCAGCGAAGCGCACCGCGCCGGTGAGCCTATGGCGATTCCGTTGGCAGGCGATGACAAGGAAGCGCTCGCTGTTGCCCAACGCCTCGTGAAAGATGCGGGCTTCGAGCCCGTTGTCGTGGGACCGCTCTCGCGTGCGAAGGAGTTCGATGTTGGCACGCCGGTCTACGTGAAACTCCTCACCGCTCCACAGTTGCGTAAGGCGCTCGGGCTGAAGTAACCGGGACGCCTCGCCGCGCTACTGTTAGAAGCTGGAGGCGCACCGGAGTGACGCGACTCAAATCCGTCCGTACTAAAAAGGCGCCGTCGGGAGCGCGATCAAACCGGTGCGTGCTGAAGTGTCGCGCAGCGGCGCTGAACGCTGGGTGAATGGAGGGGGCCGAAGGAGGAAATCGAGCGCCTGCGCGCGCCGGTCTACTCCCTGAGCCGCGCGCGCAGGCGCTCGATTTCCTCCCGGCTCATCCCGATTTCTTCGAGGTAGGCGCGGGCGCCGCCGAATTCCGCCAGATAGGCGAGCATGTTGTGGACGCCTTCCGCGGGACATTGGACGGCGTCGATGATCGCTTCCGGCTTCGCATCCGCGTAGCGTTGCAGATAGGCCTCGCGGAGGTTCTCGGTGCTCGCCGCGTAGTCGAAGGCGATTGCCTCCGGCACGACGTCGGCCAAGGCCAGCATGAGGGCGGCGATCAGACCCGTGCGATCCTTGCCCGCGACGCAGTGAAATAACAGAGGTCCGGGCGAGGCGGCCACGATGACCTGCAGGACCTCTTTGAGCTCGGAACGGACCACCTCGAGCATGGCTCGGTTCCAAAGCTCTTTCGCGGTGCTGTCCGCACGTCGCACCCGCCACTCCTCGGGAGTGCGGGCCAGCAGTGAGATCTGCTCGTACCGGATGTGCTTCAGAACGCGTGTGACGGGAGTCGGGCTCGCTTCGACCTCTTCGGGCCAGCGCAGGTCCACGACCGTTTCGATTCCGGAGGTCGCGAAGGCCTGCACGCCGGCGAGGGTGAGCTGCGCCAGGTCATCGGAGCGTAGCAGGGAACGCCAACGTGTCGTCGCGCCGTCCGTCGTCGGATAGCCGCCCAGGTCGCGCGCATTCAGCAGGGATGGAAAATCCAGCAGTCGTTTTTGATCGTACATCCCGCCGCAGTTTACGCGAATTGCGGCGCTTCATCTGACTCTCAGCCCGTGCGCGCGTGCAGGGTCGGACTGCAGGCCCCGCCGGGATGCCAGTGTTTGTGGCGCCGCGCTGAATAGAGCTGGGGCTCCCGCTGCTCCCGGGCAGCGGTGGCCGAAGCGCTCCTGGCGCCGGTGTCCGCTGCCTGCTTGGTCCGCAGAGTATCGGCCCATCCCAGGAATTCCAGGGGCGAGGGCAGATCCGAAAGGCTGCTGTAGCTGAATGTCCGGCGCGTGCGCAGCTCGCTGTCGATGATCATCACGAAGCGCCGTCCCGGCACGGCAATCTCGGCCCGCAGGGCGTGCGACTGCAGATCGACAGCGCTCGAGCCTTGTCGTGAGAGGTCGTCCAGAAGCAGCCTACGCGTATCGCCGCTGACCTGAGAGATCCAGCTTCGCTCGACATCCTGCGTCGACGAGGCCAGCGCGAGCGGCCGGATGCGTCGCGCCGCAAACGCGCGCTGCACTACGACGAGCCAGCGATCGATTTCCAAATCGTAGCGGACGAAGTCGTCCGGGTGGGAGAACAGGATCGTCCAGCCCTCGCGCAGCCACGTGCGCAGCGAGAGTGAGGTGGAAGCATGCCCGGAGCGGACGGGAGCGTTACGGGAAGCAAGCATCAGCGTAGCCACTTTGAATCCTCCTTGACGGTGTCCGCACCCGCGGGCCATCCGTCGTGTGCTCAAAGCTTGCGGCCGCGAAGGTAGAAAAGTCAGTCGAACGGCGGTTATGACTCGATAACAATGCTGCCTCAGAATCGCGCTCGCGCCAGTGGGAACCCACGAGCGAGCGCAGTGTCCATTGAATTGAAGCTGTGGTCGCTTGTTCCGCAGCCGGCCGCCTCACTGCAGCGTGCCTCTTTTGGAGTGCATACAGATAGGTCTAAAGGTGATTGGATCGGCAGCGTGTGTTAGGGCGTAATACTCACTTCCGCCATCGTGCGTCAAGCTCAAGGAGCGCGCGAGCATGACCTCATTCGTCGATCCGCCACGCCTGCCGACCATAGACCTCTCGCTGTTTGACCTCGGCGATCCCTGGCGTGACCACGTCGCGGCCCAAGTTGACTGGGCGAGCGGCACATTCGGGTTGTTTCACATCGTGGGGCACGGCGTTGACGCCGGACTCATCGACACGCTGCTGGAGCTCAGCCGCAAATTCGTCGTGCAGGAGGAGTCGGCCAAGAGTCGCGCTCACCCGGATGGATTGCTGGCGGATCTGCCTGGATTTCGCGACGCCGTGCATGAGTACACGACGGCGATGACCGGGCTCGGACACAAACTCATGACTGCGATGGCGCGCGGACTGCGCCTGCACGACAGTTATTTCGTCGATCGCTTCACCGGTAAACCCGCAACGCTGCTGCGGATTCTCGATTATCCGATTGCGCTTCCTCCCGCCGTCAGTCAACGGGACAAAGGAGAGTCCGCGGACCGCGGCCTTCTCACTATCGTGAAGCAGGGCGACGAGGGTGGTCAGCAGGTGAGATTCGGTGGCCGGTGGCTCGAGGTGCCTGCGGTGGCCGGTGCCCTCCTGTGCTATGTCGGGCCCGTGCTGGAGCGGTTGACGAGCGGGCGCTACGTCTCGCCGGTGCATCGGCTGAGCAACAACCGCGGCAGCGAACGATTGTCCATGTCGTTCTACTTCGAGCCGGATGTGCACGCGCAGCTCCAGCCCATCGCTGAATTTGCGCGGGCACCGGTTCGAGCCGAGCCCGTCCAGTGGCGGGGCGGGCGAGGATCGGGCGCGTCGCTTTCGAGAATCAGCGCGTCCCGATAAGTGTGGGACGCGCGAGCCGTGAGCGCGGTCCCCTGCCTTAGGGTTTCGCCGCGCGCTGCTGACTCAACGCCACGCCGCCCAGGATCAGGGTCCCCGATGCGGCCATGGATGGAGTCAGAGGCTCGCCCAGAAGGAGCCAGGCCCAGATCACTCCGAACAGCGGTATGAGGTACGTGACAGTAGCAGCGCGAGGTGCACCGATGCGGTAGATGAGCCGGTAGTAAAGGACATAGGCAGTACCGGTGCACAGCACTCCCAGCAACACCGCACACAGCCAGGACATCGCCGGAAGCGGATGCCTCGGCCACGTATAGATCGCAACAGGTGAGAGCAACAGGCTCGCGGCGAGGAGCGTGGCCGCCGCCACTGCGCTCGCCGGAATTCCCTTCAGATAGCGGCGAATCACGTTGGCGCCGATGCCGTAAAGCAGCGCGGCCGAGGTACCCGCGAGGACCGCTGGCCCAGTGCTGGCGCCCCCGGTTTTGCCGCTGGCGAGAACCGCGACGCCAACAAAACCCCCGAGCAGTCCGACCGCACGACGTGGGCCGATCTTCTCGCCGTAGAAAATGAACGCCACCAGCGCGGCAAACATCACCGCCATGGAATTGGTGATCGCGCCGATGCCCGCCGGAGCTCGTTCCGCACCCCACGCGAAAAGAACGAAGGGAATCGCCGAGTTGATCGCCGAGATCCAGGCTAGTTGCAACCAGAGCGTAGCCGTAAACTGCGCACGCGCCTTCCACAGAAACGGCAACAGGACGAGTGCGCCCAACGTGAGTCGAACTTCCACGAGTGCGATCGGACCGAAGTCCGCAGCCGCGACTCGCATGAAGAAGAACGACCCGCCCCAGATCGCGCCGAGTATTGTCAACTCGATGGGCGTCAGCCACCTGGCTGTCTTGGCGGCGGCGGGTACCTGCGCGGTCGTCGCAGCGCTCGCCGTGGTGCATTCAGACGAAGACATTAGAACGAATCTCCCGGGCGTCGGTGCGTAAAAGTCATTGTCCCTGCTTGACCGCAATTGGCAAGGGCATGCTCGCGCTTCTCACGCCACTGCGACTTTGGTGCCGGATCCATGATAGTTGGCGCGTGCGCGATCGCGCGACCTTAAAACTTGCTCGGCAGCGTATCGGCGCGAGCAGGTACTTTGACGACAATTCAGCCATAATGCCGCCCCTATGCTGAGCTCGACCGAACGTTTCTCGAGCCGGGTCGAGAACTACATTAAGTATCGCCCCAGCTATCCACCAGCCGTGCTGGAACTGTTGCGCGTGAAATGCGTGCTTGCTGCAACGTCGAGCGTCGCCGACGTAGGATCGGGTACTGGAATCCTGACCGAGCTGCTGCTCGAGACGGGTGCCGCGGTCTTCGCGGTCGAGCCGAATCGGGAGATGCGCGAAGCCGCCGAACGGCTTCTGAACGACTACGGCCGCTTTCGGAGCGTTCACGGCACGGCAGAAGAAACCACGCTGCCGACCGCGAGTGTTGATCTCATCACCGCGAGCCAGGCATTTCACTGGTTCGATGTTCAGAAAGCGCGCCGCGAGCTGGCGCGCATCCTGAAGCCAGGCGGGCGGGTTGTCCTCATCTGGAATGAGCGGCCTCTCGAGGCGATGCCATTCCTGGACGACTACGAGGCGCTGCTGCGGCGACATGCCGCCGAGTATGACCAGGTGACGAGCCGCCGCGTCGACGAGCCCAAGATCCGGGAGTTTTTCGGCCGCTCGCCCGAGGTCGCGATCTTTCCAAATCGGCAGACCTTCGACTTCGCGGGGCTCGAGGGGCGGCTCATGTCCTCCTCTTATGCACCGGAACCGGGCCACCCCGAATACGAGCCGATGATCGCGGGGCTGCGCGACCTGTTCGAGCGCTATCACCGTGCCGGCAAGGTCGTTTTCCCGTACCGGACGCTGGTGTATTTCGGTCGGCTCGACTGAATCCGCGCGCCGGCGGCTGTTTCAGGACCCAGAAGTGCCGGACGGCCAAGCTAGCATGAGGCAGGCCAGGTCCAATGGAGCTGCAAGAGCGGTGAACATTCCCTCCGGGCGGTCCTTCGTGGCTTTTGCTTCCGGCGCGCTGCTCAGCGTCGCGGGAGCTACGCGGACGCCGGCGGCTCCTTTACCGGCTGCCGTCGACAGTGCAATAACCACCGACCTGCCTCGGGACGCGGCGCACCCGGCCGCGATGTACCAACTCGCGATTCCGAGCCATGACGCCGCACTCTTCGGTGTGTTCTATCGTGCTGCGGGCAGCGATCCTCATCCGACGGTGTTGTTGCTGCACGCTCTGCCGGGTTTCGAGCAGAACGCAGATGTGGCGCAAACGCTGCGTCGCGCCGGTTGGAACGTGTTGATCTTCCATTACCGGGGCGCCTGGGGCAGCGGCGGCGCTTTTTCGTTCAGCAACTGCATCGACGATGTGCACGCGGCGCTCGACTATCTGCGTGCGCCTGAGAATGTCGCCCGACTCGGCATCGACCCGCGGCGGCTCGCGCTGATCGGTCACGGCATGGGCGGGTTTCTGGCCGGGATCGGCACGATGCGTGATGAGGCTGTTTTGGGCGCGGCGCTGATCTCCGCATGGAATCCCGGTGTGTTGGCGACGAACCCCAGCCCGAAGCTGGAGAAGGCGCATCTGGACGAATTCCGCTCGGACGTGGGGCCGCTAGTCGGCACGACTCCGGAGAGTTTGCTGGAGGAAGCCAAGAAGAATGCGACGGCGTGGGACTTGGTGGGGCACGCCGCACTGTGGAACTCGCGTCCGGTGCTCGTCGTGGAATCGGACGATTTTTTTCACGCCGACGATGTCGCGATTGCAGCGGCGGTGCGAAAAATCCCGTCCGCACAGCTGACCGAAATGCACTTGCCCACGGATCACGCGTACTCCGATCACCGCATCGCGCTGGCGGCCGCGCTGTTGGGCTGGCTCAAGCAGTTGGAGCCGCCGAGGCTCCCCAGGCACTCGGAGCGGGTGCGCGGGTCGGGGATTACCGATTCGCGCTAGCGCCGCCGCAAGCGCGTATCAGGCGTGCAGCAGTGTAGCCAGCTCGTGAAAGTGATCGAGAGTGGCGATGCTCGAGATACCGTCAATCGGACCGCGGTGGTAGCCGTAAGTCATCAGGATGAATGGCACGCCGGCAGCCTGGGCGGTGGCACCATCGACTTCACTGTCACCGACCATGATGGTCGCGGCGGTGGGGGTGTCGAAGCCAGTCAGCACTGCCAGCAGCGCGCGTGGATCGGGTTTGCGAAAGGGTAGGGAGTCACCCGCGATCACCCGGACGAAGTATTGCTCGATCTCGAGCCGCTCCAGAATCATTCCCGTCAGGCGCGCGGGCTTGTTGGTACACAGCGCGAGCATCAGGCCATGGGTGCGAAGCCGCTCGAGTGTCGCGTGCACGTCCGGAAAGGTCCGCGTGAAGGTAGTTGGCTCGGCCTCATAGTGCTTCAGGAACAGCACCAACGCCTCGGCCGGATCGGCAGTGACGCACTGGCGCGCGGCCAGGGCCCGGGCGATGAGCGCGGATGCGCCGTCGCCAACCATGGATCTGATCTCGGGCAAAGACAGGGGCGCACATCCCAGCCCGTCCAACATGAGGTTCACGGCACGATGCATGTCGGGGGCGCTGTCTATCAGCGTACCGTCGAGGTCGAAGACCACCAGTGCGGGTTGCATGAGATCGTTCACGCGCGCTGCGGCTCACGCTCGGGTTTCAGGCACGGATAGTCGGTGTAACCTTCAGCTCCGGGCGTATACAACGTGCTGGTATCGAGGGCATTCAGCTCCGTGCCGCTCGAGAAGCGCTCCACGAGATCGGGATTCGAAACGAAGGGCTTGCCGAACACCACCGCGTCCGCGCTGCCGTTTTCCAGCGCCAGGCGGGCGGTCTCGAAGTCATAGGCACCGTTCACGAACAGCGCGCCCTTGAAGTGCTGCCGCGCACTCCGCGCCAGCGCCTGTTCGGCGGGCGCCCGGTGATCGACGTGCCGGAGTTCCAGAAAGCTGACCTTGCGGCGATTCAGTTCCGTGGCGACGTATTTCACAAGCTCTTCCGGATTGGAGTCTTCGATATCGTTGATGCCAACGAGCGGCGAGATGCGTACCGAGACGCGGCCCGGCCCGAAGGCTTCACTGGCCGCATCGACGGCCTCGAGCAGCAGTCGGGCGCGATTGGGGAGCGGGCCGCCGTACTCGTCGGTTCGATCGTTCACGCTGTCACGCAGAAACTGGTCGAGCAGGTAGCCGTGGGCGCCATGAATCTGCGCACCGTCGAAGCCCGCTTCCTTGGCGCGCTTCGCGGCCGCCCGAAATTGTTCGATGATTCCCGGCAGCTCTTCGATTTGCAGACGTCGCGGCACCTCATAAGGCTTCGGACCTTCGGGAGTGCGGATAGTGCCGCCGCGGATCGCGCGGTCGGTGCTGGAAACCGGTTGCACGCCGTCGTTCAGGGCGGAGTGAGCGGCCCGGCCGCCGTGCCACAACTGCACAATTATGCGCCCACCGCGCGCGTGGACGGCATCGGTCACTTTCCGCCAGCCCGCCACGCAGGCCGCATCGAACAGCCCGCCTTCGCCGGTAAACGCGCACTGATCCCGTGCAATCATCGTCGCTTCGGTGATCAGCAGGCCTGCGGAGGCACGTTGCGAGTAGTACTCGGCCATCAGGTCGTTCGGTATGTGCGTGCGTCCAGCACGTGCACGGGTCAGAGCAGCCATCACGATTCGATTATCGAGCTGCAGATCGCCGGCGCGCAGCGGACGGAAGAGGGTCATCACGGAAACGATTCTCCTGGAAACCGGGGACGAGGGAAGGAGAGAAAGGATGGGGTCATGCGCGCGCTATTCAACCTTGGCGCCGGCTCGGCGGGGCGCCGACCCGATTCTATGGCGATACAGCCACGTTTGGGCAGGTTTCACTTGCAGTGCCCCGATTTCCGCCATCGCGCGCCGGTGTTGGCGCAAAATGTTGCGACATGAGATTTGCCGACTTCAAGCCAGGAATGGTCATCAGCGCCGGACGGCGCGCGGTCACCGAAGAGGAAATCATTGAATACGCGCGGCGGTACGACCCACAGTGGTTTCACACCGACCCGGAACGGGCTGCCGCGAGCCGCTGGCAGGGCCTCATCGCCAGCGGTTGGCTGACCTGCTCGATTGCCATGCAACTCCTCGTGACTCACGTGCTGACGGATTCCGAATCCATCGGCTCGCCGGGGCTCGAGCAGGTCAAGTGGCCGAATCCGCTGCGGCCGGGTGAAACAGTAGAGCTGACCGTGGAGGTGCTCCAGACGCGTGTCTCGAGCTCCGGAAACGTCGGGATCGTGCGCTGGCGTTGGCTGCTGACGACGCAGGCGGGTGTGCAGGTGCTGGACATCATCGGTACCAGTCTCTTCGAGTTGCCCAAGAGCGTTTGAGTCGCCGATCGAGCTCGAGCCGGTGGGCATGCCTTGCACCGTTATTATTATCGTGGCAATAATACACTAACGGTTGGTTGCGCGAAAAACCTCGAGCGAGCTCCATGATGACGCCGACGCGTCTGCTGGCGTGTTCCGCACGTCTGGTTGCAACGGCGGCGCGATTCCGCTGTATGGCGCTGTCGGCCGACCGCGAGGTAACTCCACCATGCCGCACCTGATCACTGCTCCGACGCAACTGACGATCGAGCTCGATGGCGGACAGCGCTTCACCGTCCACCCGATCTGGCTGCGGGAGCGCTGTCCGGATGCGCAAACGTTCGACCTGCGAACGGGTCAGCGTTTGCAGGACCCTTCCGATCTCGATTTACAGTTGGCCCTGACCGCCGTGTCGGAACCGGAGCCCGGGCGCATCCGGGTGCGTTTCAGCGATGGGCATGTGGCCGATTTCGTGGCGCGGGAGATTCTGGCGGAAGCGGTGCTTAAGCCCGGCGAGCAGGACATTCCGGCCCCGCGGCTCTGGAATGGGACGCTGACGGGCTTCCCTCGAGCCGAGTGGGATAGCCGCCCGGACGATGCCACTCTGGCGGGCTGGATCACGGGTTTCCTCGAGTATGGCTTTCTCATTCTGACGCGGGTGCCGCCGGTTCCCCGCACCATCCTGCAGGTCGCGGCCACGTTCGGGTTTACGCGAGAGACCAACTTCGGTCCCCTGTTTGAGGTGCGCTCTGTGCCGGATGCGAGTGATCTCGCGTATACCTCTCTGCCACTCGATCCGCACACCGACAATCCCTATCGCGCGCCGGTGCCGGGCGTGCAGCTGCTGCACTGCCTGGTGAACGAGACTTCCGGCGGCTTATCCACTCTCGTGGATGGTTACGCGGCCGCGCAGGCGCTGCGGGTACGCGACATCGAGGCGTTTCAGCTTCTGTCCCGAACTCCGGTACAGTTTCGTTACCGGGACGAAACGACGGAACTGGTCGCCAGCGCGGCGCCAATCGAGCTCGATATCATGGGGCGGGTGCACGCGGTGCATTTCAGTCCCCGCTTGGATTTCGTGCCGCTACGGCCGCCGCGCGAGCTTGCGGACTACTATCGTGCTCGTCGTGCGTTCGATCATCTGCTGCGCTCCCCTGAATTCGAAATCCGCTTTCTACTGGAGCCGGGTGAGCTTCTGATGATGGATAACCGGCGGCTGCTGCACGGACGGACGGGATTTGATCCCGCGCAGGGGCAGCGTCATCTGCAGGGATGTTATATCGACATCGACGGGCCACGGAGTCTGTATCGCGTACTGCGCCGGCGGCTGTCATCCGGGGGAATCTCATGAGCCAGATGGTCAGTTTTCGCAGAATGGAGGACGGCACACGCGAGGACTACCTCCTGCTGGATCAGTCGGAGCGGGACTACGCGGTAGGCTTGCCCGATCGCGTGCTGGACGGGCTGCGCAGGCTCGATCACTCCCTGCAGGGTTATCCGGTCAGCCGGCTCGAACATTCGCTGCAGGTGGCGAGCCGGGCGCTGGCTGACGACGCCGATGACGAATTGATCGTCGCGGCGCTGATCCACGATATCGGTGATGAGCTGGCACCCTACAATCATGCGGAGATCGCCGCGGGAATTCTGCGGCCGTATGTCCGGCCCGAGGTGACGTGGATCGTTGAGCAGCATGGGTTGGTGCAGTCGTACTACTACGTGCACCACATGGGTGGTGACCGGAATGCGCGCGATCGGTTGAAGGGACATAAGTGGTATGCCGCCTGTGAGGCGTTCTGCGCGCGATGGGATCAGGTGTCGTTCGACCCGGATTACCCGTCGAAGCCACTCGAGGCGTTCGAGCCGCTGGTGCGCAAGATTTTCAGCCGGCCGGCCCACGATCCACGGTACACCGGTCGGGACGGGTAGGCGGTTTGACGTGGAGCGCCGACGCCGCGGTCCTGCTGCAGTCCTAGGACCCACGGTTCTGGTGGGAGCCCGTAACGAGCAGCAGCTGGAGGAGAACCTCGGCGCGCCAGGCTGGAGCCCGATGAGGGAACAGGTTTTGAGCCTGGACGCCGCCAGCCAGGTCACGCCGCCTTACCCGAACTATGCCTATTGGAACGGGCAATTCGCGGAACGCAAGCCGCCGCCGGTGTAGGCGGCAGAAGCATAAATAGGTCATCCGGTGAGGCCCGCACGGGTGTACTTTATGGATTAGAGGGCCGTCGCGACCCGCACGAGTACGCGTCCCGACGCCGATGCGAGGGGGAGTGCTATCAGCACAGTGAGCCGAAAGTGGCGACCTGGACTGGCACTGACCTGTTTCCCGGTCAGCGCTCTGCTGTTGGCCTTTTCCGTAGCGAGCGCCGCCCCTCAAGCGGATCCGTCGCTCCCTGACGCGCAGGCGGCCGTTCCCGAGGAAGGTATCCCACAAGTCCTGGTCGAGGCACCGGAACCGCGGTTTGCCGCCCCGACACTGCGCGACCGGATCGGACGGATCTGGGCCCCGGTTTTGATCAACGGCCGGGGCCCGTATCGTCTCGTGCTCGACACCGGCGCGAGCCACTCCGCCATCATCGCGCAGGTTGCCGACAGTCTCGGCATTCCCGTAAGCGAGCTCGCCAACGTCCGCGTCAGCGGCGTCACTGGCTCGGCAATCGTTCGCTCCATACCGGTCGATCGGCTCGAAGTAGGTGAGTTGTCCATTGACTCGACCATGCTTCCGATCGTCGCCGACGTGTTTGGGGGCGCCGAGGGCGTACTGGGCACCGAGGGGCTCGCTGACAAGCGGATCCTCATCGACTTCGCGCATGATCAGGTGGTGATCTCGCGATCCCGCGGTTCGCTCGACAAAACCGGATTTGCGACGCTTCCGCTGCGGGTATTGCACGGCCGATTGTTGGCGCTGGATGTACGCGTCGGGGGCGTCAGGGCCAAGGCCATCATCGACACCGGGGCCCAGGTGACCATCGGCAACCTTGCGTTGCGCGAGGCGCTGGCCCGACATTGGATGAAAGATGCGAAGCAAGAAGAAATCATAGGCGTTACGTTGGATGTGACACGCGGCGACACCGTGGTGTCGCCACCGATCCTCGTGGGGAGCCTGCAGTTCCGCAGTGTCAATGTGACCTACGCCGACATGTTTATCTTCGATCTCTGGAAGCTCACCCGCGAGCCGACGCTCGTGCTCGGCATGGATGTGCTGGGCTCGGTCGATATGCTCGTCATCGATTACCGCCTGCGCCAACTGCAGATTCGCCTGCGGCGGTAAACGCGCCTCGCGCGATCTTGTAAGATCGGCTGACGTGGCGGCCGGTAGTCCGGCAGTGCCTGCGAAAAGTAGGAGTCGATCGTGAGCGATCTTGGTCAACCGCTTCGTGTCCCCGCGGTGCGCTTCGAGCGTATTCTGCCCGGATCGCCCGAGCACGTCTGGCGATACCTCACCGAGTGCAGCAGGCTGCCGGGCTGGTTTGGCGATGACGGCAACATCGAGCCCCGCGAGGGTGGGGTAGTGACATTGATGGGCGGACACATCCGTGGTGTCGTGACGCAGTGGAAGCCAAACCGCCGGCTTGCCTATACCTGGAACGTCTTCGATGCGGCCAATGGCGCCGAGTCGCCCTATCCCGAATCGTATTTGACCTTCGAGCTCGAGCCTCAGGGCGGCAACGTCCTGCTCACGCTCCTCCACCTCCCAATCCTCGAGCGCTTCGAGAAGCAGAACACGATGGGTTGGCACACCTTTCTCGATATGCTCGGTGCCGCTGTGCGCGGCCAGGCCGTCGAGCCGCGGGCAGCGCACATGAAGCGCAGCGCTGCGCTGTACGGCATCGACCTGAGCAATCTGCAAAAGTGAGAAGGGGCATTTCCCCGGATGCGACCGCCTGAGAGAACCGTATGGCGGGATGCGATCATCGTGGTGCTCGGCACCGCGATCGCCGCGGCCCTATGCGTGCAGTTCGACATCAGCGAGGCGCTGCGGCGCTGGACCGCTCCCTGGGAGCGTTTCCAACTGGACGAGCTGCCAGCGGTTCTGCTGGTGCTCGCCGCGGGCCTGGCGTGGTTCGCGGTGCGCCGTTATTGGGAAGCCGAGCGCGAGCTTCTGCGACGGCAGGCCGCAGAAGCGCAGTTGGCGGCGGCATTAGCCGATAACCGCAGGCTGTCGCAACAGTACGTGCGGCTGCAGGAGGCGGAGCGCAAGACACTGGCTCGTGAGCTGCACGATGAGCTGGGACAGTACCTGAATGTCATCAAGCTCGATGCTGTCGGCATTCGCGATATCCCTCTGCCGGCTGACGCTACGTTGCGCGAGCGTGCCGGCGGCATCGTTGCGAACTGCAATCATATTCACGCGGCGCTGACCGCGTTGATCAGGCAGCTGCGGCCTGTGGGCCTCGACGAGTTGGGTCTGGAGGCGGCGCTGGAGCATTGCATCGATACCTGGCGGCCACGCCTGCCGGCGGTGCGGTTGAAACTGTCATTCGCGGGAGAGTTCGGCGACCTGGCCGAGACGGTCACCCTGACAGCGTATCGTTTGATCCAGGAGGCGTTGACCAATGTCGCGAAACACGCTGCCGCCGGCCAGGTCACGATGCGACTCGAACGGCGCTCGCCGCCTCCCGGAGCCGACGACGGAGCAGAGGGCCTCATCACGATCACCATCGCGGACGACGGCGTCGGCTCCGATATGAGAACTCCGACGCAAGGGCTCGGCCTCATCGGCATCCGCGAACGAGTCGCGGCGCTGGCAGGGCAGTTGGAAATCATCACCTCGCCCGGCAGCGGCTTCGAACTGAAAGCACTGATACCGGTGTGTGACGCAGCGGAGCAGGTCGCATGACGGTGGTGACGGTCCTGCTGGTCGACGATCATGCGGTTGTGCGCGAAGGCTATCGGCGGCTGCTGGAGCGGGATGCGAAAATCCAGGTCGTGGGCGAGGCCGCTAACTCGATACAGGCATACGAGCGCGCGGTGTCTCTCGATCCCGAGGTCGTCGTGATGGACATCGCTCTACCGGGTGTCAGCGGTATCGAAGCGATGCGCCGGATACTGGCGCGCCGGCCGCAGCAGTGCGTGCTCATGTTCAGCATGCACGACGATGCTATTTTTCCGGCCCGTGCACTCGAAGCAGGGGCCCGCGGTTATGTCAGCAAGGCCAGTGCGCCCGAAGTACTCGTCGACGCCATCTCGGCGGTCTCGCGAGGCGAGCGTTACCTGAGTCCCGATGTGGAGAGGGCCATGGCACAGCATGCTTCGTCCGATGCGAAATCGATCGTCGATACGCTGACCGCCAGGGAATTCGAGGTCCTGCGGCTGCTCGCTCGGGGCGATACCGTAAGGCGCATCGGCGAGACGCTGGGCTTGTCCGAGAAGACGGTCGCGAATCATCAGTCCGCGATCCGCGAGAAGCTCGGCGCCAGGAATGGAGTGCAGCTGGCACGCGTTGCCGCGGAGCTCGGGCTGTCCTTGTAGTGTCGAAATGGGCGCAGCCCGCGTGAGGTTCGAGGCGTCCGGACGGTCCTTGTGAGAGGGTACGGCTGCTGCCGCTAGCCGTCGCCGTTCGGTAACCTTTCGACCGGATCATGCGTCAGGAGGTGTGGCAGCAGCCGTCAAGAGATGCAATGGGGTGTAAATAGTGCTGGATCCGCACAGGGCCCATGTAATTTCGGGGGCCGTCGGTGGATAACGTGGGGCTAACTGGAGGATAACTCCTCGGTTATCCACATGATGGGCACGGGCGATGCGCTGTCTGCGGTGCGGTGCGGCAGAGCCGACCCGCGCCACCGGCGCGGGATCCGCGGTTGTGCACCTGCAGCGGCGCGCCGGCAGTTGCACCCGCGGTGCGCCCGCGTGGATTTGTAAGGACTCGACAGGCAGACTAGCCGCGGCAAAACCACCATCCCCGGAGCCGCCCAATGATCAAGGTCAGCATCCTGTACCCGAATACCCCGGGCGCCACGTTCGACATGGCGTACTACACCAGCAAGCACCTTACGATGGTGCAAAAGAAAGTCCCCGCCTGTAAGGGCGTGGGCGCTGAGCGGGGCCTTGGCGGTGGCGAGCCTGGCTCCAAACCCACTTACATTGCGATGGGTCACCTGCTGTTCGACTCGGTGGAGTCGTTTCAGACCGGTTTCGGCCCCCATGCGGCCGAGATCGTGGCCGACGTGCCGAATTACACGAATACGCGCCCCGTCATCCAGGTCAGCGAGATCGCGCTCTGAGAGGGACCGGGCGGTGGTGACCGCTCACGTCATGTCCGATGATCACGGTTCACCACCTCAACAACTCGCGTTCGCAGCGCGTCCTGTGGCTGCTCGAGGAGCTCGGATGCGGGTACGAACTAGTGAAGTACCGGCGCAATCCGGACACGATGCTGGCGCCGCCGGAACTGCGCCGGATTCACCCGCACTGCTGCTGCATCCCCTCATCAGGATGATTACGGGACGCGTGCAGAAGACATTCATCGATCCCCAACTCGCGACGCACATCCGCTAATGGGACGACGAGTTGCGTAAAGCGCAATGGTTCGCGGGCGCAGAGTTTACGGCTGCCCATAATCAGATGAGTTTCCCCCTGGAAGCTGCAGCGGCGCGGTGTGGCGTCGCGCTGGGCGAAGGGGTGAAGTGCTTTCTCGAGCGCTGCAGATGGGCGGCGAATACCAACTCGCCAGATAACAGGAACCGCGGTTCCGTTCGCACGTTCCCCTCTTCGTGACACAGCGGGGGACGACTCGCGAGGAGTGATTTATGGCGGAGAGAAATACAGCCGTTTTCGGCATCTATGCCACGGCGGTAGATGCGGAGCGGGGAGTCGATACTTTGATTGCCGCGGGATTTCCTAGCGCGGACATTTCGGTGCTCCTACCTGATAACCAGAGCACGAAAGATTTTGCGCACCACAAGGACACGAAGGCGCCGGAGGGCACCGCCGCGGGTGTGACCGCAGGTGGAATCTTAGGCGGAACCCTTGGGGTTCTAGCGGGAATCGGCGCGTTGGCCATTCCGGGCGTCGGACCGTTAATCGCTGCCGGCCCGCTTATGGCGGGACTTGCGGGACTCGGTGTCGGCGGAGCGGTCGGCGGCCTCGTCGGCGCGCTCGTGGGCATGGGCATTCCTGAATACGAAGCGAAACGCTACGTGGGCCGCGTAAAGGATGGTGGCGTACTTCTGTCCGTCCACTGCGATAACTCGGAAGGAGTGACGCGTGCCAAGGAGCTCTTGAAGGGAAGCGGCGCTGATGACATCGCGTCGACCGGCGAAAGTGCGGGGATGCAGCCGGCCGCGCAAACTCAGCCGGATTATCGGCCGTAGCCAACGGTCAGCCCGGGCGAGGAAGTGCTCGCCCGGGCTGACATCGACGTTGATTCGTGCGGGTTACTTCGCGGCGGACTGCCCGCTCTGCTTGACCACTGCGCCGCCTTTGATCACCACAGCTACTGATTGAAGCGCGGCCACATTCGCCAGCGGATCGCCCGCGACAGCGATGAGATCGCCGAACCGACCTACCGCGATGGCACCTACATCGCCCGGTCGGCCGAGTGCCTCTGCGGCCGTTACCGTAGCGGCTTGAATGGCCTGCATGGGCGTCATGCCCCACGTGACCATCGTGACGAACTGTTTGGCGTTCGTTCCATGCGGGTAAACGCCCGCATCGGTACCGAATATCATCTTCACGCCAGCCTTCGTCGCGGCCCGGAATGTCTCGCGCTGCTTACGCCCGACCATCCGTTCCTTCTCCAGCGATTCCTTGAAGAGGCCGTTCTTCTCGCCTTCCGCGAGAATGTAGTCGTCGTTGTAGACGTCCATCGAGAAGTAGGTGCCGTGTTGTTTGGCGAGGGCGAAGGCTTCCTCGTCCCCGAGGCTTGCGTGCTCGATGGTGTCGACGCCGGCGCGGATCGCATCCTTGATCCCGCTCGTGCCGTGGGCATGTACGGCGACCCTGAGTCCCAGCATGTGCGCCTCGTCCACGAGGGCTTTCATCTCGGTGAGGTCGTACTGCTGAGCGCCAACCGTGTCCGTCTTGGAGAGCACGCCGCCCGTGCCACAGAACTTGATCACCTCGGCGCCATATTTGCGCAGTTTGCGTACCATGGCGCGCAGGGCCTCGGGACCATCGGCCACCGCCGTCTGTGGTGTCTTGATCGAGGGCGGAAACTCGGTGTCATCGCAATGGCCACCCGTTGCGCCGATCGCATAGGTCGCCGGAACGATACGGGGACCGGGGATATAACCTTGCTCGATCGCCTGTTTCAGGGCGACGTCGTCGTAGTTCGAAGAGCCGACGTTGCGAACCGTGGTGAAGCCCGCTTCCACGGTGCGCTTGGCGTTCGCGACACCCACGACGGTCCAGAAATTATCCGTGAACTCCAGAGGCCGGTAGCCGCTGAACAGCGGGTCGCTGGTGAGATGCACGTGCATGTCGATCAGGCCCGGCAGCAGTGTCATTCCAGGCAGATCGATCCTTCGGGCGCCGGCGGCGACAGGCGCTCCCTGGGAGGCCACATCGCTGATCCGTCCGTCGGTGATGGTGATCTGCGGATGATCGACGACGCGGCCTGCGATCACGTCGACCATGTGATCCGCGGTGACGACGACCGTATCGGCGTGAGCTGCGGTTGCCGCGAGCAGTAGCAGAGACAAGAACGGGAGGCACTTCAATCGTTGCATTGGCGACCTCGTAGGGCGTACGTAAGCCGCGTAATGTCGCAGAGGCCGCGCTCGAGTGCCAGCTTGTTGAGACAGGCAGAGTGCGTTTACGGCACGCCTTGTGGGGAGTCGCGGTCCGCGGCTCCTCTTTAGCCTCTGCCGAGATAGTCCATCTTTCCCAGCTCAACGCCGTTGTGCCGGAGAATGTCGTATGTGGTCGTGACGTGGAAGTAGATATTCGGCAGCAGGTGGTCCTGCAGATACGGCAGTCCCTGCATGCTCTTCGTACTGCTGCGTGTCTGCCACGACACCGTCTTTTCCTCGGTACCGTCGATCTGCTCGGGCTTCAGGGTCTCGAGGTACGCGATGGTCTTGCGGATGCGGGCAGTGAGCTCGGCAAACGAGGTCTCTTTGTTTTCATAAGCCGGTACTTCCAGGCCCGCGAGTCGTGCGGCGCCGCTGTTGGCGACGTCGGTGGCGACCTGCACCTGCCTGGTCAACGAGAACATATCCGGGTACAGCCGTGCGTCGAGCAGTACGGCGGGATCGATCTTGCGCGCCTCGGCATGCGCGGCGCCTTTCTCGAGGATGGCAGCGAGGTTGTTCAGGGCCCGGATGAACCGGGGCACCGAGGTCGTGTACATCGAGGTCTTCATGGTCTATTCGTCCCTGCCGAGTTGCCGGCGTATGGCTTCTTCGCGCGCATCGTCGATGACGAGCATCACGTCGTTTGGATCGGTGACAGTTTCTTCGCGAGCGAAGAGGCCCGTGAGCTCGCTGTCGGGACGCAGCTCGCCTTGCTCGAACAGGGCCCACATCTCTCTCGCGAATTCGGTAGTTAGCAGCTCTGGAGCAAAACGGCCGAGCGTTGCGCGGATGTTGTTCACGTCCCGTTCGAGCATCGCGAACGCACCGTTGTTGCCGGCTGCGTTGACGGCTTGCGGCAGATCGATGATCACCGGGCCATCGGGCGCGACGAGGACGTTGAATTCCGACAGATCGCCATGGATGAGCCCGACACTCAGCATGCGCACGATCTGTCTCATCAGGAATCCGTGGTATTCGCGTGCGATCTCCGGAGACAGATCGACTTCGCCCAGGCGCGGGGCAGGGTACCCGTCCGCGTCCGTCACGAGCTCCATGATCAGCACATCATTGAAATAGCCAAAGGGCTGCGGCACGCGCACGCCGGCGCCTACGAGTTGATAGAGCGCGTCGACCTCGGCGTTCTTCCACGCGGCTTCCTGCTCCTTGCGGCCGAAGCGTGTGCTTTTACTCATGGCGCGGGTCTGGCGGCTGCCGCGAACCTTGCGCCCCTCCTGGTATTGCGTACGCTTTTGGAAGCTCCGCTGCGCCATGTCCTTGTAGACCTTCGCGCAGCGAACCTGCGTACCCGACCGTACGATATAGACCGTGGCCTCCTTACCGCTTTTGAGCGATCGGAGAACCTCATCAATCACACCATCGTCGATCAGGGGCTGCAGGCCTTTGGGGGTCTTCATTGCTTCCGTGGGCGCGGCCGCCAGGCGATCGCGCAGCTCATTTGTCAGGTCAGTGGTTCGCCTGACCCCCGTTCCCTTCAGGGCCGGAGCGCTTGCAGGCCCTCAACCGGTAGATATTACAGGTTGCGGCGGCTCTCCGTTGCTGATTTGAGCCTTCCTCCGACTCGCCCGCATGGCGGATGGCGATCACGTAATGTCATTTTCACCCCGCGCTTGCGGCTCAAGGACGTCAACTACGGGTTGCTGCTGGCCCGGAAGTTCGGCATCGGGGCTCGCTTCGGCAGCCTGGCCGGCGGGGCGTTTGCGCAGGTGTGCGACGCCGGTCATGCCGACGAGAACGAAAGCAACGTCGTGGAAGTCGCCCGCGCAGCCCTCCTCCTGAGTCGCGTCACAGAGCATTTCTCGTTGTGCTTCCCCGCATGCCCATGGATACTTGAGCGGGGCGATAGGGGGTATCGCCACCCCAACGAGAAAGACGAATGGACACTGCATCCGGGAGGCCGCGCGCCGTGGCGGGACGCTTCGTCCCACACATCGCGGGATTGTTTTCCGCGCTCTTCGCCCTTGCGGCCCACGGGCAGACACTCGACCAGCAGTACGACTTCTATCTCTCAACACTCGCCCATCGCTGCGACAATATGGGCTTCGCGCGCCAGGGCTTCGACGAGCTGGTGCCGGGCCAGGCGGGTCCGCACTTGTTTGCGTACTGCTCCGGACCGCCGACCGTCACGGGCGGCGGCGGTAATGGCAGTTCCTCGGGCGGCGGTGCGGGAGTAGCGGAGAGCCGTGGCGAAGGCGCCGAGGAGGATGCAGCTCTGCGGCGGCGGCGCGAGCGCTTACGCGCAGTCAACGGAAATAAGCCGGCTGCGGCGGACGCCTCCGATTTCGATCTCGGCAGTCTGGGTGCCACGAGCGCCTTCCTGTCACTGGATTATGAGCACGAGCGCCAGAAAACCACCGAGTACGAAGCCGGCCGGCGTTCGCACGACCTGAATGGCACTCTGGGCATCGACCATCGCTTCGGCCCGCGCGCTCTGGCGGGGCTGGCGCTCAAATACGATGAGCAGTCCGGTGTCATCGACAGCGGCGGTGACTTTCACGCTCATGGGCAGGCAGTGTGGGCCTATGGTTCCTGGATGCCGCGGGACGGGTTATTCATGGACCTGGCCGCGGGGCTGGGCTCCAGGAGTCTGCACACCGGGCGGATCGTCTCACGCGAGATTTTCAACGTGGATCGTTTCGGGACCGTGTCGAGTTACTTCAGCCCTGCTCCCACGCTCGCGATCAGCAACACGCACGAACACGACGTCAATGCCGAGCTGCGCACGGGCTACGATTTCTCTTTTTCCAGCGTAAGCATCGGACCGCGCGCCGCGGTTACGCTGAAACACACTTCCCTCGATCCGTTCATCGAGGCCGGCGACACGCCGATGACGCTGGCCTTCGATTCGCAGAAGACGACGTCCCTGCGCAGTCTGATCGGATTCCAGGCGACCCGGGCATTCACCGCTGCCAGCATGGTGTTCGTCCCGCAGCTCAACGCCGACTGGGTGCACGAATACCGCGACGACCAACGGGTCATTACCGCCCACTTCGCGGAAGACCTGCGCCCCAATCCGTCGCAGCTGCGCTTTCTGAATACAGCCCCCGATCGCGACTGGTTGCTGCTGCGAGGCAGCCTGGTTACTGTGTTTCCGCACGGCGTCAGCGCCTTCACGTCCTTCGAAAGCACCGCCGCCCATTCCTACATAAATCGTTATCGCGCCAGCGTTGGCGTACGAGTGGAGCTGTAGAGGCGCTCGCCCGGTGCATTCGCTCGAGTCTGAATTACGCGAGCTGCACTCCGCGGGAGTCATCGATGACGCCACCGCCTCGCGCGCCGTTGAGCTCGACAGCGGGTCCGTCTAACTTAAGGCCGCTGCCAACTCTTTGACGAGCCTTGGCCCCCGGTAGATCAGCCCCGTATAGATCTGAATGAGGTCCGCGCCCGCGGTACGCATTGCCTCTGCGTCTGCGGCGGACATGATGCCGCCCACGCCGATGAGGGTCGTGGTGGGGCGGAGTTCGCGGCGAAGGGTGCGCACGACTTCCAGTGAGCGGGGATGAAGGGGAGCACCGCTTACGCCGCCCGGCTCATTGGCGTGTCGGAGCGATTCGAGACTGGCGTGTGAGATTGTGGTGTTTGTTGCAATGACACCGCCCAAGGGGAGGGAGCCCAACAGGGCTGCGATATCGCGCAGTTCGTCGTCGGTGAGGTCGGGAGCTAGCTTCACGAGGAGGGGTACCCGCCGCGAATGTGCCTTTTCGAGGCGATGTGCCTCGTCCAGCAGTGCCGTCAGGAGGGGCTCGAGATTCTGCGTGTCTTGCAGGGCGCGGAGCCCTTTCGTATTGGGCGACGAAACATTGACCGTGATGTAGTCGGAGACCTCATGGACCGCTCGCAGGCAAGCAATGTAATCGTCGACGGCGCGCTCGACCGGTGTGGTCGCGTTCTTGCCGATGTTGACGCCGAGGGTCTGGGCGCCGCGGCGCGCCTTGATGCGAGCGACGATGCGCTCGGCGCCGTCATTCGGGAATCCCATGCGATTGATGAGCGCGGCCCGTTCCGGGACCCGAAACAGTCGAGGTTGAGGATTTCCGGCCTGCGGTCTTGGCGTGACGGTGCCGACTTCGATATGGCCGAAGCCGAGAGCGAACAGCCCGTCGATGGCAACCGCGTTCTTGTCGAAGCCGGCGGCGAGTCCCACGCGGTTCGGGATCTGCAGACCCATGATCTCGATCGCACGCCCGGTCGGCGTCGAGCGATCTCGGAACGGATGCCAGGGAAAAGCCCGAACGGCCGCAAGGGCCAGCGAATGTGCTGCCTCCGGGGGCGTTGCGAACAGGGCGCGCCGGACAACCCGATAAAGCATCAGAGCACGCAGTACTGTCGGATCACGTCAATTTTCGGAAAAAAAACCTGCAGTGGTGTCGGAGGGCCCGCAGCGCGGGGCAGCCCGTTCGGACGCCTCCGCGGGTCGCCAAAACGTCGCTAAGTGATTGATTTATGGCGCTCCCAACCGGATTCGAACCGGTGTACTAGCCTTGAGAGGGCTATGTCCTGGGCCTCTAGACGATGGGAGCGGCGGGGTGAGGGTCTGCAGCAGAGCGCGCTATTATAGAGGACCTTCCTAATTGCTCAAGCCGAAAGCGTTTTAATTGAACTCCTCGAACGCGTCCCCCGTGGCGCCCACATCGATCCCCAGGATCATCCCGCGATCCGATCACACGATCTCGCGGTCTCACATCTCTCCCAATGCGCTGCGCGTTTTATACAAGCTGCGCGATGCGGGTTTCATGGCGTTTTTAGTCGGCGGGTGCGTGCGTGACCTGCTGATCGGCCTCGAGCCGAAAGACTTCGACGTCGCGACCGATGCTCTGCCGGAGCAGGTGAAGAGACTCTTCCGCAACTGCCGTCTCGTCGGCCGCCGCTTTCGGCTGGCCCACGTGTTCTTCGGGCGCGACATCATCGAGGTAGCAACCTTTCGCGCCGCGAGTGCACCGTCGCAAGGGGAGGAGCCGCTGCCGGATGCGGACCCCGAGGACGGTGAAGCCGCTGAGCTGGATGATCCGCAGCTCGAGACAGACTCTGTTGGCGCGCCCGCGGTGGCGAGTCTGGAGCCCTACGCGAACGCGGATGCGGATGTCACAGCGGAGCGCATGTTCGATGAAACGGGCCGCATCCTGCGCGACAATGTGTACGGCACTATCGATGCGGACGTCTGGCGACGCGACTTCACGGCCAACTCGCTCTATTACAACATCTCGGACTTTTCCGTCTGGGACTACTGCGGTGGCTACGAAGACGTCGCTGCTCGGAAGCTGAAACTCATCGGGGATCCCGAAACGCGTTTTCGCGAAGATCCGGTGCGCATGCTGCGCGCCGCGCGCTTCGAGGCGAAGCTCGGCTTCACGATCGACGCCGCGACGGCGGAGCCGATCGAGCGCCTGAGCGATTTGCTCGGCGGCGTGCCTCCGGCGCGCCTGTTCGACGAGACCCTCAAGCTCTTCCTGGGTGGCCGTGCTGAGCGCAGCCTCGAAGTGTTGCGGCGGAGGGGCCTGTTGGCATCCCTTCTGCCTACGGTGGATGCGTATCTGACCGCCCATCCGGGCAGCCTGGTCGAAAAGCTGTTGATCCAGGGTCTGAAGAACACGGACGAGCGTGTCCAGGCGGACAAGCCGGTAACGCCGACTTTCCTCTTCGCGCTGCTGTTGTACGGGCCGATCGCTGGAATCATCGAATCGACCCCGCACGAGCGCTGGCACGAGCTCTCGACGATTCTCGACGCCTGTGATCTGGCGGCGCGCCAGGCGCAGACGAACGTTGCAATTCCGAAGCGCTTCTCGCTCGGCGTACGAGAGATGTTTGCGCTTCAGCCACGTCTGGAGCATCCGAGAGGCCGGCGCGCATTGCGAGTGCTCGAGCATCCGCGGTTCCGTGCGGCGTACGACCTGCTGCTGTTGCGCGCCGAGCACGGGCTGGCTTCGCAAGAAACCGCGGATTGGTGGACCCATATTCAGGAGGTTTCCGCGGAAGAGCGTGACCAGATGGCTGATGGACTCACCGGTCAGGCTCAGCGCTCCGACGGCCCACCACGCAGCAATGGCGGCCGCCGCCGGCGCAGGCGACGTCGGCCGTCCGGAGGCGCGTCTTGACGGGCACCAGCGCGTCGGCCGCAGCTTGAGCGGCAAAAGCCGACACGCAATCATGCCCGTGCTCCAAGCCGCCCGATTTCGGGGTGCCCACTAATGGGGACCTGGCAGCCCGCGTACATTGGGGTCGGTAGCAATCTGGACGATCCCCGCGCGCAGGTGCTCCGCGCCATCTCCGGGCTCGCGGAGCTGCCGACGACGCGCGTCGTCCTCACCTCACCGCTTTATGTGTCGCAACCGTTCGGACCGGTCGCCCAGCCGGACTTCTTTAACGCGGTAGTTGGCCTGCTGACGCAGCTTGAACCGCTCGCACTGCTTGCCCACTTGCGCTCGCTCGAGGCCGCTCTGGGCCGACCCGAAAAGCGGGAGAGGTGGGGTCCCCGGGTCATCGACCTCGATGTTCTCGTCTACGGACGCGAACGTCGCAACGACCCGGAGCTCACGTTGCCCCATCCCGGGA
Organism: Gammaproteobacteria bacterium; assembly: GCA_028293765.1. Classification (GTDB taxonomy): domain Bacteria; phylum Pseudomonadota; class Gammaproteobacteria; order Steroidobacterales; family Steroidobacteraceae; genus 13-2-20CM-66-19. The sequence goes on from JAQGOG010000093.1 coordinate 51,543, forward strand.
TAGTGGAGCGCAACTTCGTTCTGTATCCTCTTACGGATATCGCCCCGGACCTCGACATCCCCGGGCTCGGCCGAGTGACCGAGCTCAAGGGGCTCGTCACGCCCGAGGGCCTGAGGCGTGACGAGCAATAACACCGATTCCGCGGGCGCCCGGCGCCGCTGTTTTGACAAGGGACGCGCGTTGGCGAACCCCATGAGTGCTGCGCACAGCGCATGAAAACGACTGACTCTTCGCACCAGTTCATCGTGATCGAAGGCCCGATCGGCGTCGGCAAGACGAGCCTCGCGCGGCGCCTGTGCGCCAGCCTTTCGGCGCAGGGCGTCCTCGAGCAGGCCGCCGATAACCCATTTCTCGAGCGCTTCTACCGCAACCCGCGCGCGGGTGCGTTGCCTGCGCAGCTGTACTTTCTGTTTCAGCGCGCGCAACAGCTGGCCTCGCTCAAGCAGCAGGACCTGTTTGCACCGCTGCGCGTCGCGGACTACCTGTTGGAGAAAGACCGGTTGTTCGCCCGGGTGATCCTCGACGACGCGGAATACGAGCTCTACGAGCAGGTTTACGAAAAACTCGACATCGAGGCGCCGAAGCCGGATCTCGTCGTCTACCTGCAGGCTCCGGTCGACGTACTGCTGGAGCGGATCGGGAAGCGTGGCATCGGCTATGAGCAGCGGATCGAGCGCGACTATCTCGAGCGTCTTAATGAAGCCTACGCGCGCTTCTTCCATGAATACGAAGCAGCGCCGCTCCTCATCGTGAACGCCGCATCCATCGACCCCATCAACAACCCCGCGGACTATGACGAGCTGCTCGCGGCGATCCAGCGCATGAAGCGGGGTCGCCTCTACTACAACCCGTTGCACAGTCACGGGATTTAGTAGACTGACGGAAATGGAAATTGTCACGACCATTGCCGCTGTACGCGATCACGTGCGCCGTTGGCGCAGCGAAGGGCGGCGGATCGCCTTCGTGCCCACCATGGGTAACCTGCACCCCGGTCATGTGAGCCTCATCGAGGCGGCGCGCAAGTACGGCGATCGTTTCGTGTCCAGCATCTTCGTGAACCCGATGCAATTCGGGCCGAACGAGGACTTCGCGCACTATCCCCGCACGCCTACGCAGGACGAACGCATGCTGGCCGACGCCGGGTGCAGTCTTATGTTCATGCCGGACGTGATCGAGGTGTATCCGAACGGTTCGGAGCGGGCGACGCGGATCGAGGTACCGGGCCTTTCGCGCATTCTGGACGGCGAGTTCCGACCGGGCCATTTCGAAGGCGTAACCACGGTGGTAGCGAAGTTGTTCCACATCGTCGAGCCCGATGTGGCGGTGTTCGGCGAAAAGGATTTCCAACAGCTCACGATCATCCGGCGCATGGTCGCGGATCTGTGCATGCCCGTGGAGGTCATAGCCGCACCGACCGTGCGCGATTCCGACGGTCTTGCCATGAGCTCGCGGAACCAGTACCTGACGCCCGAAGAGCGGCAGGTCGCGCCGCGGATCTATCAGACATTACTCGCCGCCGCGGAACAGCTGCGCGCCGGCGAAACCGATTTCGCTGGCATCGAACGCGGCGGTATTCAGGCCCTCGAAGGCGCTGGCATGCGCCCCGACTACTTCGCCGTTCGTCAGGCGCAGGACCTGAGCGCGCCGGGTGCCGACACGAGCCACCTGGTGGTGCTTACTGCAGCGCGCCTCGGCAAAGCCCGGCTCATAGACAACGTTCAGGTGAAGAAGTAGTCCCGATTGCCGGCTGACACGCTGCCGACCGCCGTTAGCCGTTGGTCCCGCATCTTCCCCGATGTTGTTCCAACGCCCAGTCAACATGCTCGCGCACCATCTCCGACGAATCCGTTCGACGCGCCTCGAGCGCTCGGACCACGTCTTCCGAGGTTGGTGCATTGCCTAGCGCCACGGCGATATTGCGCGACCACCGTTCAAACCCGATCCGGTAGATCGCGGACCCGCGCATGCGCGCGTCGAATTCCCCCGCTGTCCACGCGAACAGGTCGGTGAGCCGGCCGGCATCGAGCTCATGCCGCACTTTGAAATCGGGGTGAGCGGCGGTCTGGGCGAACTTGTTCCACGGGCACACCAGCTGGCAGTCGTCGCAGCCGTAGATGCGATTGCCGAGCGCGGCGCGGAGCTCGACAGGAATGGCGCTCTGGTGCTCGATGGTGAGGTAAGAAATGCAGCGCCGCGCATCCAGTCGGTAAGGCGCGACGATGGCAGCCGTCGGGCAGGCGGGTATGCACGCCTGACAAGTGCCGCAATGCGCGCTGGCCGTTGCATCGATCGGGAGCGGCAGATCCGTCAGGATCTCGCCCAGAAAGAACCAGGACCCGGCGTCGCGCGCGATGAGGTTGGTGTGCTTGCCGATCCAGCCGAGGCCGGCGTTACGCGCCAGGGCCTTCTCGAGCACCGGTGCGGTGTCGACACAGACCCGGTAGCCGAAAGGCCCGATGCGCTCGCTCATTTCCTCGGCGAGTCGCGCCAGCGCGCGCCGCATGATCTTGTGATAGTCGCGGCCGAGCGCATACCTCGAGACGTACCCCAAAGAGCTGTCGCCGAGAACTTCTGGGGCATCTCGAGCGGCATCCGGCCAATAATCCATGCGCACGCTGACGACCCGTACAGTTCCCGGAGCGAGCTCACGCGGCCGGCTGCGCATGACGCCGTGCCGCTGCATGTACTGCATTTCGCCGTGGAAGCCGGCCTGGAGCCAGCGCAACAGGTGTTGCTCGTCCTCGGGGATTTCGACACTGGCGACGCCGAGCTTGCCGAAGCCGAGTGCCTGCGCGCGAGCGGCCAGCTCGAGTTTGGCCGCGTGCAGGTCAATCGATAGCGCTTCCGTCATAACCTCTTCACCGCTGTCAGTATAATGCCCCATGGCATTGCCGCTCGCTTTGTACTCCACCGCACAGGTCCGCGCTCTCGACGCCCACGCGATCGAGGTACTCGGAATCCCCGGCTATACCTTGATGAAACGGGCCGGGGAGGCGGCACTGCGCTACCTGCGCACCCGCTGGCCCATGGCGCATCGGATCGTCATTGTGTGCGGCGGCGGCAACAACGGCGGTGATGGCTATGTGCTGGCGCGCTTTGCGCAGGCCGCCGGACTCACCGTCACGGCACTGGCCGCAGTCCCTCCGGAACAGCTCCGGGGAGATGCGCGGCAGGCCTACGATGACTGCAAAGCCAGCGGCGGACAGATTCGGGCCTTTTCGCCCGAGCTGTTCGGTGAAGGTGACGTCATCGTTGACGCGCTGCTCGGCACCGGCTTGCGCGGCAGTGTGCGCGAAGAGCTCGCAACGGTCATTCGGGAAATCAACTCCGCCAAGCGGCCCGTGTTCGCGGTAGACGTGCCGTCGGGTTTGGATAGCGACGCCGGCATCTCGCTCGGCGAGACGGTGCGGGCCGATTGCACCGTGACGTTCGTTGCTCTCAAGACCGGCCTCTTCATTGGCGACGGTCCCGAATTCGCGGGCACCGTCTTCTTCGACGACCTCGAGATCGAGCCACCGGCTTCCGCGCAGTTCAAGCCCCGGCTCGAGCGCATTCTCGACTCCGAAATCCAGCGCGCTCTGCCACGACGGCCCCGGGCCGCCCACAAGGGTAACTTCGGTCGTGTGCTGATCGTCGGCAGTGGCCCGGGCATGCCGGGAGCGACTCGCCTCTCGGGCGAAGCGTGTCTGCGGGTCGGCGCAGGGCTCGTCACCGTGGCCGTTGCGCCGGAAAATGTAGCGGCGATTGCCGCCGGCCGGCCGGAGCTGATTTGTCTGCCGCTCACGGATATGAGCCTGCTCGAAGACGCCATAGAACGCGCCGATGTGGTCGCGATCGGGCCCGGCCTCGGCCGCACCTCGTGGGCTCGTGGCGCCCTCCATGCGGTACTCGACAGCGACAAGCCTCTCGTCGTCGATGCCGACGCGCTGAATCTCATTGCGGAAGCCGGCACCAGTGCACGAGACAACTGGATCCTGACTCCTCATCCGGGCGAAGCAGGGCGGCTGCTCAACATCCATACGGAAGACGTCCAGCGCGACCGGCTCACGGCACTCGACCGACTCGTCGCGCGATACGGCGGTACCGTCGTGCTGAAAGGCGCTGGCACGCTGGTGGGCACGACGGACCGCATTCCGGCTCTATGTGAGCGCGGCAATCCCGGCATGGCGAGCGCCGGTACCGGAGATGTTCTCACCGGCGCAATCGCCGGAATCCTGGCGCAGTGTCGTGACATCTGGCTGGCTGCCCGGGTTGGAGTGCTGGTCCATGCGATGGCCGGCGACTCCGCCGCCCGCACGGGCGAACGCGGTTTGCTCGCCAGCGACGTCTCCCGGGAGCTGCACAGCTGCGTAAACCTATAGGAGTCCGTCTGACCCACGTTCTCGCCTGCTGCGGCCGCCGACTGCGCCCATGAGTCAGACAGGCTGCTAGGGTAATGCTCGTTCACACGAACACGGCAGAGGACACGGAGAGTTTTGGCGCGCGGCTTGCGAAGGCACGCCCGGATCGCGATGACGCGCTGGCGGTCGTCTACCTCACCGGGGACCTCGGGGCCGGCAAGACAACTTTGACGCGTGGGTTTTTGCGTGCGCAGGGCGTAACAGGCGCGGTGCGCAGCCCCACCTACACCCTCGTGGAAATCTACGAGGCAGGCGCCCTGGCCACCGTGCATCTGGATCTGTATCGACTGAACGATCCCGCGGAGCTCGACAATCTCGGGCTGCGGGAGTGGGCAAGGGAGGGCCACCTCTGGCTCATCGAGTGGCCGGAGCGTGGGGCGGAACGGCTCCCGGGCGCTGATCTCGTTCTTACGCTTACGGCTGGCGAAGCGGGACACGACATTGAAGTGACGGCGCACACGCCGCTGGGCGTGTCCTGGCTAGGCCGGATGGCGCAGTCAGCGGCGCCGGCAGTTGAAAAACGCTCGCCCGAGTCGTAGATTACGCAGTAGGTTAGATCGCGAACTCCATGATAAAAAAGGCCTTTCACATTGGAGTCGTCGCCTCCCTGGTCGCAGCGGCGGGCACTTCGTGGGCGGCGAGCTCTGAGCTGCGCGGCATCCACTTGTCCGCGACACCTGGATCGACGCAAATCACGCTCGATCTGACAGACGCCGCCACTCAGAAAGTCTTCAAGCTCAATCATCCGGATCGCACCGTGATCGATCTCGGGCACACGCGCCTCGCTCGCGGATTGCGCGCGCCTGCCGCTGGTGGAATCGTTTCGGGTGTCCGCATCGGCACGCAGCCGGGCGGCAACGTGCGCGTCGTTATCCAACTCAATGCGCCCGTTGCGGCTCATAGCGCATGGACCCTGATGCCGGGGAGGCGAGGACGGCAACTCGTCGTCACACTCGGAAACTCGCTCGCCGCGGGCGGCGCGCGCGCGGGTGCGGGTACTGGGGCGGGCGCTGGCGCCGCCACCCCTGGAACGACCGCGGGGGCTGGTACTGGTGCGGACGCGGACGTGAGCACGAACGCCGCAGCGGGTTATGCACCTAGAATCATTCGCGCCGCGCATGCGCCGCTCGAGAGCGGCCGTGATGTGGTCATCGCGGTGGATGCAGGGCACGGGGGCATGGATCCGGGAGCCATAGGCCGCGGCGGCACGCGGGAAAAGGATGTGGTTCTGTCGATCGCCCGAGCGCTCGCCGAGCGCATCAACGGCGAGCCGGGCATGCGCGCGGTTCTGACTCGGGACCGCGATGAATTTCTGGTCCTGCGCGATCGCATTGGGCGGGCGCGCATCGCGAAAGCGGACATGTTCGTTTCGGTGCATGCCGACTCGATCCTGAATCGGAGCGTCTCGGGTGCCTCGGTGTACGTGTTGTCAGAACACGGCGCGACGAATGAGGCGGCGCGCTGGCTCGCTGACCGTGAGAACGCGGCCGATCTCATGGGTGGCGTGAAACTCGACGACAAGGACAAAGCACTGGCGTCTGTGCTGCTCGATCTCTCGCAGACCGCAAACATCAGCGCTAGCATGACGGCAGCGCAGCGCGTGATCGGTTCGCTCGACGCGGTCGGTCAGGTGCGCAAGGCCCAGGTGCAACAGGCGGGTTTCGTCGTGTTGAAGTCGCCTGACATTCCCTCGATGCTCGTCGAGACGGCCTACATCTCGAATCCGGAGGAGGAGCTCCGGCTGCGAAACACACGCCAACAGGCAGCTCTCGCGGACGCGATTTTCGCAGGCCTGCGTGGCTACTTCACGCAGAATCCTCCCAGCGGTACCCGGTTCGCCCAGGCACGCCGGAGCACGGTAGCCAGCGCCGGGGTCCTCGCAGCTCCAGCGGCCAGCCCGCAGTAGCGAACGGCCTGGCGGGTCTGCCCGATCAGGCCAGCCTCCCGGCGCGGCACGCCTTGCGGCGGTAGGCCATCCCCCAGGATCGCCGGTACACTGCGCGCCCGATCCTGCGCCCAGCTGTCCCGGAGTCCTCATGCCCATCCGCGTTCTCCCCAGCGAGCTCGTCGATCAGATCGCCGCGGGCGAAGTGATCGAGCGACCGGCCTCCGTCGTCAAAGAGCTCGTGGAGAACAGCCTGGACTCAGGGGCGCGCCGCATTGAGATCGACGTGGAGCGGGGCGGTATCGGCCTCATTCGCGTGCGCGACGACGGCTGCGGAATCGCCGCCGATGAGCTGCCGGTTGCGCTCTCGCGGCATGCCACGAGCAAGATCGCCTCGCTCGATGACCTCGAATCCGTGACGACTCTCGGCTTTCGCGGCGAGGCCTTGCCTTCCATCGGTTCGGTGTCCCGGCTGCGCATCGTTTCGCGTCCGGTCGGTGCCGAACATGGCGCCGAAATCAGCGTCGAAGGCGGAGCCGTCGTCCCCTTGCGCCCGGCGGCACATCCGCAGGGCACGACGATCGAAGTGCGCGAGTTGTTTTTCAATGTGCCCGCGAGGCGCAAGTTCATACGCAGCGACTCGACGGAGCTGGGGCACATCGTGCGGTTGGTCGAGCGGCTCGCGCTGTCACGATTCGATGTCACGTTCCGTCTCAGGCACGGCGAGCGCCTGCTGCTCGACGCGCCGGCATCGAATGGCGAGGGCGCCGAGGTGGGGCGCCTCGCGGCGGTGCTCGACAAAGACTTCCCTGTCCGGTCGGTGGTGGTCAATCATTTCGCCGGGCCGGTCGAGCTGTCCGGTTGGATCGGCTTGCCAACGGCGGCGCGCGGGCAGCCGGATCAACAGTTCTGGTTCGTCAACGGTCGTAACGTGCGCGACAGGCTGCTCATGAACGCCGCCCGGCTCGCTTATCGGGATGTGCTCTATGGCGGACGCCATGCGGCCTATGTCTTGTATCTCACGCTCGATCCCAAGCTCGTGGATGTCAACGCGCACCCCGCCAAGCTCGAAGTCCGGTTCCGGGACAGCCGGCAGATCCACGACTTTGTCTTTCGAGCCCTCGAGCGCGCATTGGCAGATACCAAACCCAACCTCGAAGCTGCGCCAGCGGCGGACTCCGGAAGCGTACTGCGGTCGCCGCGACTCAGCTTCGGCACCGGCAGCAGCGATGGCGGTGCGGGCGGCGCCCATGCGAGTGGGGGCGGCTATTCCGGCGCCGGGCGCAACGCGCGTCCCGCGAGTGGCGGCTACTTTGGCGGTTCCGGCAGCCTGCCTCTTCACCAACCCGAGCGCAGCCCCTGGGCAGTAGCGGACACCGTCCGCGAGCCCGCTGAGCTCGACTCGTCGCAGGCGATGTCATCGGAGGAGCACCCCCTGGGCACGGCACTGGCGCAGTTGCACGGCATTTACATTCTTGCGCAGAATCGGGATGGCCTCATTCTCGTTGACATGCACGCCGCCCACGAACGTGTCCTGTACGAAAAGTTCAAGGCCGAGCACGGCGCTGCTGCGCCAGCGTCGCAGCATCTGCTCGAGCCCATCGTGGTCGAGCTCAAGAGTCATGAAGTAGATGGCATCCTCGAAAGCCGCGGTGAATGGGAGCAGGCGGGGTTCGATCTCGACGCTCTGGGACCAACACGACTCGCCCTCCGCCGTGTACCTGCTCTGATTGCGGGGAAAAACGTCACCGAGATCGTGAGATCCGTCGTGCGCGATTTGGAGATGGATGCGGACGCTCACCATCTCGACGGCGCCGCCGACAAGTTCCTCGGCACCCTGGCATGTCGTACGGCCATTCATGCCCATCGCCGCCTGAGCGTCCCCGAAATGAATGCTCTGTTACGGCAGATGGAAGTGACCGATCGCGCCAACCAGTGCAATCACGGCCGCCCGACCTGGACACGTCTGTCCCTGCCGGAGCTCGACCAGCTGTTCCTGCGGGGACGCTGATGACTGCAGGCGTCGCGGGGAACGCAATTCCCCCGTCCCGCGGCGACCTTCCCGTCTTCCTGCTCGCGGGTCCTACGGGCGCCGGCAAAAGCGACTGGGCCATTCGTCTCGCCCAAGACGCTCCCATCGAGATCGTCAGCGTGGACTCGGCTCTCGTGTATAGAGGCCTCGACGTCGGTTCGGCGAAGCCCTCGTGGGCCCTGCGCGCTGCCATCCCGCATCACCTCATCGACATCCGCGACCCTACGGAAAGTTACTCCGCCGGACAATTTGTGACAGACGCAATCGCGTGCATCGGGCAGATTCACGCCCGCCGGCGCGTACCGTTGCTCGTTGGCGGCACGATGCTCTATTTCCGGGCATTGCTGCATGGTTTGGCCGTGCTGCCGCCCGCGTCCCCGGAGGTGAGGTTGCAGCTCGACGAGCGCGCCGCGCGCGAGGGTTGGCCGGCGCTACATGCGGAGCTTGCGAGGCTCGATCCTGCTGCGGCGGAGCGCATCGGCCGCTCTGACCGCCAACGAATTCAACGCGCTCTGGAAGTGTGTTATGCGACGGGTCGCCCGATTTCCGAGCTGCAGCGGGCCACCGTCAGCCCCCTCGCCGGTCGACAGTTGAAATACTGGGTGCTGGCCCCCACGAATCGAAGTGTGTTGCATGAGCACCTTGCGGGACGCTTTCACTCCATGATGGCGGCCGGTTTCCTGGAGGAAGTCAAAGGCCTGCGGCAACGCGGCGACCTGACCGCCCGTCATCCGTCGATGCGGGCAGTGGGCTACCGGCAGCTGTGGGCGCATTTGGACGGCGAGTACGATCTGGCGGAGGCGGAGCGGCGCGGCATTTTCGCAACGCGCCAGCTCGCCAAACGGCAGCTGACGTGGCTGCGCGCGGAAAAAGGGGCGCAGTGGATCGTTCCAGAAGCGGGCGAAACGTCGTGGAATCGCGACTTACGTCACGAGTTGAGAGAGCTTGGTCTTTGATTGAGAGTGCATGTTAAGATGCTTTGTGTCGCCCCTCGCTGCAGGCGAGGCACGGAGCTTGCTGGATCGCGGTACACGGAAGGTCCGCTTGCGATCCGTTACCGAAAAACTAGAAGCTGTGAGAACAAGGAGAACCCGATGGCCAAAGGCCAGTCGCTGCAAGATCCCTTTTTGAATGCGCTTCGCAAGGAACGGGTACCCGTTTCGATCTACCTCGTCAACGGGATCAAGTTGCAGGGTCAGATCGACTCGTTCGACCAGTTCGTCGTTCTGTTGAAGAACAGCGTGAGCCAGATGGTGTACAAGCACGCCATCTCCACGGTCGTACCGGCGCGCAACGTGCGCCTGACCGAGGAGGGTGCTGTCGCCACCACGGAGACTCCCGCAGAGTGAATCGCGGCATTACGGATAGCTTGAGTGTTCGAGCGCCCACGGAGCGGTGAGCGCGCGGTCCTCGTGCGCCTCGGGTTAGGCGCACAAGTTGATCCGGAGGACCTGCAGGAATTCAAGCAGCTCGCCGTCTCGGCCGGGGCGCAGCCGGTCGCGACCATCACGGGCCGCCGCGAACGACCCGACCCGCGCTTCTTCATGGGCAGCGGTAAGGCGGACGAAGTGCGCGCGGCTGCAGAAGAAAACGCCGCGGACGTCATCCTCATCGACCACGCGCTCTCGCCCAGCCAGGAGCGCAACCTCGAGAAGCTCACCGGCCGCCGCGTGCTCGACCGCAACGGCCTCATCCTAGACATTTTCGCGCAGCGCGCCCGCAGCTTCGAAGGCAAGCTCGAAGTGGAGCTCGCGCAGTTGAAACACATCGGCAGCCGCCTCGTGCGCGGGTGGACTCACCTCGAGCGCCAGAAGGGCGGCATCGGCATGCGCGGCCCCGGCGAGACACAGCTCGAGACTGACCGCCGCCTCATCGGGCAGCGTGTGAAGACGCTTACCAAGCGGCTCGAGAAGATCCAGCAGCAGCGTGAGACGGGGCGGCGGCAGCGCGCCCAGATTCCCATTCCATCGCTCGCACTCGTCGGCTACACGAACGCGGGCAAGTCGACTTTGTTTCGTTCGGTCACGGGCGCGGATGCGTATGTTGCCGACCAACTGTTCGCAACTCTGGATCCAACGGTGCGCCGGATCACGTTGCCGGGCGGCACCGCGGTCGTTGCCGCCGACACGGTCGGATTCATCCGCGAGTTGCCCCACGAGTTGGTGGCCGCCTTCCAATCCACATTGACCGAGGCTCGCGAGGCGACACTGCTGCTGCACGTGGTGGATGCCGCCGACCCGCGTCGTGAGGAGCACATCGCACAGGTGGATGCCGTCCTCGGGGAGATCGGCGCGAATGACATCCCGCAGATCATCGTCTACAACAAAATCGATCGGCTGAGCATGGAGCCACGCGTCGATCGCGACGCCAGCGGCCAGGTCACCGCGGTCTGGATCTCCGCCGAGCAGCGCTCGGGGCTCGATCAGCTGGCGAGCGCGATTACCGAGCGGATAGCCCGATTCGCGCGGCGGGCGCGGCTGCGGGTGCCGGCATCCGCCGGGGCCCTGCGCTCGCGGCTCTATGCCGCCAAGGCCGTGCGCGCAGAGGGCAGCGCGGACGATGGCTCGATCGAGCTGGTGGTGGAGCTTCCGGACGTGGAGCTCCTGCTCCTGGCCCGCACCGCGGGGGTGCAGATTCTGGAGGTGCAGGCGGCCGATATGCCTTGTGCCCCCGGGGATGCCTACCTACAATCGACGGCCGTCTCGAGCGCGACCCGGCTGCGCTGAAATTCCTTGATAGGCAGCGCACGGCGCTAAGCTCAAATCTCTTATGGCGTGGAATCAACCAGGCGGTCAGAACAATCCTTGGGGACGGCGGCCGGGCCAGGGGGGTCCGGATCTCGACGAACGTGTGAAGAGCTGGCAGCGCAAGCTCGAATCGCTGCTGCGCCCGGGCGGTAAAGGCGGCGAGGGCGGCTCGCTGCTGCTGATCGTCTGCGTCGTCGTGGTCGCCCTGTGGCTCGCGAGCGGCTTCTTCCAGGTGAAATCCGCCGAGCGCGGCGTGATCCTGCGCTTCGGGCAGTACGTCGATACGAAGAACGAAGGCTGGGGCTGGCGCTGGCCGTGGCCCATCGAGACGATCACCAAGGTGAACGTCGCGAGCGTCAATTCGAGCGACTACAAGCCCCGCGTGCTCACGTCCGATGTGAACCTCGTGGAGCTGCATTTCTCGGTGCAATACCAGTTCACCGATCCCATCAAGGTGCTGTTCCGGGTCCACGATCCGGAGGCGACGCTGAGCGAAGTGAGCGAGGCTGCGATCCGGGAAGTCGTGGGGCGCAGCGAGCTCGACCAGGTGCTCGTCGGCGGCACCCGCCCCGAGATTACGCGCCGTACCAAAGACCTGATCCAAAAGACGCTCGATTACTACAACGCCGGCATCACGATCACGACTGTCAATCTCATCGACGTACAGGTGCCGGAGGCCGTGATTCCCTCCCAGCGCGACGCCAATAAGGCGCTCGCGGACCAGGAGCGCTTTACCAAGGAATCCCAGGCGTACGCCAACAGCATCATCCCGGTGGCACAAGGCGCGGCCGCCCGCATGCAGCAGGACGCGCAGGCCTATAAATCGCAGGTCACCGCGATTGCCGAAGGCCAGGCGTCGCGCTTCTCGCAGCTCCTGGACGCCTACGACAAGGCGCCTGAGGTCACCCGCAAGCGGCTCTACATGGACACGATAGAGAACGTGCTGGCGCGCGCCCACAAGGTGCTGATCGACTCGAAGGCCGGCGGTACGGCGGGCGGCAGCATGCTGTATCTGCCGCTCGACAAGCTCCTTGAAAAGGGCTCGTCCCGCGAATCGGAGCAGCCCTCGGATGCGTCGTCCGGGCTGCAGAAGGAGCCTGACTCCGTGACTGTCGAAGCCCGTGGACGGGGGGAACGCTGATGCCCACCCGCGCTTTTCCAATCATCATCGCGCTCGGCCTGGCTGTCCTGCTCACCGCCACGTCGCTGTTCACGGTGAGCGAGGCTGAGCTGGCGATTCGGACCGAATTCGGCGCGATCGTGGGTGCGAACTACGCACCCGGCCTGCATGGCAAATGGCCCTGGGATCAGGTCGTGAAGTTCGACCGCCGCATCCTGTCCCAGACGTACACGGGTGAGACGTTCCTCACCAACGACAACCGCGGCCTCATCGTCGACTTCTACATCAAATGGCGCGTCAAAGACCCGGCTTATTACTTTCAGGCGACGGGCGGGCGTGAGGATCTGGCGGGCGAGCGCCTGGCCGAGATCGTCAAGGACGGTATCAAGACCGTCGTTGCGGAGCGCACGCTCGAGCAGATCGTCTCCTCGGAGCGCGCCGCCGTGACCGGAGAAATGTTCGGGCAGGCCAGCAAGAACGTCGCGGGCCTCGGTGCTGAGCTGATCGATGTGCGAGTGCAGCGCATCGATCTGCCGGACGAGGTGAGCACTCGCGTGTATGAGAGCATGAAGCAGAACTTCGCGAAGATCGCGAGCCGCCTGCGCGCGGAAGGCCAGAGCGCGAGCGTCCGCATCCGGGCATCCGCCGAGCGTGAGCGCACCGAGATCCTGGCGAACGCGGAACGGGATGCGCTGCGCATACGCGGTGAAGGCGATGCGGAAGCGACGAAGACTTACGCCGCCGCCTACTCGAAGAATCCCGAGTTCTACGGCTTCTATCGCAGCCTGCAGGCGTACGAGCGCTCGCTGGGCAAGGACGGCGACCTGCTCGTCGTGACACCGGATGGGGAATTCTTCAAGTATCTGAAGGATCCCGACAAGCGCCCGGGCACCAAGTAATGCCGTTCGAGGCGCGCGCGGGCCGGGAGTCGTTCCCGTGTCGTTGAACCTGTCGGATCTGTTCGCCGCGCTGGGGCTGTTCTTCGTGTTCGAAGGCATCGCCCCGTTCATCAATCCACGTGGCGTGAAGCGTGCTTTCGCGAAGCTCCTCGAAGTCGGCGACCGCGAGTTGCGCATTGCCGGATTGGGCAGCATGCTCGTCGGTGTGGTGATTCTTTTCCTGGTCCGCTAGGGGCAACAACGCGTGGGTAAATTCGTAGTCATCATCGGCACCCAGTGGGGCGATGAGGGCAAGGGTAAAGTCGTCGATCTCCTTACGGAACGCGCCGCGGCCGTCGCGCGCTTCCAGGGCGGTCACAACGCCGGTCACACGCTCGTGATCGGCGGTCACAAGACGATCCTGTCTTTGATTCCTTCGGGGATCCTGCGTGAGCAGGTCCGCTGCTTCATCGGCAACGGTGTCGTGCTGTCGCTGGAGGCGCTGCTCGCAGAAAGTCAGATGCTCATCGACAAGGGTGTGCCCGTGTTCGAACGGCTGCGCATCTCACCGAATTGCCCGCTGATCCTGCCATCGCACATCGTTCTGGATCAGGCGCGTGAGCGCGCGCGCGGTCTCAATGCAATCGGCACGACTGGCCGCGGCATCGGACCGGCGTATGAGGACAAGGTGGCGCGGCGCGCGGTGCGGGTCGCGGATCTGTTCCGGCGGGACCGCTTCGCCGCGAAGCTGGGCGAAGTGCTCGATTTCCACAACTTCGTGCTCCAACATTATTTCCGGCTGCCCACCGTCGATTTTCAAAAGACGTTGGAACAGCAGCTGGCGATGAGCGAAAAGATCGAGTCGCTCGTGACGGACGTGACGTTGGCGCTGAGTACACTGCGGCGCGCGGATGCGAACGTGTTGTTCGAAGGTGCGCAGGGCGCGATGCTCGATGTCGATCTCGGGACCTATCCGTACGTCACGTCGTCAAACACGACTGCGAGTTTTGCCGGAACCGGGACAGGTCTCGGGCCGCGAGCCTTCGACTATGTCATCGGCATCGTAAAGGCCTACACGACACGGGTTGGCGGGGGCCCGTTTCCGACCGAGCTCTTCGATGAACACGGCGAGCACCTGTCGCGCGTCGGGCACGAATTCGGGTCCGTCACCGGCCGCCGCCGCCGCTGCGGCTGGTTCGATTCCGTCGCGCTGCGCCGCTCGATCGTCAACTCCAGCGTCTCCGGCCTGTGCATCACCAAGCTCGATGTGCTCGACGGCCTCGAGTCCATCCGCATTTGCACCGGTTACCGTATCAATGGGGAAGTCACCCCCGAACCGCCGATGAGCCTCGAGGGCTACAGCGATATCGACCCTGTGTACGAGGAACTGCCGGGCTGGCGGGAATCGACCGTAGGCGTCACCGACTACGACGCTCTACCGGTCAACGCCCGCAAGTACCTGGAGCGCCTGCAGGCGCTCGTGAACGTTCCCATCGATATGATTTCGACGGGGCCGGACCGCGATCAGACCATCGTGCTCCGGCACCCGTTCGGTGCCTGAAGGCTTAACAGAGGCGAGCCGTTCAGCCGGCGAGCGGGCGATCTTGCTCGAATGCGAGGCGTCGCCGCGCGGGCTGGAAGTGACCAGAAGGACTTTGCTCATTTCGGTTCCTTTATGTGGCTTGGTTACTCTTTGTAACTTGAGCTAGAATGGTGACTACCGCGGAAGCGCGCAAGAAGGCACCTATTTGAAACCCAGTGACAAAGGCGAGCCTGCAGGGGACCCCGCGGGCGACGTCGCGGATGACCCGGCCCCTGAGCACGAGCCCAAGACATGCCAGCTGGTGAGCGAGACGCTCGCGCGCATCGGGGACAAATGGACGGTGCTGGTCGTGGAACTGCTCTGTGGGGAAGCAGGCCCCATGCGGTTCAACGAGATTCGCCGCACGATCGGCAACATATCCCAGCGCATGCTGACCCTGACTCTGCGGGGACTCGAACGCGATGGCCTCGTCACGCGCACGGTGTATCCGACCGTGCCTCCGCGTGTGGACTACGAGCTCACGAAATTAGGTCACACATTGCGTGGACCGCTGGTCGCGGTCGCCGAGTGGGCGAGAGCGAACCGGCCGGCAATCGATGCGGCGCGAAAAATCTTCGACACCACCAGCACCGCGAGCCCGAGCTCGCGCCAGTTGCGCCGGCGAGCACCGGCGCTTCCGGCTACCCGGCGAGTGCCGCGATCGGGATAATCCTCGGCTCCCTGAGCATCGCATCCTTCGACCATGACGACGACCCCGACCGAACGTTCGGTGCCCGCGCGTGTGCCCGCCGCACACATTGCGCTGGCCCTGCTCATCCTCGTCGCGTGCCTGCTTTCGGCGAGCACGTGGTTGGTGTATTCCAACACGTGGGATGAGCCCGAGCACCTGGCCGCCGGAATCGAGCTCCTCGACCGAGGCAAGTACGAGTACGACACCGAGCATCCGCCGATCGTACGGGCGCTGATTGCGCTCGGGCCCTATCTGGCCGGTGCGCGATCGTTCGGTACGCCGCCGCCTGACGGGACGCAGGAAGGGATCGATATCCTGTACACGGGCGGCCACTACGATCTCTACCTCACCCTTGCACGGCTGGGGACGTTGCCGTTTCTCGCGGTGCTGTTGTTCGCCACATGGCTTTGGGCGAGGCGCCTGACGGCATCTGATGGTGAAGCTCTGCTGGCGGTTTTGCTGCTCGCCTGCGTTCCGCCTGTGCTGGGACACGCGGCGCTCGCGACGTTGGATGTGCCGGCTGCGGCGACCACACTGCTGGCTCTGTATGCGTTACAGAGTTGGCTCTGCAGTGCGCGCTGGCGCGCAGCCTTGTTCTTTGGGATCACCGCTGGGGTGGCGGTGGGGACGAAGTTCTCGGCCATTCCGTTTCTCGTGCTGGGGCTGGTGGTGTTGGCGGTTGCGCACGTCGTGCTTCGTTCGGGAGGGGGGCGATCCTCGGCGAGCGGGCAGTCCATGGCTGCCACTTGCAGGAGAGTTGGCGGCCTTGCCGTCGTGGCGCTCGTGGCGCTCGTGCCGATCTTTATCGCGTATGGCGTGCGGTCTTCGAATGCAAATGGCGTGCTCCACCGTTTCGATTGGGCAGTGAGCTATCTCTTTCAGCGGCACGGCTTGGCGCATGATGCAGGCGCGTTGCTCGGGCATGTCTGGTTGCCGCGGGCGATGAAGGGCTTTGTTGAGGGCATCGTGGCGCTCAAGGCACATAACGACACGGGGCACATGTCGTTTCTGCTGGGGCGGGTGCGGGCGATGGGGTGGTGGTATTTCTATTTGGTCGCGCTCGCCGTCAAGACGCCCTTGCCGTTGCTGGCGACGGGGCCGGTTGGCCTGGCCATGCTGGCGCGTGAGGGGTGGCGGGACAGGGATGGCTGGCGCCTCGCGCCTGCGCTGTTGTTTGTGACCATTCTCGCGTTCGCGAGTCTTTTCAGTCAGATCAACATTGGGATCCGGCACGTCCTCATTCTCTATCCTTTGCTGGCGCTCGGCGGGGCGCATGCGGTGACTGTCGCGTGGCGCGCTTTACGTGACACCCGTCATCGGTCGTTCGCTGTGCTCGGAACGGTGGTCGTTGTGGGGCTGGTGGGATGGCAGGTCAGTACGCTGTGGAGAGCGAATCCTGACTATCTGCCGTATTTCAATGAGGCGGTCGGGCATCCGGAGAAGGTGCTGGTCGATTCGGATCTCGATTGGGGACAGGATTTGTGGCGCCTCGAGCGGCGGGCTGCCGAGATCAAGGTGCCGAGCCTGAGTCTCGCTTACCGCGGGACGGCGGATCTGTCACGCGAGGCGTTGCCGCCGTTTACGGTTATGCCGCCGTGGCATCCGACCACGGGGTGGATCGCGATCTCGGCGTTGGCGCGTGAGCATGACCTTGCGGGGTATGCGTGGCTTAATGAGTTTAAGCCGATGGAGCGGATTGGGAAGACTATCGACTTGTACTACGTTCCACCGGCGCGTTAGGGCGCATCAGGTGTTATGGCCCGGCCTATGGGAGCGCGGCCCCGATCGATTAAGGGACTTTCGGGGGGTGGCCCTCCCGGCCACCCGCGCACCGACGTGCTATTTGCGGCTAGGAAGCGGCGGCGCGGAGGCGGGTGATGCGTTCGAGGGCGGGCGGGTGTGAGTAGTGGAAGGCGGCGTAGACCGAGTCGGGGGTCAGGGTGCTGGCGTTGTCGCGGTAGAGCTTTACGAGAGCGGCGGCCAGTTCGGTGGCGCTTGCGTGTTGGGCGGCGAAGCCGTCGGCCTCGAATTCGTGGCGGCGCGACCAGAGTGAGCCGAGCGGTGTGGCGAAGAAAGTGAATACTGGCGCGGCGAGGATGAAGAGCAGCAGGGCCGCCTGTGTCGAGGGTAGCGGTACGCCGAGCGCGGCATAGAAGGCCGGCTGATTGGTTAGCCAACCGAGCAGGGCGAGCCCCACGAAAGTTGTGCCGATCGATACCAGGAGGCGCTTGCGCACGTGCTTGAGCTGGAAATGCCCCAGTTCGTGCGCCAGGACTGCCTCCACTTCCGGGTGTCCCAGGCGATCGAGCAACGTGTCGAAGAATACGATGCGCTTGTGACGGCCGATTCCGGTGAAGTAGGCATTACCGTGCGATGAGCGGCGCGAGTTGTCCACGACGAAAACGCCTTTCGAGGCGAACCCACAGCGGGTGAGCAGAGCTTCGATCCGGCTCTTCAGGACTTCGTCCTGCAGCGGGGAGAACTTGTTGAACAAGGGCGCGATGAAGGCGGGGAATGCCCACGTCATGAAGAACATCATCGCGAGCCACAGCAGCCAGGCCCACACCCACCACAATTGGCCGGCGCGTTCCATCAGTGCCAACGTCGCGAGCAGGAGCGGAGTTCCGAGCAGCACGGCCAACAGCAGGCTTTTGGCGAGGTCGGCAAGAAATAGCCTTAGAGTCGTGCGGTTGAATCCGAAGCGCGTCTCGAGCCTGAAAGTGCTCCAGAGGGAGAGTGGTAGGTTGATGAGGCCTGTGATGCAGAACACGCTTGCGATGACCGCAGCGCCCAACCACGGTTGCGTCCAGCCGGTGTGACGCCAAAGCGCGTCGATGGCGGCGATACCGCCGCCCACCGTGAGGCCGAGGGTGACCGCGGCATTGACGATCTCCCCGATGCGCCCGAAACGGGCTTTTGCGATCGTGTAGTCCGCGGCCTTCGCGTGCTCCTCGGCGGAAACAGTAGCTGCGAAAGGCTCCGGCACGCGATCGCGATGCGCGGCGACCGCCGCGATTTGCCGGTGGGAGAGCCACAGCTCGACCGCAGTGCTAGCGATGACCGCTGCAATGAATAGGAGGGTTAGCCAATGCATGATGCTGGCGATGATGCAGGATCGGTCCGGCGGGGGAAAGACCGATCTCGCGCGTGACTGCAGTGACGTTCGCTAAGCAAGGCGTGGCGCAGGGTGCGAGGGGTCATTTGCGCGCTCGAGGACGGGATCAGGCAGGCGGGGAAAGGCCGATCTCGCGCATGACTTCGGCGGTGTGCTCGCCGAGCCGGGGAGCTGGGCGCTGTAATGCGAGTTGCGCATTTGAGAACACGATCGGTGTACGGACCGAAGGAATTTCGCCGCCGGGCGCATCGGGCGCCGGTAGGTTCACGCGCAACGCCCTGGCTTGGATCTGTGGATTGGCAAACGCGTCGGCCACGGAGTTGATGGGCCCACAGGGGATGCCACGCGCTTCGAGGGCCACGAGCAATGCGGCGCGGGTGAACCTGCGAAGCGCGGCGCTGATTGCTTTGATCAGGGGCTCGCGATTTCCGACGCGATCGGCGTTCGTCAGGAAGCGCGGGTCCGTGGCCAACGCGGGCTCGCCGATGATTTCACAGAGGTGTCGAAAGTGCTGTTCGCTACCGACGGCGATGATTACGTGTCCGTCACTAACTTCAAACACCTGGTAGGGCACGATGTTCGGGTGAGCGTTGCCGAGGCGGCGCGGAACTTCACCCGAGGTGAGGTAGTTGAGCGCCTGGTTCGCCAGGACGGAGACCATCGTGTCGAGCAGCGCCATGTCGATGTGCTGACCTAGCCCCGTGCGCTCGCGCTGGGCGAGCGCGGCCTGAATGGCAATGACACCGTAGGTCCCGGTGAAGATATCGGCAAACGCGACGCCCATCTTCTGCGGCGGGCCATCAGGATCGCCTGTAAGGTCCATGATTCCGCTCATTCCCTGGATCATGATGTCATAGCCGGCGCGGCTGGCGTACGGTCCGTCCTGTCCGAAGCCGGTCACTGAGCAATACACGAGGCGTGGGTTCAGCGCATGCAGTGTGGCGAAGTCGAGTCCGTACTTGGCAAGCCCGCCCACTTTGAAGTTTTCGATCAGGACGTCCGAGCGCATGGCCAGTGCGCGCACGAACTCCTGCCCCGCGGGCTCCCGGAAATCCGTTACGACCGAGCGCTTGCCACGGTTACAGCAGTGAAAGTACGCAGCGTCCAGTTCCCCATCGCCACGACGAATGAATGGAGGGCCCCAACGGCGGGTCTCATCACCTTCGGGAGCTTCGACTTTCACGACATCCGCGCCGAGGTCCGCGAATGTCTGGCCGATCCACGGGCCTGCGAGAATGCGGGCGAGCTCGAGTACGCGCAATCCAGATAGCGGGGCATTCATGCACGAAATCCTACGCGAACATCCCCGTCCCGTCTGGGTCCGGAAACGCACAGCGCATGGACGTCATAGGGTATGCGCAAAAATTATCGGCGCTCGCAAACGACGCCTTCCGCCGCAGCCGCGCAGCGGAACAGCTGGCGGTCAAGGCCGCCGCGGCAGGCTAACATGAGGCCGGTGGGTGGTTCGCCGGAATCGTGGTTGGGAATGGAGATCGCACAGCCGTCCAGCAGATTCACGACGGCGGGGTTGCGCAGCACGAGGCCGTTCACTTTGAAAAATGCTTCATCTGTCTCCAAGTCGGCGATTCTCGGCGGGACGATAGGGACCGTTGGCATCAGCAGCGCATCGAAGCGCTCGATCCGCTTCTCGACCGCGGCGATATAAGACCTGCGGGCCGCGAGTAGGACGAGGTAGTCCACGGCGCTCTGAGTGGCGCCGCGTTGGATACGTGTCAGGACACGCGGATCGTACTCTGCCGCGTGCGCTTCGAGCAGGCCGCGATGCCAGGTAAAGCTCTCCGCCGCGGCGAGTCCGCCCTTTGCGTTGATAGAAGGGATGTCGGCCAACTCGGGAATGTCGATCTCTTCGATGCGGGCGCCGGCCGCGGAGATTCGGGACAGCGAACGCTCGAAATGGCCGGCGACGTCCCGGTCCATGTCATCGAGTACGAAGGTTCGCGGCACGGCAAAACGCTGGCCCGACAATGAGCGATCGGTCAGATCCGGCGGCGTCTCATTCGCCAGCAGCGCATCGAGAGCCGCGCAGCAGTCGACGGAGTGACCGATGGGTCCGATGGAATCGAGACTGGGCGACAGCGGCACCGCGCCCGTTTGCGCCACACGGCGGGCCGTAGGCTTGTAGCCGACGAGGCCCGTGAAGGCCGCGGGGATCCTGCAGGAACCGCCTGTGTCGGTTCCGATCGCGGCATGCGCCATTCCATCGACGACCGAGATCGCTGCTCCGGAGGATGAGCCTCCGGGAATACGCCCCGCGGCACGCTCCCATGGGTTGCGGGGAGTCCCGTAGTGAGGGTTGAGACCGAGACCGGAAAAGGCGAACTCACTCATGTTCGTGCGGCCGATCAAGACGAAGCCGGCCCGCCGCAATCGCGCGACGCTTACAGCGTCCTCCGACGCAGGCGCGCGGTTCGCGAGCACGGTCGATCCGGCTCGCGTGACCTGCCCGGCGATGTCAAAGAGATCCTTTATCGAGATCGGGATACCCGCATAGGGCGAGGGCGCCGCACCGCTCGACCTCAACAGGTCCATCGCGTCGGCCTGAGCGAGTGCTGCCTCTCTGTCGAAATGCAGAAAGGTCGTGCGTCCCTCACCGGCGGGATCCTCGATCCTTGCCAGACATGCTTCCAATAGCGAGCGGCTGGAGGTGCGTCCGGCAGCGAGGTCTGTCGACAGCTTGGCCAGTGTGGGAGCGGTCGTCATCAAAAACCCGGTCCGCGTGCCGTAATCGGCCAAAGTGTCTCGACACGATCGCCGCGAATTCCAACGTACCAGTCGTGCAGATTCACGGTGGGATCGCAGTGTCCGGGAACCAGCCGCAACTGGTCTCCCAGCCGGATCGATCGCGCGGCCGTCGCCAGATTCAACGTCCCGTGCTCATCCGAAGCGCCGACGTACTCGGCCGCCTCGATTCCCCAAACCGTGGGCAGCCCCGAATCGACACTCAAAGCCTTCATGCCGGCGTCCACCACTGCTCTTTGCTCCGCGGCCCGGCTCATCACCGTCGTGTAAACAAACAGGCTGTGCTGGAATTCCGCGAACGGGCTGCCATCATCCGACCGGTTACGGGCGTAGCTCGCGTCCATGAAGAGGTAGCTGCCGGCCTGCAGCTCGTTGTAGACGCCACTGGCCGCTTCCAACGGATAGGTGCCAGTCCCGGCGCCGCTGATGACCCGGCACTGAATACCGTGATGGTGCAGCAGGTCTCGCGTTTGTCTGGCTCGAAGAACCGCGCCGTCGATGGCGGCGCGCCGCTGCTCGCCGGAGCGCAGGTGCTGCGCCGAGCCGTGGTAGGCCTGAAGCCCGCGAAAGCGCAGCCCGGCAGCACCGGTAATGTGACGGGCCAGCTCGAGAGCCGGCTCCCCGGGAGAGACGCCACATCGATTGGCGCCGACGTCGATCTCCACGAGCACGTCCAGCGTCACTTTCTCGGCTTGCGCGGCTTCGCTCAGGGCGGCGACATTTTCGCGATCATCCACGCAGACGGCGATCCGGGCGCGATGCGCGAGCGCTGCGAGCCGCGCGATCTTCTGGCGCCCTACGATCTCATTGCTGATCAGCACGTCGCCCACGCCGCCATCAACCATGGCGGCGGCCTCGCTGACCTTTTGGCAGCACACGCCGACTGCCCCTGAGGCAATCTGTTGTAGGGCGATAGCGGGTGACTTATGCGTCTTGGCGTGGGGTCGGAGCGCCACTCCGGCGTGGGCGGCGTGCTGCGCCAGCCGCTGCAGGTTGCGCTCAAAAGCATCGAGGTCCACGAGCAATGCGGGCGTGTCCACTTCGTGCAGGGGCATGCCGATTTCGGCAGGCGGGCGGCTGGATTGCATTGACCTCATCCTGTTTTTGCAACGCTACACCAAATTGCGGAGCCCCGCCTAGCCGAGACCCTCTACCGATTGTTCCGGCGTGGAATGCATCGCGGGCGCTAAACTGCTGGCCGACCTTATTCGCGCGGGAGCTTCTGCTGTGGGATGGAACGCCAGGTTGATCATTTCGATTTGTGTTGGGCTGGGTGGGGCCAATGCGCTTGCCCAGCCAGGCGAGCCGTCCGTGTATATGGCGAGAGTGGTCTCTGTAAGCCCGCAGGCGCGGGATGCCTATGTGGACTGCCTGCAGCGTACGGAACTGCCACGGCTGCGCGCGTTGAAGGAGCAGGGAGTGCTACTGGAGCACAGCGTCTTCGAAACCACTTCCGTACACATTACCGAGCCAGGGGTCCCCGCCTGGAATTTCCTCTTCCTGGATCGCATTCTGCAGAAGGCCACCCGCAGCCAGACCGTGCGGGAGATCGTCGGGCCCTGTAACGCGGGCGGCGTCGAGGTTCGCCGCATCGAGACGCTTCGCGCGACTCCCGACTTCTACCCGCCGAAGACCGGTCCGCAGGCCGAGCATCTCGCGCCGACTGCGCAGTTCGTCGTCGAGTTCATTGATGTGCAGGAAAAGCCGACTGCCAAGCGCGACTACCGTGAGGCAATGCGGACCACTGTCGGGCCCGCAATCGGACGACTCGTGGGCGAGGGCGTTTTCTACAATCTCAGCTCGTTCGAAACGGCTTCGGTCGAGTACACGCAGCCGGGGATGGCGCATTGGAATGCGATTCACGTGCGGGGCTATTTTCCTGACAAAGGACCGAACCCGCCGGAGGTGGACACGGCCATGAGGCAGGTGCATCCGCAAAGCGGCGGTTCCACGGAAGTGTTCGCCCGTCTGGATGCGGTCCGGACGAAGACTCGCGAGGACTACGCGCGCCAGTTACATGAGCTCGACGTGCACTGAGCGTCACCTGACGGGGGAGTGGATTGGCAGGCCGGGTGAACGCATTAACGTTAACGCGGTCGCCACATAACAGTAAATTACGTGCCGGGGCCTCTCGATGTCGCCCAAGGTAGCCCCTCGCTGAAACCCGTTGCCCCCGCAGTGTGTCGAATCCGGTGAATGTCGCTTGAGCGAAGATCAGGTAACCGGGAAGCGGAATCCCCAGGGACGGCGGTCTCGAGTCGCGCGGGGATTTGCGATCGCGGCCGTCGTTCTTGCCATATTCGCCGTTGGCGGCGTCCTGATCGCGCACGGTAGCGCCGAGCGCGCGGGCCTTCTCATGGCTTCCGCGGACAGCATCCCGGGAAACGCCGATCTGATGAGCTTCGCGATGCCGCGTGGGGCGTCGGCGTATTCCAAGCACTGTGCCTCCTGCCATGGCGCGCAGTTGCAAGGAGATCCGGTGAGGGCCATCCCCAACCTCGCCGACGCCGACTGGCTTTACGGCAGCGGGCGGGTTAGCGAGATCGAGCGGGTGGTCCTGTACGGTATTCGCTCGGGCAATTCCAAGGGCTGGGATCTGGCCCACATGCCGGCCTTTGCCACACCTCACCCGTACGACCTGTACGCGATGGCGCCGCTCACACCCGGCGATATCGAGGACGTGACGTCCTATCTGCTCGCATTTCGCCATCCGCAGGCCGACGAGACCGCGGTAGAGCGCGGTGGGCGGATTTTTCACGATGCGAACCAAGGTGTTTGCAGTGACTGTCACGGCTTCGACGCCAAGGGCGATTCAGCGATCGGTGCGCCGGATCTGACGGATGGCGTCTGGCTGCGCGGTGACGGCTCGCGCCAGAGCATCGAAGACTCCATTGCCCATGGCCTTGCCGGCCGCTGCCCGGCCTGGATTACTGTGCTCTCGCCGGTGACCATTCGGGCGCTGGCGGTCTATGTCCATTCCGCTTCTACAAGAGCCAGCGCCCGGACGCTGAGCGCCGGGGGAAAACGTGAGTGATGTGGGAGTGAATGCCACGCGTTCCATGGTCCTGTGCGGGATCGGCGCGGTGGCAGGGCTCGCGATAGCGGGAGTCGGTCTCTTTTCCGCGCGCGGCACGGCCACGCACAGCGTGCCGCCGGAGGACGTCGCTCTCGTGAACCAACGGCCCATATTGCGCAGCGATTTCGTAACCCAGCTGGAAAGCGAAACCGGGGAAACGTTCGACCAGTCGACCCGGGCCGAGAAGCTCAAGGTCCTCGAGGAGATGGTGCGCGAGGAGTTACTCGTGCAGCGTGGCCTGGAGTTGGATTTCGCCGAGACGGATCAATCCACGCGTAACGCGCTGTCGACCGCCATGAGCCAGCAGGTGCTCGCCGAGGCCACCACGAGCCAACCCAGCGAGCAACAGTTGCAGCAGTTCTTTGATCAGAACCCGGCACGTTACGCCACCGACGGCATTCTAACCGTACGTCACCTGGTCATCCCGTTAAGGGGCGGCAGCGCGACCGGGCAGCAGATGGTAAAGGCGCATGAGGCGGTAACGGCGTTGCGCACGGATACGCCGGCCGAGGCAGTAGTCGCGCGCTATGGACTGACAGAGCCGCGCAACGACGGCGATGAATTCTACTTCGCTGCCAGGATCCATTTGGGCGACCCGCTGTTCGAGGCGGCACTGAAACTTAAGGAGGGCACCGTATCCGAGCCGTTGCTCGCGGCCGATGGCGTCCATATCCTGAAAGTCATCAAGAACAAGGTGCCCGTGCCGCTCACATTCGATCGCGCCCGTCTGCAGGTCATGACGGACCTGAAGGATGCGCAGCAGACGCGCCTCATGCAGGCGACGCTGAAATTTCTTCGGGGCCGATCGAAAATTCTCGTCGCGACCGACTACGGTGACTACAAACCATGAGCCCCGTATGCCGGGCGGCTCTGGGCCTGTTCATCGCGGCACTTGGAGCGGCGGCGCCGGTGCGGGCTCACACGCTCAGCGAGAGTCTTTCGGCCTGGCACATCGACGGCGACACGGTTCGTCTGCAATTCACGGTGCCGGATCTTGAAGCGAAGCGGGTGACTCCTTCGGGTAAAGACCAGCCATCGAGCGCAGAGTTGGGAAAATATCTGGCCGAGCGCGTCGGTGCTTCCTCAGCTGACAGGAGGTGTGCGCTTTCGGAAGGGCCGCGTGCAATGGCTGCGTCGGTTGGATACTTCCGCTACGAGCTCGTGTTCAAATGTCCCGCCGCCACGGATATCCGAATTCGTTCGGCCGCCTTCTATGATCTCGTAAAGTCGCACACCAACTTTGCGCGTATCGAGGACAGCGGCGGGCGGTTCTTCGAGCAGATTCTCACCTACGACCATCAGGAGATCGCGGTCGCGGGCGATGAGACGCAGCACGCTCTCGAGAACGCCGGCCTGCTCACGTACGTGGGCTTGGGCATCATGCACATCTTCACCGGCATCGATCACATGTCCTTCATGTTGGGTCTGGTGTTGATCTCACGTCGTGTGCGCGATCTGCTTTTCGTGGTGACCGGCTTCACGCTGGGACATAGTCTGACGCTGGCTCTGGCGGTGACGGGTGTCCTGCGTCCCGAGGCGCAATACATCGATGCGCTGGTCGCGCTCACGATCGCGTTGATCGGCGCTGAGAACATCGGGGATGGCACCCATCGTCCGCTGCCCGTGGCCATCGGCCTGGCTGCGATTTTGTTCATCATGGCCCTCGGCCGGTATTTCGACCTGGGCGTGACTCTGCCGACCCTGTTGCTGGTGGGCGGCGGGATATTTGCGGTCAGTTATTTGATGTTGACCGGGCAGATGCGTGATGCCGGCCGCGTGCGTTTACTGGTCACGCTGGTCTTCGGCCTGATCCACGGTTTCGGCTTTGCATCCAACCTGCTGGAAATGCAGCTGCCGACGGACCGGCTCGCCGCGCTCCTCGTGGGATTCAATATCGGTGTCGAGATCGGACAGGTCACCGTAGTGCTGGGAGCCCTGCTGGTCGCGTGGCTGCTGGTGCGTGCCCGACTTGCTATCCCGCGGCCTTTATTCACGGACATCGCGGCTGCCTTCCTGGTTGGGGAGGGCCTGTGCTGGTTCGTTGAACGGAGCGTGACGCTGAGTTGACTCCTGGCGCTCAACTTTCCGACTGGGTCTTCTGAGGCGGCTTCGGCCGTTGCAGGGCAGAGGCTCGTCCACCCGCGCGCAGGCCGGGAAAAGCTCCGGCGCACAAGGCATTCGTCCAGTCCTCGCACAGCGATACCGCCGCCGCGGGTTTGAACGTGCGGGAATTCATGCTCGCCTCGATCCAGAGACCATCCATCAGCGCCGACAGTCCGATGGCCGCCGGCCGCAGCTTGAACGCGGGAATGTCGTCGTCGAGACGGAGCTGTCCGAGTAAGGATTCGAGCGTGGCACGATAGGCACCGTAGGTGCGGTCGTGTACGGCCCGCATCTCGGCGTCGTGCGACACCATGCTCCAGAACACGAGCCACGTGTTGAACAAGCCCGGATCGAGAAGATCGGGAGCGAATGACGCTTCGAAGAAGCGTCGCAGCCGTTCGCGTGGCGTTTTTGACACGTCGTGCGCCTGGCGCCGGATCGAGTGGAGCAGGGAGGTCGCGAGCGAGTCGTACGCCGCGGCCACGAGTGTCGTAATGCTCGGGAAGTGGTGGTTGATCAGGCCGGCGGACACTCCCGCCTGGGCGCTGATCTGGCGCACCGACATCCCTTCGTGGCCGAATCTGCGCAGACAGACCAACGTGGCCTCGATGAGCGCCTCGCGGCGGGCGACGGGAGGCTCGCGCCGGAATTTCGGGGTACCCGGTGTTTTGGCCATCGCGGGATCTTAGCTGGCGGCGTCGATTCCGGCAGCCAGCAGGTGGCGCCGCAGTCCTTCGAGCTGTGATCCATAGTGGCGCCACTGCGCGAGCGATGAATCGTACAACGATTGCCTCACCTGCATGGCGCTGGCGGTCATCGTGGGCGACGGATTGCGATGAAAGGCGAGACAGGCGTCTTCCCACTCGAGGCCACAGAACTCGAGCAGCCGGCGAGTCTCGCCGCTCTGGTCGGCGATCAGCCTCTCGTAGCTCAAGTCGTACACGACTCCTGGCATCGTCGTACGCCAATGATCCATCAGTTTTCGATACGCCACATAGTAGCGTCCGATTTCGTCGAGATCGTACGAGAAGGGATAGCCGTCCTTGAAGAGGGTCTTGTACATGGCGTAGCACACCGCTAACGGGTGACGCGTCAAATGCACGATTTTCGCGTTCGGGAACGCGCGGCGGATGATGCCGCAATATAGATAGTTCACCGGCATCTTGTCGGTGAAGCGAGGAGTGCGTCCGGTTGCGGGCCGTGTGCGAGCCAGGTAGTCGCGGCCCAGCGCCGCGAAATCGATCGTCGCCGAGCGCGCGACGAGTTCGGGGCGTGGCATTGCACGTGACGCGGCGGAACCGATAACGGCGTCGACGATGGCTTGCGAGAAATCATTCAGCTCGCCCGCGGAAAAAACGGACGAATGGCTGCCGAGGATTCGTTCGACGAGTGTCGTGCCGCTGCGTGGCAGGCCCACGATGAAGATCGGTTCGTCGCTTGGGCACCCCGTAATCGAGGCGGGGGGTGCGCTCGGGAATGCGTCGATAATCCAATCCACGGTCGCTACGTCGCGATCGACATCGTATTGCAGGTGTCGATGCCGAAGGCGCGCACCCTGGTCGAGGTGCTTCCACGAGTTGGCGTATTCGCCCAGGTCCTCATATTCCTTGGCTAGCGCGTAGCGAAGGTGGACTTCCCCGCGCCAGTCGGCGACACCACCTTGGGTGAGCAGTCGCTCGAGCTCTGCGACGTGGTTGCGCTCATGACTCTGGGTTCGCAGGTCCGATCGGTTCTTGTAGGCCTCGTAATCGTTCGGCCTGGCCGCGATCACCTGGTCGTAGTCGTCCTCGGCCGCTGCGAGGTGGCCCAGGAAGCGGCGTACGGTGGCCCTGTTGAACACGATGGCGGCATTGCGGGGGGCCAGCTCGAGAGCCCGCTCGTAAGCGGCGAGCGCCAGGCGCTGCTCACCCGACAGACTAAAAAACGTGCCGAGTGCATCGAGTGCCGCTGCGTCGTCATTGACCACTTCGCGAGCGGTGTTGGCGCTGGCCAGGGCTTCCGTGTGGCGGCGGAGCGCGCGGAGGCAGTGGGCTTTTTGCAGGAGGCAGCGGCCATCCGTGGAGCTCAGAGCGAGTGCGCGCTCAATCAAGGTGAGAGCGGTGGCAGGGTCACCCAGCTGCAGGGCGATCGAGCTGGCGGTGCGCCAGCCAGGGCCGAATTGCGGGTACTGGGTGTTGAGGACGCGACAGAGATCGCCGGCGGCACGAAACGAGCCGTGTCGCGCGAGTCGCAGCGCTTCCTCCTCGAGGCGGGAAGCCTTCGGGTCGGAGGGGCTGGCCATTCGCCTAGCGTAGCGCGACTGATTGTGTCGGTACAGGGCGGCCGGGCAGGGCTCCTCGAAAGTCCCTTTCCCGCTCATGTCCGCGCCCCAGCAGCGGTTTTCCCCGCATGCCTTTGGCCAAGCACGAAATAGCTGGCGCGCTACGAGGGCGGTGTGGTGCTTGACTCGGGAAAGCGCCTTGTAATACAACCGTTCAACAAGGAAAGAGCGTTGCCAGGGGCGCGCTTCATTGTGCAGCCAGCTCCATGAACGATTACCCGCGGGCCTATGCGGCTTCGGCTCGCTCGCCGCCCAGATTGCGAGTGGGGTCCACTACTAACCATAAGGCTGCGCTGACGAAGGCGAACGCGCTCCCGATCACAAAGGCACTCGTCCATGCGTGGTGACCCGAGAGATAGGCAACGATGGGCGTGGCGACGAGGCCACCTATGTTGCCTCCGGTGTTGAGAAGACCGGTTGCCGACATGGTATCCCCGCGTGCGACGTGCATGACCGCCGCCCAGTAGGGTCCTTCGTTGAGCTCGACGCAGGCAAAGCACAGTGCGAGCGCTGCCACGGCGAGGTAAGCGTTCGCCGCATTCACGGCTAACAACAATAGAATGCCGGCGGCGGGTAGTGAGATGAGCGGAACGATGTGCAGACCCCGACGTATACCGTACTTCGTGCCGAACACGCTTCCGAGTTTGCCGCCTATGCCCGCCCCGAGAGCCGCTGCAAGCGGTGGGGTGCTGGCGAGCCATCCGCCTTCGAGCACTGTGAAATGCCGCTCCTGCACCAGGTAGAGAAAACACCAGTTGCCCAGGAGGTAGTACACATAGTTCATGCACAGGTAGGACACCGTCAGCGCCAGGAGGTCCCTGTTCTTCAGCAGTGTCCCTAACCGACGCCAGGAGATCGAATAGTCCACACTCGCGTCCAAGTGGGGACCGAGCTCGGCGAGCTCCGCGGCGCTAACCGATGGATGTTGCGCAGGCGTGTCGCGTCCGTACCAGGCCCAAATGGCAATCAACGCAATCGCGGGCAGTGTGGTCCAGGCGAGCGCCTGCTGCCAGCCGAAGGAGGACATGAGCCAGGCGATGACAGGAGGCGTAACCGCTGCGCCCAGCCCGAGGCCCAGGCTCAGCAAGCCCTGCACCAGTGGCCACTTGTCTGGTGTGAACCACGCTTCCACGACACCAGCGCTGACGGGAAAGAACGGGCCCTGCGCTACGCCAAGTAGCAACTGGACAGCGAGGAGGGCCGCGAACAGCGCGGCGCCGCCGAGCACGATCGGAGCCAGTGGCGTCGTCACCGTGGCGAGAAAGGCGAGGGCGCTGATCAGGACGAGCGTTTTGCGGGCACCCAGTCGTTGACCCAACACTCCGCCGGGAAACTGCAGGCCGGCGTAGCCGAGCAGAAAGGCCCATTCGAGCCAGCCTATCTGCATCTGGCTCAGGCCCAGATCCGGCATCATCTGGTAGCTGGCCACGGCCAGGGCGCGCTGCTGCACGTAGGCAATCAGGCCGAAGCCGAACAGAAGGGTGAATATCTTCCAGCGGACGCGGATGCGCAGGGGCGCGATGGACGTGGAGTCTGCCGACCCCACCGTCACAATGTCGCGGCCGCGTCGCCGATCCTTTCCAGGACGTAACGGCGAATGTCGAGGCTGAAGTCCTCCATGGGGGCATAGTAACCGCGCTCATGCACTCGCGCAGCGATCCCTTGTTGCACGGTCTCGCAGATCACCCAGTCCTGGCGGTTGACGACATCCCAGAACTCCGTTGTATCGGACGGGTCGAAGCCCGGCTTCTCGAGCTCGTACGGCTCGAACAGGAAGTGGCAGGTGATGTCGGTACGCTCGGCAGAGCGGGGCCGCAGGATGAACACCGCGGCGTGATCGCAGGCGAGGCTCACGAAGAGGTTGGGGTAGAGGAGCTCGCCTTTGTGGCGCACTTGTTCATTAGCATTGAGCGTCGGAAATGGCCGGCGCTGCGTCATGCCGGACTTCGTAAACGTATATGCGCCCTCGCGATGCGGGATACCGCGTTCCCAATCGAGGTTGGCGCCTCCCCGGTCACGGAATGCGGGGACGACGGCGCACAGCTCGGGATGCACGCCAGCGCAGTGATAGCACTCGTTGTAGTTCTCGCAGATGACTTTCCAGTTCGCGGCCACCTGGTACTCGATCGTATGGCCGATACGCAGTTCAATCAGCGGATAACGCCGCACGCGTTCGGGCGCGCCGGCAATCTGCTCGTGCAGGGTCTTAGCCGTGCCGGGCGTGAGATGCAGGAAAACGAATCCGGCCCAGGACTCGACACCCACCGGGTACAGACTGAAAGCCGACTTGTCGAACCCGGCCTGGCCCGTCAGATAGGGCGCCGCGATGAGTCGGCCGTCGAGGTCATAAGTCCATTGGTGATAAGGGCACATGATGCGCCCCGAGACCAAGCCGCCCGGCAGCGAGGGTGCGCCACTAACAGCACCGCCTTCCGGTCGGCAGAGACGGGCGCCGCGGTGGCGACAGACGTTGTAGAAAGCCCGCAGCTGTTTTTCACGGTTGCGCGTCAGGATGATGCTCTCGCCGAGGACGTCGAGCACTCGATGCGCCCCTGCCGCCGGCAACTCTTCCTCGCGGCCGATGCAGATCCATTCGCGACAGAAGATCCGCTCCTTCTCCAGCGCAAACACGCGCTCCGATCGATACCAGCTCGAGGGAAGCGTCGGTTCCAGGCCGGCCACCGGGAGGCTGGCCCCCGGCAATGGTGAGTTATGGGAACTCATGCACTGCTGCCTCCGCAGACATTTCCGAACGCGATAGTGTGCAGATCATGCGCAGGCGCTCAGTCAGATTATGCAGTAGGCGTCACACGCAGAGGCGCGTCACGGCGGAAGCTTGGCGCCTGCGGGTCTGCATCGAGCTCGCGCGCATAGCGATGGCCGCTGTATACCGCGTGAACTATGGCGCCCGGGGCCAGCGCGTCGCCGATTCTCGTGATCGAAGCGATGCCTGCTCCTGCGAGTTTGTCCTGCTGCTCGACAAGCTGGTGATACAGCGAGTCATTCGGGAAGCGGGCGCCAACGATCACTAGAGACCTGCACGCGAGTCGTGATTCCCTGTCCGTAAACTGAGCGGCCAAGGTCAGTTCACCCGGCTCAAAAGCGCTCACGCGTGAGAGGGTGTGAAGACTCACACCCGCGTTGGCTAGCGCTCGGTGGACCTGCGGTTGTTCGTTACTCATGATGGCCCACGCGGAAGCATGGCCCGTCGGCGTCACGTACGCGACCGAGTGACCGGCTTTTGCCAGATGCTCTGCAAGCGCACTTCCCATGTAGTAGTTGTCGAAATCGAAGACCGCGACGGGACCTTCGAGCTGCGCGCCTTCTGCGATGTCGTCGGGCGTATACACGTTCGGGCCAGCGAGGCTGCCGAATGGAACCTCCAGCGGCGAGTACAACATGCGCGCCCAGCGTGAGCCGGTAGCGATGACCACGTGAGTGTTTCCGAGCTCCAGAATCTCTTCGGCGGACAGCTCATTGCCCCGATAGAGATTGAAGTTCGGCAGCCGTTCGAGTTGGCCCCGGCGCCAGTCGAGGACACGGCCCCAGGCCGCGAGGCCTGGTAAACGGGTTTCGAAACGCAGCCGACCGCCGATCTCATCGGCAGCCTCGGCGAGGGTCACCTCGTAACCGCGTCTCGCCAACGTCAGTGCGCATTCGAGGCCGGAGGGACCCCCGCCGACGATGAGTACCGTCGAGGCGCTGCCTGCCGGCGCGACCCGTTCCGGGTGCCACTGGCGGCGCCATTCCTCGCCGATGGTGGGATTCTGAGTACATCGCACCGGCACACCGTCGTGCCAACTCGAGATGCAGATGTTGCAGCCGATGCATTCGCGAATGTCGTGCTCGCGGCCCGCATCGATCTTCTTCGGCAGAAACGGATCGGCAATCGAGGGCCGGGCCGCACCGATGAGATCCAGAACGCCGCGCCGGATCTGGCCGACCATGGCATCGGGCGAAGTGAAGCGGCCCACGCCGACCACCGGCTTGCTCGTGACCTTTTTGACGAACTCGATGATGGGCTCGTGACTGCCCTCGGCTGTAAAACGGGAGGGGGCGCAGTCGGTTGGGGAGGAGTCGAGCTTCACGTCCCAGAGATCCGGCAAGTCGGCCAACAGCTCGACCACTTCGTGGGCTTCCGATGCGGCGACGTCGCTCGGCCGCGCTCGCAGCTCTTCGAGACTGATGCGCAACGCGACCGCGCAGTGGCCTCCCACCGCCTCGTGCGTCGCTTCGAGCAACTCCCGGACGATGCGGACACGGTTTCGTACGGAGCCTCCATAGGCATCCGTGCGTTGATTCCACTCCGGCAACAGAAATTCGTACGGCAGATAGCCCATGCCGGCGTAGACGTACACCACGTCGAAGCCGGCACTGCGCGCTTTGCGAGCCGCTGCCGCCTGCCAGCGGACGAGCGAGCGAATGTCCTGTGCGTCCATGATTCGGGGCCGCTGGTTGCCCATGAAATTCACATGGGTGGCCATCCAGGAAGTGCCCGAGGGAGACAGCGGCGGGATGCGGCTCGTCCGGTTCATCACCGAGCCGCCGCCGTGCCAGAGCTCGACTCCCGCGAGCGCACCGTGTTTGTGAACGGCATCCGTCATCAGGGCGTGGGAGCGAATGTCGTCGTCGTCCCAGAGCGTAGCGAAGGGCAGGGGTGCATCATCCGAGCTGGGATCGATCGAGACATAGCCCGAGCAGACGACGCCCCAGCCGCCTTCGGCCTTGGTCTCGCGAAACGCCGCGCGCATGCGCGGCATCGAATTCGTCATGCCGGCGGCGTGCGGTACGGCATAAAACCGGTTGGGTGCCGTGACCGGCCCGATTTTTACGGGCTCAAATAGAATGTCGTACCGCGGATTGCGAGCCATACGGGTTCCATTGAATTGCCGTCGAGCGCCACGTTCGCGTGCGGGTGACAGCTGCGAGGCTGTCGCTCCGATCTGCACCCCCGACCCCCGGCGACGCATTCGTGTTTCGATCGAGTATATCGGGATGGCGTGCGGACGCCAGAGGATTGTTGAGCGCTCGTCCAATAGGGGCGGCGCTGCTCCGCCACCGGGCAGCCCTGTGCCCGCTGGCCGACATCGGTGCGGGGGATTCAGCCGATTCAGCCGCTCAGCCGCTGAGGCCGGATATCGAATCCAATGTTTCGATCAGGGCTGTCATCTCCGCCGGCGCGGTGTAGTGGACGAAGGAAACCCGGACCGCACCGCGAGCCGGGTCCACGCCCATGGCCTCCAGCACTCGGACCGCGTAGAAGTTGCCGTACCCCGTCATGAAGCCACGTTGCGCAAGTGCTTTTACGACCGCCGCGGGATCAGCGGCATGCGTCACGAACGAAACCGTGGCGGCACGTTCGTGCGCAGTCGCCGGCCCAAGGAGGCGGACGCCTTTGCGAGCTTTCAGGTACTCCAGCAACGCGGAGAGTAGGGGAGTTTCAGCGTTTCGTAACAACTCACGCACGCGCTGCGGCCGTGTCGCCACGCCACCGCCCCCGTGGTGCGCATCAAGAGCGTCGAAGTACTCGGCTATGCCGCGTGCCGCTGCGATCTGCGCATGATCGGGCCCGGCGGGCACCAATCTCTTGGACAGTTCGCCCGCGTTGAAGTAATGCCCTTCATTGCTCAGCTGATCCATCAACTTACGGCGCACTACCATCAGTCCCTGGTGGGTGCCGTAGGTCTTGTAGAGCGAGAAGAGATAGATATCCGCGCCTGATTGCGTCACATCGGGCAATCCATGCGGTGCCCACGCTACTCCATCGACTACCGTGATGACCCCTGCCGCCCGTGCTTTGGCGGTGATCTGTGCCACCGGATTGATGTGCGCGACGACGTTCGAAGCGTGCGGAAAGACGAGCAGCCGAGTACGGTCCGTCAACAGCCGATCGAGCGCCGCGACCGGCAGCGTCCCCGATTCCCGATCGACGCGCCACTCTTTGACCACGATCCCGTGTGCCGCGAGCCGCCGCCACGCGCCGCTGTTGGCTTCGTGGTCTTGATCGGTGACGATGATCTCATCGCCCGGCTTGAGCAGAGCGCGGAAGGCCTGCGCAAGCACATAGGTATTTTGCGAAGTCGAGGGCCCGAAGTGCACCTCGTCCGACGTGACGCCAAGATATTCCGCCAGGCGCGCACGAGCCGCGTCCATCCACTCGCCGGCTTCCGTCGAGGCGGGGTAGGGGTAGTACGGCTGCACCTTCAGGCGCCGATAATATTCGTTGAGGCGGCTGACGACCTGCCCGCAAGAATAGGAGCCGCCGGCGTTCTCGAAAAAGGCCTGTCCCGCGAGGGACGGCTCCGCGAACGCGGGAAACTGGCTGCGGACGAAATTCAGATCCAGGCGTGACTCGACCATTTTCCGTTCCCCATGTTCCACGACCTGGTGGTCGTTGGCGCCGATGATCGCATATGCTGCCGGTCACGAAAATCTCCGCAGCCGTGCCGTGAGGGAAGGTTCATGCTGACCAGGCCGCTTGGCATCCTGACTCTGATCCTGCTGTTACCCGGCTTCGTTCACGCACAGGCGGCCCCTGACACTCCCGAGGCCGGCTCAATCGATGAGATCGCGCGGGCGACGACGGAACCGCGCTTCCTGTCGCCATGGGTCGCGTACTTGCCGGCTTCGTCGACGGTCGTCTCGCCAAGGGGATTCCTGCACAGAATTCCGGGCGCACCTGGTGAGCTCGTCGACTCTACGACCGCGTATGCCTACAGTCGAGCGCTTGCCGCGTCCTCACCGCGCGTGCGGCTCTTCACTATCGGGCGATCCGAGGAAGGCCGGGACATCGTGCTGCTCGCAATTGCGGACGAAGCCGGCATCCAGCAGTTGGATCGGCTGAAGGCCGCAACCGGAGCGCTTGCCGACCCGCGCAAGACCGATCCGGCGGCCGCGGAACGGATCGTCGCGACCGGGCGGCCGATCTACTACTTCAACGCGGCATTGCATTCGGATGAGACGGGCTCGACCGAAGCGGTGCTGGAGCTTGCCTATCGGCTCGCCGTGTCGGATCAGCCGATGATTCGCAACATTCGCGAGAATCTCGTCGTGCTCATCAACCCGGTTTCCAATCCGGATGGCCGCGACAAGCAGGTGGAGTGGTTCTACCGCTTTCTGAAGGGTAAGACGGAGCTCGCGCAACTGCCGCGACAGGCGCCGCCGTACTGGTCGAAGTACGCCTTCGTCGACATCAATCGCGATGCGCACCAACAGGTGCACGAGACGACCAAGGCGGTTTATCGGATGTTCTACGACTGGCACCCGACGGTCGTTCACGATCTGCACGAGAGCGTCGCGTTGCTGTTGACGTGGAACGGTACGGGTCCCGTGAACGAGCACGTCGACCCGCTGTCCTACAGCGAGCGGCTGGAGCTCAGCTTTCATGAAGTCCAGACGCTCGGCGGGCTGGGCATGCCCGGAGTGTGGACGTGGAACTTCGGCGACGACTTCGCGCACCTTTTCCTGGATTCCATCGCCCTCAATCACAACTCCATTGGCCGCGGATATGAGACGTTTGGCAACGGCACCGCCGAGACGCTCGAACAGACGGCACCGGCCGACGAAACCTCGCTCGAGTGGTATCGTCCCTCGCCCCCGCCGGCTGGAAAGTTTCGCTGGTCGGCACGCGATAATGTCAACTACAACGAGACAGCCGCGCTAGCGGCCCTCGATCGCGCCTCGCAGGAGTCGCAGACCCTGCTCAGGAACTTCTATCTGAAGGGCCTGCATTCCTGGCAGGCGGGAGTAACACAGGCGCCGTATGCGTTTCTCATTCCGGACGACCAAGGCGACCCCACGCGCGTCTCGCAGTTGGTGGCCCGGCTGCTGTCGCTGGGAATCGAAGTGCACCGCGCCGCGGCGGGATTCACAGTGAAGGAGGGCGCGTTTCCGGCCGGCACCTACGTCGTCAGGCTCGATCAGCCTTACCGGAACTATGCGGTGGACCTGTTGACCGCTCAGCACTTTGCGAAGGATGCCGGCGAGCCTTACGATGATGTTTCGTGGGAGCTGCCAGCGCACTATCACCTCGACGTGGTGGCGACCGCCGATCCGCAGGTGCGCGCGGCAAAGCTTACGGCACTCACCGAAGCTCCCCATCCGCCGGGACGGGTCGCGGGCACGGGGACGGCTTATGTGTTGAAAGATACCGGGCAGGAAGGGCTGCTCGAGGCCCGCTACCGGTTGGCGCGTTTCAAGGTTTCCGTTGCTGAGCACTCATTCAATATGAGTGGCGCCGAATACCCCGCGGGGTCGTGGATTCTTGCCGCGCAGTCGGGCCTTGCCGATGCCGTGCGGGACACGGCTGCGCAACTGGGGCTGAGTTTCGAAGCAGTTGGTTCGGTTCCGGACGTGTCGAGTCATACCGCGCCGGTGCCGCGCCTGGGAGTGTGGGTGCCCTGGGCGGATACCGACACCATCGGCTGGCTGCGATACTCGCTGGACCAGCGCCATATTCCTTACATCTACGTTCGGGATGAAGACATCCGCGCCGGCAAGCTCCGCGACAAGTACGACGTGCTGCTCTATGGTCACGTCGATCTCGAGCTCGCCGAGCAGATCCAGGGAATCCCCAAAGCCTGGGGCCCGATGCCGTTCAAGAAGACGCGCACGACGCCGAGTTTCGGCACGCCTGCGGAGTCTGACGACATTACCGGCGGCATCAGCTGGAACGGGCTCGCGGAGCTGCAGCGCTTCGTCGACACCGGAGGCTTGCTCATCACGCTCGGAAGCGGCTCGATGTTGCCTCTGGAAGGCGGCATCGTCCGCGGGGTCCGCCGCGAATCAGGCGGCGTGCCGCGAAGTACACAAGGCGGCGGAGCCGCCGCGGCCGCTGCCGCAAATGACGCGGTGACTCGGACACCCGGCGCGCACCTGCGAGTTTCGTTCTTGCGACCCGATCACCCGATCGCGTACGGCTACTCTCCGCGTACGTATGTTTTCCGCCAGAATTTCCCGCTGTACGCAGTCCCGCGGCGCTGGCTGCGAATGGCTTACTGCACCACTTGCCTCGACGGCCCGCTTGATCCGAGCGGCATCGTGCTCCAATGGGGCGATCGCGACGGTATGCCGTTCCTCGTCAGCGGACAGGTGTGGGGCGAAGACAATCTGATCGGACGCCCCGCCATCCTGGACCTGCCAGAAGGCTCGGGCCACGTGGTGGCGTTCAACTTCAATCCGCTCCACCGCGACCTCAATCGCGGCGATCAACGGATGCTGTGGAACGCCATCATCAACTGGCACGCGATCCTGGCAAACCCCGCGACCCGGGGAACTTCAAAGCAGGGGAGGGGCTGAAGATGGCGGATTGGCGACTAGAGCGGGATTACCGTTTTCGGGGGCAGGGGGTTCGCTACTCGATCACCGGCGAGGGGCCGCCGCTCGTGTTCGTACACGGCACGCCGTTTTCCTCTTACGTGTGGCATCGGGTGATTCCCCATTTCGTGGAGTCCCATCGGGTGCACTGCTACGACCTGCTCGGTTATGGGCAGTCCGAGCAACGAGAGGGACAGGATGTCTCGCTCGGCGTGCAAAATGCCTTGCTGGCGGAATTGCTCGATCACTGGGGGCTAGAGCGCCCCGATGTGGTGGCGCACGACTTTGGTGGCGCGACCGCGCTGCGTACACACCTTGTCAACGGCAAGGACTACCGCACTCTCACGCTGATTGATCCGGTGGCACTGGCCCCTTGGGGCTCGCCCTTCGTGCAGCATGTGCGCCAGCATGAGGCGGCCTTCAGCGGCATTCCAGCCTACATTCATCGGGCAATCGTGCCGGCTTATGTGCGGGGCGCTATTCGGCGGGCTATCCCGGACGACGAGCTGGCACCCTATGTCGAGCCCTGGTTGGGCGCGGTGGGGCAGGCGGCGTTCTATCGCCAGATTGCACAGATGGACCAGCGGTATACCGACGAAGTGACGCCGCGCTACGGCGAGGTGACCTGTCCCACCTTGATTTTATGGGGCGAGGAGGATCAATGGATACCGATTGAGCGCGGCCGACAGCTGCAGCAAGCTATTCCCGGAGCCGTGTTTCGCTCGATCCCCAAAGCGGGACACCTGGTTCAGGAGGATGCGCCCGAGGCCATCGTAGCGCTGCTGCTTGGTTTTCTCCCAACGGCGTCGGGCAGATGATGGGGAGCAGATGAACTGACAGCCGCGCCGGGGACGCATCGCATCGCGCGCTCGCTGTCGCCGCAGCCCACTGCCTGCAATCCAGCTTTGCATGCAGATAGGAAAATGCTCGTCTGCTGGTGTTAAAATTCGCGGAATATGCGAACCCAAAATTTCTGTCTTGGCCTTTTGGCCTGCTTTTCTCTCGTTGCCGCGACATCGCTGAGTGCCAAAGCCGCCTCCGTCGAGGCGCGCCTTGCCGAGCAAAACGCGCTTTTTGACGAGTACTATGAGACCGATCTCAAGGCGCACCCCGAACTCGCGACGGCCTACGGAGATTACCGCTACAACGATCAGCTGAACGACTATTCGCTGGCCGCGATCACCAGCGACCACGGCCGCGACCAGGAGTTCCTTGCGCGCCTGAAGGGCATAGCGACCACCGGCTTCACCGAGCAGGAGGCGCTATCTCACGAAGTTTTGCTGCGAGTGCTGGAACAGCGCAGCGCCAACTACGACTTCAAGGAATACGAGATGCCGGTCAACCAGATGGATGGCCCACAGGTCCATCTTGCTGATCTGCCGCTCGCCGTTCCCTTCGACTCTGTGAAGCAGTACGAAGACTACATTGCTCGCCTCCACCAGATTCCGCGGGTGTTTACGCAGACGGAAGAAGTCCTTCGTGCGGGCAAGAGCGACCGCCTCATGCCGGTGCGCTTCCTGCTCGAGAAAGTCCCTGCACAATGTCTGGGAGTGATCGCGGCAGATCCTTTCCTGCTGCCCACGAAGAAATTTCCGAGCAGCATCTCGCCGGAGGACCAACGGCGCCTCGGCAAGGAGATTACTGAGGCGGTCGTCAATGAGGTGCTGCCGGCCTACCTGGCATTCGCCAATTTCGTTGCCGAAGAATATGCCCCTTACGGCCGCGCCACGCTCGCCGTTACCTCACTGCCTGGCGGTGAGAAGCGCTATCTGAACGACATCCGCAGCCGCACGACCCTCAGCAAGCTCACCCCCGATCAGATCCATCAGATCGGGCTGCATGAGATCGAGCGCATTCAGGCCGAGATGCTGGCTATCGCGCATCGCGCTGGCTTCGCGGATCTCGCTGCGTTTCGCGAGTCGGTGAGAACCAATCCGAAGTACCGCGCTACGTCTGCGGAACAGATCGTCGATGACTTCCGCAAGTACATCGCTCAGATGCAACCGAAGCTGCCGGAGCTGTTCGGTTTCATTCCGGGATCGCCGGTCACAGTCGAACCGATGCCTGATTTCCAGTCCGGCAACGCTACTCACTATCAAACAGGCACGCCCGACGGCAAGCGGCCGGGCCGCGTCGTGGTTGCAGTGGCCAATGCCGCGCAACGCTCCCTCATCAATGACGAGGCGACGGCGTATCACGAGGGAATACCGGGACACCACATGCAGTTGTCCGTAGCGCAAAAGCTCCCCGATCTGCCGAAGTTCCGCCGGCACGGCGGCAATTCCGGCTACGTGGAGGGTTGGGCACTCTATTCCGAGCAACTCGGCAAGGAAGTGGATTTCTATCAGGACCCCAGCAGCGACTACGGCCGCCTGTCCAGTGAGCTCTTCCGCGCCGTACGCCTGGTGGTGGATACGGGCATCCACTCGAAGGGATGGACCCGCGATCAGGTGGTTGAATTCTTTCGCAAATCCGGCGCCGTTGACGAGCCCACGCTCCAGGCTGAAACCGACCGTTACATCGCGTGGCCGGCACAAGCACTCGCTTACAAGCTCGGCCAACTCAAATTCCGCGAACTGCGGGATCGCGCCCAAAAGGACCTGGGGACGCAATTCGATATCCGCAGCTTTCACGACGAGATGCTGAACGGCGGCGTGCTGCCGCTCGATTTGTTGGACTCCCGCACCGATAGCTGGATCAAAGAGCAGAAACACCGACCCAAGGTTGCCGCCGCGAATTGAAGCCGGCGAGCCCGGCGTGCCTCCATTACAACTGTAATGCGGCCGGTTCGTGGTGAAATCGAACTGAGACAGCGCACTCCCATATTCAGCATGCGGGATTCGAAAGAACTCTGGTGGAACTGATATGAAGGGGTGCCGCCTTGGTGAGCCACGAGCATTCAAACCCACGACGAGCCTCCTGCCCGTCCGTGGAAAACCGTAAACTCAAAGTCGCGATTGCGCATCGGAATCCCCTCGTGTGTGCGGGGCTCGAAGCTGCATTGAAGGCGCAAGGCGATTTCGAGATCGTTGCCTCGCAGCCTGACTACGAGTGCGCAGGCACCGGAGAGGCTCAGCTCAGTTCCGTTCGCCTCGTCGTAACGGACTGTGCAACTGGGTTGCTGCTTGCTGCTCGAGGGAAGGGGACCGACATCCTGATCGTGACTCATGACGAGCGTGAATTGAGCATTCGACGGGCAGTCGAGTTGGGCATCCGCGGGTACCTGTTGCTCACCGCAAGCCTGGAGGCGGTCGCGCGCGCGGTTCGCTGCGTGCATGAAGGTGGTACCGCAATCGAGCCGGCCGTGGCGGCGAACCTGGTAAGCAGCGTTTCTGCTCCTGCACTGACGCCCAGGGAGCTCGATGTGCTGCGCCTCGTGATGTCGGGCGCCAGCGATAAAGTTATCGCGAACAGACTCGGGACGACCGTGGGAACCGTGAAATGTCACGTCAAGTCCATCCTGGGAAAGCTGAACGTCTCCAGCCGAACTGAAGCGGCGGCAGTCAGTCATCGTCGGGGTCTCGTCCCGGAGGAGATTGACAGCGAAGCCGAGGCCGTACCGAGTGAGGTCCGCCGTCAGACTGTGCCCCGGCAACCGGAAGTTTGTTTCTAGAGCGACCGAATACGGCCATCCCAGCGATCGGTCAGCGACGTTGGTTGGCTTCTAAGGGTCGGGAGCGGGACGCTTCGGCCGGCGGACGGTCCTCACCTTGCCGCTGCTTCCTCCTCCGCAGAAGAACTGATCGCCGCCATCGGACTCGAGCCCCGAAACGACCACTCCGGGCGGCATCTCGAGCCTTTCCAGGACCTCTCCCGTGCGAGGATCGACTCGCCTCAATTCGCTCTCGTCACCTTCCCAGGTGCCGTGCCAGAGC
Organism: Gammaproteobacteria bacterium; assembly: GCA_028293765.1. GTDB lineage: Bacteria > Pseudomonadota > Gammaproteobacteria > Steroidobacterales > Steroidobacteraceae > 13-2-20CM-66-19. Next base: position 93,442 of record JAQGOG010000093.1, read on the forward strand.
TCTCCGTCGATCCAGGTGACCCCGGTGACGAAGCGGTTGGACTCGATCGTGCGAAGAATCGCCCCTGTTTGGGGATCGACTTGATGGATCTTCCGGTCCCGATACTGCCCCACCCAGAGCGTCCCTTCGGCCCACGTGAGCCCCGAGTCACCGCCGCCGCCGGGCGCCGGGATCGTGGCGAGCACACGGCCGGTCTTCGGATCGATCTTCTGGATGCGATCCTCGGCGAGCTGAAACAGGTGCTGGCCGTCGAAGGCCGTTCCTGCATGCGCGGCGACATCGATCGAGCGCAGCGTCTTCCCGCTCGCAGGATCGAAGGCGTTCAGCTTGTCTCCAGCAGCAAACCAGACGTGCTGACCGTCATACGTGACTCCATGCACGCTGTCGGCACCTGAAAAGGGTCCGTACTCACGGACGATTTCGGCGGTTGATCGACTCATGCCTCCATCTTAGTCAATCGGCAGAGGACCGGGGAGTAACAAGGTCGTCGTGAATCCCGGCACGGGCGGGGTCATCCAACGACGAGCTCGCCCGCGACCGAACGACTGCACCTTGCCTGCCGCCGCAAGCGAGTCGAGCGCCCGCTGCACGGTGCGCTGGCTCGTTCCAAGCGCAAGCGCAAGGGCCGAGCTCGACCACGATTCACCGTCCGCGAGGAAGGCGAGCACCGCCGCATGCTCCTCTTCGACGGGCCGCGCCAGCACGACTACCTCGCGTGCGCGGCGCGGCACCAGCGCAAACCCTCTCTTCGTCGCGCTCACGCCGGCCAAAGTCCGAAGCACCGTGCGAAGCCGCCCGACTTCGACTCGCAACCGCGCGCGATGCGATTCATCGGCAAGCTTCGCTCGGAATGCCCGCGCGACGAGCGTGTCCCTCGGTACGTCTCCGGGCCACGCTTCGCCCAGCGCGCGTGCGAGCGCGAACAACACCGGACGTTTTGCGAGCGAGACCACCTCGCTTTCGTGACGCACGACGTGACGGCAAGCGTCGATCACGAATGATTTCGACGCCAGCAACGCTTCGACCTCCTCGAGCAGGAGGAGCCGCTCTTCCCCACTCGCAATCAGGCGCGCGGCGGGCGTGTTCAGGACGAGGAGTGCGCTTTCGACCTCCGCCGTCAGCGCAGGGATACGTGCGTTACGCGCTGCGCGCTCGGCCCGGGCGAGCGCCGCGCGCGCCGCCTTCGTCCGGATGCGCCGTATAGCGATCCCCGCGACCACCAGCTCGTGAGCGGTCCTCAACGCGGGAGGGAAAGGCGCGGGGTCTAGCTCGGCGAGCCTACGCTCGGCCTCGTCGAGGCGCCCGATCAGGACGAGGCGCCGGACCTCGAGATACCGGGCGTGCGCGGCGTTTGCCCGGTCGCCGTGCTCTTCGAGTGTTGCCCGCGCCGCATCGAGAGCCTTCGCACGCCAACCCAAGTCGCGGGAGGCTAGCGCGATCTCGGCCTCGGCGACGACGCACCTCGCACCGGCCACGGCCTCTTTCGGACCGAAGGCACGGGCGGCACTCCGCAGGAGAGCTTTGGCCCGACCCAGATCGCCGAGCTGCGCCATCGCGATGCCTCGAAGCGCTAGAGCCGGCGCGTCGTCGCGCAGGGCGACCCGCTTCAATGCGCCCAGGGGATCACCTGCCGCGAGGGCACGCCCCGCGGCTGTGATCAATGAGTCCATTGGAATCCCGTCACACTTGTCACTCTCATCGGTCGAGACACGGCGCTTAATCTATCCCAAGACGAACGACCATCGGGTCGTCTCGAGACACCTGAGGAGATAGACGATGACGAAGCACATGACCGGGACACGTAAAGAGTGGCTCGCCGCCCGACTCGAGCTGCTCGAGGCGGAGAAGGAGCTCACACGGCGCAGCGACGAGCTGGCGCGGCGGCGCCAGGAGCTGCCGTGGGTTGGGATCGACAAGGAGTATCGATTCGAGTCCGACGCGGGGAGCGTCTCGCTGGCAGACCTCTTCCGGGGGCGCTCGCAGCTCCTCGTCTATCACTTCATGTTCGGGCCCGACTACAAGGCGGGGTGTCCGTCCTGCTCGGCGATCGCGGACGGGTTCGACGGCTTCGTCGTTCACCTGGCGAACCACGACGTCACGCTTTCGGCGGTGTCGCGGGCGCCTCTCGCGAAGCTGCAGGCATACAAGCAGCGGATGGGCTGGAGCTTCCCCTGGGCGTCCTCGGTCGGCGGGGACTTCAACTTCGACTTCAACGTCTCGCTCACCGAGAAGCAACAGCGCGAGGGGACCGTCGAATACAACTACCGGCGCGAGCCGGCGTGGGCGGTAGACGGGATCGGGGAATCACTGACGAAACGCGGCGAGGGGCCTGTCGCCGAGCACGCGGCCATGACCGGTACTGACGTGGCGACGTATACGCGCGAAAGGCCGGGCGTGAGCGCGTTCGTGCTCGAGGACGGCGTCGTCTATCACGCTTATTCCACGTATGCGCGCGGACTGGACGGCCTCTGGGGCATGTATCAGTGGCTCGACCGCGCACCCAAGGGGCGCAACGAGACGGGCACTTGGTGGCGCCGCCACGACGAGTACAACAAGGGCTGAGCGACGTCGCGGTTGTCGTGGCGCAATTGCGGGACTGGAGATCTCAAGACGTATGGCTTCCGAGCGAGCTTCCCAGCAAGCGTTTTTTGGCGTCTCAGCGCTGCTCTTCGCCGCCACCGCGACCCTGACGACCGTCTGGTGCGCGTCCATGTCGGTGATGGGCGAGATGCGGATGCCCGGCGACTGGACGATGTCCATGGCGTGGATGCGGATGCCGGGGCAGACGTGGCCCGGCGCCGCTGCGTCGTTTCTCGGCATGTGGGTCGTGATGATGGTAGCGATGATGCTGCCATCGTTGGTGCCAATGCTATGGCGCTACCGCCAAGCCGTCGGCCGGACAGGCGAAACGCGCCTCGGTCGGCTGACCGCGCTCGTGGGCGCGGGGTACTTCGTCGTGTGGACCGTGTTCGGAATGGCCGTCTTCCTGTTGGGCGTCGCGCTGGCGGCGGTCGAGATGCAGCAGCCGGCGCTGGCGCGCGCCGTTCTGATCGCGATCGGTGTGGTCGTCCTAATCGCCGGCGCGCTCCAGTTCACAGCGTGGAAGGCACATCACCTTGCCTGCTGTCGTGAGGCGCCCGGGCGCGGCCGTACGCTGCCGGGCGACGCCGGCACGGCTTGGCAACACGGCCTGCGCCTCGGCCTCCACTGCATCCACTGCTGTTTCGGTCTGATGGCGATCCTCCTGGTCATCGGGGTCATGGACCTTCGCGCGATGGCTGTCGTGACGGCAGCCATCACAGTCGAACGTCTCGCACCGGCCGGTGAGCGCGTCGCGCGGGCCATCGGGGCCGTTGTCGTCGGGGGAGGGTTGTTTCTGATCGCGCGAGCAGCCGGGCTCGGATGACGCATGCGCATCGCAAACACTCGCAAAAACGTCTTCTCGATATGGCGTCCAACGAACACTTGCGTCCGTGCCGCCCGCTTTCTTGTCGCACGATGCGACAGAAACCATCTGCGCTGGCATTCGAATGAAAAGCGCTAGACTCGCATTATGGATATTCGCGATCGCTCTCCCTCCATGGCGCTGGGCTCCGCCGCCATCGTTGTCGCTCTCATCGGCGTCATTGCGCTATCTGGATGTGTGACCCCACCCCGACGTACGCCGCCCTCGAAGCCCGCAGCACCGATATCTCTCTACGAGCGCGGGCGCTGGTCGGAGCTTCCAGGCTGGAACGCCGACAAGCCGCAGGAGGCGTGGCCGGCTTTTCTCGAAAGCTGTCGGGCGCTGCGCTTTCGCACCGAGTGGACGACGGTCTGTACGGCTGCACAGGCCGTGGCGGGCGACTCTGCCGCCAGCGTCCGCAGCTATTTCGAGCAGAACTTCGAGCCCTATAAGATCGTGAAAATCACGGGGTCGATCCGTGAAGACACGGGCCTCGTCACGGGCTATTTCGAACCGCTCCTGCGAGGAGCGCGCGCGGCGTCGGCGACATTCATGGCGCCCCTGTATTCGCCGCCGCCCGATCTGCTCACCGTGGATCTGGTGTCGCTCTTTCCCGAGCTCAAGGGCAAGCGGGTTCGCGGCCGGCTCGTCGGCAACAAGGTGGTGCCGTACTACACGCGGGCGGAACTGCCCACGGACCCCGTCCTTCACGGCAACGAAATCGTCTGGGTGGATAGTGCGCTCGACGCTCTGCTGCTCGAAGTGCAAGGATCAGGACGCGTGCAACTGCCTGAGGGCCAGGTCATTCGCCTGCAATACGCGGATCAGAACGGGCAGCCTTATCATTCCATCGGGCGTTACCTCGTGGCTCAGGGCGCCTTGACGGTGGATGAGGCAACGATGCCCGGCATTCGCGCCTGGCTCGTGGCGCATCCTGACCGTTTGCAGGAAGTGCTGAACGCCAATCCCAGTGTTGTGTTCTTCACTGAAGCGCCGCTCGGGGATCCCAACCTGGGCCCCAAAGGGGCCCAGGGCATTCCGCTCACCGCCGGCAGATCCGTTGCCGTCGATCCTAACTTCGTGCCGCTGGGCACCCCGTTGTTTCTTGCTACGACGCAACCTGCGTCCGATCTGCCTCTACAGCGACTGGTCGTCGCGCAAGACACGGGTGGTGCGATCAGCGGGGCGCCGCGCGCCGATTTCTTTTGGGGCGGCGGCCCGCAGGCAGCGGAGGCGGCGGGCAAGATGCGGCAGCAGGGGAGCTTGTGGCTGCTCTGGCCGAGGAATACGCCGCTCCCGGCGAGCAGCCC